>JBFLXM010000001.1:0-48415 GCA_040757175.1 Thermodesulfobacteriota bacterium
CTGTTGGAAAAAATGGCACCAAATCTCCCAGGATTTAAGAGAGCCCCCGCGTAAGAGGCTGTTACAATTAGATGTTTTAAAAAACCTGGCAGTTCATAACTGTCTCTTAAGTTAGCGCTTATGCCCCGCCGGGGGGAGAGGGAGAAAGAGGGGGGCCAACGAACTTTTCAGGACAGTTGCTCATGAGCCTCTGGCTCACCCGTAAATCATGAAAAGTTATGAGGAGTTATGGTGGGCAGGCAGTGCCCACCCTACAAAAAACTTTTCGGAACAGTCGTCCAAGGGCCGTTGGCTCACTCGTGAATTATAAAATGGCGTAGGGGCGGGCGTCTCGCCCGCCTTGCTAATCCGCACAGGCTGGAAAGCCTGCGCCCCCTACTTTTCGGAACAGTAAAGCCCGGATCTTTCGAGCCATTTTCTTTTAATGCTCACACCTCACAATTTACTGCTCACTCCCTTTGGCCCTTCCCCCCAAATTCAAGCTAACATCTTCAAATACCGCACCGGGCTGAAGTAGAGGGCTTCCGCCAGCTCGATGAGCAACCGGCTGAGGGTCCGGGCCCTGGTATCCGTGGCGGCCCGGGCCGCCAGCTTGGGGAAGCGTTCCTCCATCAGGGAGAAAAATAAGTTTTGGGCCTCCGTTAATTCCAGAGTCATGGGGATCTGTCCCATCAGCACCACCAACCGCTTCAGGTGAGAGGCGTTAACCGTCGTAAAGTCCGCCGCCAGATTATGGAGGTGGCGGTCTAGAATCCTCCCCAGAATTTGTGCGCCCCGGATTGATTCGAGCTTCAAACCCAGAATGGAGCCCTCCCGGATGATCTCCAGGAGGTCGTCAGCCATGGCGGCAGAGACGGGTTCCGTTTCCAGTTTTTGCAGAAGCGCCACCAGGTGATTATTGAGGGTGATTTCCCCGGCGGTCTGAAAGAGCCGGGGCAGGGGCAGACCCTCCACGGCCATGGCCTTTAACAGGGGCCTGGCTTCCTCAAAGTTATGGGCAATGACGCCCAGGGCTTCATCCATATTATGGCGCAACAGGTCCTGGAAGAGTTCCTGTTTTTCATCCCGGAACATGTCGTGGAAGGAGTAATAGCGTTCACCCAGGCGCCGGGCCATGGAGGCGATCAGGTCTTCCGGGGTATTTTCCAGAACTTGAAAGAGCTCCTGTTTCAGGGTATGGAAATCTTGGGGCGCGGTGCCCGGCAGGATTTGGGTGCGGTAGAGGTAGCTCCCCATAAAGACCGTGAAAAAGCTGAGCACCTGGCTCTTCAGGGTGGTGCCGGAGGCCAGACGGAGGCGCCCCGCCCCCATGAACAAAGACCCCTGGGCCTTTTCTTCCAGCTCCAGGGTCTCCACCTGGAAGTGGTAGATCCGGGTGGGACACTGCCGCTCCCGCTCCTTGAGCCAGGAAATGGCCCATTGGTTCACCACCTTGGGGAAGTCCACCACCAGAGGATTGACGCGTTCCAGATAAAGGTCGCGGCCGGTGCCCAGGCCGGGGACGTTGCTCACGGCCCCCTCCAGATGCTGCAGGAAGGGGGTTTCCAGGACCTCGGTGGTGAAATTTTGGCCCAGTTGCAGGGCCCGGGCCGCGTACTTCAGCACCTGCAGGGTCTCCAGGCCCGCCAGGTCGGCGAAGAACCAGCCGCAACTGGTGTACATCAGCAAGGCGTGGCGCTGCATCTCCAGGAGCATCAGGGCCGGCACCCAATCGCTCCGGCTCAGGCCCGGCGTCCCTTCCCGGGCGAAGAACCGGGCCAGGGTCTCCGGGTTCCGTTCCATGATCACCTGGATATAAGCATTGCGGGCCTCCCAGGGGTCACGGAGATACTTTTGTCCCTGTGATTCAAATATTAAAGCCAGGCGCTCATTTAAAAAGTCAAAGGCCTCCCGCAAGGTTCCCCGCCAGCGCTGGTTCCAGGTGGGTTGGCCGCCGGTGGAGCAGCCGCAGTCCGAGCGCCAGCGCTCCAGCCCGTGGGCGCAGCTCCAGGAGCTGCCGTCTCCCGTGGGGCCCAGGCAGAGTTCCACTTCCATCTGGGGCGGGGCCATCTCCAGGAACGCGGCATAGTTCCAAAGCTTCAGATCCTTCTGGGGCAGTGACTGGGTCAGGGCGTGGGCCAGGGCCAATTCCCCGAACTTTTTATGATGCCCGTAATTTTCCCCGTCCGTGGCCACGTGCAGAATCTGGGGGCGAGGGGTGGTGGGAGAAAAACCTGCCGCCAAACGCGCGGCCAGGCGGTTGCTGTCCTGGAGGAGGTCCCCGAAGCTGATGTCCGCGGCCACCGTCCCATTATAAAAAAAGACCTCGATATACCGCCTTTTGGCAGGCTTCCCCTCCCCATCAGGCAAATAGCAGCGGTAAACCTGGGTGGTGTCCAGGGTGTTGGCCTGAACCCGCTCCCAGGGACCGCCGGCCAGGGGTCTGACCCGGGAAGCCTGGAAGGGCGAAAGAATCACGAACTTCATACCGTGTTGGGCCAGGGCCGCCAGGGTGGGGAGATTAACCGCAGTCTCCGGCAGCCACATGGCCTCGGCAGGTCTTTGAAAACGGTGGGAAAAGTCCTTCAGGCCCCAGATGATCTGGGTCTCCCGGTCCCGGGGCTGGGCCAGGGGCAAAATGGCATGGTTATAAGCCTGGGCCAGGGCGTTGCCATGGCCCAGACGGGCCAGGCTGCGGCGGTCCGCGTCCAGAATCCGCCGGTAGGCCAGGGGGGCCGCGGCCTCCAGCCAACTCAGGAGGGTGGGGCCGAAGTTGAAGCTGATGAACTCATAATTATTGATAATGTCCAGGATGCGGTGCTGGCCGTCGAAGACCCGGGCGCAACCGTTGGGGCTATAACATTCCACATTGATGCGGGTGTTCCAATCATGATAAGGATGGGCGCTGGTCTCCACTTCGATCTGTTCGATCCAAGGGTTTTCCCGGGGAGGCTGATAGAAATGGCCGTGGATGACCACGTAGCCCTGGGCGGTTTTTTTCGGCGGTGAAGGGTCCATGTCCGGTCCTGTTGCTTGCGAGTCAAGCTATCTTAATCCGGTCCGGGATTCCTGTCAATTACCGGCTCTCCCGGCGGCCCCGGGAAGGAAAAATTAATAGGCAATCCCCCCGATGCCTTGACAAGATATAAAAACCAGATATTATTAACTGTCTATCGGTATTTCAGCAGGAGGCTAAAGTGTACGCCATTATCTTAACCGGCGGTAAACAATATCGAGTCTCTCCCGGGGACGTCCTCCGGGTGGAGCGTCTGCCCGGGGAGCGGGGCGCAGAAGTGGTTTTGGACCAGGTGCTCCTGGTGCATGACGACCAGGAACTTAAGGTCGGCCAGCCCTTGGTGGAGAAGGCCAGCGTCCGGGGCCAGATACTGCGGCAAGGCCAGGGGAAAAAGATCCTGGTCTATAAAAAGAAACGCCGTAAGAATTACCGGCGCAAGCAAGGACACCGGCAACTCTATACGGCCTTGCAGATTCAAGAGATTCTTTTTTCGTAAGTTGCGGGCGGGGCGGTAACCCAGGCTTGCCAGCCTGGCCCCCTCCCCCGAAACAGGAGTCATCACCATGGCACATAAAAAAGCGGGCGGCAGTTCCCGGAACGGCCGGGACAGCGCGGGCAAACGCCGGGGCGTCAAGCGTTTTGCCGGGCAGTCGGTACTGGCTGGCACCATCCTGGTGCGCCAGGTGGGCACCCGCCTCCATCCCGGGAACAACGTGGGCCTGGGCCGGGATTTCACCCTGTTCGCCAAGATCGACGGGGTGGTGGCCTTTGAGGCCTTCGGCAAAGATCGCAAACGGGTCAGCGTTTATCCCCCAGCTTAAGACCTCTGCGAAAATCTCAGTCGTTCACTTATTGATAAAAATGTGGAGCAGGCGCCCCCGCCTGCTACTAAATGCAGGATGGACAGCCAAGGGCGGCTGTTCCACATGAGATTTTCGCTGAGGGTTCAGCTTGAAATCCTTTCCCGATGAGGCGGAGATCACCGTCCGGGGCGGTGCCGGGGGAGCCGGCTGCGTCAGTTTCCTAAGGACGCGGCACCGGCCCCAGGGGCGGCCCGACGGCGGTGACGGCGGCGCCGGCGGCGACGTGATTCTGGAGGCTGCCGCGGGCACCCGCACCCTGAGCCTCTTCCGGCGGCGCAAAATCTTCCAGGGAAACACCGGCGGCCGGGGCCGGAGCCAGGACCGCCACGGCAAGAACGGCCCTCCCCTGATCGTCTCCGTACCCCTGGGCACCCTCGTCTATCTTCCCGACACCGGAACCTTATGGGGGGAACTCCTCACCCCCGGGGCCCGCCTCTTGGTGGCCAAAGGCGGCCGGGGGGGCAAAGGCAACGCCCATTTCGTCTCTTCCCGGCTCCGTTCTCCCCGTTTCGCCCAACCCGGGGAAGCGGGGGAGGAGCGGCGGCTGCGCCTGGAGCTGCAAATCCTGGCGGACGTGGGCCTGGTGGGCGCGCCCAACGCCGGGAAAACCACCTTGCTCAAGGCCCTCACCGCGTCCAAGGCCCGGGTGGGGGACTTTCCTTTTACTACCCTAAGTCCCCAACTGGGGGCCCTGACCGGGGAGGTCATCCAACAACCCCTGATCCTGGCGGAGATTCCCGGCCTGATCCCCGGGGCCCACCTGGGCAAGGGCCTGGGGCACCGCTTCCTGCGCCATATCAAACGCACCCGGCTGCTGGTCCTGGTCATTGACTTGAGCCAGGTCAACCCGGAAGACCCCCTGGCTCCGGTGCGGGCCTTGGACGTGGAGATGGACGCGTTTGACGCCGCCCTCTCCGCCCGGCCCCGCCTGGTGGTCCTGAATAAGGTGGACCTGCTGCCCCCGGAATTTCCCCGGGAAGCCGTGCTCCTGGCCTATCAGGATGCGGGACTACAGACCTTTCCGGTCTCCGCCAAGACCGGGGCCGGCATTCCCCCCCTGCGCCAGGCCCTCTGGGAAGAGGTCGCCCGGCTGGAGCCGCCGCCCCTGGCGGAGGAATCCCATCTTCCCCTCTGAGAATACCGTGGCAAGGGAAAATATACCCTGCTATCTGGCTAACCCCAAAAATTCCCTACCAAAAATTTGTAGATAAGGGCATACTAGTAAGCATATCAACCTCAAACCCCACTCTCATATCCCTTCGAGGGCATTAGTTTATATATGTATGCGGGTTGGGGAGGGGGAGTGTGGGGGGAGGGGCAGGGCCCCGTAGGGCGGGCGTCCCCGCCCGCCTTTAGTCCCTGGCTCCTTCCCCCAGAAAATCTTCACAAATCGATTACTTATGAAATCAATGCGGCAAAAATATTTATTCCAGGCCCGACGGGTGGTCCTCAAGGTGGGGAGCGCGGTGCTCACGGCCGCGGAGGGTCTCAATCAGCCCCTCATCCAACGGCTGGTGGGGGAGATCGCGGCCTTGCGGGACCAGCGCCAGTTCATCCTGGTCTCTTCCGGGGCCATTGCCGCGGGCCTGCGCAAACTGGGAATGGCCGAGCGCCCCAGCGGCATGCCCCAGCAGCAGGCGGTGGCCGCCGCGGGGCAAAGCATCCTCATGTACACCTACGAGGAGGCCTTTGCCGCCCACGGCCTGAAGGTGGCCCAGATTCTCCTGACCCACGAGGACCTGGAGTCCCGGAAACGCTTCCTGAACGCCCGGAACACCCTGGGCAGCCTGGTGGAGTGGGGCGTGGTGCCCATTATCAACGAAAACGACACGGTGGCCACCGATGAGCTCAAATTCGGGGACAACGACAACCTGGCCGCGCTCATCTGCAACCTGGTGGACGCGGACCTGCTCCTGATCTTGACCGACATCGACGGCCTCTACGACCGGGACCCCCGCCAGGACCCGGAGGCCCGGCTCCTGCCCCTGGTGAAGACCGACGACCCCCTGCTGCAAAAGGCCCCGGGCCGCCGGGCCGGGGCCCTGGGCCGGGGGGGCATGGTCACCAAGATGCAGGCGGTGAAAAAGGCCGCGGCCGCAGGTATCGCCACCATCATCGCCAACGGCCTCACCCCCGGCATCCTGGACGCGGTCTTTAAGGCCCGGGACGTGGGCACCTTCTTTGTGCCCCAGGCCCAGAAGCTCAAAAGCCGCCAATACTGGCTGGCCTACAACGTCACCCCCCAGGGGGCCATCCTGGTGGACGCGGGGGCCCGGCAGGCCCTGGTGCGCCATAAGAAAAGCCTCCTGCCCGCGGGCATCGTCGAGGTCTTCGGGGGCTTCCGCAAGGGCGCGCCCGTGCACCTGGTGGACCCGGAGGGGCGGCCCTTCGCCATGGGCCTCACCAACTACTCGGCCCGGGACATCAACCGCATTAAAGGCCGCCAATCCCAGGAAATTGCCCAATCCCTGGGCCATAAGGACTACGACGAAGTCATCCATAGGGATAACCTGGTGATCTTTCCGGAGATTTGAGATAGCTCACGCAAAGACGCCAAGGCGCAAAGACGCAAGAATAGGGGAAGAATATCTTAAGTTAGATGGCTAATGGCCGGTGGCACAGGCTTTCCAGCCTGTGCGCTCTTCCCCTCGTTCCCAAGCTGTGCTTGGGAACGCATTGCCCGCCAAGCTCAGCTTGGCGTCCATTTACGTTCCCAAGTGCAACTTGGGAACGAGTGAAGAAAAACAAACATGATAGACAATTTCTCCGAGATTAGGCAAAGGCGCTTCAAATTTATTAAGCATCTTTACGAACTTAGTGGCGGCGATAGGTACTATAAAGAGAAGATGTGGGATATTGGGGAAAATCTTGGTTTTACGAAAAAAGAAACAACGACTATTGTTCAATATCTTCAAGGTGAAGGATTAATTAATTCCCCGACGATGGATGGCTACATCTCGATTACACATCCAGGAATAACTTTTGTTGAGAAAGCCCTCTCTGAGAAAGAGCAGTCAAGCATAGTTAAGTTTGCTGACCCCTTGATAGACCAAGAGTTTTATTCTCGTGATCGGCTTCTTCAAGAAACGCTATCAAATATATATGAAAGCCTAGTAGCAAAAGGAGCATATCGTAGCGGGGCAAATATTCGATTGACTCAAGAAGAATATGAGAAAGATATAAAAGACAGGGCGCGATATTTAGTTAGTCTTCTAAAAGATGTTGCAGAGAAACTTCAAAAGTCTAGAAATGAAGCCCTTGCAGACGAGATGAAGGAAATATTAAATTCTCGGCTTGAGTTTCATACTAAAACTTTAGAAGAGACTTTAAGAAAGCATGGGGAAAAGCTCCAATATTCAAACCCTGAAAGATTATCACTCCCCTTACAAGGAATACTCAAGGCTGCTGAAGCCGAGATAAACTTGTTCATCAATACCCCTGTTACGGTTGAATATTCTAAACCTGGAATAGCTCAAGAGGTTGAGAGTATGAAAGTTTTTATCAGTCATAGCGATAAGGATGTTGCAGTTGCTGAGACTCTCATCGATTTACTCAGATCGGCGTTAAATCTGAAAGATATAGAAATTAGGTGCACTAGTGTAGATGGCTACCGTCTTCCTATTGGGGCGGATACTGATGAACAATTGCGCCGCGAAATTCTTGATGCAGCTGCTTTTATTGGAATAATATCTCGATTAAGTCTCCAATCAGCGTACGTTATGTTCGAGTTAGGGGCAAGGTGGGGCTCACGGAAATACCTCGCTCCTCTTTTGGCTCCTGGATGCGATGCGGGTATATTAGAAGGTCCTTTGAAAGGATTAAACGCTCTTAGGTGTGATAACGGAGCCCAGCTTCATCAATTAATTCAGGATATTGCTAAAGAATTAAATTTGCAGCATGGGAATCCGGCTGCCTATCAAAAATATATAGATAAAATATTATCTTTAACTTAACTATCGATATCATAAAAGGAATTGGCTTTGAACCTCGACGAAGCGGTAGTAATCGAAAAATTCAGCAGCCGCATGGAGGCGGAAATGGCCGCGGGCTTGCTGGAGTCCGAAGGCATCGAAACCCTGATCCTGGCCGACGACGCGGGGGGCCTGTATCCCATGCTCCAGCCCATCCGGGGGGTGCGCCTGATGGTGGCCCCGGAGGACGAAGCCGAAGCCCGGGAGATTCTCAAGGCCATGGAAGTAGAAGCAGAAATGCCAGAGGAATGAAGGCCCTGTAGGGGCGGGTTTCAAACCCGCCCCTACACGCCACAGCGGTTTCACAGTTCGAGGTTCGATTATAGCGAAAATTTCGTGCCAAACCACTGGGCCAAATATGGATATTACATCCCCTCCAAGACGCAAAGCGCTGCGCCTGCCAAATTATAACTATTCCGAAGGCAGGGGCCTATTTCATCACGATCTGCGTTAAGGGGCGTGAATCTCTGTTTGGCAAGGTCGTAGAAGGAGAAATGCAGTTAAATGAATATGGCGATATTGTAGTTGATTGTTGGTTGGATTTGCCAAAACATTATTCCAATATAGAATCGGATTATTATGTGATAATGCCTAATCATATGCATGGGATAATTACCATCCTTGTAGGGGCGGGTTTAAAACCCGCCCCTACACGGCCGTTGTCAGAAATCGTAAGAGGGTTAAAAACCTTTTCGTCACGAGCCATCAATACCTTGCGCGGAGCACCGGGCAAACCAGTTTGGCAACGCAATTATTATGAGCGCATTATCCGAAATGAAGAATCCTTAAACCGCATCCGGGAATATATTGCCACCAATCCTTGGCGGTGGGACCTCGACCGGGAAAACCCCCAAGCGAAAGGCAAAGACGATTTTGACCGCTGGCTGGCTGCCTTTCCGAAGCCAAAGATGAGAATAGATCAAAACGGGAGAGGAAACCCGGAATAGATAGGAACGGGCGGGGGAACCCCGCCCCTACAGCGTAATTGGAGCAAGCAATGGATATACCTCAAGTCATTCGCCGGATGGCCGTAGACGCCAAAACCGCGGCCCGGAAATTGGCCGCCCTCTCCCGGGGGGTCAAAGACCGGGTGATCATCCGGGTGGCGGATCTTTTGAAAGAGCAGCAGGCCCGCATCCAGGCGGAAAACCGCCGGGACGTGGCCGCGGCCCGGGAACAGGGCCTGTCCGCGGCCTTCATCGACCGCCTCACTCTGTCCGACAAGGTCATGGCCTCCATGATCAAGGGCCTCCAGGAAGTGGCGGCGCTGCCCGACCCGGTGGGGGAAGTCACCCGCATGTGGGTCCGGCCCAACGGCCTGTTGGTGGGCCGCCAGCGCATCCCCCTGGGGGTCATCGGCTTCATTTATGAGTCCCGGCCCAACGTCACCGTGGACGCCGCGGCCCTGTGTTTTAAAAGCGGCAACGCGGTGATCCTCAAAGGGGGTAAAGAGGCCCTCCACTCCAACCTGGCCCTGGCCAGGATCATGCGGCAGGCCCTGGAGGAAGCCGAAGTGCCCGCGGCCGCGGTCCAGGTCATCCCCAGCGTGGCCCGGGAGGCCACCCTGGAATTGCTGAAGCAGGACGAACTGGTGGACCTCATCATCCCCCGGGGGGGCGAGGGCCTGATCCGTTTTGTGGCCGAGCACTCCCGCATCCCGGTGCTCAAGCACTATAAAGGGGTGTGCCATATCTATGTGGACCAGGGCGCGGACCTGGACCTGGCGGAGACCGTCTGCTTTAACGCCAAGGTGCAGCGCCCCGGGGTGTGCAACGCCATGGAGGCCATGCTGGTGAACGAGGCCGCGGCCCCGGCCTTTATCCCCCGTATGTTCAAACGCTTCCGGGAGGCCGGGGTGGAGCTCCGGGGCTGCCCCCGCACCCGGGAGATCGACCCGGACGCGGTCCCCGCCCAGGAAGGCGATTGGGGCGCGGAGTTCCTGGACCTGATCCTGGCGGTGAAGGTGGTCCCGGACCTGGACGCGGCCCTGGCCCACATCGCCAAATATAGCTCCAACCACACGGAGGCCATCATTACCCGGGATTACAACCGCTCCGAGCGCTTCCTCAAGGAAGTGGATTCCTCGGTGGTCCTGGTCAACGCCTCCACCCGCTTCAACGACGGCGGGGAACTGGGGCTGGGCGCGGAGATCGGCATCAATACCTCGAAACTGCACGCGTTTGGGCCCATGGGCCTGGAGGAACTGACCACCACCAAGTTTATCGTTTACGGGAATGGGCAGATTAGAACTTAGGGTTAAAAGGTGAAAAGGGGAAGAGGGGAAAAGGGAAAAGACGTGAGAGATCAAGCATCTCCTCCTTTTCCCCTCTTCCCCTCTCTCAACTAACCTTTTTTCCTTTTCTACCATCTCAATCTAATAGGATAAACCCTTGACCGCCACCCGCCCCAAATTGGGCCTCTTCGGGGGCACTTTCAACCCCATCCATTACGGCCATCTGCGCACTGGAGAAGAGGTGGTGGAGGCCCTGGGGTTGACGCGCCTCTGGTTCATCCCCGCGTCCTTGCCGCCCCACAAATCGGGCCCACATATCACTCCCTTTGAGATGCGCCTGGAGATGACCCGGTTGGCCGTGGGCAGCCATCCCCGCATTACCGTCTCCGATATCGAAGGCCGGCGGCCGGGGAAATCCTATTCCATCGAGACCCTGCGCCAGGTGCGCCAGGAACAGGGCCGGGATTGGGAGCTTTATTTCATCCTCGGGTTGGACGCCATCCTGGAGATCACCACCTGGAAGGATTATGCCGAACTCTTCACCCTCTGCAACTTCGTGGTGCTGGACCGGCCGGGTTATGACCGCAGCCAGTTGGAGGCGGTGCTGCGCCGGGAGGTTGACCCCCAATGCCGGCCTCTGCCGGGCGGCGCCGGTTTCCAGCACCCTTCGGGGTACAAGACCTTTCTTATGTCCACCACCCTCATGGATATTTCCGCCACCCGCATCCGCCGCCTGGCGGGCGAGGGACGCTCCATCCGTTATCTCTTGCCGGAAAAGGTGAGAAGGTATATAATTACCAATAAATTATATCTGTAAGGGAGGCCCCATCACGGCGGTCGCCACGAACCCCCTAGCCCCGGAAGACCTGTTGGCGCTGGCGGTCAAGACTATTGACGCGGTCAAGGGCCTGGACCCGGTCGTCCTGGAGGTGAAGGGGTTATGTTTTTTTGCCGATTATTTTCTGATCTGTTCCGGGACCTCCAAGAGGCATGTGGTAGCCCTGGCGCAGCGGCTGGAAGAGGCCCTGGGGCAAGCCGGGGTCAAGCCCCTGGGAGTGGAGGGGGTCCAGGAGGGCCTCTGGGTCTTAATGGATTATAATGATGTGGTAATTCACATCTTTTCCCAGGAACTTCGCCAATTCTATGATTTGGAGGGTCTCTGGGCCGATGCGCCCCAGACCGAGGTGGCGCCGGCTCCTGCGGCCATGGCTCTTACCGGCTCCGGACAGGGACAGGTTCAGAACCCGGAGTCTGAGTCCGGATCCTCGCCATGAATAGAATACTTGTTTTCTTCCGGAAGCCCGCAGTCATATTTTTCTTGGCCGCGGCGCTGCTTGGCGCTCAAACCACTGAGTCCTGGGCGCTCTTAGATAGCTTTAAGGGTTTAACCGTTGAAAGAGAGAAACAGATCGGCGAGCAATTTCTCTTGGAGCTGCAGCAACAAATTCCCCTCAT
Source organism: Thermodesulfobacteriota bacterium (assembly GCA_040757175.1). Taxonomy (GTDB): domain Bacteria; phylum Desulfobacterota; class Desulfobaccia; order Desulfobaccales; family 0-14-0-80-60-11; genus SURF-52. The sequence goes on from JBFLXM010000001.1 coordinate 11,518, forward strand.
TGAAGATCCTTTCGTCACTTCCTATATAAATCGCATGGGACAAAGACTGGTGGCCCATCTAGGGCCTCAACCCTTTCAATATAAATTTTTCATCGTGCAGGATCCCTCAATGAATGCCTTTGCCGTGCCGGGGGGTTATATCTTTCTGCATACCGGCATGATTATGATGGCCGAACGGGAGGGGGAACTGGCAGGGGTGGTGGCCCACGAAATTTCCCACGTCTATTGCCGGCACATGGCCAGGTTGATGGAGAAATCCAAGGCGGTCACCGTCGCTTCTTTAGTGGGGGCCATGGCCTCCATCTTCCTGGGTGGAGCCCTGGCCCAGCCCCTCCTCCTGGGGACCATGGCCGGGGGGCAAAGCGCCATGCTGGCATACAGCCGGGACTTTGAAGCCGAAGCGGACGCGGTGGGTTTTAAATGGATGATCAGAGCCGGTTATAACCCCCGGGACATGGTGAGCATGTTCAACAAGATGAATAAACAGCGGTGGTTCGAGGGCGGGAAGACCCCCCTGTATCTCCGCACTCACCCCTTCACGGACGATCGCATCGTGGAACTGGCCCACCAACTGGCGGTCCATAAAGATGAGTTGCCCCGGGAAAAGGATAATCCCGAATTCCAATATTTCACCGTCAAGTTGGATTCTCTCTGCGGCAACCCCAATCAACTTTTGCGGCGGATGACCCAAGACGCCTTAAGGGAGCCGCAGAATCCGGTCTTCCCGTATGGCAAGGCCCTGGCTTTGGCCAAACTGGAGCGGGTGGATGAGGCTTTGGCGGCTTTCCAGCAGGCCCAAAAACTGGACCCCAACAACGATCTGATTCAGAGGGATCTGGCTGTCTACTATTTCCAACGCAACCGCTACCTGGACGCCCAGAAGCTCCTGGAGAGTTTGGCCAGGCGGCATCCCATGGACGGAGTGGTCTTATATTACCTGGGACGTATTTACCAGGAGCGTCGCCAGTTTGATCAGGCCCTGCCCCTGCTGGAAAAGGTGCAAAAGCTCAACCCCGCGTTCAGCGAGGTCTACTACAGCCTGGGGACCATTTATGGGGAAAAGGGGCAATTGGGGTTGGCCCACTATTACCTGGGCTGCCATAGCCTGCGGGTGAAGGCCTTGCCCACGGCCATGTTCCATTTTCAAAAGGCTTTAAAGAATCTGAGCCCCGCTGATCCCCGCTACTCCGAAGCGAAAGAGCAGGTTTCCCGGATGCAAAAGATGCGGGTCCGGGTGCGTAACTAAGGCCGGAGAGAAGAGGGATGTAAGTGATCCCGGCGATCCGGGGGTCTGGTACCCGGGGCCTAAATTCCTCCCCCAACCCTTTCAAAAGAAGCCCATGCCTATTTATGAGTATCGCTGTCAGGACTGCCGCCGCGTCTCCAGCTTCTTAATCCTGAACCTCAAGGAGCCGTTTGCTCCGGTGTGCCGGAAGTGCGGCAGCCAGGCTCTGGAGCGCATCCTTTCCCGGGTGCATGTACTCCAGTCGGAGGAAACGCGCCTGGAGCGCCTGGCTGACCCTTCCCAATGGTCTGGACTGGATGAGAATGATCCCAAAACCGTGGCCCGGGTGCTGAAAAAGATGGGCCAGGAGATGGGGGAGGACTTTCCCGGGGAAGCGGAGCAGATGGTGGCAGAGGTCATGGAGGGTGGGGGAGATGAGGGCGGAGAGGGCGGTCCCGAATGATATATTGGGTGCGTTAATGTGACCTGCGTATCTTTCTGCTTGACTGCCTTATTCTGAGCGCCCCTTAGGTTTATTCCCGCCTGGTTTCTGGTTTTTCTGGGCCAAGTTGGCATCTTCCCGGCCATTAGCCGGGGCCTCCCGCAGGACCTCGTAGAAGGTGCCCTTCTTATCCTTGCCCTGCCTCAGGCTCACCTTTTCCCCCTTTTTTTGCAGTTCCGCCATCTTGGCCTTGGCAGCCTTCAAATCCCGGAATTGACCCGCTCGCACCTTTGGGGACGGCTTCTTGGGGGCTGCAGCCAGGTGCTTTTCTTTTTTCTTTGAGGCCGGCTTCCCGGGCTTGGTAGGGGTGGTATCACGGCTGTTTTGGAACTTCAGCATGGAGGCCACTTCCTGGCGGAGCCGCCGCAATTCCTCATCCTTGGCTTTTTGATCCCAGGGGGAGGATTTTTTTTTGGTTTTCTTCGCCTGGGCAGCACTGGTTGGGGGAGAAGCTGCAGGCGCGGGAGATGCCGTCAGGGACCCGGTTACTACCGGGGAGGCAGGAGAGGCCGAGGCCGCGGGTGGCGGCGCGGCCTGTAAAGATTTGGCGGGCGTGGCCGCCGGCGGTGGACTCAACCCAGGAGCTGGCGGCGGCGGCGACCATTGGGCGGTCTTCAGGGCTTGGGGCGTTACCAGGCCCCAATTGCTGAATAAGCGGTAAATATCGCCCCGGCCTGCCAGCACTCCCAGGATGAAGATAATAATCATCATCCAGGCCAGTCCCAGGGCCCCGAAGAGGACCTGTTTCAATCCCAGGACCACCTGCCACCCGGCCTTCTTAGCTTTCCTCCCCCGGCCTGCCGGCACCTTTCCCCCTATTGCTTGTCAGCAGTAAGCAGCGAGCAGTGAGCAGTAAAAAGAAAGGCTTTGATAGTACTTGTTTTTTGCTGACCGCTGATTATTGAATACTGATCAATTCCCGTCCTTTTCCCAAAATCAAAGGAGCATGAAGTAAGCATTTACCGTCTAAAATGGACTTTATTTACTGCTTACTGCTTACTGCTCACTGCTCACGGTTCTCACATCGTCTCCGGGGCTGCCACGCCCAGGAGGCGCAGTCCATGAGCCAGGACTGTCTGCACCGCCTGCACCAGGCAGAGGCGGGCCCGGCTCAAGGGCAAATCTTCGGAGATGAACCTGTGTTTATAGTAATAACTATGCAGTTGAGAGGCCAGTTCCGTCAAGAAATAAGTGATCCGGTGGGGCTCCAAATTCCGGGCCGCGGCTTCCACCAGTTCCGGGTAGTGGGCCAGCATTTTCAGAAGGGAGATCTCTTCCGGCAGTTTCATTAAGGCAAAGAATTCCGGTGCGGGCTCCGGCACCCGGATCTCCTGGGCCGCGGCCTGGCGGAAGACGCTGGCCAGCCGGGCGTGGGCATACTGTACGTAATAGACCGGGTTTTCCGGGCTCTGGGACTTGGCCAATTCCAGGTCGAAATCCAGGTGGGCGTCGGCCCGGCGGGTGAGGAAGATGAAGCGGGCCGCATCTTTGCCCACTTCGTCAATAACTTCCCTCAGGGTGACGAAGGTGCCGCCCCGGGTGGTCATGGCCACGGGTTCCCCGTGGCGCAGCAGGGAGACCAACTGCACCAAGATGGCTTTTAACCACTCGCTCCCGCAGCCCAGGGCCTGCACCGCGGCCTGCAAGCGGGGCACGTAGCCGTGGTGGTCCGCGCCCCAGATGTCCACCACCAGATCGTAGCCCTCCTGGAACTTTTGGAGATGGTAGGCTATGTCCGAGGCGAAATAGGTGGTGGCCCCGTTGCTCCGCTGCACCACCCGGTCCTTTTCGTCGCCGAACTGGGAGGCCCGGAACCACAGGGCCCCGTCTTCATCATAGAGATAGCCCTTTTCCTGGAGGAGGGACAAGCTTTTCTGCATTATGCCTTGGCGGATGAGCTCGGCTTCGCTGAACCAGCGGTCAAAAACCACCCCGAAGTCCTCTAAATCGTGCTTAATTCCTTCAAGGATATTCTTTTCCGCATACTTCTTCATCTCCATAGAAGGAACCGGAATATAATCGGGGTCCTGATATTTAATAATCCAAGTTTCATTGGGGACTTTTTTCAGGGGCCCATGTTCCGCCAGATATTGTCTGGCCAAATCTTTCAGATAGTCCCCCTGGTAACCGTCAGCAGGGAATTCCACCTGCACACCCATTAATTCCAGGACCCGGAAATATAGCGATTTCCCCAGCATCAGCATCTGGCGGCCCACGTCGTTGATGTAGTATTCCCGGACCACCTCATAGCCCGCGGCCGCGAGGAGATTAGCCAACGCGTCCCCCAGGGCCGCGCCCCGGCCGTGGCCGATGTGCAAAGGCCCGGTGGGGTTGGCGCTGACGAACTCCACCTGCACTTTTTGGCCTGCGCCCAGGCCGCAGTTGCCATAGGCCAAGCCCTGGCCGTATATTTCCCGGAGCACCCGGTGCCAGTAGGAATCCTCAATAAAAAAATTGATGAACCCGGGCCCCGCGATCTCCACCTTCTGCAGCATACCCTCCGGGGCCGCGAGATTCTTGCTGATGATCTCCGCGATCTTCCGGGGGGCCATCTTTGCGGGTTTGGCCAGGACCAGGGCCAGATTGGTGGCCAGGTCGCCGTGCTCCGCCTGCTTGGGGGCCTCCACTTCGAACGCGGGGAGACTCTGAAAATCCAGTTCTGCCGCACTCCGGGCCTGTTCCAGGGATTGGATTAAGATTTCTCTTATCTGCTTTTTTGGTTGCATAACTCTTTTTTCATAAAGAGAGCGGCCCGCAGCCGCCATCCTTGGGGAATCATCTTATCCCCCTTAGGGGGGGACGGTCAGGCGTAGGGCGGGAAAGCGAAGCGCATCCCGCCTTTTATAATCTGACATAATTGCTGCAGGCGGGATGCGCTCCGCTTTCCCGCCCTACATCCACTAAGGTTCTATCCGTGTCCCCAGGAGTTCCAGAAATTTGCGCATCCACTCGGGATGGGCCGGCCAGGCCGGCGCGGTCACCAGGTTGCCGTCCACATGGGCATTGGAAAAGGTCTCGTTCACCTCGCCCCAGCGGGCCCCGGCCCGGAGCAGTTCGTGTTTGACCGCGGGGTAGGCCGTGCAGAGCCGCCCTTCCAACTTCATGGCCGCGGTCAGCAATTGCAGGCCGTGGCAAATCGCGGCAATGGGTTTTTGGGCCTCATCGAAATGGGCCACCATCTCCACCACCCGGTCATCCAGGCGCAGGTATTCCGGGGCCCGGCCCCCGGGAATGACCAGGCCGTCGTAGTCCTGGACGCGGATGTCGTCAAACGCGGCGTTGAGGGTAAAATTATGCCCCCGCTTCTCGCTGTAGGTCTGGTCCCCCTCAAAATCGTGGACCGCGGTGCGCACGAAGTCCCCGGCCTTTTTGCCGGGGCAGACCGCGTGCACCGTGTGCCCCACCATGATGAGCATCTGCAAGGGGACCATGGCCTCGTAGTCTTCCACGTAATCCCCGACAATCATCAAGATCTTTTTCGCAGCCATTGAATTCCCTCCTCTAGTCTGAGGATTATCAATGCTCCAAACCGCCCCCCTCACCCCGACCCTCTCCCCCGGAGGGTGGAGAGGGAGAAGAAAATTTCCCCAAGTTAATTTGCTCGTTCCCAAGTTGCACTTGGGAACGAAAATGGACGCCAAGCTGAGCTTGGCGAGCAATAACGTTCCCAAGCTCAGCTTGGGAACGAGGTGTTAAACTGAGCCCTGACCCCTGGCCCCTGACCCCTATTTCTTCTCCGGGGGCGCCTCTCCCACCGGCTTGGCCTTCAGGGTCAGATCCCGGGTGAATTCCAGGCAGTGCTGGCCGGTGAAGGAGAATTTCTTGACGCAGTTCTCCCGCCAGGCGCAGACCAGGCAGATGCTGGGTTCTTGGGTGTCGGGTTTCCGGTCCACCATATCATGCCCCAATATAATGCCGGGGGTTGGCGTTCCCCAGGGCCAGGTAGATTTCGTAGCTGATGGTCTGGGCCCAGCCGGCCAGCTCGTCGCCGGTAATCCGCTCGCCCCGGTCTTCCCCCAAGAGGACCACCGGCTCACCTTCCCGGATGTCCTCCAGGTGGCTCACCTCCACCATGGTCAGGTTCATGCACACCCGGCCCCGGATGGGGGCCCGGCGGCCCCGGATGAGGACCTGCCCCCGGTTGGACAGCAACCGGCTGTAACCGTTGGCATAGCCCACGGGCAACACCGCCAGATCGCACTCATCCGGGGTGGTGTAGGTGCGGCCGTAGCTGATGCTCTCCCCTGGGGGCAGGCATTTCACCTGGAGGACCCGGGTGGTCAGGGACATTACCGGCTGCAAGTCTACCGGCAGATGCCGCTCCGGAGCCGGAGGCGAGCCGTAGAGCATAATCCCCGGCCGCACCATGGCAAAATGGGCGTCTTTTAGCTCCCAGAGCGCGGCGCTGTTGGCGATGTGGCTCAAGGGCAGGGCCCAGCCCCGGTCCCGGGCGGCCTGGAGGACCCCGGTGAATTTCTCCAGTTGCCTTAAGGTATAACTCTTATCTTCCAGGTCCGCCACTGCCAGGTGGGAGGTCAGGCCCAAAACTTCCAATTGTGGGTAGGCCCGGAGCCCCTCCAGGAAAGGCAAGACTTCTTCAGGCATTAGCCCCAGGCGGCCCATGCCGGTGTCCACCTTCAGATGCACCCCCGCTTTTTTCCCCTGGGCTACGGCCGCGGCCGCCAGGGCTTGGGCCACATCCAGGCGGAACAGGGTCACTTCCAGACTGGTGGCCACCGCTGGCCCGGCTTCTTCCGGGAAGATGCCCAGGAGCAAGAGCACGGGCAGGTTAAGGTCGGCTTGCCGCAAGGCCAGACCTTCTTCCAAGGAACCCACCCCGAAATAATCCGCCCCCTCCTCCGTCAAAGCCCGGGCCGCGGGCAGCAGACCATGGCCGTAGGCGTCCGCCTTGACCACGGCCATGAGTTTCACCCCTGGCGCGCACAGCCGCCGCAACTGCCGGTAGTTGTGCCGCAGGGCCGATAGATCGATGGCCAGGTCCACCATGGAGGTGACGATCATGATCCAACCTTTCAAATCGTATTGTGGTGGAATCAGGAGATAGTGAGCAGTAAGCGGTGAGCAGTAAGCAGTAAAGAACAAAACCTGAGGGGCATTTTTTTAACTGCTCACTGCTCACTGCTCACTGCTTACTGCTTACTCCTTGGGCCGGTACTCCTGGGGAATCTGTTCGGCCTGTTGCAATACCTTTTGCTCCAGGATCAGCTTATGGCCGCTTAAAATGTCCCTGATGCGCGGGTCGTTCAAAGCCAGAATTTGGGCGGCGAAGATGGCCGCGTTCTTGGCCCCCGCGGGGCCGATGGCCATGGAAGCCACCGGCACGCCCGGAGGCATCTGGACCGTGGAGAGCAGGCTGTCCACCCCCTTGAGGTCCGAACTGGGCAGGGGCACGCCGATTACCGGCAGGGTGGTCTCCGCGGCCAGGACCCCGGCCAGATGGGCCGCGTGTCCTGCCGCGGCGATGATCACCTGCAATCCCCGGCCCGCGGCCTCCCGGGCATAGGCCAGGACCCGCTTGGGCGCGCGGTGCGCCGAAGCCACCGTCACCTCCACGCCGATGCTCCATTCCTGCAGCAAGGCCGCGGCCGGCTCCATAGTGGGCCAATCCGAGGCGCTCCCCATGACGATCCCCACCACCGCACTCTCTGCCATGTTATGGTCCTTTGGTTAGGGTTGGTGAGGGGTAGGCCCAGGGATCGTAGGGGCGGGTGTAAAACCCGCCCCTACGGCTTTCCCCCCAATTATCATTTCACCTCAATACCAACTGGCCAGGGTCAGCACCGTGTCTACGTAGGCGTCGGAGTGATTGTAACTATAGACGGCCCGGCGCCAGGAGGCCCGGTTCCCGAGTTTAAAACCGCTTCTGTGCAAATAGCAGGCAATGCTGGAAATGGCATCCGGGTGGGTGAAGAGGTCTACGCGGCCGTCCCCGTCTCCATCCGCGCCGCTGTTTTTCAAGCTGGTGGGGAGAAACTGGCAAAACCCCATGGCCCCGGCCCAGGAGCCCTTAAAGAAATACGGGTCAATCCCCTTGGCCCGGCAATATTCCAAAAAGACCTGCAACTCCCGTTTAGCCCAGGCCGCTTTTTTATGGAGGCGGCTTTTCAGGGAAGGGTCCAGGCCCAATTCCCGGATCACTTCCGGGGTATCCATAACCGCCAGGGAGGCGAAGACGTTAAAGACCGGATACTTGCCGGTGGCCTGGCCCAAATCGCTCTCCACGGTGAGGATGGCGACGATCACCTCCGGAGCCACCCCGAAGCGGGCCTCCGCCCGGCTCAACTCCTGCCGGTGCTCCTGCATGTAGGCCCGGCCCCGGGCCGCCACCTGGGGCGTCAGGAATTTCCGGTAAATATCCTTGGTCTCTTTGCGCAGGTAGGCGATTTTGCGCACCACGTCGGGGAGGAAGCTGTTCCGGGAGTCGGCAAAGACCTGGTTGACGTAATTCTTGTCCAGCCCTTTGCGCACCAGTTGGTATTTCAGGTCCACGTAGGCCACCGGGGGGGTGTCGCCATAAACCGGGGCGCAAAAAAACAGGAGACCCCAAAAGCCCCCTGTGATCCATCTCAAAAGGCGTGATCCAGGCATTATTCTCCCCCCTTGGCTAGGTTTCAAGCTACCCTGTTTACCTGGGTTTGTCAAGGCGGGGCGGGGATTTGCGAAGAGATATAAAGCGAAGTCAATTATCATAATTTAGCTTGATTTTTTCTTGACAGAAGTTTATGTTTATGTAAACTATATTGTATGACAAAAAGGGAGTTATTATTCCAGGGTAAATTTCACACGGTTGAACTTGCGGTTACCGCCAATGGCAGATGCCCAGGAAAAGAATTCTTGAAGAGTCTTTCCATAACCGATAGAACAAAAATTTTGAAAATTATTGAGAGGTTGGCGAACGAGGGCAAAGTGGCCAGCCGAGAGCAGTTCAAAAAAATTGAAGGTGAGAATTTCTTTGAATTCAAGAAGTTTCAAATCAGGATACCATGCTACTTTCAACCGGGTGGCAGGATAATTATTACCCATGGTTTCATAAAGAAAGGCGAATCAGTCGGCCCGGAAGAAATTAGACGGATGAAAAGGATCCGCGATGAATACGAACAAAGAATCTGAAAAGTCCCTAATGGACGAGTTTCTGGAAGACCCTGAGTTTGCCAGGTTGATGGCGCAAGAAGATTTGATCATGGAGGTCACGGAGACTCTTTGTGAACTTCTTGAGAAAGAGGGAGTTTCCCGGAAAGAACTAGCAGACCGCTTGGGCAAATCCAAGGGGTTCATCTCTCAATTACTGAATGGTGGGCGAAATCTCACCCTGCGCACCGTGGCAGATATCCTCCATGTCTTGGGATATAAAGTTGCCCTTGTCACTCACAAAATCGGGCAAACCCCGGCCCGGGAGAAGGAAGTCAAGGCGGCCGAGGAAACTCAACAATTTTTTATCCGCACCTGACCAGAGGAAATATTGGCCCCATGAACCACGCGGGCATTTTCGTTTTTTGATCCCCTGGGGAAAATGCAGATCTTCGAAAACCACCCCCTGGCCCCCCTGACCACCTGGAAGATCGGCGGTCCCGCCCGGTATCTGGCCGTGCCCCGGGACCTGGAGGACGTCTACGGCCTCATGCGCCTGGCCTATGACCGGGGTTGGCCCCTGTTTTTCCTGGGCCGGGGCTCCAATATCCTGATTGACGATGCGGGTCTGCCGGGCCTGACCCTCCATCTGGCCAAGGCTCTGCAAAAAATGGAACGCCAGGGGGAGACGCTGCGCGTGGGCGCAGGGGTGGCCCTGCCCCGCCTGGCCCGGGCTGCGGCGGCTCTGGGTTTTGCCGGGTTCGAGTTCCTGGCGGGCATCCCCGGCACGGTGGGGGCCGCGGTGCGCCTCAACGCCGGCGCGGACGGGCAAAATCTGGCGGACGCGCTCCGCCGGGTCTGGGTGGCCACCCCCAGATTGCAGCTTTTGGAACTTCAGGCAGGGGAATTAGACCTGGGCTACCGCTCCTCCCTCCTCCTCCACTTCCCCCATTGGCTGGTGGTGGAAGCGGAGTTTGTCCTGGAAACTCCCGCTCCCGCACCGGCCATTGAGGAGAGAATGCGGCATTTGCTGGCGGCCCGGAAGGCCCGCTTTCCCGCCAATCCCCGGAGCTGCGGCAGCGTCTTCAAGAATCCCCCGGGCCTGGCCGCGGGGGCCCTCATCGACCAGGCGGGTTTTAAGGGCCGGCGTGCAGGTGCGGCCCAGGTCTCCCGGAAACACGCCAATTTCATCCTCAACCAGGGGCAGGCCACCGCCGGGCAGGTGAAGGCCTTGATTGCCGATATCCAGGAGACTGTCTGGAGGACCAGGGGGGTGGTATTGGAACGGGAAGTCGTTTTTCTGCCGGAAGATTTGGAGTGAGCAGTAAGCAGCAAGCAGTAAAAGAAATTCGACTTGAACTACTTACTGCTTATTGGCTTGATTGTTTATCTCTCACAGGCTGGAAAGCCTGTGCTACCGCTGGTTTTCACTGCTCACTGCTTACAGTTTCTGGCTCAAAGCGGCTATCCCCCGGGCCAGAGTCCCCCGGGAGTTCCTGGCCACTTCCGGGACCAGCTCCAGGGTGCTCTTCTTCACTTCTTCCAGGTAAGGGAGGGTGCCCAGATACCTGACCCGGATGGTCAGCATCTTTCTGCAGACCTCTTGGATGCGCTTGACTATCGGCGCCACCTCCGCCACGTTGGCCACCTGATTGACCACCAGGCAGGGTTGATAGGTGTCGATGGTATTTTGCAGGGCCGGCAGATATTCGGCATGGTGTTCTGCCACCCGGGCCAGCAAGGTGGGGATATCTTTGGCCTTGGCGCCGTTAGGGGACATGGTGGCCTCATGGATCATTTCCTGTAAGGCATGGTTCCTTTTGCCCGCGTCCGCGGATTCTCCGCCGAACAAGCGGTTAAGACGGCGCAGCAGTCCCACTTTGATAAAATTGTAGGCTTCCAGGTAAGCCGCGGGCTCGCAGGTGGTCACCACCAGGCCGGCATCCGCGGCCAGGAAAAAATCCAGGATATTAAAGGAGGTATTGCTGCCCAGATCGATGAGCACATAATCCGCGTCCAGGTTCCGCAGGGATTTGATCAATTTCAACTTGGACCAGAAGCTGATGTTCGCGGAGCCCAGTTGGGAACTGTCACCGCCGATCAATTGGGGACCGTAGGCGGTGGGGATCAGCAAATCCTCGAGATTGGCGACCGACCGGGCAAAGTAGTCATTGATGCAGTTCTTGACAAAGGTCTGGCCCAGGTAAAGATGCAGGTTGGCGCCCCCTAAGTCCAGGTCCACGATCACCGTGCGGTGGCCCTGGCCGGCCAGGTAAACCCCCAGGTTGGCGGTAAAGGTGCTTTTGCCGATGCCCCCTTTGGCCCCGCCCACGGCAATGACCTTTTTTTGCCGGACTGTTTCCACCACCGGCTGCGGCTCCGGGTTGGGGATTTGACAGGCCACAAAGTCCTTCAGTACTTCGTAGGATTCCTTGACCTTCATGAACTGATGCCGGTTTTTCTCCGCCAATTCCGGGGGTTCGTGGGTCTGCAGGTCGGGGTGATAGCGCCGGGCCTTTTTCCGGAAAGCGTGCCTGATGGATTCCAGGCTCAATTTGTCGGTAAAGTCGGCATGCAGCGCCCGGTGCGGCCCGAAGAGATAGATCCCGGCAATGCGCACCTGGCTCAGTTTCTCGGCGGGGAAGTTTTGGTCTGGAGAAATCATAATCGGACTTTCGGTAAATAAATTCCCGTGGTATTTCTTATCGGTATCTTCCAGGAAATTGAAAAATATAACTTTGCCGTCATCATGACTGCGAAAGGAGAATAACCATGATCACCAGGGAAACGTACTATTTCCCCAAGCCCGGTCCGGACAATACCGGCTTCTGTCTGGACCTCCTGGAAAAGGCGGTGGGCCTGGGTTATCAGCACTTGGTGGCGGCCTCCACCACCGGGGCCAGCGGCGCCCAGGCAGTGCAGCGCCTGGAGATGGCTGCCGGTCTCAATCTGGTGGTGGTGGGCCATTCCGTGGGCTTCAAAGGCCCCAATATCGATGAATTCCAGGAGGAATATTACCAGGAGATCGTGCGCGCCGGCGGCAGGGTGCTCAAGGCCACTATCCTCACCCACTCCCTGGACACCAGCATGGCGGATCTGTTCAAAGGCAGCGCGCCCACCCTGGTCATCGCCAATACCCTGCGCCGCCTGGGCCAGGGCTTGAAGGTCTGCTGCGAAATCGTCATGGAGGCGGTGGACGCGGGCCTCATCCCCGAGGGGGAAGAAGTGGTGGCCGTGGGCGGCACGGCCCGGGGCTGGGACACGGTGGCCCTCATCCGCGCCGCCGCGTCCAAGCGCTTCATGCAACTCACCGTCCTGGAAATCTGGGCGAAGCCGAGAGGATAGTAAGCAGTAAGCAGTAAGCAGTAAGCAGTAAGCAGTGAGCAGTCGCTCATGAGCCGATGGCTCTCTCAATAATATGAAAAGATCAAGTTATCTGCCTGATAACTTTGAACCTTGAACCTTGTACTTTTCGTGACAGTGGGCAGTAGTGGCCTAAAAGAGGTTTTGTCTTTTACTGCTCACTGCTCACCGCTCACCGCTCACTATTGACAGGCAGGTCTGTGGGCGGTATAAGCTGCCTATGGCCAAAACCAAGCCGCTGTTGGACCTCATCGACATCAGTTCCTATATCTACCGGGCCTATCACGCCATCCGGGGCCTTACCAATTCCCAGGGTTTTCCCACCAACGCCGCGTTCGGGGTGACCAACATGCTCCTCAAGGTGCTCCGGGAGCGGCAGCCCCAGTATTTGGCCCTGGTCTTCGACGCCAAGGGGCCCACTTTCCGGCATAAGGAATATGCGGCCTACAAGGCCCACCGGCCCCCCATGCCCGAGGAGCTGGCCCTGCAACTCCCCTATATCCAGCAGATCATCCGGGGCCTGAATCTCCCGGCCCTGGTCCTGGAGGGTTACGAGGCGGACGACCTCATCTGCACCCTGGTCCACCGGGCCAAAGAACAAGGGTTCCAGGTGGAGATCATCTCCGGGGACAAGGACCTTTTGCCCCTGGTGCAGGAAGGGGTGACCATGTGGGACCCCATGAAGGACGTGCGCTACGACCCGGAGGCGATTAAGGAAAAGTTCGGCCTCACCCCGGCGGAGCTGGTGGAGGTGCGGGCCCTGGCCGGGGACGCCAGCGACAATATCCCCGGGGTCCCGGGCATCGGCGAAAAGACAGCCCTCAAGTTGATTGCCCAATACCACAGCTTGGAGAATCTGCTGGCCCATGTGGAGGGAATCAAAGAAAAGGCCCTGAAAGGCCGCTTGCGGGAATTCGCGGACCAGGCCCGCCTGAGCCGGAAGTTGACCCTTCTGGAATGCCGGGTGCCCCTGGAAGTGGAACCCGCCTCCCTGCAGCCCGGTCCCTGGGACCGGGAGGCCCTGCGGCGGCTTTTCCTGGAATTGGAATTCAGCAAGTTCAATAAAGAGCTGGGGGTTGACGCTTCCCAGGACGGGGCCGTGCTAATAGTGCAAAACCTCGATGACCTGGAGCGGGTGGCCGCAGGTATCCGGGAGAGCGGGGAGATGGCCCTGTTCCTGGTGCTGGGGGAGCAGCACCCGGTCCTGGCGTCCCTGGCCGGCCTGGGCCTGGCCTGGCGCGAAGGGGAAAGCGCATATATACCCTTTGCCTGGAACCTGACCCCCCAGGCCGTCTGGGAGGAGTTGGGTCCCCTCTGGACCGATCCTGACATCGCCAAGGTGGGCGCGGATTTAAAGACTGCCATGCTGGCGGCCGGCCGGTTCGGGCCGGACCCGGCCGGGATCAGCGGGGACCTCCTCCTGGCTTCCTACCTGCTCAATCCGGTGCGCTACGAGCAGAACCTGGAAAACGTGGCCCTGCATTATCTGGGGGTCAATCTGCCAGGGCCTAAGGAGTTGGCGGGGCGGGCCCTGGCCGCCGGGGACCTCCCCCCGGAATTGGCCTGCCGCTATGGGGGGGAGCGGGCCGGGACGGCCTTGCGCCTCTGGCCCCTTTTGGAGGCGGATCTAAAAAAAGAGGGCCTGTGGGATCTCTATACCGGTTTGGAACTCCCCCTGCTGCCGGTGCTGGCCCACATGGAGGCCCGGGGCATTCTTTTGGACCAGGATTTTTTGCGGGGCTTCGGCCAGGACCTGGAAGGGGAAATGCAGCGGCTGGAGAAGGAGATTTACGCAGCCGCGGGGGAGGCCTTCCTCATCCAATCCCCCCAGCAATTGAGCCGCATCCTTTTTGAAAAGCTGAAGATTAAGCCGCAAAAAAAGACCAAAGGCAAAACCGCGTATTCCACGGACAGCGAAGTGCTCCAGAGTCTGGCGCCGGAGGTCCCCGTCGCGGCCCAGGTCCTGGAATACCGGAGCTTGGGGAAACTCAAGGCCACCTACGTGGATGCGCTCCTGCGCCTGGTGAATCAGGACACCGGACGGGTGCACACCACCTTTTTACAGTCCGTGGCCGCCACCGGGCGGCTTTCCAGCCGGGACCCCAATTTGCAGAACATCCCGGTTAGGGGAGAGTTGGGGGCCCAAATCCGCCAGGCCTTTATCACACCCCCGGGCCGGGCCTTTCTCAGCGCGGATTATTCCCAGATGGAACTGCGGCTCCTGGCCCACTTCTCCGGGGACCCGGTATTACTGAAAGCCTTCCAGGAAGGGGTGGACATCCACCGGCAGACCGCGGCCGTGGTCTTCGGCATCCACCCGGAACTGGTGACCGCGGAGATGCGGCGCCAGGCCAAGGTCGTCAATTTCGGCATCATCTACGGCATGAGCGCGTTCGGCCTGGCTAAACAACTGGGGGTGGGGAACCGGGTAGCCAGCGAATTCATTCAGCGCTATTTTACTCGCCACTCCCGGGTCCAGGCCTATCTGGAGGAGACCCTGGAGCAGGCCCGGAAACAGGGTTGGGTGACCACCCTGCTGGGACGGCGGCGGCAGATTCCCCAGATCAACAGCAGCAACCGCATCCTGCGCCAGGAGGCGGAGCGCGCGGCCATCAATACCCCCCTCCAGGGCACGGCCGCGGACCTCATCAAAAAGGCCATGCTGGAGGTGGAACCGGCCTTGGCAAAGGCCGGGCTGTCTGGCAGGATGCTGCTGCAACTCCATGATGAATTGCTCTTCGAGGTGCCGGAGGCCGAACTGGCGGCCACGGCCCGGATAGTGCGCCGGATCATGGAAGAAGTGGTCCTCCTCCAGGCGCCGCTGGTGGTGGAACTCCGGAGCGGCGGCAATTGGGGTGAGATGTACCCATTTAGCTAAAAATGGGCATTCTGGATAACTAATGCAATTTATTGTTAAATTAAAGAAGTGGGGGGAAGTTCCCCACAAATCGGCAAAAAAAAATTTCCAGAGGTCATAATTTTTCTTGATATTTTATGGGCACTATTATTAAATGTGGGCATCTTACTAACCTTTAACCATCTCTTTGAAAAGGGGGGATAGATGATGAGGAAAGCTTTGGTAAGGAAGGGTTTTGCTTTCGCGATTCTCATGGCTTTTGTCCTCGCCATGGGAGCAGGCTGCTGCGACGTCTGCAAGAAGAACGTCGACGAGGCTAAGATGTACGCCGATCAGGCGGCGGCCTCTGCGGCAAAAGCAGACAGCGCGGCACGGAATGCCGAAATGGCGGCTGCTGATGCTAAAGCTTCGGCTGATAAAGCTGAGGCCGCGGCGGATCGGGCAGAGGCTGCTGCGGCTAAGGCCGAGGCCTGCCTGATGAAGAAGATGCGGAAGTAGCACCTGGGGTAGACTCAGCAAAATTCAGGAGAGAAGGAAATTCTCTCCGAAAGGGGGTAATCGATGAGGAAGGCGTTGATGAGCAAAGGCTATGCCTTGGCGCTCCTCGCGGTCTTTGCCCTGGTGCTGGGAGGTGCTGGCTGCTGCCAAAAGTACTATGATCAGTGCAAAATGTACATGGAGCAAGCCAAGGCTTCTGCAGATCGGGCTGCCGCGTCGGTAGTAAAGGCGGAAGCGGCCGCACAGGATGCTAAAGTCCCCGTTCCTCGGGCCTCTGCTGCTGCTAACAAAGCGGAAGCAGCAGCCGCCAGGGCGGAAGATGCGGCAGAGAAAGTCTGTGCTAAGATGAAGTACAAGAAGGTCAAGAAGGGTAAGAAGGCCAAAAAGGCCAAGAAAGCCAAACCCAAAAAGGCAATGTAATTCTTCGTGCAGTCATTGGGGTATTAACCCCGCAGGTAAGCAGTCAGAGGGTGTGGTCAGAGCTTTGCTCACCACACCTTCTGTCTTTTAAGGGCGGTTCCAGGTTCAACGTTCAAGGTTTTCCTCATTCTAAACGGAGCGCAGCTTCGTTGCGAATCTCGTATTTCATTGGTATTTTTGAAATTCTCCGGTCGCTTCGCTCCCTCGGGATGACAAGTTATACCATGTTCGCTTTGAAATGAAACAAACCAACATGCTAACATATTGATATCACTTGTAGGGGCGGGTTTAAAACCCGCCCCTACAATGCGAACATGGTATTAGAGGACTTTCCCTGAGGTCTCAAGTCGTAATCAAACGACAAGGAATTGGACGCACCCCCGTGTGAGGCCCACTCCCGGGAGGAAGGTAAGCCCCTAAAGAAACATCACTACTCGTTCCCAGGCTGTGCTTGGGAACGCCTTGGCAGGCAAGCTAAACTTGGCGTCCATTTTCGTTCCCAAGTGAAACTTGGGAACGAGCCGTTCAGGAACCTCAGGCTTCCCCAAAATCATGCAAATCTGGTGGCACAGGCTTTCCAGCCTGTGCGAGCAACACTTTCAGAGCAGTCGCTCATGAGCCGCTGGCTCTCTCAAAAGAATGAAAAGGCTGGTGGGGCGGGCCTCCGTGCCCGCCAAGCGACTGGCGGCCAGGGACGGCCGCCCCAACATTTAATGCTGTTTTCACCTTCAAGTGCACCAAACTCTATACATAACCATACGATATTTTATTGTTTTTCAACCGAAAACTGAAAACCGAAAACCGAAAACCGAAAACCGAAAACCGAAAACGATATAATGCTGTTTATGAACTTTCCGTAACAGTTGCTTATGGGCCATTGGCCCACCCGTAAAGCATGAAAAGAGGAACGTAGGGCGGGCGTCCTCGCCCGCCCGGGGCCAGCGCAGGCGAGACGCCTGCGCTACGAAGAATGACTTTTCGGAAGAAAAACGAAGAAAAGAAAAACGCGGGCCGCCTGCCCGCGTCGTAAATTAGTTGATAATCCTTTTTCTTTTTTCCGAAAACCGAAAACTAAAAACTAAAAACTGTCTTACAGGGGCCGCTGGTAACCCGGAGCCCCACCTCCCCCGGCACCGCTGATATCCACCGGCGCGCCGTTCTGCTCTTCCACCGTCTGCAGCACCTTGGTCATATTGACCTGGTCCGACAGGCCGCGCTGCTCCAGCAAACTCAAGACGTGGAGCAGCATGGAGCGGATCTTGAAGTAGACGTCCTCATGCACGGAAAGAAAGACGCGGCCGTCTTTGAAGCCGATCTTGGCCGGCTCATAGATGTACTCCACCGAGGCCCCCACCGGCACCATGGGAAATAATTTTCTGATGTGCTCCGGGTACATGCGGGTGCAGCCGTGACTTACCAACCGGCCCACCCCCAGGGGCATGGCGGTGCCGTGGATGCCGTAGTCCCCCCAGGAGAGGGTGAGCTTAAATTCTCCCAGGGGATTTTCCTCACCCGGCGGCATCACCGCCATGCCGTATTTGGCCTGCAAAGACTTGGGGATGTGCCAGGCGGGATTGACCTTTTTATTGATGACCCGGAAGGTCCCGGAGGGGGTCTTGAAATCCAGGACCCCCATGCCGATGGGAAAGGTATAGACCTGGGTGGGGGTCTTGAAGTAGTAGAGGCGCATCTCCCCGGTGTTGACGATGATCTGGCGGCCCCGGCTGTCGGGCACGATCCACCTGGTGGGGATGATCATCTCCTGGCCCACGGGGGGGAGGAAGGGGTCCCAATGCCGGTACATGACGCCGATCTCCGAATAGCCCAGGCCATAACTGCGGGCAATTTCCAGGAGATCGTCGCCTTTCTTCAGCAGATGGCGTTGCAGGGAACCCACCACCGTCACCGCCTGGGGATCGATGCCGCTGGCGGTCGCCGGGGGGTGGATGGTGAAAGGCCCGGCAGCCGCGGCCGGCAGGACCGAAGAGAAAAGAAAGCCGCTGATTAGAATCAGAATCAACTTCGCCATTCTTCTTAACCAATTTTCCTCAAGATAATTCAAAATTACCCTTTATTATCTTTGATTCCTTTTGACGCAAAACGCAAAACGAAAAACGCAAAACGATCTTAAGCACGCCTCAAGGCCTTTAAACTGCTGGCATAGGGCGGCCGGGCCACTCCCCCTTCGGTGATAATCCCGGAGATCAAATCGTTGGGCGTGACGTCGAAGGCCAGGTTCAGGGCCGCGGCATCGTCGGGGGCCAGGCATTGTCCCCAGAGGTGCGTCACTTCCGCGCCGGACCGTTCTTCCACGGGGATATGGCTGCCGTCGGGGAGGGAAAAGTCGAAGGTGGACAAGGGCGCAGCCACGTAAAAGGGAATCCCGTGGAAATGACACAGGACCGCTACCCCGTAGGTGCCGATCTTGTTGGCGGTGTCGCCGTTGGCGGCGATGCGGTCCGCACCGACGATGGCCAGGTCTACCAGGCCCTTTTGCATCACGGCCCCGGCCGCGCCGTCCGGAATCAGGGTATAGGGGATGCCGATTTTACCCAGTTCCCAGGTGGTGAGGCGGGCCCCCTGGAGCAGGGGCCGGGTTTCATCTACCCACACGGAAAAACGTTTCCCGGCCTCCTTTGCGGCCCGCATCACTCCCAGGGCGGTGCCGTAAGCCCCGGTGGCCAGGGCGCCGGTGTTGCAGTGGGTCAGCACCCGGGCGCCCTCGGGGATCACCACCTGCCCGGCCTGGCCCATGTGGCGGTTGATGGTCTCATCTTCCTTGAGCATGACCTGGGCCTCGGCCACCAGGCGCTCCTTCACCTTGGCCACCGGTTCGCCCGCGTGGGCCTGGGCCACGGCCTGCACCCGGTCCAGGGCCCAGAAGAGGTTCACCGCGGTGGGCCGGGCCGCGGCGATCTCCCGGCAGATATAGGTAAACTGGATGGCGAATTCCTTGGGGTCCTCGGTCTTCAGGGCCAGGGCCCCCAGGGCCGCGCCCATGGCCGCGGCCACGCCGATGGCCGGCGCGCCCCTAATGGCCAGGGTGCGGATGGCCTCGATGATCTCCCGGTAATCGGTGATCTCCAGATAAATCTCTTCCCGGGGCAGCTGGCGCTGATCCAGGAGCTTGACCTTGTCGATATCCCAGCAAATGCTGCAGTATGGGATCATTTATGCTCCTATTTTCTTTGCGCTCTTTGCGTCTTTGCGAGAAAAAATTTTCACGCAAAGGCGCAAAGGCGCAAAGACGCAAGAATTATTTCTCAAGAAGGCGTTGAAAAATCTCATTGGCCAGTTGCGGATTGGCTTGGCCCTTGGTTTGCCGCATCAGTTGGCCCACGAAGAAGCCCATGACCTTGGTTTTGCCGGCCTGATAATCCGCCACTTCCTTGGGGTGGGCGGCGATGATGGCCTGGGCTACGGATTGCAAGGCCCCGGTGTCGCTGATCTGTTCCAGCCCCTTTTCCTTGACGATGGCTTCCGGCTCCTTGCCGCTGGCCCACATCTCCTCAAAAACCTTTTTGGCCTGGGAGGCGCTGATGCTTCCTTTCTCCACCAGGGCCAACAACCGGGCCAGGGCCTCCGGGGTGATGGGGCAGGCGGCCAGGCCCGCGTCCTCTTTTTTCAATTCCCGGAGCAATTCCACCATGATCCAGTTGCTCACCAGCTTGGGCTGGGGGAACTCCCGCACGCAGGCCTCGAAGTATTCCGCCAGGGCCTTGTCCCCGGTGAGCACTTCCGCGTCATATCCCGGCAAACCGTATTGGTCCTGAAAACGTTGGCCCCGGGCCGTGGGCAGCTCCGGCAAGCTCTTGCGCAAGGATTCCAACCATTCGGGGGCGATTTTCACCGGCACCAAGTCCGGGTCCGGGAAGTAGCGGTAATCGTGGGCCTCTTCCTTGCCCCGCATGGACACGGTTTGGCCCTGGGCCGCGTCCCAGAGGCGGGTCTCCTGGACGATTTCCTTGCCCGCGTCCAGCAAGGCCCGCTGTCTTTTAATTTCGTATTCCAGGGCCTGGCGGACAAAGCGGAAGGAGTTCATGTTTTTCAGTTCCGCCTTGGTGCCGAACGCGGTTTGGCCCACGGGGCGCAGGGAAATGTTGGCATCGCAGCGGAGCGACCCTTCTTCCATGTTGCCGTCGCAAATCTCCAGGTAAAGCAGGATATTGCGCAGGCCCTTGAAATACTCCACCGCCTCTTCCGGGGTGCGCATATCCGGTTCGCTGACGATTTCGATCAACGGCACGCCGGTGCGGTTGAAGTCCACGAAACTCACCGGCCGGTGCTCGCTGTGAATCAGCTTGCCCGCGTCCTCCTCCAGGTGGATGCGGGTGATGCCGATGCGCCTTACTCCGTCGCCCGCCCGGATATCCAAATGGCCGTGCTCCGCCAGGGGCAGCTCGTATTGGGAAATCTGGTAGCCCTTGGGGAGATCGGGATAGAAGTAGTTTTTCCGGGCAAAGACCGATTCTTCATTGACCCGGCAATCGGTGGCCAGAGCCATTTTCAGGGCGAACTCCACGGCCTTTTTGTTCAGGACCGGCAGAGACCCGGGCATCCCCAGGCAGACCTCGCAGACCTGGGTGTTGGGGGGGGCCCCGAAGGTGGTGGCGCAGCCGCAAAAAATCTTGCTGGAGGTCAGAAGTTCGGCGTGGATTTCCAGGCCGATAACCGCTTCATAATCCATTTATCATTCTACCCATGCCATTGATACTTTGGTTGCTTGCGAACCGTCTCCTCGACCTGTACGGTTCGCTGGAGGTGATCCAAGACCAGGCGGGCGCGGCTGAGCGGGTGCTCGGGAAATTGAGCGTCGAACTCCGGTCGCTCAGACTGGTTGCGGGTCATAGGTCCCCGTTCATTCGGGTCGTACGGATCGTCGAGCCACCCTGCCACAGCACCCGTGTCCGGATCGAAGCCTATCTTGCCCGCCTGCATCAGGTTCATGGAGACCACTGTGTCGCGCAGGCCCTTCACGCCGTGTTCCGGGCACTGCACCTTCAGCACGTAGCTGCAATCACGGAACGGAAAAGTCAAAGAGCCCAAATAGGTTCTTCCTGCTGGTTCTTGCGCCATCTTGAAGAGCGTTCGCACCACCTTACACTCGCCCACGATTACCTGCTCGATTTCTATGACACCGAGTCCGGCGTCGTCAGCGATCCTGCGATAGAAGGCGCGCAGCCCGACCACATCATGCAGGTCTGCTCCTATGTCTGGGGGGATCAGGTAACTGTAGAGACCAAGACCATCCCCCATGGGTGTGAACCACAGGTGCACCCCATCTCTCTCTCCCTGATACTTAAAATCAGTTTCGTCAAAACTGATCGCCTGATTCCGCATTATGCCACCTCGACCAAAGTAAGCACCGAATTAGGGAAAGGCCGGCAGGGAAGGTGTCCCGATATCCGCAAAAAATCTGGTTTAAAATATCCCAACCCCGGGAACTCTGTCAAGTCGGGGGCTCAATGGACGGGGAGGTAAGGGCAAGGGTGTGGAACACGCGCCCTTACCTGTTCCTTAATTTTTTGCTTGATACTGATATACAATTTGAATGTAATAAATAATTTGATATTGTTCTAAAAATTGCTGCCTTCCAGGAGGATTTGGTTGAATCCTGAGGACTTCCAAACAAGCTCATCGGGTCGCCTATTACGGGTCGGCAAAGGAGAAGAGGCTTATTGGGCGTTATTTTTTTCCCAGGGGATAGAAGAACAAGCAAAGGACGCGTGTGCTCGGGCGAAGCGATTGCAGGATATTCAAAAAGACTGGTATCAGAGACTTAAAAAACTCGAATATTCCGGAGCAGAGCTTAAACTGGCAGATACTCTGTTTACCGAGCCTTTCCTGACAATTCCCCGTGCACAAAAACTTCTGGCCTTGAAAAATTACCGCACAGCTAAATCCTGCGTTGAGAAACTGGTAAAAGCTGGAATATTAAGGCAACCGGTTGGAAAGTACGGCAAAACTTATATTCCTAATGAGCTGTTTGAGTTAATTGGTGATTAAGTGAAATTTCCAGCCATAGAATTGCATTTTTTAATCAAAAAATACAATTTAATTTCTATGAATTGTACCCAAATACAATTCTGACTTTCCTTTTGAGGTGCACAATGTCCAAACTGGCATTTCTCTTTCCCGGCCAGGGGTCCCAATACGTGGGCATGGGTAAAGACCTTTACGAGTCCGACTCCAAGGCCCGGGAGCTTTTTCAGATCGCGGAGGAGAGAACCGGCCTCCCTTTGCAGCGCCTTTGTTTTGAAGGGCCCATGGAGGAACTCACGGAGACGGTGAACCTTCAGCCAGCGGTCACCCTGGTGAATCTCTGTCTCTACCAGGCCTTGCGGACGGCTGGGGTCACCCCCCAGGCGGTCTGCGGCCACAGCCTGGGGGAGTACAGCGCCCTCTTTGCCGCGGGGGTGCTGAGCGCCGGGGACACCCTGGCCGCGGTCCAGGAAAGGGGCCGCCTCATGCAGCGGGAGGCGGAAAAGCACCCCGGGGCCATGGCGGCCATCATCGGCCTGGCTCCGGGCAAACTGGCGGAACTGCTGCAACCCCTGATCCAGGAAGGCCCCTTGGCCCTGGCCAATTTCAACACTCCGGAGCAGACCGTGGTTTCCGGGAGCCCGGAGATGGTGGGGAAAGCCGCGGAAGTTTGTAAGGCCGCGGGGGCCCGGGCCGTGCCCCTAAAAGTTTCCGGGGCCTGGCATTCTCCCCTGATGGCCGCAGCCTCCCCGGATTTTGCCGCGTTCCTGGAGTCCCTGAAATTTCAAGCGCCCCGGGTTCCCCTTTATCTCAACGCCACTGCTCTTCCGGAAACCGACCCGGTCAGCTTGCGCCGGGCTATGGGGGGGCAGCTCACTTCGCCGGTGCGCTGGGCCGAACTCATCTTGAACCTGAAAAAAGAGGGGATTGACACCTGGGTGGAAGTGGGTCCCAAGAACGTGCTCAAGGGCCTGGTGCGTAAGATTCTGCCCCAGGAACCCGGGGAGAATTTCTTTAACGTGGAAAACCGGGAGAGCCTGGCCCGGTTTTTGGAAGCCTGGCCGGCAAAGGGATAAACGTTGGAGTATAGGGAGGGAGATGGGGGCTTCTGCCCCCTGGTCCTTTCACCAGCATCGTCCCCGGGCCATCAACCGAGGTTGCGGAAAAACTCCACGCCCAGGCGGGAGAACCCCGGTTTTTCGGGGGAGGGAAGAACCCAGATCACCTTGCCAAAGTGGCGGATCTCTTTCTCCTCTCCTGGCCGGATGTAGCCGAACTCCACGAAATCTCCCGGCGCAAAGGAGAGGCGAGTCTCCAACTTGGCTCCCAGGGGACTGTGATCCAGCATAAAACTGCCCACCCCGGGTTGATTGTTGATTTCTTTGAGTTCCAGTGATGCAACTGTACGTGGTACCCGCCGCCGCTCTTCCATAAGTCTCCCGAATAAGCATGATTTCCCCTGCGAGAAAGGGGAAGGCCGGAGCGTCCCTGCGGTTTTCCAGATTCCCTATCAACTACTTAATAATGATTAAGTTATCCTATCGATCACCCTTATTTTTTTACCGAAAATCGAAAACTTCTTACTTACCGGTCATGGAGGTCACCGGAGTCCAATCCGGTCCAGGTGGCGTTTCCTGGCATTTTTTGGCCTGGAGCAAGTGGCGCCGCGTCGGCACATCATGGGGGCGCAGATGCACCGCCGCTTCCAGGGCGGCGACGCTCTCGGCCCAATGTCCCGCCCGATATTGACTCAAGCCCTGGTGATAAATCTCCAGGAATTGGGCCAGCTCCGGCTCCGGCGTTCCTACTCCCAGCAATTCATAAACCTCCAGGGATCGGGTTTTCCCCTTAACCTGCACCAGGTCCACCCGCCGCACGATAAAACCCTCGTCCAGGCCCTGGGCGGTGGCCTCACTGAGGAGGATATCCGTGCCGTAATACTTGTTTAAGCCTTCCAGACGGGAAGCCAGGTTGACGTTGTCGCCGATGGCGGTGTAGTTGAAAAGGCGGTCGGAACCCATATTGCCCACAGCCGCCACCCCGGAATTGATCCCCACCCCGACGCGGATCTGGGGGCGGCCCTCGGCCGCCCACTGCTGGCCTAATTCGCGGAGCGTAACCACCATGTCCAGGGCGGTGCGGCAGGCCAGACGCGCATGGTCGGCAAGGTCCAGGGGCGCGCCGAACAGGGCCATGATGGCGTCGCCGATGTATTTATCTATGGTGCCCCCGTGCTGGATGATGATGTTGCTCATGGGATTGAGGAAGTCATGGAGCACCTTGACCAGGTCTTCAGGAGCCAGATGTTCCGAAAGGGAGGTGAAGCCCCGGATATCGGTGAAGAGGATGGTGAGTTCCCGGCGTTCACCCCCCAGACGCAAGTTGTCCGGGTGCTTCAAAATCTCCCGCACCACCGCCGGGGCCACATAAGCCTCGAAGGTCCGGCGGGTGCGCGCCCGCTCCTGTTCTTCCAGCAAAAAACGATGGATGGTTAAGCCCAGGTACACCGCCCCGATTTGCAATAAGGGGTAAAAGAGATCCAATTGCCGGCCCAGGCGGCTGAAAAGGAGATAATTAACGGCAGTAAAGCAGGTGGCTAAGCTGACCACGAAAACCAGAGACCAGACCGCGGACAATTGGGGCAAGGCCAGGGCCATGAATATCCCCAGGGTCAGGATGATCAGCAGGGATAAGGCCCGGGGGTAGGCGGCAGTGCGCATAAACCTGCCGCTGATCATATTGTCCATGATCTGGGCCTGAATTTCCACCCCCGGATGATTGCCGGAAAACGGAGTGACCCGGAGATCATAGATACCCACCGCGGTGGCCCCTATCAGGACGACTTTGTCTTGCAAAGCCCCAGGGGGCAGACGGTCTTCCAGGATGGCGGCCGCGGAATAGGTGGGGAAGATTCCCGGGCCTCCCAGGTAGTTGATGAGGAAACGGCCGAATCGGTCAACCGGCAGCCGCTGCGGCCCCAGACGCACCTCTTCCACCCCCAGGCGGGACAAGGTGATGCCCAGAGGAGGCCGCCCTAAATAGTGATCCACGGAGACCAGGGTCAGGGGCGCGAAAAAATCGGGGCCATAAAGAAGGGCCAGGGGTACCCACCGGACCACGCCGTCTTGATCCGGAATCATGTTGAAATACCCCCCTCCCGCCGCATCCGCGGTGATCTCCGGGAGGTTAAGCTGCACTCCCCTGGCCCCCAATAAGGGGAGGTCGGACGGTGCGGTTTCTGAGAGACGCACCAGGTTATAACTGGAAGCCCGGATGTAGGATTCCCCCATAAGTTGCTGGGCCTGTAAGCCTCCCGCGGTTCCTCCCACATCCCGGAAAAAAAATCCCAGGATGGTGGGGGGGCCCTGGGCGATGACCTGGGCAAGACGGCGGTCCACGTCGGCCCGCCGCTCTTCCTGGTCCAACAAGGCCGTTAGTTCCGGGGTAGCCTTGCCCCGCCGGGCGATCTCCCGGCGCAGGCTGGCGATAGTGCGCACCGACGCACTTTCTTCCCTTTCGGCAAAGATAATATCCAGGGCCAGGACCCGGGGGCCCGCAGCCTTGACCTTGGCCAGCAGCCGGGCGATATCCTCCCGGGACCAAGGCCAGCGTCCCACGGCCTGGAGGCTGGCGTCGTCAATGGCCACCAGAGCGATTTCCGCCCCCGGGGGCTGAGGGCCCCGGAAGAGGAATTTGAGGTCGTAAAATTTGAGTTCCAGGAATTCCGTGTACGCGGGGCGCCAGAACAAGAGGACGGCCACCACCAGGGTCACCGCAGCCACCCAGCGGCAGGCGAAGGTCTGGTAGAGGGAAACCAGGCGGCGCATCATCCCTGAAAAATCCCTGTATCAGGAGCCGGGCAGAGCCTCCGCAGGGGAGAGGAAATTTGCATTTTCTTTCCCAGAGTTGCCGGAACCTTTAGATTTCTTATCGGACACTGCTGGTCAAGCATAATAAAACCATAATCAGGGAAGAACGCTCCGGAGTCAATAAAATTCCCCCGGTCCCAGCAGGACTTGCCCGGGATTGCCCCTAAGAGAAATTTTGCTGCCTCCAATTGCCGGAAAGGGTTGAAAAGGTTACTATAAGCCCAGGCTAACCAAGGGGTGCGAGATGATGGAAGAGCAGGCGCGCAGAGATAGATTCCACCAGGAACTGGAGGCCTTGAAGGACAGGCTGCTGGAGTTGGCGGGGCTGGCGCAGACAGCCTTGGAACGATGCATCGCCGCTTTCTGGAACCGGAACCCGGACCTGTCCCAACAGGTGATCAAGGGCGATGGGGCCATTAATGACCTGGAAGTGGCCATTGACGGGGAATGCATCCGGTTGGTGGCCCTGTACCAGCCGGTGGCCATCGATCTCCGGGTGATTATGGCGGTGGACCATATCATCGCCGAAATCGAACGCATCGGCGATCAGGCGGTGAACGTGGCGGAGGAAGCCTTGACCCTTGCCGGCCGCCCCTCCGAGCCGCTTCACCCTGACCTCCTCACCATGGCCCGGAAAGTTCAAGAGATGGTGGCCCGGAGCCTGGAGGCCTTTATCAACCGGGACGTCCAGGCGGCCCGGCAAGTGTGCCTGGCGGACGATGAAGTGGATAACCTGGACCGGTTCATTACCCAGGAATTGCTGGAGAATATGGCGACCCACCAGGAAGTGGTGCCCCTGGACCAGTGCCAGATCAACATCGTCCGCAACCTGGAGCGGGTGGGGGACCATGCCACTAATATCGCCGAACAGGTGGTGTACATGGTGGAAGGGGAAAACGTCCGGCACCGTTGCCAGGGGTAGGAGGATAGGAGCGGGGTAGGACACGGGGGGCCCATTCCTTGATCCTAATTCAGGTTCAGGGCAAAAGGTCCTTATATCCCTTGACAAATTCCCAGGAGATTATTAGTTTTATTAGGATAATATGGCGGCCGCGGACAGCATCATGGAATTGTTGGGAGACCGGGACACCAGGGTTTTGAAAACCGTGGTAGTCCAATATATTGCCACCGGCGAGCCCGTGGGCTCCCGGATGGTGGCCAAGTTTTCAGGGCTCAATCTCAGCCCGGCCAGCATCCGCAATGTGATGATGGATTTGGAGGAGCGGGGTTATCTCCGCCAGCCCCATACCTCCGCCGGACGCCTGCCCACGGCCCTGGGGTTCAGGTATTATGTTGATCATATTTTGCCCATCGCCAAATTGGGGCCGCGGATGCAGAAGCAGATCACCAATGCCCTGGCCCTGCCGGAAGTGGAGCCTCAAGAGCTCTTTCGCCAGGCCTCCCGGGTGCTCTCCACGGTGAGCGGCCACCCGGCCCTGGTGCTGGCCCCACGGCCCCAGGGGATGCGCCTCAAGCACGTCCAGTTCATCAGTCTGGGGGGCGACGGGGTCCTCACTGTGCTGGTGGGCCAGGACCACCAGGTGCAAACCCGGTTCGTGCGCAGCAGCACCCGGTACTCACCGGGGCAGTTGGACCGGTTCAGCCAATATCTGAACGAACTCTGCCAGGACCTCACCCTGGGGGAAACCCGCCGCCAGATTCTGGCCCGGATGGAAGAGGATAAAAACCTGTTTGACAAGATGGTCTCCCAGGCCCTGAGTCTGAGCCGCCAGGCCCTCCAGAGTGAGGAGGAAGAAGAGCTGTACATCGAGGGGACCAGCCAGATCTTGGATTATCCGGAATTTACTGCTGATGTGGAGAAGATCCGCACCCTGTTTAAGGCCTTTGAAGAAAAGCACCACCTGATCAACTTGCTGGATCAAACCCTGGCTTCCCAGGGGGTGCAGATCATTATCAGCCCGGATGAGCACTTCCCGGAGATGCAACTCAGTGTGGTGGCTTCATCCTATGCCGGCAACCGCACGCCGGTGGGCAGTCTGGGAATCATTGGCCCCATGCGCATGGACTACGGCCGGGTGATACCCATTGTACGCTTTACCGCCTCCACGGTCACTGATTTGCTCAAAAAGTGGCAAACTTGAGGCCCCGCTCCCTGATTATCGCCCGTCGAGGTTCCGCCCGCAGGCAACAGGAGGGTAAAGGTGTTAAGGAGAGAGACTTATGTCCTTATCCAAAGATAAGGGAGGAAAAATAAAGAAAGATACCGCGGCCAAAGGCGGTCAAGAACCCGAGGCGGCGCCGATCCTGGAGACCGCTGCAGGGCCGGAATTGCAGGCGGAAAAGACCCCGGAGGCCCAGGAATATTACGAACGTCTGCTGCGCTGTGCGGCCGAGATCGAGAATCTGAAAAAGCGCCAGGAGAAAGAGAAGGCCGAAGTGCTGCAGTTCGCCAACGAAAACCTCATCAAAGAGCTTCTGCCCGTGGTGGACAACCTGGAGCTGGCTCTGGAGCATGGCCGCCAGTTGGACGCGCCTCCACCCCTGTTGGAGGGGCTGGAACTGGTGTATCAGGGTTTTCTCAAGGCCCTGACCCGTTTCGGGGTGACCCCCATCGCCTGTGTGGGGCAACCCTTCGACCCGGCCTTCCACAACGCGGTGATGCAGGAAGAGACCACGGACGCGGAAGATTACACGATCTTGAAGGAATTACAGAAAGGCTATCTTCTCCAGAGCCGCCTGCTGCGGCCGGCGATGGTGGTGGTGGCCCGCAACACCCAAAAAAAAACATTACCCATTGATGTAAAAGTCTAGGAGGAAAGATAAATGTCCAAACCCATCGGCATTGATTTAGGCACCACCAACTCCTGCGTCGCCATCATGGAGGCGGGGGAGCCCAAGGTCATCGCCAATGTTGAAGGAAGCCGCACCACCCCTTCGGTGGTGGCCTTCACCGACAGCGGAGAGCGTTTGGTGGGCCAGATCGCCAAACGACAGGCCATTACCAACCCTTTGAATACCATTTTCTCCGTCAAGCGCCTCATCGGTAGAAAATTTGACGACCCGGAAGTACAGCGGGACCTCAAGGTTCTGCCCTATAAGATCGTGCGCGCGGAAAACGGCGATGCCCATATAGAGATCCGGGGCCGCACTTACAGTCCCGCGGAGATCTCCGCCATGATCCTCACCAAGATGAAGCAGACCGCAGAGGAGTACCTGGGTGAGAAAGTCACCGAGGCGGTGGTCACCGTGCCCGCCTACTTCAACGACGCCCAGCGCCAGGCCACCAAGGACGCGGGGCGGATCGCCGGCCTCAATGTGCTGCGGATCATCAATGAGCCCACGGCTGCGTCCATGGCCTACGGCCTGGAGAAAAAGAAGGACGAGCGCATCGCCGTCTTCGACCTGGGGGGCGGGACCTTCGACATCTCCGTCCTGGAACTGGGGGAAGGCGTCTTTGAGGTGAAATCCACCAACGGCGACACCCACCTGGGTGGCGACGACTTCGACCAGCGGGTCATCGACTTCCTGGCGGATGAATTCCTCCGGGAGCAGGGCATCGACCTGCGTAAGGACAAGATGGCCCTGCAGCGCCTGAAGGAGGCCGCGGAAAAGGCCAAGATGGAGCTGTCCACCTCCCTGGAGACCGAGGTCAACCTGCCCTTTATCACCGCGGACGCCAGCGGCCCCAAGCATCTGCTCATTAAGCTCACCCGGGCCAAGTTGGAAGGCCTCGTGGAAGACCTCATCCACAAGCTGGAAGGCCCCTGCCGCCAGGCCCTGAAGGACGCCAATGTCACCGCCCGGGAGATCGACGAAGTCATCCTGGTGGGGGGCATGACCCGGATGCCCAAGGTCCAGGAGAAGGTCAAGGAGATCTTCGGCAAAGAGCCCCACAAAGGGGTTAATCCGGACGAAGTGGTGGCTGTGGGCGCGGGTATCCAGGCCGGAGTGCTCAAAGGGGAAGTGAAGGACGTCCTGCTGTTGGACGTCACCCCCCTCTCTCTGGGGATCGAGACCTTAGGTGGGGTCTTTACCCGGATCATCGACCGCAACACCACCATCCCCACCCGGAAAAGCCAGGTCTTCTCCACCGCCGCGGACAACCAGACCGCGGTGACCATCCACGTGCTCCAAGGGGAGCGGGACATGGCCGGGGACAACAAGACCCTGGGCCGTTTCGAACTCTTCGGCATCCCCCCGGCCCCCCGGGGAGTGCCCCAGGTTGAAGTCACCTTCGACATCGACGCCAACGGTATCGTCCACGTCTCCGC
The DNA here is from genome assembly GCA_040757175.1 of Thermodesulfobacteriota bacterium. Taxonomy (GTDB): domain Bacteria; phylum Desulfobacterota; class Desulfobaccia; order Desulfobaccales; family 0-14-0-80-60-11; genus SURF-52. Next base: position 41,555 of record JBFLXM010000001.1, read on the forward strand.
CAAGGACCTGGGCACCGGCCGGGAGCAGTCCATCCGCATCACCGCGCCCAGCGGCCTTTCCGAAGAGGAGATCAAAAACCTGGTCCGGGAGGCCGAGCTCCACGCCGAAGAAGATCATCGCAAAAAGGAGCTGGTGGAAGCCCGGAACCAGGCGGACACCCTGATCTACACCACGGAAAAGACCCTGGCGGAACTGGGGGACAAGGCCGATCCTGCCGTCAAAGCGGATATTGAAAGCCACATTTCCCAGTTGAAACAGACCATGGAAGGCACTGATGTCCAGGCGATCAAGCACAGCAGCGAGGCCCTGATGAAGGCCTCCCATAAACTGGCGGAACAGATGTACGCCAAGACCGGCGGGGCTGAGGCCGCGGGCGCGGCCGCGGGCGCCGGGGCCGGGGCCGGGGCCGGGGCCGCGGGCCACGAGGAAAAGGCCAAGAAGCCGGAAGAAGAGGTGGTGGAAGCCGAGTTCGAAGAAGTGAAGTAAAAGTTTGGTTTGGGGAAGGGCAGGGGCACCGGCCCTTCCCCAAATTTAATACGGCAGCGGCCATCGACGTGTGTGGTCCGGTCCAGGCCCTAGCCAAGGTTGCTCAGTGGTTTTGGCTCCCGGCCTGCCTTTTTCACTATCAAGTACCTGAAACTCCGTAGGTAGTAGATCGTGAAAACTTTGCGCTTGCGCCCCCCCGCCCGGGGCTTTCTGCCCCGAAGTCTTTTCCCCTGGCAGTTATTGTTTATCTGTCCCACTTTCTTCCTGGTGGTTATTCTTACGGCCTCCCTGCTCTTCGACCCGGTGACCGGCGCCGGGGCGGAGGTTACCATCAGCGTTGATGCCGCCCAGAACCAGGGATCTATCAACCCCCTGCTATTTGGCCAGAACGTCCTGTTCGACAGTAACACCATGTGGGACCATACCCAAGACACCCTGAAAGCGGATGCGGATGACAGTAATGTCAAGGTCAAATCCACTATCGAAGCCCTGGCTCCCACCATTCTGCGCTTCCCGGGGGGGATCGCCTCGGATCTTTGCATCTGGGAAGACGGTCTCGGCTTCCAGACCCAGGAGGCGGTGAACGACTCCTCCACGTCCGTGGTGTTGGACGACTCTCCCCTTTCCTGGAGAGTAGGCAGAGGTCTTCTCATCGACCCCGGGGCAGGCCCGTTGGCTTATGAGAACCTGAAGGGTCAGTTGGGCGACCGATTTGATTTCACCGGCCTAGACCTGGCTAACCACAGACTGACAGGGGTCTCAAACTTATCCGGAAGCCATGCGGCCGGAGCCGCGATCCGTCCGGGGGGACGTCCGTTGGGGAAAATACCGGGGAGATTAAGTGAGGATTATTGGACGAATACCTACGGTATTGTCGAGCATCTGAAAGTGACTGAATCCTTGGGGGCCCAGGCCCTAATTACCGTTAATATCGGTACCGGCCTGGATAGCACCGGCATGATTACCAATGAAGTATCCCTGGACCAGAGAATCATGCGGGCCCAGGCCCTGGTGGCCTTTTGCAACGGTACCGCGGCTGGGCCTTCCTTGGGTGTTGATGGTGAAGGTCGCGACTGGCGCACCGCCGGCTACTGGGCCGGGAAGCGGGGGGTGGATGCCCAGGGGCAGCCAAGGCCGCCCTATGGGGTGAAATATTGGGAGGTGGGCAACGAAGCTTGTTCGAAATCCGATCCCGGTTATACCACCGCCAAAGATTACGCCGGCAAATTTAAAATATTTGCCCAAAAGATGAAGGAAGTCGATCCCGCCATCAGTGTGGGGGCTGTGGGCCTGAATCTCCCCACCTGGTATGGAGACGGTGACACTGATCCGTGGAATGAAACCGTGGTCACGGAAACCATCAATGACCTGGATTTTCTGATTATTCACTCCTACTACCCGACAATCTTTTCCCCCATGGATTATACCCAGGATTCCTGGTTTAAACTGGTGATGGCCGGGGCCACCCAGGCTTGGCAGGATCTGCAGGCAATCAGAGACATAATTGACAATATTGCGGCCAAGGCCGGCGCCCCCAACTCTCCTCCCCGAGAAATCGGCCTGGCCGTGACCGAATACGGCTTCTTGATCCCCAGCGGGGAGGCGAAATATTGTTCAAGCCTGGCCAGGGCCCTGAGCGACGCCGATCTTTTAATGTATCTCATCAAAGGCGCCGCCCCCTTGCGTCTTCTGGCGGCCGCGGCCTGGGACCTGCACAGCGTGAATCCCGGCGCGGCCATCGGTTACCGGTTCCCCTCCATCTATACGGGTAGCGGGTCGAGAACCATCCGGCCCCAGTACTATGCCCTGAAAATGCTCAGGGAGAACCTGGCCTCGCGACAATTGGTGAAAACCGAAGTGTTATCTTCCCCCACTTTTGCCATCGAGGCGAAAGTGGGTAACATTAATCCAAACCCCTCGGTACCCTGCCTGGAGGCCCTGGGAGCCGTCTCCCACGACGGGAGGCGCTTTACCCTGGTGGTACTCAACAGGTCCTTGGACAGCTTCCCCAATGCCACCATTACCGCCGCCATCCAGCTTAACCATCTTTTATTCACGCCGAAGTCCGCCACGGTCACCAAACTTACCTCCGCGCACCTCTGGGACCACAATGAAGAAGGAGAAGTGGTGAAACCGTCCGCGCCCGTCACCTATGCGCCGGTTCCCCAGAGTTTTGATTTCGCACCCCATTCCCTGACTATTATTGAATTTAGGCCAAGTTCGCTTTCTGCTGTAATCAATCTATTATTAGGTCTTGATGATTAATCATCTTCATCACCGGGAATTGCCGGCTGAAAACAGCATTAAACCTTTTTTCCTAACCAACCGCGCCCCGCAGCTCTCTAATTCTGCAAGATAATTATTGTTCTAGAGAGAAAAAATCTGCTAATAATAATCATTATGAGAAGTTATCACCGAAAGCTGATCCGCGGAATTTTCCTGCTATGTTTGATTTTATGGCTGCCCGCTTGCGGGGCCGGGCCGTCGATCTTTACCCCGCCGAACTATGCAGCCAGACACCAGGAGGTGGAGGAGAATCTCTTCCAAAAAGCGGAGGAAAGCTACCGCCGCCAGGAATACCGCCAGGCTTGGAGGCAGTACGGCATCTATCTGGAGCGTTATCCCCAGGGCCGGCAGGCGATGGTGGCCCGGCTGCGGGTGGCCGAACTGGTGGGACTCCTGGGGGACTGGCATGATTCCCTGCGGCGTTATCAGGACCTTTTGACCCGGCAACCCCAGCCGGACATCGCCCTCAAGGCCCGCTACGGGGTGGGGCGGGCTTACTTCAAGTTAGGCCAGTATCAACAGGCACTCCGGGTTCTGGATAATCTCACCGTCGATGAGTTGCCCCCGGACCTGCGTTTTTCCGCGCAGGCCTTGCTCACCGAGATCGCCCTGAAACAAGGGCGGGTGCCCCAGGCCTTTGCCCGCCTCCGGTTGGCGGCCAAGGATCTGGGGGCCGGGGACCGGGAGTGGTTCAATGATCTGCAGACCCGCCTGGTGGAGCAGGCCACCCCCGAGGAGTTGGATAACCTGTCCAATCTTTACCGGGATACCCCCCAGAGTGCGGTTTTGCTGCTGCGCCTGGCCACTCTGGCCCACAAAGCCGGCCGGGGGGATGTGGCCCAAAAATGGGCGGAAGTCTTAAAGGAGCGCTTTCCGGAGAGCCAGGAGACGGCCAAAGTGGAGCAGATGCTCCGGGGCCAGACGCGGCTGGTGGCCTGCCTGCTGCCCCTGAGCGGGGAATTCGCCAACCCCGGCCGTCATGTGAAACAAGGGATGGAGTTGGCGGCCCGGGGCAGCCCCCTGGAGCTGAGTTTCCGGGATACGCCCGATGACCTGGAGAGCGCGGCCCACCTGGTGCGGGACCTGGCCGCAGATCCACGGGTCCTGGCCATCCTGGGGCCACTCCGCTCCAGCGCGGTGCAGGGCGCGGCCCAGGTTGCCCAGGAGGCCAAAGTGCCCCTCATCGCTCTGTCCCAGAAGGAGGGCGTCACCCAGACCGGGGATTTTATTTTCCAGACCTTTCTCACCTCCCGCCAGCAGGTGCGGGCCCTCTTGCGCCACACCCTGGGGCGGGGTCTGAAGCGCTATGCCGTGCTTTATCCCGATTCCGGCTATGGACAAACCTTTATGAAGCAATTTCTGGAGGAGGCCGCGGTCCAGGGCATCGAAGTGGTGGACCAGGAGCCCTATTCCCCCTCCACCCGGGACTACTCCCCGGCCCTGGCCTCCCTCAAAGCCGTATATCAACCGGACCAGGCCGGCCATGGATTCGAGGCGCTGTTCATACCTGACGACGCCTCCGCGGTCGCGGCCGCGGCCGGCCAACTGGAAGGCTACGGGCTGAAGAACCTGCAGCTCCTGGGCACCAACCTGCTGCATGTCCCGGACCTCCCGGAGGCAGAGGCCCGGGTTCTGAACGGCATTATCTTTCCGGACGCCTTCTTTGCCAGGGATGCCTCCCCCGCGGTCAAGGAATTTATTGCCGCGTACCACCAGCAATACAACGAAGCCCCGGATTATCTGGCGGCTCAGGGATATGCGGTGGTGCGGCTGCTCCTCAAGGCCCTGGAAGGGGAGAAAAACCTGCAACGGGCCGACCTCCCCAAGCGTCTGCTGACCCTCAAGGACCTCCCCGGCCTCCCCTGGTTTAAAGGCTTCAACGCCGACCGGGAAGCGGAACTCTCCCTGTACCTCCTCACCATCAAGGACGGCGCGGTGGAATTGGCCCAATGAAGTGAGCAGCAAACAGTAAGCAGTAAGCGGTAAGCAGTAAGAGAAAAAAGGCCTCGTGATATTAAAGTTGCCATTCTGAACGGAGCGAAGCGAGGTGAAGAATTGGTGGCCCAGGCTTTCCAGCCTGTGCAGCCTGCGCGGATTACCGGGGCGGGCAAGACGCCGCGCTACGGCTTTTCATAATTTGAGACCTCTGCGAAAGTCTCACTTTCTCCCCTCTTTAGTCAAAATGTGGAGCAGGCGCCCTCGCCTGCCACTAGATTAAGGGTGGACAGCCGAGGGCGGCTGTTCCACATGAGACTTTCGCAGAGGTCTCAATTTGTGGGTGGGCTCCAGGCCCGGGCATGACTGCTTAGTATGACAAGGAGACTTTACCAACGGGTGAGCACTGCTCACTAATTCCTTTTAACCTTAGGAAAACTAGATTGCCTCTAAGTCCTGTTTTTACTGCTCACTGCTCACCGCTCACTGCTCACTGAAACAGCATCTCCAGAAAAGCCTGCTTGTGGGGGGCCAGGACCTTGCCTTTTCTCAGGATCACGGCGATGTAATCCGGCGGAAAATAGTGGTCCAGGGGGATGAAGGCCAGGTTTCTCTTTTCCGGCACCGGCAGGTGGCTGGCCACGGTGGCGAAGGAGATGCCCAGGCCCATTTCCACGTATAAGGAACTCAACTCCACATTGGAGGACTCCATGATGACGTGGTAGTCCACCCCCAGTTTCCGGAAGTGATCCTCCAACACGTTCCTGCCCGTGAATTTGAGACCCTGGGGCGGGAGAATCAAGGGATATTTGGCGATCTCCTCCATGGATACCCGCTTGAGGTCCGCCAACGGATGTCCCGGGGGAGTCAGCAGCACCTTTTCCACCTTCTGCCAGCGCTTTAGTGCGAGGTCCCGGGGAGAAGTCGATTCCAGGGCCAGGCCCAAGTCAAGGTCCCCGGACCTGACCAGTTCGATCACCCTTTCCTGGGGACGGTCCAGAATGCTCAACTGCACCTGGGGGAAGCGGCGGATATAGGCCGGCAGCAGCTCCCGGAACAGGTGGTAGAGGGTGGTGAAAGGCGCGGCCAGCCGCAGGTGTCCTTTCTGCTCCCCCTTGATGGCGTTTATCTCTTCCTGGAGATGCTCGAATTTTTCCAGGATGGCTTCGGAAAATCGTAATAATCTCTCCCCCGCCGCGGTCAGCCGTAGTTTCTTCTTGCCGATCCTTTCCAGCAGGGGGCAGCCCCACTCTTCCTCCAGGGCCTTGATCTGCTGGGATAAGGCGGATTGGGTCCGGAAGGTGGCCTCCGCGGCCTTGGTAAAACTGCCCAGTTTCGCCACCTGGTGAAACCCCACTAGCTGCTGCCATTCCATATAAGATTTCCTGATAAATAATATTATATTAATTAATTTTACTTAATTATATTCTCTTTATAAAATCAAGCATAACTTGACGCATCCGCTAAGGAATTGGTGGGCGGTGCCCACCCTACAACAACCTTGAACCTTGAACTTTGAACTTTTTAAACAGGAGGACACCGCCATGAAACCTTCTCTAAAAGAAGGCCTGACCTTTGAGTTTCAGTTCCCGGTGCCGGCAGAAAGAACCGTTCCCTTTCTCTTGCCGGAATCTCCGGAGTTTCAGCTCATGCCCAAGGTTTTGGCCTCCGGCTACATGGTGGGGCTGATTGAATGGGCCTGCATCAAGGCCATTAATCCTCACCTGGATTGGCCGCGGACGCAAACGGTGGGCATAGATTTTCAATTGAACCACTCGGCCGCCACCCCGGCCGGGTTGACCGTCACCGTCAAGGGCAAGTTGGAGCACGTGGAAGGTCGCAAGCTCACTTTTTACATCCTGGCTGAGGATGATTTTGACCAAATCTCCGAAGGCTTTCACCATCGATTTGTCATCGATGCCGCCAAGTTCAACGCCAAGGTGGCGGCCAAACAGGCGAAAAAGACGGGGAGTTAGAACCAATATTGTTCACTTAAGCGTGTCGAGATGAAAGGAGTCATTTCCCTTGTCATTCTGACTCATCTTCGACAGTTGGGTACGGTTTTTAGGTATTTTTTAGGGCATAAGTTATTGAAATTATTAACCCTGGTTTCGGGGAATTTTTAAAATGTAGTGGCCAACTAATTCGTTGAC
>JBFLXM010000002.1:0-30830 GCA_040757175.1 Thermodesulfobacteriota bacterium
ACCAACCTGCTTAAACGGGAAAATTCCCTCAAAGGCGGCATGCAAACCAAACGTCTCAAAGCGGCTTGGGACCATGACTATCTGCTGAAGGTCCTCACAACTTGATTTTTACACGCGATTGCCCTGTAAAGAGATGGAAGGAAAAGGGGAAAAAGGGAAGGCCAATGAACGCAGATGACCCTTTTCGTCCTTTCTCCCACCTTCTGGTTCCCAAGCTGTGCTTGGGAGCCAGTTTTTGGCCAAGCTGCGCTTTGCGGGCCTATCCTCCAATAATAGATTCTCCATGTATTTCCGGACGTTGACTAAGCAAAGCTGGGGGCCTAATTGCGTTCCCAAGCACAGCTTGGGAACGAGTAATAACCAGTAAGATATTTGTGCGTCTTTCTTTGCGCCTTGGCGTCTTGGCGTGAGGCCTATCTCTCCGGCAGAGTTTTTATTGTTAGGGTTAACTGCAGATTTAACATAAAATACTGATTTAAAAAGAGAGAAGCAGATGCAGCGACTTTGCCAGGAAAGGCAGGACGAAAAGTGAAGGGTAAGAGGCGGCGGCGGCCGCCCCGGCGGCCCCCGGGGGAACAGCAGATCATCATGGCCTTCCAGAAGGCGGCCCGGCCCTTGTTGCCGGCGGAGTTGCACCAGTTCCTGAATCTGATCCCCACCCAGACCGGGGCGGTGGACCGCACGGTGGATCAACTGGTGGCCCGGGGGGACATCGTCTCCATTAAAGGCGGGCGCTTCGGCCTGGCGGAAAAGATGAACCTGGTGGTGGGGGATCTTTCCGTCCATCCCGACGGCTATGGTTTTGTGACCCCGGAAGGGGGCGGCCAGGATATTTATCTCACCGGGGTGAACCTGAAGGAAGCCTGGCACGGGGACCGGGTGGTGGTGCGCCTGGAAGGCCGCCGGGGCCGCCGCCGGGAAGGCCGGGTGATCCGCATCCTGGAGCGGCGGGTGCGGGAGGTTATCGGCCTGCTGGGCCGGAGCGCGGAAACTTATTATGTGGAGCCCGAAGAAGAGCGGTTGCGTTTTAATCTGGTCATTATCCCGGAAGGCCTGGGCGCCGCGCAGCCCGGGGACATGGTCCGGGCCCGGGTGCTCCACTATCCCACCGCGCACCTGAATCCCCAGGGGGAAGTCATCGAGGTCCTGGGCGCGGTGGAAGACGCCGCGGTCCAGACCCGGCTGGTGATCTTGAAATATAGCCTCCCGGACGCCTTTCCCCCGGAGGTCCTGGCCGAGGCCCGCGCAGTGCCCGACCGGTTGGACCCGAAAACTTTGACGGGGCGCCTGGACCTGCGCCAAATGCCCCTGGTGACCATTGACGGGGAGAGCGCCCGGGACTTTGACGACGGCGTCTGCGTGGTGAAGAAACCCGGGGGGCATTTCACCCTCTATGTGGCCATCGCCGACGTCAGCCACTATGTGGCCCCGGGCTCCGCCATGGACCTGGAGGCCCGGATGCGGGGCACCAGCATCTACTTCCCCCAACGCGCGGTGCACATGCTTCCCGGACGTCTGGCCACCGACATCTGCAGCCTCCGGCCCGATGCCGACCGCCTGGCGGTGGCGGTCATCCTGGAGTACGACCGCCAGGGTCGTCTCAAAAAATCCCGGTTCGCCCGGGCCGTGGTCCGCAACCAGGCCCGCCTCACCTACCGTCTGGTGCAGCGGCTGCTCACCGCCAAAGACCGGCAACTCCTGGACAACTACCGGCCTTTCCTGAAGATGCTGAAGTGGATGGAGGAGCTCTGCCTGCTGCTGCGGGAACGCCGGGGGGAGCGGGGCAGCCTGTTGATGAGCATCCCGGAGGCGGAGGTGGTCCTGGATGAGAAGGGCTGGCCGGCGGACGTGCTCCGGGTGGACCACCTGGTGGCCCACCAGCTCATCGAGGAGTTCATGATTGCGGCCAACGAAGCGGTGGCCGCGTATCTGGGGGAGCCGTCCCTCTTTAGGGTCCACGAGCGTCCCGACCCCGCCAAGATCGCCGCGTTCCGGGCCTTCCTGAAGAGCCTGGATTTTTCCCTCCCCAAGGACGCGGGCCGGGACCCCCGGGTGCTGAAGGAATTTCTGGAGGAAGTGCGCCGGACTCCCCTGGCCCCCATGGTGCAGTTGATGCTGCTCCGCTCCCTGAAACAGGCCCGCTATGCCGGGGAGAACCTGGGCCACTACGGCCTGGCCTCCGATTGGTACACGCATTTCACTTCCCCCATCCGGCGCTATCCGGACCTGCAGGTGCACCGGCTGCTCCTGGCCCGCCTGGCCGGGAAGAAGCCGCCTTTTTCCCTGAAACCCGAAGACCTGGAGGCCCAAGCCAGCCACCTGTCCAAACGGGAGCGGGCGGGTATCGAAGCCGAAAGGGAGATGCTCTCCCGCATGCAGGTGCGCTGCCTGGCCCACCGGGTGGGGGAGACCTTTGCCGGCCGCATTACCGGGGTCAATGCCTTCGGGTTTTTTGTCTCCCTGGATGAACTCTATGCCGAGGGCCTGGTGCGCCTGGTGGACCTGCCCGATGATTATTACCGCTACCAGGAGGCCCAGCAGCGCCTGGTGGGTCGGCGCACCCGCCGCTCCTTCCGCCTGGGAGACGAAGTGGCGGTAAAGGTGGCCCGCGTGGACCTGAAACGCCGCCATGTCAACCTGGTGTTGGCCGACCACGATCAGGAAGGGGAAGGTTCTGAAGAATAAGGACATCTCTCTGGCGGCCGTAGCCGTTCTTATACCAAGTTCGCATCGTAGGGGCGGGTTTTAAACCCGCCCCTACGAGTGGTTTCAATAAGTTATCCCTGTAATTGGGTTCATTTCCCAGGGAACCCGGTATTATCCCTGCCCATGCAGAGCCAGGAGGGTAAGAGAAAAAGATTTAAACTTAATTAAGTTGTTGTTCGAAATAATATTGGAGGGAATAGATTACAGCTTTTCCCGCAGAGGGAAAAGCGCCGGTGCTACTCTCCACCCTGACTGAAAGCGGAGTCTTGGGATCAGACCCGGAATAACCAAGGAAAAAAGTGAATACTGTACTTCAATCCCCGATGATCGACATTCTGCAACAATCATTAGAAGCAAGTGAAATTGTTCTTACTCCTGGCCTGGAGGAGGAGGGCTTTGGCTCCCTGCCCGTACGGGATCTGGTCGTGGGCTGGGAGGTTCCCTTTGATGTTTATTTAAAGGTCAAAAAGAAAGGGGAAATGCAGCCCCAGTTTATCAAGGGCTGCACCCGGGGCGAGGTTTTTCGGGAAGAATGGCATCAGAAACTCCTGGAACTGCGGATTCCCTGCGTCTATGTCTCTTTGGAAGAGATGGACCGGGTCTTACAATATCTGCATCACAACCTGGAACTATTGTTGGCGGACGAAAACCAAAGCGAAATGGAAAAAAGCTTGCGGGTCTGCGATGCCACCCAGATGTGGACTCGCAATTTTTTTGCCAGCGAAAAGAGGCGCACCGGCGAACAGGTCAATCTGGCCCTGGAATTCCTGGATTCTTTATTCGAGGTTATCAAACGGGACCGCTATAATATCTTTTATTTAATGGAAATCAGACGGCATAGTTACCGCCTCTACAACCACTGCCTCAATGTCAGTTTATTGGGAATGGCCTTCGCCAGCTACCTGGATTGGGGGCGGGAGAATATCCATGAGTTCGGATTCGGAGCCTTGATCCATGACCTCGGCCTGATTCACACCCCCCGGGCCATCCTGGAAAAGCAGGGGCCCCTTACCCCGGAAGAAATGGACCAGGTCAAACGCCATCCCCTGGACGGCTACTACATGATGCAGAATTTAGCCAATCTGCGCCGGGAGGCCTTGCAGATGGTCCTGCAGCATCATGAGAACGGCGACGGCTCCGGCTACTGCAGCGGCATCAAGATCAATGCCATTCACCCCTGGGCCCGGATCCTGCGCATCCTGGACAGCTACGAAGCCATGACCGCCAAACGGCCCTGGCGCCCGGCCATGGAGCCCAAAGAGGCTCTCTGGATCATGCGCACCGAATGGGAAAAGGGCAAGCTCTTCGACCAGAATTACCTGACGGCCTTTGTAAAATTTCTGGCAGGCGGTTAAGCAGCGCCATGGCTGACATTCTCCAAAAACAATTACAGGTCAGTGAAATTCTCATCACCCCCGAATGGGGAAAAGAGGAGAACTTTGAGCCCCTGCCCTTGCGGAACTTGGATGTGGGTCAGAAAGTTTCCTTTGACGTCTATATCAAGGTCAAACAGGGGCAAATGCTGCCCCAGTTTGTTAAGTGCTGTGACCGGGGCGAGGTTTTCCAGGAAGACTGGTACCGGAAGCTGCGGCGGTTGCGGATTCCCTGGGTCTATGTGCTCCGGAGGGAATGGGCCCGGGTTCTGCAATATCTCCGGCAGCATCTGGAACAGTCCCTTACTGACGACACTCAAAGCCAATTGGAAACGGGGATGCGGGCCTGCGATACCGCGCATCTCTGGATTTTTAATTTTTTCAACCACGAGGAAGCCCGCACCCGGGAACAGGTCAAACTGGCCCGGCAACTATTGGATATCTTGTTTGAGGTAATCAAAAGCGACCACCAGAATATTCTGCATTTGCTGGACCTCAAACGTCACCGGGATTTGCGCCTTTTCACCCACTGCCTGAATGTCTCCTTGCTGGGAATGGCCTTTACCGGCTACCTGGGTTGGAGCCCGGAGAAGATCCGGGGATTTGGGCTGGGAGCCTTGATCCATGATATCGGTCTGAATCGCACCCCCCAGGCCATCCTGGAGAAAAAGGGGAAGCTCACTGAGGAAGAAATGTGGGAAATCAAGCGCCACCCCACTGACGGTTTCCGCCAGGTGCAAGCTTTCATCCATCTGCGCTGGGAGGCCTTGCAGATGGTGCTGCAGCATCATGAGAACGGCGATGGAACCGGCTACCCCGGAGGCTTGAAGCTCACTGCCATCCACTCCTGGGCCCGGATTTTGCGCATCCTGGACAGCTACGAGGCCATGACCGCCAAACGCCCCTGGCGCCCCGCCATGAACCCCAATGACGCCCTGTGGACCATGCGCAGCGACTGGCAAAGAAACAAGCTCTTTGACCCCCATTACCTGAAGGCCTTCATTAAATTCCTGGCGAGCAGGTAAAAATACAGTTTTCAGTTTTTAGTTTTTAGAAAAAAAGACTGGGGCCTTGGCGGCCCCAGCGGGGATACTTATTTTTTTACCGAAAACCGAAAACCGAAAACCGAAAACTAAAAACTGTCTTTAACGGGACCAATTAACCCGGACAAAGCGGTTCATCTCCGCCCAGCGGAAGTCCAATTTCCCCTTGTAGGCCCGATAGACCGCCCGGCCCAGACGTTGGGCCAGCTTTTCCGTGGTGGTCTCCACCACCAGCTTATTCTTGCCTTCCTCGGTCATCTTGATGACCCGGTCCAGGACGCTGCGGGACGAGACCCTGGCGGCTTCGTTCTTGATGAGGGTAATGATTTCCGGCTTACGTTCCGCGAAAAAGTCACCGCTTAAAGTCAAAAATCCTTCCGGGTAACCGTCCTTGATTTTGCGGCAGGTGGGGCAGACGACCTGCCGGATTTTTCCCGTGCCCCCCAGTCGCGCGGCCAGCTTTTCGTCAAAAAACCAGCGCTTGTTCTGGTAAAGGGCGCGGCAACTGGTGCAGATGGAAGCCTCCTGGCCTTCCTCCGGGCGGTAAGGGTCCTCCACCCGGCCGGCATGGCCGAACTTCTTGCCTTTGGCGCCACTGGCTTTTTTGCTCTCGTCGTATCTTCCCATCGGCGGTTCCTTTCTTCGGAGCAAAGTCTAAGAGCGGGCGTCCCCGCCCGCGGCCATCAGCCGTGAACTAGGCCATAAGATAATCAGCCCGGGGCGGGCGCGCCAGTCTTCTTGAAAAGTTCAAGGTTCAAAGTTCAAAGTTCAAAGTTAAGACTGCGACTTCCTTATTCTTTTAACCGAAAACCGAAAACTGAAAACCGAAAACGGCATTTAAAGGTTGCATCCGGAGAAAATCTGCGGTAGTAGAAGATTTCTGGCAATTGTTGATAATTTGTGTTAGAAAATTCCTTAGAATCCTCTAGGAATAGCTTGGATCCAAGTCAAGTTTGGACCGAGACTAAAAGGGAGGGAACATTATGCGCCTTCCGAGTGGTCTCCGGGAGGCTTTTTTTTCGGAGTCTTCCCGGACCATGAAATTCACCGAGGCCTTGGACCAGATGCGGGAGGAACTGGAAGGGCTCCTGGCCCGCCTCACCCCGGAAATGGCCGAGATCCTCATCCAGGAAGTGGAGGCCGCACCCCGCATCTTCGGCAGCGCCACCGGACGCTCCGGCTTTATCCTCCGGGGTTTCCTGATGCGGCTGATGCACCTGGGCTTCACCGTCTTCATGGTGGGGGAAACCATCACTCCCCGCCTCCAACCCGGAGACCTGTTGATCTCCATGTCCGGGTCCGGGGAGACGGCCCAACCCCGGGAAATCCAACGCCGGGCCAACGCCGTGGGGGCCCGCACCCTGGCCATCACCGCCTGTCCGGATTCCACCATCGGCCGGGAAGCCCAGGTGGCCATCCTCATCCCCGGCACCACCAAACTGACCCTGGCCCACGAACCCGCCTCCCTCCAATGCCCCGGCAGCCTCTTCGAGCAGGCCACCTTCCTCTTCCTGGAAGCCGTGGTGCTTCTCTTCTACCAGCGCCGCCTGGGCCACGACCAGGGAGAAATGCTTTCCCGGCATACGGATTTGGAGTAATATTCCAGGGAGAGGCCGGGGAAATGTAGGGGCGAACCTTGTGTTCGCCCTACGCCCGGGGCGAACACAAGGTTCGCCCCTACGGAAAAATCTTATGATGGGCGAAAGGGTTTCAGAGGTCAGGTTGAGTGAACAGTATTGGCTGCCGATCACTGATTGCTGATCACTGATCACCTTTTCAGCCCTTCCCCTCCCTCTCTTAATATCGTCCCAAAAACCAAAAAATCAGGATTAAATATGGCGGCAATATTGCAACTGGCGTTGGATTTTGTGGACCTGCACCGGGCCTTGAAGGTCGCGAAAGCGGCGGTGCCTGCGGGCGTGGATTGGATTGAGGCGGGCACCCCCTTGATCAAGAGCGAAGGGCTGGACGCGGTGCGGGAACTGAAAAAAAGATTCCCGGGCAAGACCGTGGTCGCGGACATGAAGATCGTGGACGCGGGCAGGATCGAAGTGGAGGCCGCGGCCAAGGCCGGGGCCCAGCTCATCGATGTGCTGGGGACCGCGTCGGACGCCACCATTGCCGAGTGCGTCCAGGCCGGGAAGAATTACGGGGCCAAGATCGTGGTGGACCTGATCGCGGTGCCCGACCCGGTGGCCCGGGCCAGGCAGGTGGAGGGCCTGGGCGCGGACTATATCAGCGTACACGTGGCCATTGACGAGCAGATGCGGGGGGAGGACCCTTTTGCCACCCTGTACGCGGTCAGCCACGCGGTGAAGGTGCCCGTGGGCGTGGCCGGGGGCATCAACTCCGAGACCGCGGCCCTGGCGGTGGAGCACGGGGCCAGCTACGTCATCGTCGGCGGGGCCATCACCAAGGCCTTGGACCCGGCCGCGGCCACCGCCGAGATCCGCCGGGCCCTGGACGAGGGCGCGGTCATTCCCACCACTTTATTTAAGCGGGTGGGTGAGGAGGAGATTCGCCGGGTGCTGGAGATGGTCTCCGCGGCCAACCTTTCTGACGCGCTCCACCGGGGCGGAGTGCTGGAGGGGATCAAGCCCTTGTTTCCCGGGATACGGGTGGTGGGCCGGGCCCTGACCGTGCGCTCCTACCCCGGCGACTGGGCCAAGCCGGTGGAGGCCATTGACGTGGCCCAACCCGGGGACGTGCTGGTCATCGACACCGGGGGCGTGGGTCCGGCCATCTGGGGGGAGCTGGCTACCCATTCCGCCATCCACAGGGGCCTGGCCGGGGTGGTTATCAACGGGGCTATCCGGGATACCGGGGATATCATCAGGCTGAAATTCCCCGCGTTCACCCGCCTGGTGATGCCCAACGCCGGGGAGCCCAAGGGCTTCGGGGAGATCGGGGTGCCGATTAGCATCGGCAACGTCCGGGTCGAGACCGGGGACTGGCTCCTGGGGGACGACGACGGGGTCACGGTCCTGCCCCAAAAAATCGCCGTGGAATATACCAACCGGGCCATGGACGTCCTGGAGCGGGAGAACCGCATCCGCGCGGAGATCAAAGAGGGCCGCACCCTGGCGGAGGTGACGGATTTGCTGCGGTGGGAGAAGAAGGTGTAATGTAGGGTGCGTCTCACGCACCATCAATAGGTTGGCGGGACAAAAAAGGTGCGTAAGACGCACCCTACGGATGTAAGCCCAAGCAGTAAAATGTAGGGTGCGTTTCACGCACCATCATTGGTTGGCGGGCCCAAAAATGGTGCGTAAGACGCACCCTACGACTCCGCACAGGCTGGAAGCCTGTGCCACCAGAAGCTTCAGGTTCATAAATTCATAGGGCGGCCCGGGGGCGCCCTAGGAAAGAGTGCCGCGATCTGTGGTTCCCCTACTTCTCCTTCTCCTCCACTTTGCCCGTGGTCTTGGTGCCGCATAAGGGGCAGAGGATGTCGATCTCTTTTTCGTCGCCGATGAAGCGTTTCCGGAGTTCCTCCGGCCCCAGGAAGGTCACGTCCCCGCAGGCGCACTGGGGGCACTCGGCGTGCACCAGGTATCTCTTTTTCTTGGTCATGGCTGCTCCTTCTCCGTCTCTGATGTCCTAATACCAAGTCGCAATCAAAAGACGTTGAACCGTAGGGGCGAACCTTGTGTTCGCCCTGGAGGCCAGGCGCATACAAGATTCGCCCCTACAAGAAAATTGTCGTTTGATTGCAACTTGGTATAAGGTACTCCCGCGATCGTCCACCAACCGCGGTAAGGCCGATCTAGGTCTCAATCTAATCATTATCGGGGGCTGCGCAATGAGAAATATTCTTTTCCACCCGGCATCAAAGCCGTCCCTCCCTGCTAATCTTGCCAGGAAAAACCTCGAAAGACAAAACAGTTCTCCATGGGCCGTATGGCCCACACGCAAAGCATGAAAAGGGGAACGTAGGGGCGGGCGTCCCTGCCCGCCCGGGTAACCGCACAGGCTGGAAAGCCTGTGCCACCGCCCGGAACTTTTCAGGACAGAAATAATCTCTTGGATTATTTATAGAGGAATGATGGCGGGAGACTCGGATAGGCTATTATACCATGTTCGCATTGTAGGGGCGGGTTTTAAACCCGCCCCTACAAGTGATATCAATATGTTAGCATGTTATTTGGTTTCATTTCAAAGCGAACATGGTATAAATTAATGCTCGGCCATCAGAGCCAGGTAGAGGATCACTCCCGCCAGGAAATCGGCCAAAAGGATGGCCCTGTCGGGGTGGGCGCAACAGCCGGCAGTGGCAAAAATTACCGCGGGGCCAAATCAGCCTCTGAACAGCAGGGAGGTCAGCCGCCCCGCGGTGTACACCAGGGAAAAACCCAGGAAATGCAACAGCCACCAGCGGTAAGAGAAAAATTGCCAACCATGATGCATCTTCATCTTTTTTTCCTCTTTTCCTAAGATAGGAAAGAAAAACCGGGTTGCAACCCCCGCGGCTAGGGCGGCTCTACCCTTAGCCCAATAATATTTATCGACATATCAGCAAGTTGCTTGCTATTGCCTCCAGGACTCTTTAGAGGTAAGATGCAATAAAAAGACCAAACTTGAGGATTAGAACCCGTTTCAAAACCAGGTTTTCTGTCATCCCGAATGCAATGAAGAATCTCAACGCCTTGAAAATACGAGATTCTTCGCTTCGCTCAGAATGACAGTTGAGGGGGTACCTAGGTTTTGCAACGGCTTCCGGGAAAGGGCCCTGGCCCCTTCCTGCCGGATCCCTTAACCCGCGTTCCCTCGGTGAGATAACCTATGGCGCCTTCAGAATTCGTCCACCTCCACGTACACACGGCTTACAGTCTGTTGGACGGCGCGGTCCGGGTGCCGGACCTGCTGGCCCGGGCCGCGGCCCTGGAGATGCCGGCGGTGGCCATCACCGACCACGGCTCCCTCTTCGGAGTGCTGGATTTCTACCAAAAGGCCCGGGCCGCGGGCATCAAGCCCCTGTTGGGCTGCGAGGTCTACGTGGCCCCGGTCAGCCGCCATGACCGCAAGGCGGGCAAGGGCGAAAACCACCACCTGGTGCTCCTGGCCATGGACGCCCCGGGTTACCGGCACCTGATCCAGTTGGTCACCAAGGCGCACCTGGAGGGTTTTTATTACCGCCCCCGGGTGGACAAGGAGCTGCTCCAGGAATTAAACGGGGGCCTGATCGCCCTCTCCTCCTGCCTCCACGGGGAGGTGGCCCGGCATCTGTCCGCCGATGACCCCAAAGGCGCAGAGGTGGCGGCCCGGGAATACGCCGAGATCTTCCCGGATCGTTTCTATCTGGAGGCCCAGGCCAATAATCTCCCGGAGCAGATCAAGGTGAACGCGGCCCTCCTGGACCTGGCCCCCCGCTGGGGCCTGCCCCTGGTGGCCACCAATGACGTGCATTATCTCCAGCCGGAGGACGCCAGGGCCCACGACGTGCTGCTCTGCATCCAGACCGGCAAGACCGTGAATTCCGCCGGGCGCATGCAATTCAGCACGGACCAGCTTTATTTCAAGACCCCGGAAGAGATGGCCCGGGCCCTGCCCCATCCGGCCCTGCTGGCCGCGTCCGGGGAAATCGCCTCCCGCTGCGACGTCACCCTGGATCTGGGCACCCTCCGTTTCCCCGTCTATCCCGCGGCCCAGGGCGAGTCCGTGGAGGACCTCCTGGCCCGCCAGGCCCGGGCCGGGCTGGAATCCCGGCTCCAGGCCGCGCCCCCCCCTGCTCCGCGCACCCCCCAGGATTACCGGCAGCGCCTGGAATATGAACTGGGAGTGCTGGTGAAGATGGGCTTTGCCGGATATTTTTTGGTGGTGGCGGACATCGTCAGCCACGCGCGGCACCGCCGCATTCCCGTGGGGCCGGGCCGGGGCTCCGCGGCCGGCAGCCTGGTGGCCTACGCCCTAGGGATCACCGACCTGGACCCCCTGGCCTACGGCCTCATCTTCGAACGCTTCCTCAACCCGGAGCGCGTCAGCCCCCCGGACATTGACGTGGATTTCTGCTTCGAACGCCGGGGAGAGATCATCGATTACGTGATCCACACCTATGGCCGGGAAAATGTGGCCCACATCACCACCTTCGGCAGCATGAAGACCCGCCAGGTCATCCGGGACGTGGGCCGGGCCCTGGAAGTGCCCTATGCCGAGGTGGACAAGATCGCCAAGCTGGTGCCCGAGAGGCTGAACATCACCCTGGAGCAGTCTCTGCAAATGGAGCCCCGCCTCCGGGAACTCCGGGACACCAACCCCGCGGTCCAGGAAATCCTCACCATCGCCGCCACCCTGGAGGGCCTGCCCCGCCACGCCTCCACCCACGCCTCCGCGGTGGTCATCGCCGACCGCCCCCTGGTGGAGTATCTGCCCATCTACAAGGGCACCAAGGGGGAGCTGGTCACCCAGTTCGACATGAAAGGGGTGGAAAAGGTGGGCCTGGTGAAGTTCGATTTCCTGGGCCTGCGCACCCTGACGGTCATCAACCAGGCGGTGCGCCTCATCCGCCGCCGCTACCAGCCTGATTTCGACATCCGGGCCCTGCCCCTGGATGACCCCGCGGTCTTTGCCCTGCTCCAATCAGGCAATGCCTCCGGCATCTTCCAATTGGAGAGCGCGGGCATGCGGGCCCTGATGGTGCGCCTCAAACCCACCACCTTCGAGGACATCATCGCCCTGGTGGCCTTATACCGCCCGGGTCCCATGGAAAGCGGCATGCACGACGACTACGTGCGCCGCAAGCACGGCCAGGAGCCGGTCACTTATTTGCTCCCCCAGTTGGAGCCTATCCTCAACGAGACCTATGGCATCATCCTCTACCAGGAGCAGGTGATGCAGATCGCCGCGGCCATTTCCGGTTATTCCCTGGCCGAGGCGGATATCCTGCGCCGGGCCATGGGCAAAAAGGACCCGGTGGTCTTTGCGGCCCAGCGGGAGCGCTTTGTCTCCGGAGCCAAGTCCAAGGGTATTCCCCAGGACAAGGCTACGGCCCTGTTCAACCTCATTGAAAAGTTCGCGGGTTACGGCTTCAACAAATCCCACAGCGCCGCGTACGCGCTCATCGCCTATCAGACCGCGTATCTCAAGGCCCACTATCCCCTGGAGTTCCTGGCTGCCCTCCTCAATTGCGAAATCAACCAGACCACCGCCCTGGCCAAACACATCATGGAGGCCCGGGAACAGGGGATCGAGCTGCTGCCCCCGGACATCAACCGCAGCGACCGGGATTTCACCGTGGAAGAAGGCAAGGTCCGCTTCGGTCTGGCGGGCGTGAAAAACGTGGGCGTAGGGGCCATCCTGGACATCCTGGAGGCCCGGAAAAGCAGCCCCATCACCGGTTTTGGGGACCTGCTGGAAAGGGGCAACCTCACCAAGGTCAATAAAAAAGTCCTGGAAGCCTTGATCCAGGCCGGGGCCTTTGACTCCCTGGTGCCCCAGCGGGCCCGGCTCTGGGAAGGGTTGGAAGGGGCCCTGGAAAAGACCCAAAACCTCAAACGCCTTCAGGATGCCAAGCAGATGTCCATGTTCGGGGGCCTGACCGCTTCCGTTGACGACGACTGGCTCCCGGACATCCCGGAATGGGAGGAATCCGTCAGGCTGGCCCGGGAAAAAGAGGCCCTGGGCGTCTACCTCACCGGCCACCCCCTGGACGCCTACCGCTCCCTCCTCAAATCCCTGGTCCAGGTGACCACCGCCGATCTGGCGGAGCTGCCCGATTCCCAGGAAGTGGCCCTGGGGGTGGTGATCACCCGGGTCCAGGAAAAGGTCAGCAAAAAGGGGGGGCGGGTGGCCATCCTCTTGGTGGAAGACCTGGCCGGGTCCGTGGAAGTTCTGGTCTTCGGGGAACTCTACGACCGGGTTGCACCCTGGTTACAAAAACCCAGCCTGGCCCTGTGGCTTAAAGGCACCTTGATTCAGGAAGAAAAAGGGCCCAAGGTGGTGGCCCAGGAGATCGCGCCCCTGGACGCGGCCCTGCCCCGCTGGCCGGAGAAACTGGACCTGCGGCTGCAAACCGCCACCGCCACCCGGGAACAACTCCTGGCCCTCAAGGCCATCCTGGCCCGCCACCGGGGGCCGGTGCCCGCGTTCCTCCACCTCCTGGCCCCCCCCACCCAAGGCGCGGTCCTGGCCCTGCCCCTGGAACTGCACCTCACCCCCTCCCCCCAACTGGCCGAGGAAGTAAACCGCCTCCTGGGTTACCCGGCATTGAGCCTCTAGGGGCGCACCCAGGTGTGTAATGTGTAGGGCGGGAAAGCGAAGCGCATCCCGCCTTCAATAGCCTTATGGCGGTAAAGTGAAACACATCCCGCATCTGGCATTTGTGCTATGATAGCCTATGTCCCAATATATCCGCGCTTTTGTCCCCGGGGCACCTTCTTCTTCACGGTCAATCTATTGGAACGCTGCCGCCAACTCCTGACCGCAAACATTGACCTCTTGCGGGAGGTGTTCCAAGCGGCCCGCCGCCGCCGGCCATTTACCACCGAAGACATCGTCATTTTGCCCGATCATCTGCATTGTAATTCTGGTTCCCAAGTTGCACTTGGGAACCAGAATTGGCCCCAAGCTGTGCTTGGGGGCCTTGCCGACGCCCGGCAAGCCCGACGGGCAACGGCGTTCCCAAGGACAGCGCAGGCGAGACGCCTGCGCCACCAATCACGAGCTTTTTCTTGCCATAAATAATTATTTCAATAACTATACAAGCTTATTGAATTTTTTAGAAAGAAGTTCTCAGATAAGGCCCATCCCCAGGCCCAGGGCAATACCGAAGAGCATCAAGCCCACCAGGGTCTGGATGAACCGCATGGTTACTTTCTGAAGCAGGCGGTTGCCCAGGAAAGCGCCGCTGCCGGCGGCCAGAACGGTGGCAGCCAGCAGGAGTCCCTCTCCCGCCACCGCGCCTGCGAGAAAACTTCCCCGGTACACCAACAACCGGGAGAAATCCACCAGGCAGGCGATGACTACGCCGGTGCCGATGAAGCCTTCCTTGGACAGGCCGCAGCGGAGGAGAAAGACGCTGCGCAGCGCGCCCTGGTGCCCCGAGAGGCCCCCGAAAAACCCGCTCAAGACTCCGCCCAGGGGTAGATATTTCGGGTCTAGAGAAAAGTTGGCCAACCGGGGGGAAATCTCCACCAGGGCAAACAGGACCATGAGAGAGGCCACCACCAGCTTCAGGGGCATGACCTGAAGGCTCCGACCCCATAACTGGTAGGTGACCAGAGGCCGGAGATGGGAGAGCCACAAGAGGACCTCAGCCCCCGCATAAGCCGCCAGGATGGCCGGAACGCCGAACTTATAAATAATCGCCCTATCCGCATGTTTGCCCAGCAGGGCCAGCTTGAACAGGTTGTTGGCCAGGTGCACCACTGCGGCCAGGGCGATGGCGGTCCCCACGGGAAAGAACAGGGCCAGGACCGGCATTAAAATGGTGCCCAGGCCGAACCCGGAAAACAGGGTCAAGCCGGAAACCAGGAAGGCGGTAAGACAGATGAGAAAGTATTTCATCACACCTGCATATACTGGGCGGGAACTTATTGGCTCTGGGAGATGTAGCCTCTCCTATGGAGCCTTTGCCACATTTTAAGTATAAGGGCTGGCCGAGGCTGGTACAAGGGTAGGTACAGACCCTTTTCCAGAACTTTACCAAGGGCCTAAGCCTTTACAATCTGTAAAAAACCCTGACAGAAGGTCGCCGCCAGCGGCCAGCCAGCATTCTCCTTCCTCACCGATTCTACAATAATATCGTTAAGTTAATTATGGAAACCCCTTCTTTTCACTTGGCATGGGCATTGCTTTTTTGGTTTTCAGACTATCTCCAACCGCAGCAGCCAGAAGCGGGATGGCCTTAAGTATAGGAAATCTCTCACCTCCCGGGAGGGAGAATACGTCATCGCTTTCGGTTTAGGGACCGCCCAGGGGCTGCAGGCCGGCAGTATCGTGCATATTTTTGATGAGCAAGGGCAAGCGGTAGCCACCGGGGAAGTGGAGGAGGCCGGCGCCACTGACTCCCTGGCGGAGGTGCGCTCCGGCCAGGAGATGAAGCCGGGATACATCGTTTCTTGGCGCCGGGATTAAATCACTTGTCAATTTTCCCTGCCTAGGATATGGGATTTAAAGAGAATCCGGCAAATAATACCATGTTCGCATTGTAGGGGCGGGTTTTAAACCCGCCCCTACAAGTGATATCAATATGTTAGCATGTTATTTTGTTTCATTTCAAAGCGAACATGGTATAACAGAACAGCCGCGGCCCACAGTGATGAAGGAGTTTAATTAAGCCATGTGGAAGGGTCTCAGCTTACGGGCCCGCATCTTGCTGCTGCTGGCGGCCTTGATTATCACCACCCTGGCGGGGGGGCTGGTCACCCTCTGGCACAACGAGGCCATGGATTCCCTGCTGGCCTCCCTGGTGGAAAAGAATGTGGCTTCCTTCCAGGCGGCGGAGGAATTAGAGAGTTCCCTGCTGCGGCAAAAGGGTTTTTTGACCTATTTTTTCCTGGACGGCAATCCGGCATGGCTCAAGGACATCGACCTGAACCACCTGGCTTTCCAAGAATGGCTCCAAAAGGCCCGGAAATCGGCCTACACTGCCTCCATGGCGGAACTCATAGGCCAGATTGACGCGGCGTATCAGCAATATACCAAGGCCCGCCAAAAAGTGATTGATCTCTACCAGGAAGGCAAAAAGCAGGAAGGGGCCAGGCTGCACCAGGAGGTGCGCCAACAATTTGCCGGGCTTCTCAATCTCTGTGCCCGCTACAAATTAATGCACGAATTCGCCATTTCCCGGGCCCGGATGGAAAGCCAGGCCCGGGCGCGCTTCATCAACGCCTTCGCCCTGGTGGCCATGCCCGCGGTGGGCATCTTGGGCCTCTTGCTGGCCTATGTATTATTCAAACAGATTCTGGGCCCCATCCGGCGCTTGGCCCTGGCAACCTCCCCGGCCAGCCCCGGCTCTCAGGTGCCGAATGAGGTAACGGTTCTGAGCCACAGGGTACATAGTCTTCTGGAGGATATGGACCAGGCCCAGATAGAGCTGGAACGGAGCCAGGAGCACCTGGCCCAGGCGGAGAAGTGGGCCTTGGTGGGGAAACTGGCCGCGGGCGCAGCCCATAGTATCCGCAACCCTTTGACATCCGTGAAGATGCGCCTGTGGTCCATGAACCGCTCCCTGGACTTGACCGTGCCCCAACGGGAGGATCTGGAGGCCATCTCCGAGGAGATCCGGCATATCGACTCCATTGTCAGCAATTTCCTGCAGTTTTCCCGGCCCCGGAAACTGCAGGAGGAAAAGATCAGCCCTTCGGCGGTGGTGGATCAGGCCCTGCAGCTCCTGCACAACCGCCTGCAGCTCTACGCGGTGACGGTGAAACTGGAACGCCACGCCGTACTCCCGGAGATTATGGCCGACCCGGAGCAATTGCGGGAAGTCCTGGTCAACCTGGTGGTTAACGCCTGCGAGGCCATGGTGGGGGGCGGCGAACTCACCATCCGGGAAGAGGAAGGGGAGGACGAGGGCCTGGGCCGGGTGGCCGTCCTCAAGGTCACCGACACCGGCCCGGGCATCCCCGAAGCCATTCAAGACCAGGTGTTCCAACCCTTTTTCAGCACCAAGGAAGAAGGCACCGGCCTGGGGCTGTCCATCGCCAAACGCATCGTCAAAGATCACGGCGGCCGGCTGGCTCTCCAGTCCCAGGAAGGCCGGGGGACCACGTTTACCATCACCTTGCCGTTTCCCGAGGAGAAGGCATGGGCCACATCTTAATCGTCGACGATGATCCGCAGCTCCGGCAAAGCTTTGAGAAACTCCTGACCGAGGAAGGCCACCGGGTGCGGACCGCGGCCACCGGGGAAGCCGCCCTGGAGATGGTTAAGGCCGCGGCCCCCGACCTGGTGATCATGGACGTGCGCCTGCCGGGTAAAAGCGGCCTGGAAACCTTCCGGGCCATGCATGAGATCGAGCCCAAGCTGCCGGTGATCATCATGACCGCCTACGGCACCACGGAGACCGCGATTGAGGCCACCAAGCTGGGGGCCTTTGAATACGTGCTCAAGCCCTTCGACATCCCGGACATCCTGGCCCTGATCGCCCAGGCCCTGGACGCGGGGCGGTTCATGCGCTCCCGGGTGGAGATGAACGTGCCCCCGGACGCCACCTCCGGGGACGCCATTATCGGCAACAGCAAGCCCATGCAGGAGGTGTATAAGGCCATCGGCCGGGTGGCGCCCACGGACGCCACCGTGCTCATCCGGGGCGAATCCGGTACCGGCAAGGAGCTGGTGGCCCGGGCCATCTACCAACACAGCCTCCGGGCCGACAAGCCCTTCCTGGTGATTAATTGCGTGGCCATTCCCGAGACCCTGCTGGAGTCCGAACTCTTCGGCTACGAAAAAGGGGCGTTCACCGGCGCGGTCAACCGCCGGGTGGGGAAATTCGAACAGGCCCACGGCGGCACCGTGTTTCTGGACGAAATCGGCGACATGCCCTTTTCCATCCAATCCAAGATACTCCGGCTGCTCCAGGAAAAGAGCATCGAACGGCTGGGCGGCCAAAAGCCCATTCCCGTGGACGTGCGCATCATCGCCGCCACCAACCGTGACCTGGAAGCGGCCCTGGCCTCAGGCCGCTTCCGGGAAGACCTCTATTACCGCCTCAAGGTGGTCACCCTCTGGCTGCCGCCGCTGCGGGTCCGGGTGGGGGATATTTCCCTGCTGGCCGAATACTTCCTGGCCCGGTTCGCCAAAGAGATGGCCTTCCCCAACCCCGGGATCACCCCGGAGGCCAAGGGGATGCTCAATAACTGCCAATGGCCCGGCAACGTCCGGGAGCTGGCTAATGCCATGCAAAAGGCCCTGATCTTCAGCCGGGGCTACCCCATCCACCCGGAGGATCTCTCCCGGGCCATCGGCACCGAAGCCGCGACCCCCAGGGCCGACGACGACCGCACCTATGAGGCCATCCGCCAATGGGTCCGGCAAACCCTCCTATCCGGTTCCGGGGACAGCCTCTTTGAAGCCTTTATGGACCGCTTCGCCTCCCTGGTGATCAGCCAAGCCCTGGACCTGACCAATGGCAACCGCACCCGGGCCGCCAAACTCCTGGGCATTTCCCGGCCCACCCTGCTGTCCAAAATCGACCGCTACCGCCTGAAAGTGGAGACCTCCATCAAGAGCGAAACGACCTGACGCCCCAGGGCGTCGAAGGGCCGGGGTTCAAAGTCTCTCCTCTTCAAGCCCCGTAACGGCGGGGTCTTTTACAGAATGTAAAAAATATCGACACCCCTCCCCCTTCCGGGTCCCCGGCCGCGGCCTGCCAATCATTATTTCTCCTGGTGATTAGGCGGCCCCGGCGTCTTTTTGGATTTGGCACGGCCGTTGCTCATCTTAGTTACAGCCAGGATGGAAAACTCTGCCGACTCCGGGCGGGTGGGATAGATGGAGGCGGGGCAACCCCGCCTCTACAGACCCTGGCCCCTCCCCCCGCCAACCCTTTGGGGATGAAGCCGTGAACGCCAGCAGGAAGATCTTGATCGCCGACCGCAACCGCCATGTCCGGGAATTTCTCTGCCGGGAACTGACGGCCGAGGGCTATCTGGTGGAAGCGGTCCGGGACGGCCGTGAGGTCCTGGAGTTGCTCAACGGCCAAAACCCCCCGAATCTCCTGATCCTGGACCTGGAGCTGCCGTATCTGACGGAGCTGAAGGTGCTGGAGATCCTCCAGGAACGGCTGCCGTCGCTGCCGGTGGTGATCCACTACTTTCAGCCGGATGCGGAGCAGCATTTCCCAGGAGCCGCGGCCTTTTTGGAAAAGAGAGAGGATACCCATCTTCTGAAGGAGGTGGTGGCCGAACTCCTCGGTAAGAATAACCTCCCCCGGCCCCAGGCATCTCAGGAATAAGGAGGATTCGACCCTTGTAAATTCTTACCCTTAAACTACTGTTCGCAAACCCGACGCCCTGGCCATGCAGAGCTTAACCAAAGATTGCCTTCCGGCGAAGGAGGCAACCGATGCCCCCGCACACTGTCCTGATGTTCAGCGAAGATCTTCACGTCTACCGGAGGCTGGGATGGTATTTGGAATCTAAAGGCTGTCAGGTCCTGAGGGCCGCCACCGGGACGGCCGTGGATGAGGCCCTTCAATCCCGGGAGTTCGACCTGATCCTGGCCCAGTTCCACCGGCAGGACCAGGAGGAGCTGCAGATTTTGCAGAAGGCCAGGAGACTTCACCCCCGGACCCCGCTGATTTTAGTGAACGCCACTAAGGAGATGTCCTTCCCTTTGCAGGCTTATCAGCTAGAAGTGGATGATTATCTCTTCTTGGACTGCAAACCCGGGGAACTCTGGCGGCGGGTGGCCGCTTGCCTGGAAAGATTGCCGGAGAAAAGAGAACATTGGGGCGCGGTTTCCCGGTCGTTTCCCTTAAACCGGACGATGGTCAGGAAGGTCCAGCATATATCCCAATACTTCTCCTATACCCTGGGTTCCTCCAGGTCCATCCTCCAATCTCTGATTAACGCTCCTGAGCGGGACTTGGATCGGCAGTGGCTGCCTAAAATCCAGGAAGCCTCCGCCAGGCTGGAAATGTTACAGGAAATGATGCAGGGTTTGCAGCAGGGGATGTCCGGGCAGAGAGTGACCAGGAGCTTTTTGAGAGCTTTGCAATAGCAGGTATATATTTGCGTCTTCCTTTGCGTCTTTGCGTGAGGCTTATCTTTTCAGAGCAGTCGCTCATGAGCCGCTGGCTCTCTCAAAAGCATGAAAAGTCGGTGGGGCAGGCCGGGGGTCCACCGGCTCTTAGCTCCCTCTCCACTTCACTCACTCTGCTGTAAAAATAATCGGCGCGCCATTGATTTTTATAATCCCGTGCCTACTTTTAAACCATCACTTTGGGTATTTGCGAAATTATTGGTACAAGGAGAAACTTTATGTCTTGCGCAGAAAAAGTGCACCGGGGCTACCGGGTGGACGGTTTGGAGCTGCTCCGGGCCAACTGCGGCTGCGGCGGCCTCACGGGGCCCGGGGGCTCGGGAGTGGGCGATTGCTGCCTCACCTTCTCTTCGGTCAAACAAGAGGGTAACAAGATCATGTATCTGGGGAAAGTCACCACCCCCAACACCACCAACAATTATGAATGGGGCTACAAGGTCAAGAAAGGCGACCACGAAGTGGAGGTGAAGATGTTCGACACCCGGGGGCCCAAGAATTTCAAGTTCGGCGGCGTTGAGCCCCCGCCCTTGTCCGCCTGGACCGCCAAGGGTTGGACGGTGGTGGAGCAATACGAGCGGCCCGTTCAAGGCACCGGCGAACCGCTGCCCGAGTGGTGCCAGAGCGCCGAGGCCTGCGAGCGGCCGGTCCGGGAGTTGGAGACGGCCAAAGGGGATAAAAAGTAATTCTGATCCCTGGTGGCTTTAGAAAACTCCAGGGAAACCGGAATATTAACCTTCTGGTTTTCCTAGCAATCATAAGAAAAGCAGAGTTTCTTTCCCCCGGCAGGCCCGGCCCAACCACCGGCCAGGCCGCGGCGGGAGGGGCTTTCGGGGTCATCGGCCCCCGGCTGATGGCCCTGGAAGTTTTTTTGTCCCCACCCCGCCCATATCCCCACCGCCGGATTTGGTCCCTGCTTCCTCCGCCTGCTTGACAAATCCCCCCGGCGGATGGCAAGTTGCCTAATACCAGGTCGCAAACAGAGGACTATTTCTTCGTAGAGGCGGACCCATGTGTCCGCCCTGGGGTGGGAGCACACCAGGTTGCGCCCCCAAATTCCCTATTTTTAATGGCTAAGGCGTACAAAAACTCCGAGAAGACACCCTATGAAAAGTTACCGGAAAGAACTCTGGTTCCAGGTCCCGGGCCGCCGGGCCTTCATCAACATCACCCCCCAGGTGAATCAATGCCTCAAGGAAAGCGGGGTCACCGAGGGCCTGGTGCTGGTGAACGCCATGCACATCACCGCCAGCGTCTTCATCAATGATGATGAATCCGGCCTGCACCACGACTACGAGGTCTGG
The DNA here is from genome assembly GCA_040757175.1 of Thermodesulfobacteriota bacterium. Lineage (GTDB taxonomy): Bacteria > Desulfobacterota > Desulfobaccia > Desulfobaccales > 0-14-0-80-60-11 > SURF-52. Next base: position 21,127 of record JBFLXM010000002.1, read on the forward strand.
CTGGAAAGGCTGGCCCCCCACGCGCCCGTGTCCCAATACCGGCACAACGTGGGGGAAGACAACGCCGACGCCCACCTGAAGCGCCAGGTCATGGGCCGGGAGGTGGTGGTGGCCGTCACCGGGGGAAAGCTGGATTTCGGCCCCTGGGAGCAGATCTTTTACGGGGAATTCGACGGCGGCCGGCGCAAACGGGTGCTGGTGAAGATCATCGGGGAATGAGCCGGGACTTGATGTGAGTTTGCAGGGGGAGGGGCCAGGGTCCTGAGGACCCTGCCCTTCCCCCTAGGCCTCCTCCCCAACCCGCATACTTTTTATACCCTGTTCGCTTAGAAATGAAACAAACTAACACGCTAACATATTGACATCACTCGTAGGGGCGGGTTTGAAACCCGCCCCTACAATGCGAACATGGTATTAGAGGGTGGAGAAGGAAGTTAGGGAAGAGGTGATGGGCCTCAATTGACCCCCTTGAGACGGTTGTTGACTATTTCGCGGCCGGGGCCTTCTCCGGGGTCACGCCCTGCTCTTTCATCTTTTGCAGGTACTTTTCCGGGTCTTTCTTGAATTCGTCATCGCAGCCCTTGCAGCAGAAATAGACGCGCTGGCCCTTATAATCCGCATAAACATTCTTGCTGATATTGCCCCCCAGGACCGGGCAGGTGGTCTGGGGTTTGGCCGGGGCCGCGGCCGGAACCGGGCCCGCCAGGAATAGGGCCAGGACCAATGTTAAAATTACCAATTTTATTCCTCTCATGAGCCTTTCCCTTTCCTTAGGGTTGGGAAAAATTGTATCATAAATGAAAAGATAGTCCTGGCAATATGGTTTGTAAATCGTCTAAACAGTTTTGCGCCGCATTTTTCCCGCACGGATTTGGCCATTCCCCTTTTAAGGGTATTTGATTAAGATTATTAGGGAGATACTCCTATCTCCCGGAATCCCCACAAGGAGAGAAAAATGAGCAAAATCAAGGTGGAAAAAAATCCCACCCCCGCCCGCCTCCAGGAATTGGGGGTGAAGCAGTGGCCCATCTGGACCAAGGAAGCCTCGGAATTTCCCTGGACCTACGATGATCAGGAAACCTGCTATCTCTTGGAGGGCGAGGTGACGGTGACCTGCCCGGACGGGGAAACCGCCAGTTTCGGCCCCGGCGACCTGGTGACCTTCCCCGCGGGCCTGTCCTGCACCTGGAAGATCAGCCAGGACGTCAGGAAGCATTACCGGTTTGGCTAAGAAAGGATTGGGGGAAAAGGTCGTAGGACCCACACTTTTTGATAATGGCAAGCTATCTCTTATTCTCCAATACAGCTTCGGACCCACAATTCTCAATAGCCGACCATCTAAACGGGTGAGTCTCATTCCCCCTTGCCGAGAGGGGGAAGTCACCGACGTACTTGCCAACGCTACCCCCCCCAAAGAATTTATTGACAATCAGAATAAGATTGGCTAAGGTGAATTAATCAATAAATCTTTACAATTTAAATATATCTAAACTATGTTTAAACAATCTATCTTATAGATTTTCGGCGATAAAAGGGCCAGGAGTTAATAGAATTTTACCAACCTGGACGTACTCCCCCCTTTGTCGCAGCCTATTCTGCATTCCCCAAATCTAGCCGTGTAAGGCTCTTTCCCCCCTGTTATGGGACAGAGCGAAGACGACAATTACTTGAAGCCTCCTCAGACATCTTGAAAGACGATCAATCAGCCGGGAGATAGGCAAATGCGTCGGCTTTCTTCACGCTGTAGATTAGTACCTTTCTGGTTGCAGGCAGGATTGCTTGCCTTGGTTAATCTTGCCTTCCTGCTCAGTCTGACGGGATTCACCTTCTGCGCTGCCGCTCAAGACCTCCCCCAGGTCCGCTATTCCGTCAAACCCTTAGACCTTTCCCGGGCGCCGGCCACCGAAGAATTGATGGCCGCGGGCCAATTGGGCGGGCAACTCCAGCCGACACATTCCCTGGCGAATAAGGCCAGGGAAAGGGAGGTCAATTTATCCTTCGGGGCAGCCATCCAAGCCTGGAACAAGCATGACTACCGGGAAGCGGTGCAAATGTTCCGGCGCCATGCGGCTCAGTATCCGGACAGTCCCTGGGTCGCGGAGGCAGTTCTGCACGTAGGCTGCGACGCCCTGTATAATGGCCGCTACGCAGAGGCCGGAGACTACTTTAACTGGATCCTGGCAGCCACCCGGGACAGCCAGCATCCGGGCGCCGGGATTATGGTCAACAAGGCCCGGAGCCGCCTGGCGAATCTGAAGACCTTGCAGGGCAACATCCCGGAAGCCCTGGAGCACTACCGGCTGCTCAAAGAGACCAGTGCTGATTGGCGGGACCGCACCTACGCGGCGCATTGGCTTCAGAGGCTGTCCCGGGAAAGGCATCAACAGCTGGCGATCTTTAACTGCGGCGTTCAGGCCCTGGCTCACCTGCTGCAAAAAAGGGGGAGGGAATCTGAGGCCCGGGAAGTATTGAAAATGGCCGCTCCCTCTTCCCGGGGGCACAGCATGAAGGACCTCAAGTCCCTGGCCGCGGGTTACGGTTATCAGCTTACCGGCCTCAGGCTTGCAGTTCCCCAACTGCAGCAGATTCCCCTGCCGGCCATCGTCCAGTTGAGCGGCCGGACCCGGGGCGATCGCGGCCATTACTGGGTCCTGGAGGCGGTGGAAAAGGACGTCTTGAAATTCTTCGATCCTCAGAGCCGCAACCGTTTTCAGCAGACTGGCGCCGAATTCGCCCGGGAATGGGGGGGCAATGCCCTGGTTTTCGCCGGTTCCCGGGACCTCCCGGGCCTGCAACTGGCGGCCCAGGAGATGGCAGGACTCTTTGGCGGCTGTTGCGGGGTCCAAACGAAGCCGAGCAATCTGGGCGATCCCGGCACCGCCAAGGGATGCGGCGGCGCCCCCGTCTGGTCGGTAAACATGGTGAACATGAATTTCTTCGCCAAGGATACCCCGCTGTGGTACCGCAGCCCCATCGGCCCACCCGTGGAAATCAGCTTGAGCTACAACTCCCAATCTTCCCTGGCCCAATATGAACCCTTCGGCAACAAGTGGCAGTTCAATTATGCTTCTTACCTGGTGGAGAACACCAGCGGCCAGGTAACGGTGTTCATGCCCGACGGCCGTATGGACGACTTCACCCCGGACGGCCAGGGGGGCTACACCCCGTCCACCCAGGTCTTTAACCGCCTGGATAAGCCGGCCGCACATCGTTACGAGTTACGGACCCCGGAGGATACGGTTTACATCTATGACATCCCCCCGGGCACCTCTTCCCTGCAACCCTTTCTGATGGAACTCCGGGATGCCCACGGCCAGAAATTGACCTTCGGCTATGACGCAGCGGTCCGGCTCAAGACCGTCACCGACGCCATGGGCCGGGTGACCAACCTGACTTACAACGCCAATAACCTGGTGACCCTGGTGACCGACCCCTTCGGCCGCACCGCCGCGTTCAGCTATGACGCCAACAAGAACCTGGTGCAAATCACCGACATGGCCGGTTATGCGGCGCAGTTCACTTATGACAGCGACCGTTTCATCGCCAGCTTGACCACCGGGCGGGGGACCTGGAGTTTTTACACCGAACCCGCGGATGGGATTAACAACTCCACTAGCGAATTTCCTTCGGGTAATCCCTATCCCGCGCCGGGCGGCTTAATGTGGGAGGATTATCGTCTCACCGTCACCGACGCTTACGGCAATAAAGAAGAGTATCATTACAATGGCTATTCAGGCTATAGCTGGCAGGTCACCCCTAGAAATTTTGTTAACTACGTAAGCTCCAGTCAAAACAACTATTTCTCTGCCAAAACTAAATATTACTCTACCACCGCCGGCAATCTCGGTTTTATCAGCAGCATAAGTTGGCCTCTGGATGGTTGGAGTTCATATTCTTATGATAATGCGGGAAACCCAACCAGGGTCTATAATGGCAAAGGCACCACCTATTATAGTTATAATAATCTCGGCCGCGTCACCTCCACCACCAATCCGTTAAGTTATACTATTAATACGACTTATGCCGGCAATAACGTTGATCCCATCCTCATCAAGGATGACCTGGGAGAAGTCAAGCTGACTTATAACAACGCCCACCAGGTGACTGCCGTCACCGACCGTCTGGGAAATGTCACCACCTTCGATTATAACGGCTATGGCCAATTGACCTCCAGCAACGACGCGGTGGGCACCGTCACCCACTATTTCTATGATACTGCGCACAATCTCGTGGAAATTAGGCAGGGCCACGCCCGCACCCGGGCGGCCCAGCGGCTCCACAGCTATACCTACGACGCTCTTGACCGGGTCCGGACTTACACCGATCCCACCGGCCTGACGGTGACCTATGACTACAACAACCTGGACCAGGTGACCCGGATCACCTATCAGGACGGTAAATTCAAGAGCTTCCAATATTCCTCCTGCTGCCCCCGCATGCTGGACAGCGTCAGCGAACGCTCGGGGCAGACCACCTTCTATACCTACGACAAGCTCAGCCGCCTCACCGCCATCACCGACCCCGCCGGGGGGGTGACCCGGATGGCCTATGACGCGAACGGCAACCGCACCCAACTGGTAGACCCCAAGGGCAATGCCACCCGGTTCAGGTATGACGCCAACAACCGCATGGAGAGGAAGACCTACGCCAACGGCGAATCGGAGGTCTATACCTATTACAGCTATGGGTTGGTGGCCTCCAAGAGGAACGCCCGGGGCATTACCACCAAGTATTATTATGACGCCAACAACAATCTCACCTCGGTCGATTACGACGACTACTACCTCCCCTCGCTCAATTATTCTTATGACAAATACAGCCGCCTGCTTACCCTCGCCAATACCGTGGGGACTTTTGCCTATCAGTATGACGCCAACTCCCGGCTGGTGAGCGCCAACGGCCCCTGGGCCAATGATACGGTCACTTATCAGTACGACGCCCTGGGCCGCAGGATCGGCATGAGCCGGGAAAAGGGCCAGGCCGCGGCCTATGCCTATGACGAGTATAACCGGCTCCTCGCGGTGAACGCGGGGGGCGACCTCTACTACTATACCTATACCGGGGTGAATCCCCTGGTGCGGTCCCTGACCCGCCCCAACGGCGCGGTGACCGCCTATCAATACGACGCCTTGAAGCGCCTGAGCCAGATGACCACCAGAAATACCGCGGGCGGGGTCATCAACAGCTATGCCTATACCTTCGACGCCCAGGACCTGCGGGCCTCCGAGGCCGCCACCGAACCCGGGACCCCGGCCCCCTACCAGAATGCCGGGGTCCAGTACGCCTACAACAACGTCAACCAGCTCCTCACCGCGGCCGACCCCGGCCAGAAGTACTTTGCCCACGACCGGGACGGCAACCTGGAGCAGGGCTACACCCCGGAAGGCTACGCCTTCACCGCCATCTATGATCCGGAAAACCGGCTCAAATCCCTCACCTACACCGACAGCGCCGCGGCGGTGAACAAGACGGAGTACTACTATATCGGCGAATCTCTGGTGCAGATGAAGAAGTCCCGCAACGGGACCCTGGTGACCGACACCCGCTATGTCTATGACGGCGCCATGATTGTCCAGGAGCGGGACGGGACTAACAACGTCCTCCGGGAATACACCTGTGGGCTAAATAAGGGCGGCGGCATCGGCGGCTTGCTGCACCTCAATCAAAGCGGCACGGATTATTCTTATCTTTATGACGGCAAGGGCAACGTCACCGCGGTCCTGGACAGCGCCGGGGCGGTGGCCGCCGCCTACCAGTATGACCCCTTCGGCCGGCGTCAGGCCCAGACCGGCAGCCTGAGCCAGCCCATGCAGTTCTCCACCAAGCCTTATGATGACCAGACGGGGTTGTTTTATTATGGAGTTCGCTTCTATACTTCGGGTTTTGGGCGGTGGATGACGCGGGATCCGTTGGGTGAATTTGGTGGTTTAAATTTATATTCCTTCGTCCGAAACAATCCAATTAACTGGATAGATCCATATGGGTTATTATCCTTTAGATGGCATCGTAATTGGGGAGGACCTGGATGGACTGCTGGGCAATGGAAGCCGGAAACAGAGTTAACCCGTGCAGATATGAAAGTACCGGCATTAGGTCCTAGGGATGCATGTTATAAGGACCATGATATTTGTATTTATAGAGATCCATGCAATATTAAGAATTGTGACTACAAATTAGCTGGCTGTTTATTAACTTTATCTCCTTTTTCATTAGATTATTGGTTTACTTCTGTCGGTCCTTTCTTGATCTACTTTCCGGCTTATGAAGAAGCAATTCTATTCGCTACTACTATTCCTTGGTTTATTCATGTAAATTCGTGTGAGTCTGGCCATGAATTAGCCAATTGAAAGTTATTATCTCAGAATCACAATTTAGTTTATGCGCAACCTTTCAGGTGTTCATTTGTTGAAGAATCGCGAAAATCTCTTTGTCACGTTATCTGCATCCTGATGTGTTAGGATCATGGCAAAGTATTCCAGTATCCCTATATGATGACAAAGAGAACGATGGCTTTTTTAATTACATCTATTTCCAGAATATGAGGAATTGGTTGTTATGAGGACAAAATATATAAACCAAATCGTCTTGACATTATTTTCCTTACTCCTTTTATCCTCCTCGGCGGGGACCGCCACCGCCCAATACACCTACGACAACCTCGATCGCCTCATTAAGGTGCAATATGACGACGGCACCGTTATTCAGTACACTTATGACGCGGTGGGGAACCGGCTTACCCAGCAGGTGCAGGCCTTTTCCGGGGCCGCGGCGGCGTCCGCTCCGGCCGGGACGCAGGTGAACGCCCCTGCCTCTCCGGCCACGGCCGCGCCGGGCTCATCGAGCCAGGAAACGGCCGTTTTCCTGGGCGGCAGCGCTGGCTTTGCCGTTACCGGCCCGGCCTGGCCCGCCCTGCTCACCAGGATCAGGCTGGCGGGCTCGGCCGGCGAACTGGAGGATTTGCAGGGGGAGATCCAAAATTTCCTCAGTCAAAGTGGCTTCAGCCCGGAGGACCAGGACCGGTATCAAAAAGAGGTGGACCAGGAGCTGGAAGCCAGGGCGGACTTTATCCGCCGGACGGCTGCCGCCGCCGGGGAAAAGACCGCGACTGAAAGTACCTCCGGAAAGCCCCGGGAGCAAAAGGCAACGGCCGCGCCCCCGCATAATAAGATCAGACAAGATCAAGAGAAAATCTACACTGCGGACCCGGAACCGGAAGTGGAGAAACCCCGGCCCTGACGAGGGCAGCCCGATGAGGAGGGAATATGTTAAGAGGGAGGCGCTTTCCCCGTTCGCCGCGAATCTCCTGGGTCCTGTTGACGCCGCTCATCGCCGCCATCATCTCTGTCGCTGCCATCCGGGCTGTGGCCGAGGCCGGCCAAACGCCGGACCGCCTGGAGTGCCCCGGCCCGGCGCGGTTTGGCCTCGCCCCGGCCGAAACGGCGGAGTTCTCCAGTCGTCTGCCCCTCTTCTTCATGAAAAATCAGGGACAGTTGAAGGGGCCGATAAAATATTATGAACAAGCCCGGGGCCGGGCCGTCTATTTCACCCCGGCGGGCCTCAAGTTCACCTTTCTGAAAGAAGCAGAACCGGTGGGGGAACCGGGCCGCCGCCCCCGGAAAGGCAAGGCCTTGAGGGCAGCGCGCCTGTCCCGGCAACCTGCCACCCCGCTGCGGTTCACCCTGAATCCGGTGGGGATGTCACGCCGGGTGCAGATCGTCGGGGCAGACCCCCGGCCCGGCAAAGTCAACTATCTCCGGGGCCCTGACCCGGAAAAATGGCGCACCGGCATTCCCACCTATGGAGCCGTGGCCTACCTGGGCGCCTATCCCGGCATCGATTTGAAATTTTACGGCACGGGGCGGCACCTGGAATACGACGTTATCGTCCACCCCGGCGCGGCTCCCAGCCGGGTGAGATTTCAATACCAGGGCATCAAGGGCCTGGAAGTCACCCCTGACGGCGACCTGGCCGTCCACCTGCCGGACGGCGGCTCCCTGGTGCAGAAAAAGCCCTTGATCTACCAGGTGATCGACGGCGTCCGGGTGCCCCGGCAGGGTGGCTTCAAGCTGGCCCCGGGGAAAGATGTCCGGGGTTACAGCTTTGAAGTGGCGTCTTACGATAAAAAAATTCCCCTGGTCATCGACCCGGAAATGCTGTATTCCACCTATCTGGGGGGAAGCGCCTATGACGCGGGTTACGCTGTCGCCGTGGATAGTAGCGGCAATGCTTACCTCACCGGCTGCACCTTCTCCGACGATTTTCCTGCCGCTGGGGGATATGATTCCTATCTGTCAGGGTATGAGGACGTCTTTGTGGCCAAGTTCAATGCCGCAGGCGCCATGGTTTATTCCACTTATCTGGGAGGTTACGGAACGGATGAGGGCTACGGCATCGCCGTGGACGGGTCCGGCAGCGCCTATGTGACTGGTTATACCGATTCCAGTTCCTTTCCCACCAGGAATGCCTGGCAATCCAGCCGCAAGGGGAGCACCGACGCCTTCCTCACCAAGCTCAACGCCGCGGGCAACGCTTTGGTTTATTCCACCTACCTGGGGGACAACTATGACGACGCGGGTTACGGCATGGCGGTGGACATTGCCGGCAACGCCTATGTGGCCGGCGAGTCCTTCAACCCGGGTTCCCTCTACAATGCCTTTGTTGCCAGGTTCAACAGCAGTGGCAGCCAGGTTTACCGCACCTCGTTAGGGGGGGCCGGGGACGACTACGCCTTGGGCATTGCCGCGGATAAAAATGGTAATGCCTATGTGACCGGAGGAACCAGATCAACCAATTTTCCCGTGACCGCCGGGGTATTGCAGACGCAGTTCAAGGGAGGCAGCGACGCCTTTGTGGCCAAACTCAACAGCGCGGGTTCCGTGGTTTACTCCACCTATCTCGGAGGGAGCCTGGAGGATGAAGGCTACGGCCTGGCAGTGGATAACTATGGCAACCCGTGTGTGGCGGGCACAACGTATTCCATTGATTTTCCTTTGAAAAGCCCTTATCAATCCTCAAGAAAGGGAAATGCCGACGCCTTTGTGGCCAGGCTCAATACCACCGGAACCGCCCTAAATTACTCCACCTATCTGGGGCAAGACAACGATGATGAAGGATTCGGCCTCGCCCTGGACCGAAGCGGCGCCGCCTATATAGCGGGCTGGACCGCTTCGCCGGTTCCGGATTCTCCGGGTATTTATCACGCGGATGCCTATGTTGCCAAGTTATTGCCTTCAGGGAACAAACTGGGATACTTTTTCCTCCTGGGGGGCAGCGATGACGACTGGGGTAACGGCATTGCGGTGGATAACCGCGGCAATGTCTATGTGACCGGTGAGACCTGGTCCAAGGATTTTCCCACCAAGACCCCCCAGCAGGCCGCCCTGAAAGGCGATGCCGATGGCTTTGTAGTTAAAATCAAGGGCACAATGTCAAATATTTCAGGGGTTCTGATGCTGCTCATGCAGTAAGGGAGCGGTGCCTATCCAGGACCGAAAAATTAATCCTATCCGCCTCATTTCGAGACATTAAGTTCCTCAGCTAAGTCCTAAGTTTGTCAAGTGTCTCCCAAACCTTCCTGAGATCAACCTAACCCCACCCTGGTACCAGACCATATCTGCTATTTTTACAGCTCCGAAGATAATCTCCTGGTTTGGCAAGGTAGTGCGCCACGAGCGCGCTTGTAGTCATATAGAGAGCGTGCGTAA
>JBFLXM010000003.1:0-7801 GCA_040757175.1 Thermodesulfobacteriota bacterium
GCCCTTGATGGATATGGACTTCGCGATCATTTGCCCGCTCGTCCGGCCAGTCCTGCCTCGTATCCGGTTTCTGTCCGTCAGGTCACGGCTTTGCTCCACGCTTCCTTCAGACCCCGCCTCACGATGACGCCCTTGCGCTTCGCTAACCCTTCACCTCCATCAGGTTGGGTAGAGGACTTCCACCTCCAAGCTGCGTTGCATGCTCGGCACACAAAAAAGGCGGGAGGAAAATCCTCCCGCCTTTTATATTCGGTCTTAAGCTGGGTTAACGGGCGGTGGCCTTGGCCAGTTTTTCTCTCATTTGCTGGCATTTACGGCATAAAGGGGTTTCCGGCATTTGGGGTGCACCTTCAAAGAAGACCTTCCCTGGGTGAGGACTTTCCACAACTTCTATGAACTGCGCCAATCCCTCCTGGAGTTTAGGCGCATTTACCACGAAAACTGGATCATCCAGAGGCATGGTTACAAGACCCCGGCCCCAGCCCGCCTGGAACGATCTCATACCAAATCGCCGTCAAACGAGTAAAATTGTAATAATGAGCATAGCGAAGAGAGATTCTTCACTCCGCTGCGCTCCGTTCAGAATGACAGCTAAATATTACTTCTTTGGCCACAACTTGGTATCAAACGCTGCCCTGGCTGCCTGATTTACCCTCTATCTGTGTCCGAAAAACTGCGCGCCTTCACCATAGGCTTTGAATGGTTTGGTTTTTTTCTGTTCCAGGCGGCGCTGAGGTTTGCGCGGCGTACGGGCGAACTCGGTATCGCTCAACGGCGCCGCTTTTTTATAATCAAAACCCTTCAGGGTGCAACGCTTTATCTTGGCGCGGAGGACACGCTCGATGCTGCGAACCATATCCTCATCTTCAGAGGTAATAAAAGTGAAGGCATCACCGGTCTTGGCATTGCGGCCAGTACGTCCGATCCGGTGCGTATAGGCATCGGCAGTATCCGGCATGTCGTAATTGATAACATGGGAAATCTGGGACACGTCGATCCCCCGTGCGGCAATGTCAGTCGCCACCAGTATCTGGAAGGTGCCGTCGCGGAACCCGTTCATTACGGCCTGCCGCTGCGCCTGGGAGAGATTTCCCTGGAGCGATGCGGCCCGGTAGGCGGCCCTCCCCAGTTGTTCCCCCAGACGCTTGGCCCGGTATTTGGTGCGCGCAAAGATCAGAACCGACTCAGTATCGGTATGGCGCAACAGTTCCAGAAGGAGCGCGGTTTTGCGATGCTGCTCTACCGGATAGAGCCTATGAGAGACAGTACTCGCCGGTCCAGTGGCGTTAACCTGCACCGTAACCGGTGCTTTCAGGACTTCGCGGGTCAGATGAAGAATATCATCCGGCATGGTGGCCGAGAACAATAGCGTCTGGCGTTTTGCCGGTACGTGCTTGATGATCCTTCTGATATCGGGTAGAAATCCCATGTCTAACATCCGGTCTGACTCGTCCAGAACGAGGACTTGCAGATGTGAGAGGTCGATTGTGCCGCGATTGATGTGGTCAAGGAGGCGGCCGGGACAGGCGACGACAATCTCCGCGCCGCGTTTCAGCTTGCCCACCTGAGGATTGAAACCAACTCCTCCATAAACAGTAACGCTCGTGAGTCCGGTCCGGCGTCCCAGTGTGGCGATTGCCTGGTGGATTTGCTCGGCCAGTTCCCGGGTGGGGGCAATTACCAGAGCCCTGACGTGCCCGCGGCCGCTTTGCATCAGGCGATGGAGGATTGGCAGGACAAAGGCCGCAGTCTTGCCGGTGCCGGTCTGGGCCAGGCCCACGACGTCGCGCCCTTGCATGACCAGTGGGATTGCCTGTGCCTGTATCGGCGTTGGCGTTGAATATCGCGCCGCGGTGACGCCGTCCGCGACCTGGTGGTGAAAATCAAATGTTTTGAAGTCCATAAATTCCTTTTTTGAAAGTCCTGGCAATAAATACCAGTGTATCCAGATGGTTATAATAATGTTTGGAATGCAGGCAGACTGATCCTGTACGCCACTAATATTCAAAGCGTTATGACCGGATATTCGGGGTCATTATAGCCGTAGCCCTCTCGAGGTAAACGAGGACAATACGCGGCTTAACCCCCATTTCCTGCCTTATGACGGACTTTGGATGGCCAGCGACAAGGTCTTGGTAAGCTTTTGCTGAGGTAACGGTTGGGTTAGCTTTGAATCCCACATTTGGGAATTAATTTATTAAAATACCATAATTGGCGGTAATGTCAAGAAAAAGCTATGAGTTGGGGGGGCGGCCGTCTCTGGCCGCCATAAAGGTTGGCGGGCGGGGACGCCCGCCCCACTGCACGGAGGCCCGCCGCACCAGTCTTTTCATGGTTTAAGGATGAGTCATAGGCTCATGAACAACTGCCCGGCAAAAATGCAGATATGACCAGATAATCAATGGTTACCTCCCTGGGGCGCGGCCATAAAAAGGCGGGAGGAACATCCTCCCGCCTCTTAAATATCGGTGTCAGGTTGCGTTAGCGGGCGGTGGCCTTGGCCAGCTTTTCCCGCATCTGCTGGCAGTTGCGGCATAACGGGGTCTCCGGCATAATTTCCAGCCGCCGGGGCTCAATGGCCAGGCCGCAGTTTTCGCAGAGGCCGTAATTGCCGCTTTCCAGCCTTAGCAAGGCCTCTTCAATGGCCTCCAGCTCCTGCCGTTTGGGTCCCAGGAGGGAGAGCTGCGTTTCCGCCAGCAGGCTGACGGAGGCCTGATCCTCCTCATCCCGGGCGGTGGCCAGCATCTCCTGATAACCGTCGCCGATGCTGCTCTTGAGCTGCTGTTTCACCTCCTGCCAGAGGCGCTGTTTCCGAGCCACCAGCCGGTCTTTCACTTCTGCTTGTCTTTCGGAACTCAGTCCTGCCATTCTTCATCCTCCCCCTGAATCATTTTCAGGGTTACAGGGCTGGGCTCGGCCCAGGTATTATTCTAGGAAATCCTCCAGAGCCGCTTTGCGGGTGGGGTGTTTGAGACGTTTCAGGGCTTTTTTCTCGATCTGGCGGATGCGTTCCCGGGAGACCTTGAAGGCCCGCCCGATCTCCTCCAGGGTATGCTCCACTTCCTCGCCGACGCCGAAGCGCATCTTCATGATCTTCTCTTCCCGTTGGGTCAGAGTGGTCAAAATGGTATCGGTCTTTTCCGTGAGTTGAGACTCCAGGATGGCTTCATAGGGGGAGACCGCCTTGTCATTGCGGATGAAGTCCCCCAGCCGGTCCCCTTCGTCCCCCACGGGGGTCTCCAGAGAGATCAGCTCATCGGACAGGTTGGTGACCATGAGGATCTTGTCCTCGGGCACCCCGGAACGCGCGGCGATCTCTTTCAAGTTCGGCTCCCGGCCCAATTCCTTCAACAGGTCATAAAAGGCCCGGTAGCAGCGGTTGCGGATCTCCTGGAGATGCACGGGAATCCGGATGGTCCGGGTCTTGTCATAGATGGCCCGGGTGATGGTCTGCCGGATCCACCAGGACGCGAAGGTGCTCAGGCGGTAGCCGGTGGTATAGTCATACCGGGTCACGGCCTTCATCAGCCCCAGGTTGCCTTCCTGGATGAGGTCGGAGAAACTTAAGCCCCGGTGCAGGTACTTTTTGGCGATGGACACCACCAGGCGCAGATTAGCCTTGATCATCTGATCCCGGGCCCGGGTCACTTCGGACTCCATGGCCTGGATGCTGTGGGCCAGTTCCTTGATTTCCGCGGCCTCGGGATAATGCCTTTCAATCCAATAGAGCTTTTTATGGATATCCTTAAAGAGCTTTTCCTTGGCCTGCGCGCTCTTTTCCGGTGCCTGGAACCAGTCGTAGATCTTCTTTTGCAGGTAAACGATCTCTTCCAGGTTAGACTCCACCGCGGATACCAGTTTGAAAATGGTCTCCTGGCCTTCCTTGATGATGCGGCCCAGGTTGCGTTCTTCTTCCGGGGAAAGGATGGAATACCGCAGCATTTCCCGGAAATAGGCGGCTACCAAGCCTTCATGTTCCGGGATCTCCTGGGCTTCCAGGTTGTCATCCAGGTCTTCCTCCGCTTCTTCCCCCAGGCTTAGGGGGCTTGGAGACAGGTCTCCTTCCAGACCCTCTTCCGGCAAACCCTCGTAGTTTTCCTGGAAACCTAAGGATTCATCCTCCTCTTCAGGGATGAGCAGATGAAACTGGTCATAGGGAATGATCTGATCATTCCCACCGCCAAAGTTAAGTATTTTTTTAAAGTATTCTTTTTCCATTGAAATCTTGTTCCCGTGGCTCCTGGCCAAAATTTAAACTACTATTTTACCCTTGCTTAGATTGTTGTCAAGAAAAAATGTTAATTTATTTTTTCTCTATAACCGATCCTCTGCAGGTTCTATCGGCAATTTTTTCAATGATTTGAATATAATTACGCCTTGTGCCCTTGTCAAGGGAGTCCGCGCACAACTCTTGACCCCCGGCCCCGCCCGGGAGTATCATGGTTCCAGCCATCTCAGGGGGGGAACGCCGTGGCCCACCACTTTATTACCGATCTCAAGGAAGGGGAGACCCTCCAACAGTGTTTTCTGGTCCGCCGGGTGGAGACCCGCACTGATAAATCCGGCAAACCCTTCCTGGCCCTGGTCCTGGGGGACAAGACCGGAGAGATACCGGCCCGGGTCTGGAGCGATATCTTGGCCAAGTGTCCCGGTCCCTTCGCAGCCGGCGATTACGTGGGCGTTAAGGCCCAGGTGAGCAGCTACCAAGGGGAGATGCAGCTCACCATCCAGTACATCAATACCCAGGAGGCCCTGCGGCAGATGGGCCGGGAACCCCAGGATTGCGATCCGGACCTCCTGCACCGGGCCACTCCTTATGACCGCCAGGAATTGTGGGGGGAGCTCTGGGAACTGGCGGCGGCCAATCTTCAACCGCCTTTAAAAGACCTGGTGTTGGCCTTGCTGGGTAAGTATCAGGAAGAACTCCTGGTCTGCCCCGCGGCCCGGGTTTATCACCACCCCTACCTGGGGGGGCTCCTGGAGCACACCTGGTCCGTGGCCCGCCTGGCCGTAAAGTCCCTGGAAATCTATCAGGATCTGCACCCGGGCCTGGTCCTGGCCGGAGCCATCCTCCATGACTTGGGGAAGGTCAAGGAACTGGCCAACCCCCAGGCCCCGGACCTCACCGTGCCCGGCGCGCTCCTGGGCCACATCGTCCTGGGCTGGGAAATGGTGCGGGAGGAGGCCCGGGCCCAAGACTTCCCGGATGCGGCCTTGCTCCTGGAACTGGAGCACATCATCCTCTCCCACCACGGCAGCCAGGAGTTCGGCTCGCCCATCCCCCCCAAAACCCGGGAAGCCATGCTGGTCTATTATCTGGATGATCTGGACGCCAAGCTGAAGATGATGGACATGCACCTGGAGAGCGATAATACCGCGGGCGATTTCACCAGTTACCACCGCGTCTTACAAAGGGGCCTGTACAAGGGGGGAGAGCGTCCGGAAGAAGACTCCCCCCCGGCAAAATCTGAAAAATAACTTAAGATTTCCCCTCCTTGCCAACTTGACAAGCGCCAAATCAATCTTAATGTAATTTCAAGTACAAGGCGAGGCTCCAAGCGGCAGTAAGGGCTGGCCCGCACAAGTTATCCCCCAAGGAGGGCAACATGTTTACCAAGATTTTGGTGCCGTTGGATGGTTCGGAACTGGCTGCTAAGGTCCTCCCCAAAGTCATAGAAATGGCCAAGACCTTCAAAGCCCAGGTTACAATTTTCCATGCCTGCTACACTCCCGCCATCGGCGAAACCACGCCGGGGACCATGAAAGCCGCGGCCGCGGCTGAGGATAAGTGGTGCGCCGCTTTTCTGGGAAAAGTCGCCGGCGATCTCAAGGCCCAGGGAGTGGATGTCAAGACGGAATGCGCTGAAGGGGTGCCCGCCCGGGAGATCATCGCTTACGCGGACAAACACAAGATGGACCTCATCGCCATGGCCACCCACGGCAGCGGCGAAGTGGCCTGGGTGTTGGGGAGCACCGCGGAGAAAGTGGTGTCCCATGCCACCGTGCCGGTGTTGCTCTTCAGGGTGATCGAGATCAAACCGCCCTTGATGAAGGAAGTCTATTCCGCCGTACCTGGCGTAGGATAATAGTTCTGCGCCAGCCGTTGGCTAAAAAAATTGGGGGACCTCCGGGTCAAGCCCTGGGGGCCCCTTTTTCTTTAATTTTCCCTTTAAGAATATCAACCTGTAGGCGTGGACCCGTGTGTCCGCCCTTCTGGGGTCCGGTGCCGCCTCCTTGGACCAAGGGGGCATAGGATGGGGAGTTTGTCCGCAGTTTCCACCCGTCGGCTTTTAATGAAGCAATCTTTAAATTTCAATATTTTAATCCTTGCACGGTTCTGACAATTCATTCAGGAATTCTAGCCTTAAAAAAGTAACATAAGGGCCGACTTGTTTAACCCGATCACGCAATGTGGAAAAACTAATTAGTCTGCATATTTTGCTAAGCGGCGGTGATAAACGAGAAAACGTGGGACGGTTCACTTCTGAAATCACCTTAAAACGGCGCTCCTCCGGCACAACCAAATAAAGTGGTATGTTTAGATTCGGATGCATGGCTATCAGGTCAGACATCCTAAGAATGCCCGAATAAATCGAGGTCGTACTCTCAATTTCAAAAGCAGCAAGAATAGCATTGCCCTTGAGCCATAATACATCTATAAGTTCAATAGTTTTATTGGTGGCCTCGTCAAAATGAACCGGTAATTTATCTTTTAAGTGAGGTAAGTCCCTGAATCGCTGGCCCACATATTCCTTGTTCCTATCATTGCGTGCTACCCAAATATCCAATCCCATATCACTTCCAAGTTTTAATAATAACCATTGTATTTCATCATGAACTGTAGATTCCTTTGGTATTGCTTTATCATTTAGTGCTATTCCTGTAACTTCGTCCGTTTCCTTTGGTGGAAATTTAATAATCCCTTCTTGTAATAGATAGAGAAACCAGTCAAGTTCAAGAAAGTCCTCGGCACCAACATTTTGTTTTAAAATTGATATGTTATTCTGAAAAATATCCAGATTTTTGACATCAAGTTTGATCGTTTCTAAGGCTTTTTTAGATTTCTCATTGTAAATAGCAAAGTTATTAGGGTGGAATATCATTACGAGTCCAGTTGCTATGTTGGGACCAAACCCAGGGATACCCATTATCTGCTTTGCCTTATCTTCGGGGGATAAATCAGAATCATTTAATATTTTCAAAGCGATTTGAAGATTTTTTTCTTTTTGTTGATCATCTTTTAACATGGGAGCATATACATTGGTTCCAGAACCCCACATATAGTTCCCATGCAATTCAATCCCGCATGTCTCAAGTCCAAGTTGCAGATTGGATATTAATTCAGAATTTATAGGTTCGTTTTCCAATGTAAAGATTTGCCCTTTTATTTCTTGACCGGACAATTTTGTGGAGCTTTCAAACCGCCATATTTCACGGTTAAATATCTCCAGGTCCACATTTTCTGGATTAGACAATAATTTTCTGATCTGTCCCGCTCGGTAGCGTCTTATCCTAACTCGTAAATTCTGAGAAAGGTCGAGTTTGAATTCGCTAAAAGATTTCCTGATATACCTAAGTATATCATCAGACATAAAATCCATAGCTACCTCTCTATAAAATTAAAATTTGCTTCTTTTTTACGAAATAATTTAAAAAAACTAAAGGAAAATAACGAATCGACATAGGTATGCCCTCGCGGGCTTTCCCTGTCACACCACCGGGCGTACGGGTCCGTACCCGGCGGTTCGGATGGTTAAGCTATTTCCCAGGTGCTAAAGTCGGAAGGCCCAGCGAAATAAAA
>JBFLXM010000004.1:0-84906 GCA_040757175.1 Thermodesulfobacteriota bacterium
AAAGATTGTGTTACAATGGGCCATGGTCCGGAATCTCCTGTCTGTTTGATAGGTTATGCCAAACCCATTCTAACAGGTTCCCAGGATTTTTCGGGCCTTTTTTAATCAGTTAACCGGACAGAACTGTTCCCAAGTACAACTTGGGAACGAGTATATAAGTGAATTGATATTATGTGAATGCTCCAATTTTACTGTCCCCATTTAACAGTACCCATAAGAAAGATGTATAATCTATCAGAATAAATGTTATCATTCTTGGAAACACGCAAAGTCCATAACCATGCATGAGTCTCTGCTTGCAACCCATGAGCAGCTTCCCAAACAGAAGTATCTACAAATTTATTTCCACTAGTAACTATTTCTTGCAGTTTTATTAATGGCATACATGATATTGTACATCGAAGCGGCTTATTTGGAGCCAATGTTGCATCAATGACAATATCTCTCATAGATGCTTGTGAAACTGTTAAAATTGGAAAATCTTGTGGTAAGAGAATCTCTATCATGCGCCTTGGTTCAGAAATGTCAGAGAGCTTAGGCCCTTCAACGGTAACTCGATCTATCGCGTCAGATTGCCTCCCCATTTTACTCATCAACTTAAACTGTCCAGAAGGATGAAAGCTGATCTTGAATGGTCCAACAAAATCTTCGGTAGCAATAGAATGTGGTTGAATTTCTCCTATTTTATCATCTATTACAGATACAATATGATGTTTACCCTTTCCTGGGAAACCAATAAAAACTGTCCCATCATGACCCAAATTTGCCCACATAAATTGGTAGAATTCCTTCCCGCGTTTAATCAAAATTTTGTTAGATTTCATACGAGACAATATTTCATCCCCTACTAACTGCGTCCATAAGAATCATCAACTTCCTTTACCCCATAATTGCCAATTGCAAACCATTTTGGTTTATTTGTATTATGAAATATATCAAACACTTTTGAATTTAATAACCTGTAAATGATATCCTTTTCAATATGATTCAAGATGTATTCATAAGTAAAATAGAGCCAACAAGAAGGCAATCCTGCACGATCAATCCGGAATTTATGAAGTTTAAACTTTTTTTCAACATAATGAATCTCTGAATCTGGAAAAGCTTCTTGAATAGTATCTTTGATTACTCCCACCTTGCTAATCATATAATAGCTCCTTTTTACATTCTTAATATTTGTCCATCTCCTTTATTAAGATTGCCAGTATTTCTTTGGGATCAGCATCTTCTCCATCCTCGGCCAGAATCCGGTTGATCATCCGCGCCCGCAGTTCCTGGATCAATCCTTCCCCCTTTTCCAGCAATTCCGCTTTGGCGGCGCTGATCAGGCCTTCCCGGAGGGCGATCTGGCGCAGGCCCTGGATGATGTCCAGGAAGCGCACGTCCTGGGGGCATTGGAAGGAGCAGCGGGCGCAGCGGGCGCAGTGCCACAGGGCCGGAGAGGCAAGGAGCTGGGCCCGCTGGCCGTAAAGAATCTGCCGGATAATCAGGCTGGGGGAAAAATCCGGGGTAATCTCACTCACCGGGCAGGTGGCGGTGCAGGCCCCGCAGGCAAAGCAGCGCAGGAGGTGCTGGCAGCCCGGCTCCCGGGCCACTTCCTCTTTGAACAGGAGATCGAGTTCTTGCAGGCGCAGTATGTCATCCATAAGACGGCAAATCCTTGCAACGCATGCTGTTTCACTTCAGATAGAAGCTAAGGAATTGGTGGGTAAGGCCCACCCTACATTACCCCCCCCACCCCAACCCTCTCCCCCCGCTGGGGGGAGAGGGGGAAAGAGCGGGCCAATTAAGCATCCAGAGCAGTTACTTCTAAATCCTTTGGCTCTCCCCTAAACTTTGAACTTTGAACCTGGAACTTGGAACTTGGAACTTTTTATGTCAACGTAATAGCCCCGGTGGGGCAATGATCCCCGCATTTGTTGCACTTTTCCGCGGCCTGGATGAGCCGGGTGCACAGCTCCTGGTGGAGCACCGCCACCTGGCCGTTGACCACCTTGAAGACCACCAGATCCCCGGGGCGGGGCCCCCGGCCCAAACGGGCCTCCGCGCAGTTGCCCAGGTGGTATTCGCACATGGTGACGCAAATGCCGCAGCCGTTGCATTTCTCCGGGTCGATGCTCATGCCCAGGGCCGCGGCCACCGGCCCCAGCAGTTCCTGGAGGGCCTCGATAAAGCCGGCAAAGTCCGGCTCATGGAGCACCGGACAGTCCCCGGGGGCCAGTTCCCCCTTGAGGAGAAATTCGGCAAACTCCCGGCAACTCCCCCCGCACCGGCCGCAATCCGTGCCGGGCAAAAACTCCAGGAGTTCTTCAACCGTTGCCATTCATGGGCCTCCGGCCCACCCGTAAATTTCGTTTTTCGTTAAAAGACAAGTGTCATTCTGGTCATGGTGCGCAGTGCGCACCCTACATCTTGCGTCTTTTCTTTGCGTCTTCGCGTCTTTGCGTGAGGCTTTCTGTTTTAATCCAGCCCCACCCAGGCCCCGCCCAATTCATCCGGCACCCAGAGATTCTCGGGCCGCAGGCTGCGGTACTGGCAAATCTCCGCCAGCAGCGGCCCCTCTCCCGCGCCGGTGCGCCGGTAATAGGTGGCCTTGGGGGTCTCCGGCTGCACCAGGTGATAATTTTCAATAACCACTTCCCCGGCCTTGAGCAGGGTGTGGCAACGCCGCAGACCCTTAACCCAGTTCTTCGAGGGCGTGTCCGGGGCCAGATCGAAAATGGCCACGTCGGCCCGGGCCCCATTCTTAAGATGCCCCCGGTCCGCCAGACCCAGAATCCGAGCCGGTAGGGTACGGGTGGCCCAGACCCATGCCGCCAGAGAAAACTTCCGTGGCGGCAACTGCCCCTTCGCAGTCTTGGGACGGGCCTTCCGGTCCCAGAGCCAGGCAAAATAGGGGGGAAATTCTTCCAGAGGGTTCCGGACCGGTCCGCCCAGGGAAAAGGCGAGGTTCGGCCCCTGATAAGACAGGGCCAGGCGCAGGGCGGGCAGCGCTTCCCGGGCCCCGGGGTTAAGGTCCAAGGGGTAATACCCCCCCAGGTCCACTTTTACCGGCTTCCCGGCCATGGCGGCCGCCGCGGCGGGGGGCTCGAACCCCAAATCCCCGGTAACCCCTGCTTCTAACCGGGCCAGGGCCAGCTCCAGGAGGCGCGCATCGGTCACCGCCCGGCCCAGGGCCGCCAGATGAAAGGCCCGGGGTTCGGGGAAAGGCAGCTCCAGGACCTGGGGACTGGCCTCCAGGGTAAAGCGCAGATCGCACTCCAGGGCCAGCCCGGTCAGCGTTTCCAGGGTCTTGACCGGGTCCAGGGTGCGGTGGGAGTAAAAAGCTTGGCGGTAGCGGACAAAGGGTTCCAGGAGCCGCAGGTCCAGGGCCCGGGTCTTCTCCTGCAAAGATTTGACGGTTTGCCCCACTTCCTCCATTTGATCGAGAGATTTTAGCTGGTTATCTATATCCCTTAAATTCAACACCAGGGAGGCGGAGGTGTCCACCAGGGGGATGGCGGCCAACTGGCGATGGACGTAACCGGCCGTATACATGGTCAGGAAAGGTTCATGGACATGGGTGTAACCCGCGGCCGCATACAGCCGGCCCAATTCCTGAAGGGAGGGAAACCCGTTCCACAAGTGGAGGAAATTGAGGCCGTAGGTGGCCACCTGGCCCCGGAGATCGATGCCCCCCGGGACCACCACCCGGCCCGCAGCCTCAATGACCCGGTCCGTTTTTTTGAGGCTGGAGACGATCCGGTCTCCTTTGATGAACAGATCCCGCTGGGCCCCTGCCAGCCCCTGGGCCGGATCGTAGACGCGGCCTCCGATAATTTTGATATGCATCTAAATCGCCTGTATCAGGTCCAGAAGAATGTCCCGGTCGGCAGGCAAGGCCGTGGGCAGCAATTTCTTCAGGACAAGGGGCAGCCCGTCCATGCGATAAGCGACTTCCGCGGCCTCCAGGCCCGCCAGGGCCGTGGGCAACACTACCTGGGAGCAGCCGGTGGTGCGGTTGGCAAAAGGACTCATCGACACCACCGGCACCTGGCGTTTCTGCAAGGCCAGGGCTTGATCTGCCGGGAGAAACCAAAAGAGGTCGGCCCCCAGGACCAGGATCGCGTCAAATTCCCCAAAATCCACGGGTACGGCGGAGGTCAGCACCCCGCCCTCATGGCCGAAATCCGGCGCCTCCGGGACGCCCAAGGCGTTGAGCAGCAGATGATAGAGGCCCTGGGAGTTGAAATCACCGGCCAGGGGAAAAAGCGCGCAAGGTTTTTTCTCCCCCAGCCGGGCCGCCAGGCCGCCTAAGGCGTCGAGCACCGCAAAGCCCTGGTTATAGGTGGCCCCCCGGCCAAAGAAGATGACCCCGAATTCGGCCTCGGAGAGAAGTTTAGCCAGTTTTTTGGCCCCTTTGACCGCCGGCTGGGCCCCGGAGCTGCCCGACAAATGTGCCCCAACTCCTTTTAAGAGTTCCAACTCCTGGCCGGGTTCGATCTGGACCAGCAGATGGCAGAACTTGGCCATCTCCGTCTGGTAGAGGTCCACGGCCGCCACCCGCCGCTCTTCCACCCCCCTTTCCGTAAACCGCCCCCGGGCAAAGACGCTGTAGCGCACCAGGTGCCGGGGGCAGGAGTGCAGGGGGTTGGCCCCCCAAAAGAGCACCGTGTCCGCCTCATCCCGGATAACTTCCAGGGGGGCCCAATAAAGGCCGTGCTTTCTCAAGCTGTGATAGTAGGGAGCCTTAAAGGCCAGATCGGCCGGTTCCAGCCGGGCCTTGAGTTTCCGGGCCAATTGCAGGGCCGCCTCCTGGGCCCAGGAACCGGTATTGGTCAGGCCGTAAATCAGAGGACGGCGGGCCTGGCCGAGAATGGCGGCGGCCTGCTCCAGGGCTAGGGCATACGGCACTTTTTGGAGGCGGCCGTTCTGCCTCCACAGGGGTTCCAGGAGGCGGTGGCGTTCTTTTTGGGGATGTAATCTTTTGGTGGGAAAGAAGCGGCTCAGTCCCCAGAGGCAGACATTGGCCACCTCCTGAAGCTGACCCTGGACCAGGGTCACATCCAGGTCGTCACACAGGCAGCCGCAGCCCGTGCAGATAATGGATTGCTGCTCGACTTGCACCGTTTCTTGCACCCAACTTGGTTTAAACAATTATATACTAACATCATAGACTGCCGATGCCCAGATGAAAAGGGATTTGGAATCGATTCTTTTGAAACCTTTGCAGGGGTTATTTTCGCAGTCGATGATAATGGGGCTGGCAAGAAAATGGGCGTTTTTCAGTTGGGGAAACTATAGCAGTTGCCAAAATTTCTTTCCACTTATCCCCTCTCCCCCCAGCTTATCATTACCCACAAGTGAAGGGAGGTGGGAAGAGCTTATGGTAATTAAAAGGCAGTTACTCATGGGCCTGGAGCCATCCATAAAAATATGGGAAGAATCGTAGGGCGGGCGTCTCGCCCGCCCGGGTAATCCGCACAGGCTGGAAAGCCTGTGCTACCGCTCAGTGGCTATTCGGAGCAATAGTATGGCTATAAGCCCCCCTCACCCTCTCCCGCGGGGAGAGGGATATAATACCATGTTCGCTTTGAAATGAAACAAACTAACATGCTAACATATTGATATCACTTGTAGGGGCGGGTTTAAAACCCGCCCCTACAATGCGAACATGGTATAATATGAATTATATCCCTAAGATATAAACTTATGGGTAATGCTCAGGCGGGGGGAGAGGGTTAAGGTGAGGGGGGGCGGAAAAAACTTTTGGCAATCAGTATAAAGGTTAACCCCGGAAACTTACGCTCCTCAGGGCGGGCTACCGCACTCTTGGCCCGATTCACCCTGAGCTTTAGCTTTTTCTCCAGAAACCGGCTCACACCGGGCATCACCCCCTCACCCGCCCGCACGCTCCGCACGTAGATGTTACAGTCATCGGCATAGCGCACAAACCGGTGTCCCCGTCTCTCCAACTCCTTATCCAGCACGTCCAACATCAGGTTGGGAAGAGGACTTCCACCTCCAAGCTGCGTTGCATGCTCGGCACACCAATGAATGGCTGGCGGAGCAGCGCGCCGCAGCCAGGCGGAAGGCCTTTGAGGCGATGCAGGCCCGTTATGAAATTATCATGCCCAAGGCAGGGCAGAGCTGATGAAGAATCTTCCGACAACTATTCTGTTATACAGGTTGCCGAAAAAAGGATTGTTTTGCGGGGGCGGATCCACGTTCCGCCCCAGGGGTGGGGGCATACCTGGGTGCGCTGCAAAAGACAATGATGGTTCTTTGACGGCACCTTGGTCTAAGCCATCCCTATACATAAATAGGGGGCCTCTTGGCAATCTCTCTTTAAAACAAAATGGAGGATAGTAAAATCCATTTCCCGCAGTGCAAGGGGACCAGAACCCGAACCGGTTCTTTCATCCCCACGGTTTCCGCGAAATTTTTCAACCGCTTGCGAATGAGCAGTGACATTTCCTGTCCTTTGGCAATCAGCAGGGTGCCGCCTTTGGTCGAGACATCCTCATCCAAAATCATGCTACCCGCCAACTCCTCTATGAAAACCTCGCGGACGCGGTCAGGGGCCATTTCCCGGACCCGGGACAGAAACTGGATGCCATCCAGGCCCGGCATGCGCAGATCCGAAACGATCACGGCATAAGGACCGTTTTGGGCTATGGCCTTGAGCCCCTGCTCTCCCCCCAGGGCGGTGTCGATGTGGAAGCCTTTTCGCAAATGGCGTTGCTAACCCGCCAGAATATTGGCGTCATCGTCAACGAAAAGATTTTTCTCAGGCGCCATCTTCCTCTTCCTTGATAGCCTTCCGGCATTTCTCTTCCCAGATTTCCAGCCTATCCATCAAGCCGATGGCGGATAAATAGGCGGAATCCAACATGGCCTCTACTTTATCCAGGGCGTCCTGGCGGCGGCGATGCTCCAAATAGTTGGCGGTATGTACGGCGGCAAGAGGGCCGAATTCCTTCTGGGAGGCGCCCCCGGGATCATGGTGAAAGGCGATGGCCTCAACTATGGGGTAAGGCAAGCCCCACAGGGAGAGAAGATAGGCCCCCACCTGGGCGTGGGTGACGCCGAAGACCCGGTTCTCCGCCTGCCATAAGGAAAGGTGTTGCTCCCGGGCTGTCTTCATCACCTCTCGATACTGCCGGGTAAGGTTGGCGGCCATGATCAGTTTCCCGGCGTCATGAAGCACGCCGGCCATGAAGGCGTCATCAATTACTTCCTGGGCCTGCTTCTCTCTGATGGCAATGGTCCGGGAAAAGACCCCGGTGGCCAGGCTGTGGTCCCAAAGCCTTTTCACCGAAAAATTGGGTGAATTTAGCCGGTCGAATTGGGTGAATATTTTCACTGAGAGGACCAGGGTTTTGATGGTTTCCAGACCCAGGAGCTCCGCGGCCTGGGCCGGACTGGAGACATGGCGGATGTGTCCGAAAAAAGCGGAGTTGACCAACTGCAAGACTTTGGCGGTCATGCCGATGTCTTTGGAGATGATCTCGCCGATTTTGCGGATGGAAGAATATTCCGACTGCACTTCCTGGATGATCTGCACATATAGGTCCGGCAGGCTGGGCAGGCTGTCCAACCGGGACACCACCAGCCGCAGCGCGTTATCGGTAAACAGATCCCTCAGGGCGCAGGCCCGGCTGATACTGGACTTCAAGGCCTCGGCGTCGCAAGGTTTGGCCAGATACTGGTGGGCCGGCCGCACGGATTTCAGCACCATCTCTTTATCCGATTGCCCCGAGAGGACGATACGGACGATGTCGGGATAGCGCTTTTTCACTTCCGCCAGGAACTGGGCCCCGTCCATTCCCGGCATCCGCATATCGGACACCACCACGTCGAAGGACTCCCGGCTCAGGGTTTCCAAGGCCTCCGCCCCACTGAGGGCAAATGCGGTCTCCCATTCCCGGCGCATGCTGCGCAGCATCCGTTGCATGGCTTCCAATACTTTCGGCTCATCATCCACAAAAAGAATCTTGATGCTCATGCCCGCTTCCTGTCAGCTCCCCAGCTCGCCCCGGGGGAGGCGGATAATGAAAGTGGTTCCCTGGCCCATCTCCGACTCGAAGGATATGGTTCCCCCATGTTTGTCCACAATCACCGAATGGGAAATGGCCAACCCCTGTCCCGTACCTTTGCCCACCTCTTTGGTGGTGAAAAAGGGATCAAAGATCTTTGATCTGATCTCTGGGGGAATTCCCGGGCCCGTGTCTTTCACCCGCACCTCCACCCAGTCCCCGTCCTCCCGGGTGCTGATAGTAATGGTTCCTTTGTTCTGTCCGCCCTGGGCCAATACTTCGCCTATGGCATGGGCCCCGTTGATAATCAGGTTCAGAAGCACCTGGTTGAATTCATCGGGCAGGCAGGGCACCAGAGGCAAACCGGGGGCCAGGTCGGTGACCATCTCCGCCACGTATTTCCATTCATTCCGGGCCACCGTAATGGTGCTTTCCACGGCTTTATTGATATCCAACGCGGTCTTCTCCCCGGTGCCGGGATGGGAAAAATCCTTCATGGCCCGGACAATTTTAGCCACCCGGGCCACCCCCTCCAGGGATTGGGCGATGGCCTTGGGAATCTCCTGCTCCAGATATTCCGGGTCAGTCTGCTCTTCTACTTTTTTCAGTCCCTTAATGACTTCCGGCGCCTGTCCCCCACCCTCCGCCACCGCCCGCAGCTTGCCATACTCTGACATCAAAACCAGCAGATCTGCAAAAGCTTCCTGCAAAAAGCGGATATTGTCCCCCACGTATTGTATGGGAGTGTTGATTTCATGGGCGATGCCCGCGGCCAACTGGCCGATGGACTCCAGCTTTTGGGCCTGGGCCAGTTGCGCTTCCAGCAGGCGCTGTTCCGTGATATCTCTTCCCAGGAGAATTAACCCGGTGATTCGGCCGTTTTCTTCTTTGATGGGGCTGAAAGTGATCCCCAAGACCCCGTCTTTGCCATCGACCCGCTGATACCGGATATCATCCAAGCGCACCGGTATGCCTTTCTCCCGGCAGTTCTCGATACCTTGGAGAACCTTGTCCCATTCCCATCTCTGGGAATAATCGCGCAAATTTTTTCCGGCCTCAGGCGGGTCTTGGGCCCACAGGGTCTTTACCGCCACGTGGTTCCAATGGGAGATGCGGCCGTCAGGGGACAAACCGATCATGATAAAGGGAATGGATTCGAAGAGCTGCTCGATTTCCTTGTGGGTCCGGCGCAGCTCGTCCGCGGCTTGTTTCCGGGCGGTGAATTCCCGGGCGATGCCGGTGGTGCCGATAACCTCTCCCTGGTCATTATAGACGGGGGTTTTGATGGTTTCGATCCACACCATCTTGCCGGCTTTATCCACCAGGGTCTCCTCCAGCAACTTCCGCTCCCCTAAACGTATAACCTCGGCATCGTCCCGGCGGTATTTTTCGGCCAAATCCCGGGGCCAGAAATCAAAGTCCGTCTTGCCCACTAATTCCTCCCGGTCATATCCGCAGGCCAGGGCAAAGGGTTCGTTGGCGGCAAGGTACCGGCCCTCCCGGTCCTTCAGCCAGGCGATATCGGGAATATTGTCCAGAATCGCCTTTTGTTGGCTTTGAATCTCCTGCAACGCTTCCTCCATCTGCTTCCGGTGGGTGATGTCCAGCATGACCCCCACCAGGCCGGCCAAGGCGCCGTCCGCGTTGCCGTAGGTGGCTTTGCGGAAATTGACCTCATGAATGGTGCCGTCCGCGTGCGGCGTGGAAAAATCGTAGACCTGCACTCCAGGCCGCCGGAATAAGGCCGAGTCCATTTCGAAATACCTGTCGGCCTGATCTTGGGGATGGAGGTCATAAACCGTTTTGCCGATGATCGCCTCTTTGGGCAAACCCAGGAAATCACATAGGGCCTGGTTGCATCCCAAATAGACGCCATCCACATTTTTATAAAAAATGGGGCTGGGAATATTGTCGATCAACGTCTCCAAAAAGAAGAACTGCTCTTTCAGAGTCTTTTCCACCCTTTGCCGTTCCTCAATCTCCCCTCTGAGCTGCGCGTTGACCCGGGTCACTTCCGTCAGGGCCTTTTTCAATTCGCTCAGATCCCGGGCTACGCTGATACTGCCTATGACATTATTATCTTCATCCCGCAATAATCTGATGGAAATCTCAAAGGGCGCGATACTGCCGTCCTTGCGTCTCATATCGATCTCATATCTGCGGATAAGACCTTCCCGCCGCAGTTGGCCCAGCATCTTTTCCATGGCTTCTTTGTCGGGGTAAAGCCGGGTAAAATGCATTCCTTTCATTTCTTCGTAGCTATAACCGTAGAGCTGTTCCGCCACCTTGTTCCATTTATAAAAATAACCCCGATTATCCGCGATGCCGATGGCGTCCGCGGTTTCCTGCAACACCTTTTCCAGGCGGTTTTTGGTATCCTTGAGTTCGGCCTCCGCCCGGCGGCGTTCCCGGCGCTCTTCAGCTTCCCGCAACTCCCGCTGCACTGCCGGCACCAGCCGGGAGAGATTGCTTTTCATGATATAGTCATGGGCGCCGGCCTTCATGAAGGAGATGGCCTTTTCCTCCCCGATCTTCCCCGAGACCACGATGAAAGGCAGGTCCAATCCCCTTTCCTGGACGATTTGCAGCGCCGCCGGCCCGCTGAATTTGGGCAGATCGTAATCCGACAGGATCAAATCCCAGGGCTGGTTATCCAGGGCGGCATGCATCTGGGGGGCCGTTTCCACCCGCAGATGGCGAACGTCAATCCCCTCCTGGTGCATTTCCCTCACCAACAGCTCGGCGTCGTCTTGGGAATCTTCGATAATCAAGATTTCGAGAGGTTTTGCCACTGCCCCTGCACCCTTTCGCTGGGATTCCATTTCCTTATAAGGCCCCAGTTTCATTAACTTTCTTCGTCTAAAATCTCTCTTATCCGACGGGCCAGGTCTTTGAGCCTGAAGGGCTTTTGCACAAAGGGGGCCCCATCCTCCCAAACCCCATGATGGGACATGGTGTCCGCCGCATATCCTGATAAAAAAAGCGCCTTGCATTCCGGGCGCACCATTTTCAGCCGTTTCACCAGTTCCCCGCCGCTCATTTGCGGCATTACCACATCCGTGACCACGAGGTGAATGGGAGCCTCCAAGTTTGCGGCCAGCTTCAAGGCTTCAGCCCCATTGGCGGCCGCCAATACGGAGTAGCCATGGGATGCCAACTGGTTCACCAGCAACATGCGAATGGCCTCTTCATCTTCCACTACCAAAACGGTCTCCGTTCCCTCCAGGCTAACTATCGACTCTTTCTTTTTGAGAGGAGGCGCGGCCTCTTCCCTCACCCGGGGCAGGTAAATCTTGAAGGTCGTGCCCCGGCCCAACTCGCTGTACACCCAGATATGCCCATCGCTCTGTTTCACGATGCCATACACCGTGGAAAGCCCCAAACCAGTCCCTTGATCCGGCTCTTTGGTGGAGAAGAAGGGGTCAAAGATTTGTTCCTGGGTCCTGGCGTCCATTCCCAGGCCCGTATCACTGACGGTGAGCATCACATAGGGACCGGGACGGACCTCCGCATGTTTGAGAGCATAAGACTCATCCAATTGAACATCGGCGGTTTCCAGGGTCAGCCTCCCTCCCTGGGGCATGGCGTCCCGGGCGTTAACCACGAGATTCATGATGATCTGGCTGATCTGGCCGGGGTCTGCTTTCACCACCCCTAAAGACTCAGCCGTGCGGGTGACCAGCTCGATATCTTCGCCGATGAGCCGCCGCAGCATTGGTTCCAGATCCGTGACCACCGCGTTGAGATGCAGCGCCCGCGACTCCAAAAGCTGTTTCTTGCCGAAAGCTAGCAGTTGTTGAATCAGTCCCACCGCTTGCTGCGCCGCACCCATCACTTGGGTGTTGTAAATCAGAAGTGGGTCATTTGACTGGAGCCCCTGCATCAATAGATCCGTGCACCCCATGATGACCGTGAGCAGGTTGTTGAAATCATGGGCCACCCCCCCGGCCAGCCTGCCGATGGCCTCCATCTTCTGGGCTTGAGCCAACTGTCTGGTCAGCTTCTTGTGGTCCGTGAGGTCCATAAAATATCCCAACACCGCCCTTTCACCGGCGTAGCGGGTGGAAATCACCGTTTCCACCACCCACCGGGTTTCGCCGCTGCGGGTGATAAGCTCAAATTCATAAGGCGCGGAGTCTTCCCCTTTCAACATCTTGATGGCCCTCTCCCGGACCATTTCCTTATTTGCCGGGGCCACCAAAGTCAGGGTCTCCCGGCCTAATAAATCCTCTTCCTGATAACCGCTGACTTTCAGAAAGCCGGGGTTCACCAATTTGAATTTGCCGTTCTGGGAAACAAAAATCCCTATGGGCGCGCCGAAAACCAGGCTCCGGAAAGCCTCTTCCGCGTGCCGCCGCTCCCGCCGCGACGCCGCCTCTTTGAGCTCCCTGTCGATGGCGGGGATCAACCGGGCCAGGTTGTTCTTCATGAGGTAATCATGGGCCCCGGCTTTCATGGCAGCCACCGCGGTTTCTTCGCCGATCTTCCCGGAAACGATGATAAAGGGCAGATCAGGACCTTTCTCCTGGAGAAGTTTTAAAGCCGCCAGACCGCTGAAATGGGGGAGGGAGTAATCGGAAATCACCAGGTCCCACATCCCATTGGCCAGGGCCGCCTCCATGGCCGCCGCGGTTTCCACCCTCAGGAAATCCGGCTGGTAGCCCCCTTGGCGCAATTGCCGCGCCAATAGCCGGGCGTCGTCCTCAGAGTCTTCCACCAGGAGAATTTTGATGGGCCTGCTCATAGTTTATTTCCCAGCGACGGCGGCGGTTCGTTCAACACCAGCCAGTAAAGCCCCAATTGTTTGATCGCTTCCGCGAAGCGGGTAAAATTCACCGGCTTGCGGATATAGCTGTTGGCCCCCAATTTATAACCGTTGACCAAATCCTGTTCCTCTTTGGAGGAAGTGAGAATGACCACGGGAATGATGCCGGTCTGTTCATCGGCCTTGATGCGCCTTAAGACTTCCAAGCCGTCCATCTTGGGGAGCTTCAAATCCAGGAGAATCAACATCGGCGTTTCCTCCGGGTCCCGGTGGGCATGCTTGCCCCTCGCCCAGAGATAATCCAGGGCCTCCACCCCATCCCGGACCACCACCACTCTGTTGCTGACGTGGTTAGCCTTCAGGGCTCGAAGGGTCAGGGCTTCGTAATCGGGATCGTCTTCCACCAGGAGAATAATCTTTTTGTCCATTTCCCACCTCCCCCATTTAGAGGTTAACCGGTGCCCGATGGCCGCTTAGTTCTTTGCTGGCACGTATTCATTGGGGCCGAGGGTAAAATAGACCGCGGCCCCCTGGTCCACCGCCCCTTCGGCCCAGACCCGGCCGCCGTGCCGGTTGATAATCCGCTGCACCGTGGCCAACCCTATACCCATGCCCGGAAACTCATCCTGCCCGTGCAACCGTTGAAAGGCCCCGAAGAGTTTGTCCGCAAACTCCATGTCAAACCCCGCGCCGTTGTCCCGGACATAAAAAACCCGGGAGCCGTTATTGGGGGATAGAGCGCCCACTTCAATCCGGGCCCCGGTTTTTTTGCCGGTGAATTTCCAGGCGTTATTCAAGAGGTTTTCCAACATCACCCGCAACATCGACGGGTCGCCCTCCGCCGCCAATCCCGGAGTGATTGCCAGTTCCACCTGCCGCTGGGGTTCCGCTTCTTTCAGGTTATGCGCCAGTTCCTGGGCCAATTTGCTCAGATCAACCTTCTCCCGGCGCATTTCCGCCTGGGTCAGCCGGGATAGCGCCAGCAAACAGTCGATTAATTCCTCCATCTTTTCGGTATTCTTCCTGATGCGCCTCAGGTGATCCTGATTCTGGGGATCCAGCCTATCTCCATAGTCTTCCAGCAGCGCCTGGCTGAAGCCGTCGATGATCCGCAAAGGCGCCCTTAAATCATGGGACACCGCAAAGCTGAAAGATTCCATCTCCTTGTTGGCCGCTTCCAATCGCACTTTTTGCTCCATGACCTCATGCAGCCGTTTTTCCAATTCTTGACTAAGATTCAGTATCCTCGCCTCGGCTTGCTGACGCTCCGCGATTTCTTCCTGCAAGGCCTGGTTGGCCGCAACCAGCGCCCCGGTGCGTTCCTGGACTTTCTGCTCCAAATCTTTTTGGGCCTGGATTAACGCCGCCTCCGCTTGCTTGCGTTCGGAAATATCCCTGATGATCTCCTGAAAATACTGTTTCCCTTCCACCTGAATCAGCTTGACGCTGACTTCCACGGGAAAGACGCCGCCGTCCCGGCGGCGGTGGCAGCCTTCGAATATTTTACCTTGACTGGTCAGGTCCTCCGGGCTCCATAAAGACAGGGCCCATTTATCTTTTCTCTGCACCAGGTCCCGGATATTAAGCCGTAATAACTCTTCCCGGTCATACCCGTAGGCCTCCACTGCGCGGTTGTTGACGTCCTGGAGATTGCCTTCCTGGTCCATCAGCAGGATGATGTCGTTGGCGTATTTCACCAGATATTCGAAACGGGACAACAGGGCCAGGCGCTCCTGATCCAGGCGGTAGAGGTCCTCAAAATGCCTCTTCCTCTGGGCGCTGAGGGTCCAGCCCAGGACGGCCCCCACCAGCAGCATCAAGGAAATGACCCCGCCAATGATCAGCCTGGCTTCCCGGTAGAGCGGACGGTAAATCTCCTCCAGATCAATCTTGGAGACCAGGCGCCAGGAGGTGCCGGGGATGGCCTTGGTGATGGCCAACACCGGGACGCCCCGATAATCCCTGCCCTCCATTACCCCTTCCAGTCCTTTGACGGCCCTGGCGGCAGGGAGATCGGGGTCGGCCAGGGGCAGGGTTATGGTTAGCGGCGGATCATTTCTATGTCTTAAGGTGTTTAAGAAAACCACCTGGCCTCCATCCTGTTTGACCAGGAGTGTTTCCGCAGTGGGACTGGGGGTGGGCCAGGACTGGATCAGGGGGTAAAGGAATTTATTGGGGTCGATCATGAAAATAAGTCCACCCACCGCCTCATTTTGTTGCTGATCGGTATTGATTACGGGAACTATAAGGTCGATGTGCACCGCCTGGTGCAACGGGCAGAAATAGAAACTGCTGAAAATGGTTGTTCTTGCAGTCAATGACTCATGGAACAACTGTAAAGTTGATTTACTTAAGGCGCCGAGAAACTTGTCAGTAACCGAAAGAAGAACATCCCCTTTTTTATTCAATACCAAAATATTATCATAATCGTATAATGATAGTATTGTTTGCAGTCTGGATGCCAGGTTTTTTTTATCTGGTTCAGTAATATTTGCTTTAAGCATAAAAGACTTAATTATTGCCAATTGTGAAATTACATAAGCATCGTTCATGCGCTCCTTACGCCATTCGCTAATTTGGCTACTTTTAAGATCGGCGATGGAATCCAACGCATCTTCCCAATTTTTCTCCGTAAGCCTTTTCTGATTGCCGTACCACCAGAATCCTCCGGCTATGATTAAGGCTGAAAATATTACAAATAAAACTAACACGAACATCGTATTGTTTGGTTTTTGATCAATGGCAACCATTAGTTCTTACCACCTCATTACTAAAAGGCAGACATATCGGCAGAAGCTCACCGGAGATTCCCGCCTGACTCTTAAGACTCACCCGCCTGGCTCAACCATGTTAGGGGGAGAAGGCGAACTCCGGGACTGGAACCGGCCAAAACCAAACGGCACGCGGTGGTACACAATTGGTCTTATCTCCCGCA
Source organism: Thermodesulfobacteriota bacterium (assembly GCA_040757175.1). Lineage (GTDB taxonomy): Bacteria > Desulfobacterota > Desulfobaccia > Desulfobaccales > 0-14-0-80-60-11 > SURF-52. The sequence continues at coordinate 15,719 of JBFLXM010000004.1, forward strand.
GGGGAACCATATAAGATCCAAGTAAATAAATCTTTACTCATTAATCTTCTATCGGCCGGTGCAAGGTTTTCTTAAGGGCTTTCCCCAGAGGATGCCGGAAGTGTGGAACCGACCTGTCCCTGGAGGAAGCAGCCGCAGGTTTGGCAGCGATGACCTTGGCGCTAAGGCCGCGTGGCGAATAGTGGCGGTTTGGCGCCGGGCCGGGGGCCGGAGCAGGCCGGCGGGAGAACGCCGCAAACACCGCGGGGCAGATATCCGCTTTCCCGTAAGGGTCGGTCATCCCGGTCATGGACGAACCCAGCCTTTCTTGGAAAGGGCTTATTAGAGAAAGATTGCAGGGTTTGTCTAAATGGTGGGAAGCCCACAGTACCTCCCCGCCACTCAGAGAATAATTTCCTACAATATTTTATTTAACCAAAATTTTAGGCATCGACTCCGGTCCAGTCAAGGGGACTGGGGCCGCAACCTTTTTTCCTGCCCGGTGATTCTTCCAAGAGTAATAATTCCCGAGGCCCGGGGGGACCTCCCAGCCTGCCTGAGGGCCCCAAAGGTGGTGGCCAAAGCTGCCGCAAAATTTATGATTGAACAAACCACGAATTGTGTCGATGTAACAATTAATGGCAGGAATTCTTTGGCGCCAATCCCGGAAGCCGCCAATCCTCCAAATTTTGGGACATCTGTCTCCTCCGGCCTTATGGTGGCGGGGCAGAGGGAACTCTTCGGCAAAAAGGTTTGTTTGCCTTCTGTAGGTTTCCATGAAAGCGATGGCCATGGACCGAAAGTCTCTGCATGTGCTGGTGATCGAAGACAATCCGGACGATATGCAGTTACTCCGTCGTTATTTTCAAAAAACCTCCTTTGCGCGGCTGGCACTCCAGCATTGTGAACGGCTCGCGGATGGCCTGAAACTCCTGGAAGAAAAAAATGGACAGATCGATGTCATTCTCCTTGATCTTGGATTACCCGATAGCTGCGGCCTCCACACCTTCATCAAGGTCCACCGGCATGCCCCCAAAATTCCCATTATTGTCCTCTCCGGCCAAAATGATGAAAATCTGGCAACTCAGGCCGTCCGGGAAGGGGCCCAGGATTATTTGGTGAAAGGAAAATTTGATGGGGACCTGTTGGTGCGGTCCATGCGTTATTCCCAAGAGCGGATGAGAACCGAAGAGGCGTTGCGCCTGGCCAGGGATGAACTGGAAACCAGGGTGCTGGAACGCACTTCGGAACTTGCCCGGGCTAATACGGCTTTAAATGAGCTAATCGCCGAAGTCGTTCAAGCTGAAGAGAAGGTGCGCAACTCCCTGGAGGGGGTCATTCAAGTTCTCTCCATGATCGTCGAAATTCGGGATCCTTATACTGCCGGGCATCAGAAAAGCGTCGCGGACATCGCCCAAGCCATGGCCCGGTGTATGGGCCTGGCGGATGAGAGAATCGAAGCCGTCAGATTGGCCGCCACCGTGCATGATCTCGGAAAAATTTCGATACCCAGCGAAATCTTGACCAAGCCGGCCAAACTTAATGAACTCGAGTTAAGCATGATCCGGCTTCATCCCCAGGCGGGTTATGAGATTTTGAGTAAAGTGGATTTCCCCTGGCCCCTGGCCCAAATCGTCCTGCAGCATCATGAAAGAATAAACGGCTCCGGGTACCCCCAAGGTCTCGCCGGAGCGGATATTCTCCTGGAAGCCAAAATTATCGGGGTGGCCGATGTGGTGGACGCCATGTGCTCCCACCGCCCTTACCGGCCGGCCCCTGGCATTGATCAAGCTTTGGCGGAAATCCGCCGGCATAAAGGCATCCTCTACGATACCCAAGTGGTGGATGCCTGCCTGCAACATCTTGGAGAAGAGAGTCAGGGTTTGCGGCAATCTCCAAAGGATTTTTCCATTGCACTTCCTGGGGCGCCTAAGAGGGGGGTTCTGCCAGGAAAAGAAACGGGTTATGGGAGAGAGCAGCGAAAAGGGGTCCTGACTGCCTAAGCCAGCCTGGAGGCCTCCAGGGGCTGGGCTAAGACTCATTTCAACCTTATACCTGGCCGGCGCCTTTTATCCCCTTGGCTATCTCGGGTGCGACGGTCTCCAGGTCCTTCAAGCTTCACCATACCGCCGCAACAGACACCTATGCATAAACTGCGTTTTTGGAGACGTGGCCAAAGCAGCCGTATAATCGGAGATAATGAAGCAACCTGAGCGATCTGCTCTGCTCCGGAACTTATTATACCATGTTCGCATTGTAGGGGCGGGTTTTAAACCCGCCCCTACAAGTGATATCAATATGTTAGCATGTTAGTTTGTTTCATTTCAAAGCGAACATGGTATTAAATCTGCATAAGAGGCCGGGGGCTATTCCCCAGGCCTCCTTTTTGATTAAATTTATTCTTCCAGGATCAGGGCATCCGCCAGCATCTCCCAGATGTACTTCACTTCGATGTCCAGGTTGAACTTGGGTTTCAGGTTCTTCATGATCTGGTCCCGGCAGTTGGAGCAGCCGGCGATGACCAGGTCCGCGCCGGTGTCCCGGATATCTTGGGCCTTGAAGCCGCCGTGCTCCGTCTTTTCCTTCTCGAAGGGCCCCGGCCAGTTGCCGGAACCCGCGCCGCAGCAGTAGCTCTCCAGGCGGTTGTGGGGCATCTCCCGGTAATTGTTCATGTCCATCAGGTAGGACAAAATCTTCCGGGGCTTCTCCAGGTTGGAGCCGTCCCCGAAGGTCAGGTAGACCGAGCGCATGTGTTTACAGGAGTCGTGCCAGGTGACGATGCGGCCCGCGTGCACGCCCTTGTCCACCTTGAGGCGGCCTTCCTCCAGCCACTTGAGCAGCACGTCGAAGAAATAGACGTAATTGTGGCCGGTCTCCGGGCCGAACTCGTGTTTGAAATGTTTTTCCAAATTGATCCGGGTGCCGTAGGAAGCGCCGCCGCAGTCCGGGAGGATCAGGGTTTTGGCCTGGAGGCGCTTCATGTTCTCCACCTTGCGCCGGGCGATTTCTTTAGATGCCTCCATGTTGGCGGTGAAGATGCCCCAGTCCACCGACTCCCAGTTCTTGGCGGAGGTGGTCCAGTTCACCTTGGCGGCATAGAAAATCTTCCACCACCACTTCATGTCGTCGGGTTCGGCGTAGGCCTCTTTGGAGTTCTGGAAATGGAGATAGTCCGCGCCCACCTTCTCCACCGGGGTGACGAAGCCGGGGCAGCACTCCTCGGCCAGCTCCTCCCCCAATTCCTCCAACAGAGTGACGTAGTCGTCCTCGGGGATGCCCATGTTGTTGCCGGTCTTCAGCACCATGTCCACGCCCTTGTGGAGGATGCCGGGCACCTTCTCCCGGGGCCGGGCCGCCTTGGCCGCCATCCACACCTTCACCAGCTTCACCCCCATGGGGCAGCCGATTTCGCAGCGCTGGCAACCGGTGCAGAACCAGACGAAGCGGGAATCGATGACCTCCTGGTCCATGCCGAACGCGGCCATGCGGATGACCTTGCGGGCGTCATACCCTTCATCCTTGCTGCTTTCCATGCCGGTCAAGGGGCACCCCCCGGAACAAGTGCCGCAAGTGAAACAGGCCTGCATATGGGATTCGGAAAGAATGTCGCGAAAAATACTTTTCTGCCGCCTTGCGGCCAGATTGCTAAGATCCAGAGATTCCATAAAGTATTTCCTCCTTGGGGTTTGCTGGTCGGATTGTCATTGGGATTAGTATCCACCGCGCATTCATGCGGCCAACTTCTCCACTTTTACTGCGCAGACCTTGAATTCCGGGATTTTGGCCACCGGGTCGCAGGCCGGGTTGGTGAGAATGTTGGCCGCGGTTTCCGCAAAGTGGAAGGGGATAAAGACCACCCCCCGGTCCACCTTGCGGCTCACTTTCGCCTTGATTTTGATCTCGCCCCGGCGGGAACTGACCTGAACCCGCTCTTCGTCCTCAATTCCCAAGGCCAGGGCGTCTTCAGGATTAACCTCCATATAACCCTCCGGCAATTCGTGATGCAGGGAGGGCGAGACCCGGGACATGGTGCCGGAATGGAAATGGACAAAGGAGCGCCCGGTGCTGAGAAGCAAGGGGTAATCCGCGTCTTCCACTTCCGCCGGCGGCTGATAATCGATGGCCTGAAAAAGCCCCTGGCCCCGGGTAAAACGATCTTTGTGCAGATAAGGCGTCCCGGGATGCTCCGGGGTGGGGCAGGGCCACTGCAACCCCTCGGCCTGGAGCCGTTCGTAGGTCATCCCCGCATAGCTGGGGGTGAGTCGGCGGATTTCCTCAAAAATCTCTTCCGCCCCGGCATAATTCATGGGGTACCCCAAGCGGGTGGCCAGGTCTTGGGTTATTTGCCAATCCGGCCGGGATTCCCCCACCGGCGGGATGGCCTGGCGCACAGGCAGCACCCGCCGTTCCGTGTTGGTGAAAGTGCCGCTTTTCTCCGCAAAGGAAGCCCCCGGCAGAACCACCTGGGCCAACTGCGCGGTTTGGGAGGGGAAGATGTCCTGGACCACCAGGACTTCCAGCTTTTTCAAAGCCGCTTCCGCATGGCGAAGGTCCGGTTCGGTCACCATGGGATTCTCTCCGACGATATAGAGGGCCTTGATCTTACCGGCCTCGATAGCGGGAAACATGTCCGTGAGGGTAAGCCCTGGTTGTTTGGGGAGCTCCCGGCCCCAGGCCTGGGAGAACTTGGCGTTGGCCGTTTCATCGGCCACCGGCTGGTAGCCGGAAAAGACGTTGGGCAAGGCCCCCATGTCGCAGGCACCCTGGACGTTGTTCTGGCCCCGGAGGGCGTTCACCCCGCCCCCGGATACGCCGATATTGCCGGTGAGCATGGCCAGGTTGGCCAGGGATTTGACGTTGTCCACCCCGGTGGTGTGCTGGGTGATGCCCATGGAATAGACGATGGCGGAGGGCTTATGAGTGGCGTAGATCTCCGCCAGACGCCGCAGCTTCTCGGGCGGAACCCCCGTGATAGCCGCCACTTTGTCGGGAAGGTATTCCTCCAGTTTGGCCGCCAGGGCTTCAAAGCCCTCGGTGCGTGCAGCGATATATTCGCTATCGTGCCAGCCTTCTTTGACAATGATATGCATCAAGCCATTGATCAGGGCCACGTCGCTCCCCAGCCGTTGCTGCACCGCCAAATCCGCCATGTGCGATAGTTGAATCCAACGAGGATCGGCCACGAGCAGCCTGGCGCCGTCGGCCATGGCCCGAAAGATCCACTTGGCGGCGATGGGGTGGGCCTCGGTGGTATTGGAGCCAATGACCAGGATCGTCTTGGCGTTTTTCAGGTCCACGATGGAGTTGGTCATGGCCCCGGAACCGAAGGCCGCAGCCAGGCCCACCACGGTGGAGGCGTGGCAGAGACGGGCGCAGTGATCAATGTTGTTGGTGCCAAGGACCGCCCGGGCGAACTTATTCAGGACAAAGTTCTCTTCATTGGTTACCTTGGCGGAAGCCAGCACCTGCACCGCATCCGGTCCATGCCGGTCTATCACTTCCTTCAACCCCTGGGCCGCCGCGGTTAGGGCTTCATCCCAGCTTACGGGGGCCAATTGGCCATTTTTCCGGAGCAGCGGCTGCGTCAGGCGCTGTCCGCTTTCCACGAACTCATGGCTGCTCCAGCCTTTTAAACACAAGCTTCCCTGGCTGACCGGGTGCGATTTCACCGGCCAGGAGCCGACCAGGCTCTCGTCCAGGACCTCCAGCAAAATGCCGCAGCCGCAACCGCAATAGGGACACGTCGTATGAGTGGTACGTAAGTCCATAAAATCGCTCCTCCTAAACCGCCTCCGCCCTTGGTTGGGTTGCCAGCCAGGCGGCCCGGGCTTCCCGTTTCACCGGGTTGGGCCCCAGCTTGAGGGCCCGCTCGTGCATTTCCTTACAGACCTGGGCAAATTTGGGACCCTCCCCGGAACTGACATGGAACATCTCCAGGCGTTCCGGTTCGATACCTAAGGCCGCCAGGTCATTTTTCAATTTGTTGACCTTCTTCTTGGCCCGGATATTCCCGGCCAGGTAATGGCAGTCTCCTTCGTGGCAGCCGGAAAGGAAGATCGTGTCGAACCCCAACTCCAAGGCCTTGAGGACATGGAGAATGTCCACCCGCCCGGTGCAGGGCACCATCATGATCCTGATTTCCGGGGGGTATTGGAGGCGCATGGCGCCTGCCAGGTCGGCCCCGGCATACGAACACCAACGGCAACATATACCCAGTATCCTGGGGAACTCCGGTTCTTTCATTTTTTCTCCCTCCGTTTATTTTTCAGGCTGCGTTACCGGCAGCGGATTGCCGGGCCAGCCAGGCGGTTCTAACCGCCCGGCGCACCGGATTAGGCCCTAACCGGTAGACCCGCTCCGTCATTTCCTTAGCAATCGCCGCGAATTTGGGGCCTTCCGAAGCGGACACGTGGAACATTTCCACCCGCTCCGGCTCCAGGCCCACTTCCTTGAGAATTTCCTTCATCCTTTCAACCCGCTTGCGGGCGTAAAGGTTGCCGCTCACATAATGGCAATCCCCTTCATGGCAGCCCGAAACAAAGACCGCATCCGCCCCGGCCTCGAAGGCTTGCAGCAGGTGGAGGATGTCCACCTTCCCGGTGCAAGGCTCCATGATAATCCTGACTTCCGGCGGATATTGCAGGCGCATGGCCCCCGCCAGGTCCGCGCCGGTATAGGAACACCAGCGGCACAGGAAACCCACAACCTTGGCAGAATATTCAGTGTTCATAGGTCCTCCAACGGTAACCACCGAGGGTTGAAATCAGCGGCTTATGCCGCTTTGCCCAAATTAACCGCACACACCTTGTATTCCGGGGTTTTCGTGACCGGGTCCAGGGCCGCGTTGGTCAGGCGGTTGGCGGCGTTCTCCAGGTAGTGCATGGGAATGAAGACCACGCCGGGCTTCACCGCTTCGCTGACCCGGGCTTTCACCTCAATGCTGCCCCGGCGGCTGCTGGCCCGGATTTTCTCTCCCGATTCGATCTGCAGACGCTCGGCGTCCAGGGGATTGATTTCTATGAAGACCTCGGGGTTTTCATGGTGCAGGGTGGGGCAGCGCCGGGTCATGGTGCCCGTGAGATAATGCGAAAAAAGCTGCCCGGTGGTCAGCCAGAAGGGGTAATCCGGGTCCGGGGACTCCGCGGGCGGACGGTAATCGATGGCTTGAAAGAGTCCTAACCCCCGCGTGAACCTATCTTTGTGCAGATACTGAGTGCCGGGATGGTCCGGAGTGGGGCAGGGCCAGCAGAGTCCCGCCGCGTCCAGCCGGGGGTAGCTCATGCCCCCATAGGCCGGAGTCAGGCTGGCCATCTCATCAAAGATTTCCTCCGCGGAACGGTACTTCATTGGATAACCCAGGCGGGTGGAGAGTTCCGGGATGATCTCCCAGTTGTGCTTGCCGGGAATGGGAGGAATAGCCTCCCGCACCCGCTGCACCCGGCGTTCCGAACTGGCGAAGGTGCCGTCCGTCTCCGCAAAGGAGGCGCCGGGAAGCACCACGTGGGCCAGGGCCGTGGTGGAAGTGGGGAAAATATCCAAAACCAGCAGGAATTCCAGGGATTCCAGGGCCTCCTGCACCCGGTTGGCGTTGGGATAGCTCACCACCGGGTTGGCCCCAAAAACCACCAGACCTTTCACCTTGCCTTGATGGATGGCCTCGATCTGCTCCACCATGGTGAGTCCCGGAGCGCCGGAGAGTTTGACATTCCAGGCTTTCTCGAACTTTTCCACACATTCCGGCGCGCTCACGTATTGATAGCCGGGGAAGGCATTGGGGAGAGCGCCCATGTCGCAGGCCCCCTGCACGTTGTTCTGGCCCCGGATGGGGTTGACCCCGGTGGAGGGCCGGCCGATCTGGCCGCAGAGCATGGCCAGGTTGGCCAGACTCTTGACGTTGTCCGTACCGGTGCTGTGCTGGGTGATGCCCAAGACGTAGACAATGGCGCTGGCCGGGGATTTGGCGTACCATTCGGCCATTTTGACGATATCCCCAGCGGCTACGCCGGTGATCTCCGAGACCCGTTCGGGGGGAAACTGTTCAATCATCTCCACCAGCGCAGGGAAATTTTCCGTGCGCTCCTCGATAAACGCCTGGTTGTGCCAGCCGTTCTGGTAGATGACGTGCATCAGGCCATTGATCAGGGCCACGTCCGTCCCCAGGTTCTGCTGCACGTGGAGATCGGCCAACTGCGCGATCTGGGTCTTCCGGGGATCGGCCACTATCAGCTTGCCGCCGTTGGCCTGGGCCCGCATCAGGCGTTTGGCCGCGATGGGGTGGGAGACGGTGGTGTTGGAGCCGATCACCAGGAGGCACTTGGCCTGTTCCAGTTCCGCAAAGGAGTTGGTCATGGCCCCGCTCCCGAAGGAGACGGCCAGGCCGGCCACCGTGGGGGCGTGGCAGAGACGGGCGCAATGGTCCACGTGGTTGTGGCCGAACACGGCCCGGGCGAATTTCTGAAAGATATAGGTCTCTTCGTTGGGGCAGCGGGCCGAACCCACAAACACCACGCTCTCCGGCCCATAGGTATTTTTTAGCCTGGTCAATTCGGACGCGGCGTAATCATAGGCCTGGTCCCAGGTGGCTTCCCGCAAAGAGCCGCCTTGACGGATGAGAGGCTTGGTGAGGCGGTCGGGATGCTGAATGAATTCATGCACACTCCAGCCCTTGATGCAGAGACTCCCCTCGTTCGACGGCCCGCTCTTGGCAGCCAGGGTGTTGATGATCTTTCCGTCGAGCACCTCGAAGATAAAATTGCACCCCACCCCGCAATAGGGGCAGGTGGTGAGAACCGAGCGAAAATCCATATATCAATCTCCTCATTTGCGGCCGTAAAGGCTTATAACGGCTTGGTCTCCAAGGTCGCTTCCTCTCCCAGCATTTTCCAGGGAGAGGGACCGGCTTCCGGGGAGCCGACATTATAATCGAACAAGTCCTTCACCAGGGCGTTGGCCTTCTTGTACAGGACCCGCAAGGGGATGTCCGCGGGGCAGTTTTCTTCACACAGGCCGCAGTCGATGCAGCGTCCGGCCATGTGGATGGCCCGCACCAGTTGAAAGATGCTATCCGGCGGCAATTGGCCGGTGCTCATCAGGTCCTCATGCTCCAGGGAGCATTCCTTGCAAAAGCACATGGGGCAGACATCCCGGCAGCCGTAGCATTTGATGCACTTTTTAAACGCGGCCAGCCATTCCTGAAACGCGTCCTGCTCCGCCAGGGCGTCGACGCGTTCCACCCGCCGGCTCTTGATTACCGGCTGACATTTTTCCCCGTAATCCACCACCGAGGTCCAGGGGCCGGAACACTCGCAGTAATCGGCCTGGCTCTGGGTGCAGGCGACGCCCACCGGCACCACCTTTTCCGGGTCCAGTTGGCCCCACTTGTATAGTTCGTTGAGCCCTCGTTCGTCGCAGCCCCTTACCTGGATGGCAAACGCGGCCTCGGGATAGTGGCCCGCCAGGGCTATCAAGAGCTTATCCAGGGGATAGCGGCAATTATCGGGGGCGACAATGGCCCGGTCCACCTCCGCCAGGTTCTCCTTGGTGAAGAGATGCGGCAGGGGGTGGCCCTCCTTTATGAGGTAGCCGAGGTATCCGGCGACTTTGTCTTCGGTAAGAAGTTTTTTGACTTTTGCGCGTAGTTTATCCATGAGAACTATCCTTATCAGCCCTAATCAGGCCGCTAAGCCGCCCTGGCCGCGGCCTTCAGGCGGGCCGGGCCCATTTTCTTGATCTTTTCCGTGAAATTCCGCACCGTCTCGGCGAACTTGGGGCCTTCCGCGGCGGAGATCCATTCCAGGTGCAACCGTCCAGGTTCAAATCCGGTGAATTTCAGGAGGTCCTGGAGGAAACGCATGCGCTTGACGGTCATGTAATTGCCCCGGAGATAATGGCAGTCGCCAATGTGGCAGCCGCCGATGAGCACGCCGTCCGCGCCTTTCTGGAAGGCCTTGAGCACGTGGTGGGGCGACACCGTGCCGGAACACATGACCCGGATGACCCGGATATTAGGGGGATACTGAAGACGGCTCACCCCGGCCAGGTCGGCCCCGGCGTAGGTGCACCAATTACAGAAGAAACCGATGATCTTCGGTTCGAAATTGCTCTCGGACATAATGTGACCTTCTCTCTTTATTTTGCGCCTTTGCGTCTTGGCGTGAGGTTTATCAGCCCGCGGCCTCGTCCATTTTCAGTTCGGCCAGGGCCTCGTCTATCTGGGTATAGATCTGCTTGTGGCTGAAGCCCATGAGGGTGATGCACTCCGACGGGCAGTTGGCCGCGCAGGTGCCGCAGCCCTTGCACAGGGCCTGGTTCACTTCACAGACCTTTGCCGTTTCTTGGTAGTCGATGGCCACGAAGGGGCAGACCCCCACACAGGCCTGGCAGCCGGAACAGAGCGCGGGATCGATGCTGGCCACCACGCCCCCGGCCTTGATGGACTCCTGGCTCAAAACCACCGCGGCCCGGGCCGCGGCGGCCTTGGCCTGGGCGATGGCTTCATCCAGGGGCTTGGGATAGTGAGCCAGACCCGCGACAAAGACGCCCTCGGTGGCAAAGTCCACCGGCCGCAGCTTCATGTGGGCCTCCAGGAAGAAGCCCTCGTGGTTCAGGGGCACCTTGAACATCTGGGCCAGCTTCTCCTGTTCCTTGACAATGATGGCGGAAGCCAGGGTGAGGACGTCGGGCCGGATGGTGACGGGCAAACCCAGGATGAGGTCTTGGACCGTGACCTGGAGACCGCCGTCCGCGGTTTGCGCCACTTGGGGCTTGTCGTCCGCGTGGAAGCGGATGAAGATGACTCCCTTCTCCCGGGCCTCATGGTAGAGATTTTCCCTCAGGCCGTAGGTGCGCAGGTCCCGGTAGAAGATGTACACGTCCATCTCCGGATTGAGCTCTTTGAGCCGGATGGCGCTCTCCACCGAATGGGTGCAGCAGACCCGGCTGCAGTAAGGCCGCTCCGGTTCCCGGGAGCCCACGCACTGGATGAAGGCCGCGCATCTGGCCTCGGTGACCAGGGGATTTTTCTCCCGGAGGGCCTGGTCCATCTCCAGGGACAGCAGCACCCGGGGGTTTTCTTTATATAGATACTCTTTAGGCTTATACGAATGGCCGCCGCTGGCGATGATGGCGGCCCCGTGTTCCACTTCCACTTCCCGTCCCCCGGCGCTGAGGAGGCTGTGAAAATTACCCACAAACCCTTGCACGTCGGTGACTTCCGCCTTGAGGTGGACTTCGATCTGCGGGTGTTTGGATACCCGCTGCACCAGTCCGTCCACATACGGCTTGACGGGCTCGCCTCTCCAGGTCTGGTTGAGCTTCAGGGCGTGGCCGCCCAGGAAGTCTTTTTTCTCCACCAGATGCACCTTAAAGCCCTGGTCCGCCAGGCCCAGGGCCGCTTCCATACCCGCGGCGCCGCCGCCGATGACCAGCCCGGCCTTGGTGATGGGCAGGGTGAACTCTTTTAAAGGCTGCTGCAAGGCCACCTTGGCCACGGCCATGCGCACCTGGTCCTTGGCCCGCCGGGTGGCCCGCTCGGGCTCGTGCATGTGCACCCAGGAACCTTGATCCCGGATATTGGCCAGCTCAAAGAGGTATTTATTGAGCCCGGCTTCCTTGATGGTTTCCTGGAACAGAGGCTCATGGGTCTTGGGGGTGCAGGAGGCAACCACGATGCGGTTGAGATTGTGCTCCTTGATGCGCTCTTTGATGATCTCCTGGGTGTCCTGGGAGCAGGTGAAGAGGTTGTTCTCCACGTACTCCACATAGGGAAGCGTCTTGGCGTAATCCCGCACCGCCTCCACGTCGATGACACTGGCGATATTGATGCCGCAATGGCAGACGAAGACGCCCACCTGGGGCGTTTCCTGGGAAATGTCCCGTTCCGGGAATTCCGGCTTTTTCCTGGCCAGGGAGAAGCGGGCCGGGGCCAGCAGTTCCCCGGCTGCGGACGCGGAAGCCGAGGCTTCCATGACCGACTGGGGGATGTCCTTGGGCCCCTGGAACGCGCCGCAGACATAGATGCCGGGCCGGGTGGTGGCCACCGGCGCCAAGGAGGAGGTTTCCGCAAACTTATTGACGTTCAAGTCGATCCCCAAAGTGCGGCCCATCTCCAGCACCGCGGGCGGCACTTCCAGACCCACGGACAACACCAGCAGGTCGAAGGTCTCGGACCTCAAGGTCCCGTCTTCATCGAGATAACGGATACTGAGGTCGTCGGTGCCCGGCACCGGGTCCACGCTATGGATCCGGGAGCGGATGAACCGGACCCCGTGCTCATCCCGGGCCCGCCAGTAATACTTTTCAAAATCCTTCCCCATGGTGCGCATATCCATGAAGAAGATGGCGGCTTCCAGGCCGTTTTTGCTGTGCTCCTTGGCAATGACCGCCTCCTTGATGGCGTACATGCAGCAGACCGCGGAGCAGTGGCTGTTGTCGCAATGGTTCAGGTCCCGGGAGCCGACGCACTGCAGCCAGGCTATTCTTTGGGGCTCCTTGTGGTCCGACGGCCGCACCAGGTGGCCTTCGTAAGGACCGGAAGCGCTCAAGATGCGCTCAAACTCCATGCTGGTGACCACATTGGGCAGCGAGGCGTAGTGATAGGCCTCGTACTTGGTGGGATCGTAGGCTTTGAAGCCCGGGGCCAGGATCACCGCGCCCACCTGGAGGTCCCGGGGTTGGTCGGTTTGGGAGAAATCCACCGCGCCGGTGGGGCAGAATTTCTCGCAAGCCTTGCACTTTCCCCCCTTCTTGAAGAAGAGGCAGTTGTCGGCATCAATGGCGAATTTCAGGGGCACCGCCTGAGGATAGAGGACGTACGCGGCTTTGCGCGACATCAGCCCCTGGTTGAATTCGTCCGGCACCTTCTTGGGGCACTTTTCAGCGCACAGGCCGCAGGCGATGCACTTGGTCATATCAATATAACGGGCCGGCTGGTTCACGGTGACGGTAAAATTGCCTGGCTCCCCCTTGATCCCCTGCACCCGGGCCGGGGCCAGGATTTCAATATTCAAATGCCTGCCACATTCCACCAGCTTGGGGGAGAGAATGCACATGGAGCAGTCGTTGGTGGGGAAGGTCTTGTCCAACTGGGCCATGACCCCGCCGATGGCGGGTCTGGCTTCCACCACATAGACGTAAAATCCGGCGTCCGCCAGGTCCAGGGCCGCTTGCACTCCGGCAATGCCCGCGCCCACCACCATCACCGCGCCCACCGGGTCGGTTCCGTGCTTTTGCGATTTCATAGGTTCACCTGTAAATGGATTCTTTGGGGAGAGCACGATGAGTTATGGCTTCTCCCTGCAGTCGAGCGAATCGGGTAAACAAATCCTCAGGCGCCCTGAGATGCGGTGCCAGATGGGAGATAAGAATCCCTCATCGTGGCCCAAAATCTTCCAGGCGCAGGAAAACGCAGAACTACCTGAAGATTCAGGCGATTATCGAATCCAGGTTTATCAGGCTGAAGCTACTGCAGGGAGGTGGAAACTTGGGGAGGTGCTACCTTGAAAGGAGGGAACGCACTTCTTGCAAAGCTAACTGCAATCAGACCCTGATCCCAGGTGATCCGCCCCGTCCCTTTCCAGCCTGATGGGCTTCGAGAGCCTTGCCAAGGCTCCGCGGTCGCCTGAGCTTCAGGATTTCACCATGATGGGAATCATCGGCCGATACACCCGGAATCACCTCCTTTATGAAAATTTGCGCAATTATAAACCAAATGGCCAAGGAATCAATTTATTTCTTAAATTGTCCACACCATAGACTGATACTGCTCTTTATCCGCAGTTCATATCAATGTAATTGGGTTTCGATATACTTATCGTAATCCGCTCCTTTGAGCGCCTCCCCTGCCCCTCTCCCCTTCTCTGCCCGTCAATCTGGAGCAAATTTTTCCCCTCATTCGGTGGTTTCTTCTGGCACCATTCAGCTAAGCCTATGTTTTACCTAGGAATGGGCGTATACCGAAAAAAATGGGCACGAATGTACGCCTATCTGACGGGGGAAATCCCCAGGGGAAGGGACAGAAAAAGATTACAAATAAGAAAACCTACTCACCAACCTATTTTCCTGCCAAAAAGGGGGCACCATAATTGACCTTAAGTCCTTGAAATCATTGGTGCCTGGGGCCGGACTCGAACCGGCACGGGGCGAACCCCGAGGGTTTTTAAGAACCAAAATCGCCAAAAAGCTTCCTTAGTCCTTCTCATAACTTACTGATTGTATTGGATTATACAGACATACTAATCAATGTTGGGGAGCTTTTGTAAAACAGCTTTATTTCCTTAATTTTCGCTGAGAAAGCAGTGCCTCGCCGGTAAGAATCCCCGGTATTTCCAGGGTTGCCGAGAACTCTCGTAGTATTGCACCCTTGTTTGTCGTTCTCAGGTAACCTCTTGTCTTTTGTAGGAAAATCAAATAAGATCAAAGCTCAATATTCCCATGGCAGTAACTTCCGGACTTTAGCGTCTCTTAATAGGCACCTTGCCGAATCGTGCCATGATGGATTTCAAAACTCTGCTTCAAAAGCATCAGGCCTTGCTTGCCGAAAACCAGGCTTTGAAGGAAGAGAACCTATCCTTAAAGGTCCGGCTGGGCCTTGTCGAGCCACCTGAGAGACGATTTTCTCAGGAAGTGTTTAAGCGAGATCTCTCCCCATCGGCACCGTCAGTCACACTCAAGGCGACTACTCCGGCAGAGAAGGTCCAGCTCTTCATGTCCTTGTTCAAGGGGCGGGACGATGTGTATGCCAAAAGATGGGAAAGCAAAGAAGGCAAGTCCGGATACGCACCTGTTTGCTTAAATGAATGGGCAGCCGGCTTCTGCCGAAAGCCCGAAGTCAAGTGCATTTCCTGTGAGCATAGATCATATGCCGCTCTGGATGGAAAGGTCATAGAAGCACACTTGCGTGGAAACCTTGTTGTCGGCATCTATCCCTTGCGCCAAGACGAAAAGTGCCACTTTCTGGCCATAGACTTCGATAAAGATGGCTGGCAACAGGATGTCTCCATTCTAAGAGGTGTTTGTCTGGCTTTTGCGGTGCCGGTGGGGATTGAACGTTCGCGCTCTGGTCATGGTGCCCATGCCTGGTTTTTCTTCACTGACCCGGTTGGGGCGAGTCTGGCTCGAAAATTTGGCTCTGCATTGCTGACCTGCGCCATGACCCGGTGTCATCAAATCAAGTTTAAATCTTACGACCAGTTATTCCCCAATCAGGACACCATACCCAAGGGTGGATTCGGCAACCTGATTGCCCTGCCGTTACAAAAGACAGCGCGTCAAGAAGGCAACAGCGTCTTCATTGATGAGCGTTTCCAGCCCTATGAGGACCAGTGGGGATTTCTGGCCCAGATCGGGAGGCTTTCTGAAGACGAAATTAGTGCTTTGATCGCTAAACTTTGCGATGGGAGCGAACTCGGTGAGCTGAGACAAGATGAGGAAGAGGAGACCAAATCCTGGGAGCCGAGGCGGAGTAAGCTTTCACGGCATGAATTTCCGAAGGAAATTCAGGTAGTCAAAGCCAATATGCTTTACCTAAACAAATCAGGTGTTTCCCCGAGGGGGTTGAACACCTTAAAAAGGTTGGCCGCATTCAAGAATCCCGAGTTTTACCGGGCGCAGGCCATGCGCATGTCCACTTACGGAAAACCTCGCATCATCTCCTGTTCAGAGGAAACCTCCGAGTACCTTTGTCTCCCGAGAGGATGTGAGGCAGATCTGTCTTCTCGTTTTGGAGAAGCTGGCGTCGAGGTCGAATGGCTAGACAGGACCGACCCGGGGAGACCCATCGAGGTTGCTTTTACAGGCATGTTGCGGGGGGACCAGGAACTCGCGGCAGAGGCAATGTTAAATCATGATTGCGGGGTTCTGGCGGCCGCCACAGCCTTCGGGAAAACTGTCATTGCTGCCAAGCTGATTGCCGAGCGCAAGACCAACACACTCATCTTGACTCACCGCCAACAACTTCTTGCGCAGTGGCTGGCGAAGCTGGCTCAGTTTCTGGAAATCGCAGCGGAACTTCCTATGGTGACGACAAAGCTCGGGCGAAAACCGCAACAGAGCCTCATCGGGCAGATCGGTGCGGGAAGAGCGAATCCGAACGGTATTATCGATGTGGCGATCATGCAGTCCTTGACAAGAGGCGGGGAAGTGAAGGAGTTTATCAGAGATTATGGCATGGTGATTGTTGATGAGTGTCACCACGTACCTGCCTTCACATTCGAGCAGATACTTAAGCAGGTTCATGCCAAATACATTTATGGTTTGACGGCCACACCGGTCAGGCGTGACGGGCATCATCCTATTATTTTCATGCACTGCGGCCCCGTAAGGTACCGGGGGGATGCCAAAAAGGAGGCTTCGAGACGGCCGTTTGAGCACTATGTCATTCCCCGGTTCACCAGCTTCAGGGTGCCTTTTGACCAAGAAGAAAAGGATATTTCAATTCAGGAGTTCTATTCTGAAATCTCCACGGACGAATGGCGCAATCAGCTGATTATCGATGATGTCCTCAGGTCCCATGAAGAAGGCAGAAATGCGCTTATTCTCACCGAAAGGACCACCCATGTGGAACTGCTGGCTGGGAAGCTGAGCGAGCAAATCCCCGAAGTGATTACCCTAACTGGCGGGAAGGGAAGAAAGGAGAGCAGAAATGTCTTGGCCAGAATCTCCGAAACGCCCGCTGACGGGCAGTTGACCTTGGTTGCCACCGGCAGGTATATCGGGGAGGGCTTTGATGAACCCCGGCTGGATACACTATTTCTGGCAATGCCCATATCATGGAGAGGTACATTGCAGCAATACGCTGGTAGGCTGCACCGCTTGTTCCAGAACAAGAAAGAGGTGCAGATCTATGACTATGTCGATATTTATGTAAAAATATTGGAGAAAATGTATCAGAAAAGGCTGGCTGGATATGCCGCCATCGGCTATCGGGCCAAAGCGGAAAGTCTCCCAACGGAACCCGCTAATAGTATTTTTGATAGCACCAATTTCCTCCCCGTTTACAATAATGACCTGATAAACGCCAGGCGCGAGGCGGTGATTGTCAGCCCGTTCGTGACAAGAAGGCGAGCCATGCAAATGCTGCCGCACCTGAAAGCGGCCATGGCAAAGAAGGTTTCCGTGGTTGTGGTCACCAGGCCGATAAATTCTTACAAAGACCAGGTCCGGTCGACCTTGGAGGAAACTCTATACTCGGTGCAAAATACCGGCATACGCCTACTGTTTCAAGCTAATATCCATCAAAAATTCGCGGTTATCGATCAGAAAATAGTATGGTACGGCAGCATCAACCTCCTCAGTTATGGGAGCGCCCAAGAAAGCTTTATGCGGCTGGAAAGCCCTAATATCGCCCAGGAACTGTTGAAAAACCTTTTAAATTGATCTCTAACAGACCAGGAGAGTCAACTATGGAAGACCAGGACGAAATCTTGTCTCAAATAGTAACCGCCCTTCAGGAAGGTTTGGGAGAGCGCCTGGTAGCTGTTGTCTTGTATGGCTCTCGAGCCCGGGGTCAGGCGCGTGAGGTCAGTGATTGGGATCTATTTATCATTGCCTCGGATTTACCGGCGCGACTTTGGGAGCGGCATGTCCTTTTAAAGCGTTTTCTTCCGGCTGCATATCGCAGTGCAATATCTCTTTTGGCCAAGACCCCCCACGAATTTGAAGAAAGAATTTCCTCCATATATCTGGATATCGCCCAGGATGGTCAAATTCTATATGACCCCCAAGGATATGCCAGTCGGCGTTTGGCTGATTTGCAGCGGCTGATGGCGGAGACGGGTCTTTATCGTAAGCAATCTTCGGGTGGTGAGGTCTGGAGATGGCGACAAAAGCCCCGGCGACCCTGGGCACTTGAGTGGAAGGAATGATCGATGCTGGCTCCCGAGGAAGTCTCTTACCGCCTTCGCCTAGTCTTGGGATTTCTTGAAGAAGCCCGCCAGGATTTCACCTTGGAGCGGTGGCGCTCATGTGTCGATAATAGCCAGTTGGCCACGGAAAACGCAGCGAAGGCTGTGTTGGCGCTTTTGGGGCCAGTGGGGCGCACGCACAATCCCTCTTTATTATTACGAGAAGCATTGGCAGGAGGAGAATTCCCGGCGGAAATTTCTTCACAAGTGGAACGCCTGGCAGAATGTGCTGAGCTTTTGGGGCCAGATATCCATGTGCAAAGCGATTATGGTGATGAGGCTGGCGGACGTACTCCGTGGGAATTGTTCGACCAGGACACAGCCCGCCAAGCTCTTGACCTCGCAGAGGAGGTTGCTGAATTATCTCAGAAGGTTTTGACCACATGATATAGGCCTGGTAGCCGTTGATTCAAGGCCAGGAAACCGACATGTCTGGCAGATTTTTAAAAACCTACTAACGATACCTCCTAACCGTTGATTGTCTGTAAATTTTATTAAAGCGTAAGCGTTTGGTTTTACTGGTGCCTGGGGCCGGACTCGAACCGGCACAGGCGCGAGGCCCGAGGGATTTTAAGTCCCTTGCGTCTACCCGTTCCGCCACCCAGGCTCTTTAGTAATTTCAATAAGTGGTCAATTTGTGGTAAGGGCAAAAAAAAGCTTTGGTGTCCATATCGGTGTCTATCTTGCCCCTGCCAAGGCTTTAAGCTCTTCTTCGCTTACCTTGTTATCGCGTTGGAACACCTGCATGGTTTTAGGCCCACTCGCCGCCATTATACGGAAGTAGTCATGCCCCTGCAACCGCCAGTTGTTAATAGCCATATCCAGAAGTTGTGAAAAGTGAAATTTTCTATCCCGGGCTGTTTGCAAGCCCTATCGAATATTACGCGGCAGGAAGTTATCGGTTGGCCGCCCCGGGTGAATACTTTCACCCCTGGCAGGGCCCGGGGCCTGGCGCTGGACTCTGCCACCAGTTTAGGAGACCAGGTCGAAGACAGACTTCCAGGTCTAAATTTTCAGGTTATGCCGCTTTTTGCACTCGGGACACCCTGTTAAGACCACTACATCCTGCTTTCCCCAAGGGTTCTCTGGGCCCTGAAACTTTTGTTTACCGTTATGCCCAGGAAGGCCTCTGGTTAGCGTTCAATTTCAATTCGAAGAGTAGGGCCGCCTTTACGCGAAGTTAAATAACACGTGCCCAAGCCTCTCACCCTTCCGTCATAGGTATCATCGTTTTTCTCGTCGGAAATCTCTATCACACCCATCTTATTGACATAACCAGACATTATTGCTTTACCATAATTGTTATAGATTACCACATGGCCTTTATCATCAACCCAACCTTGATAGACTTTTCCTCCTTGATAAACAGTCACACTTCCTGAAATCCCTTGCTGAACAGTAAATAATCCAATAATAACCACCATTAATAGAATAGCTAATGTTCTCATGTTGCCGCATCCTTATTGGGTTATGGGGCCACAAGAGGCCACTGTGTGTCTATCTTTCCTTTTATTCCTGTTAAATCCTGCTTTCTTATGCACACTAGCACAAGTGCCAATTAATTGCAACCGCTAAATATTGTTTAATACTGCCAAGTCCTGCCAACCCCCTTTTTTTGCTTTTTCAGTCCCTTGCGTCTATCCGTTCCAACACCCAGGCAGAATATACAATTTTTGACATTTTTTTGGTCTGGTACCCGCCATCATTCGCAAGCAGCCGCGGCCCCGCAACCGCCAGTTATACTGTTTTCGGTTTTCGGTTTTCAGTTTTCGGTTAAAAGATTGTCAATTATCAATAAGTTAGTGGTTTGGTTTGTTGCGGCAGAATCCGAACTTGGTATTAGTTATGGGAGGCGAAAAAGGGCGCGCCCGGGCAGGTCACCAAAATTTCAGGCGGACATGCAGTCCGCCCCGTAAAAACTAGATTCACTGCAAAGACCCTCATTCCTCTCCGGAATCCAGGACCCGGCGGATGGCCTTGGCAAAATCCGCGATTTTCGCAGGTTTCATGAGGAATTCCCGGATGTTCAGTTCCCGGGCGGTTTCCGGGGAAACGGTTTCATTGAAGCCGGAGCAGAGGATGATGGGCAGGTCCGGGCGGATCTTGACAAAGTCGGCTGCCAGTTCCACCCCCGTCATCTGGGGCATGGTCAGGTCGGTAATCACCAGATCGAAATCCTGGGGGCGGCTGTGGAACAACTCCTGGGCCTCCACGCTACTGTTCAGGGCCGTAACCTGATAGCCCAGATGGGACAGGAGCCTGCGCCCCACCTCCGCCACCTGGCGTTCGTCTTCCACATACAGAATCCGCTCCCTTCCCAGGCAAAGAGGCTCCGCCTTTTCGGCGGTGCGGGTGATGCGGGTTTTCAGCCGGGGCAGATAGACTTGAAAGCTGGAGCCTTGGCCCGGATTGCTCTCCACCATGATGGCTCCCCCTAGCCGGGAGACGATACCGTGGACCACCGCCAGCCCCAGGCCCGTGCCTTCGCCCTGTTCTTTGGTGGTGAAATACGGCTCAAAGATGCGCTCCCGGACCTGGGGTTCCATGCCCGGGCCGGTGTCGCTGACCACCAGCCGCAGGTACGATCCGGCAGGGAGCTGGAGGGAAGCCCCGGCCTCGTAGTCGCCCAAAAGGGTGTTGTCCAGGGTCACTTCCAGGACGCCCCCCCGTTCCTGCATGGCCTGGCAGGCATTGGTGCACAGGTTCATGATTACCTGATGGATCTGTGTGGGATCGGCCAGAACTGCGCCGCTCCGGTCATCGATCCGGGTGCGGATCTTAATGGTGGTGGGCAAGGTGGGCCGGATCAGGGTCAGCACCTCCTTCAAGATGAGGTGGACCTGCACCCGCTCCTCCTTTTGATCGATGCTGCGGGTGAAGGTGAGGATTTGGCGCACCGCGTCCTGGGCCCGTTTCCCGGCCTGCAAGATCTCCTGGAGATTGGCTTTGATCTTATCCGGATCAGGGTCCTTTGCCAGGAAAAGCAGGGTCAACTCCACATTCCCCTGGATGGCCGCCAGGATATTGTTGAAATCGTGGGCAATGCCTCCAGCCAGGGTGCCGATGGCCTCCAACTTTTGGGACTGGCGCAGTTGTTCTTCCAGTTTGGCCTTTTCCAGGTCCGCCACCTTTTTGTCGTGGATGTCCAAGGCATGCCCCAGGATGACGTCCCGCCCCCGGTAATTGATGGGCAGCGCCAGCATTTCCAGCCACCTGCTCTCCCCGTTCTTGGTCAGCCATCGCAATTCCTGGTAAGCCATGGGCGATTCTCCCCGGGCCAATGAACCCAGCAAGTCTTGAAAATGTTCCCGGTCCTCCGGAGAGATGATTTCATGAAGTTTGACTCCCAGCAAATCCTGGGGAGTGTAGCCGTAATTGCCAATGGCCTTTTTGTTGACATAAATGATATAGCCGTTCTCGACGATCAAAATGATGGCCAGGGAATATTCCGTGAGCAGCCGGTAGCGCTCCTCCGAATCCTTCAGGGCCGCCAGGGTGGAGTGGAGCCGGTGCTGGTCATCTTCCAGACTGTCCACCATGGTGTCGAAGGCCAGGGCCACCTGGCCGATCTCGTCCCGGCGGTCCATCTGCAGTTTCTGGAAATCGCCCTTGGCCAGGACCTCGGTGGCGTTAATGATCTGCTTCAAGGGAAGGGTCACCCGCCAGTGAAAGACCAGGAAGACCGCCAGCACCAGGAAGGTGAAAACTCCCAAGGTGCCCAGATAGAGGATGGTCCTGGTCAGAGCGATGGGCTTCAGGTAGTCCTTCTCATAAATAAAGCTGACGATTTGCCACTTCCAAGAAGGGAAGTAGCGGTGATGCAATTTCACCCACTGCCCGGCCACCAGGTCATCCGCCAGGGCCTCCCGGGTGGATCTTGGCAACTGGGGCAGCAGGGATTCCCCGGGGGGGAGTTTCAGGGAGGCTCCCAATACCGTCTCTTTTTCATCGAACACCAGTATGTGAAGATTGTGCAGTCTGGAGCTGATCTGCATAATCTCGGCAATGGCTTCCTTCTTCAAAGCAGCCATCGTTTCCTGATCGTCTTCCAACTGTAACTCTTGGACTTCTTTTAACTTTTTCTCGCAGATGCCGATTCCCAGGTAGGTGGCCAGGTGCAATTCGGCCTCCATCCTCTTTTCCAACGGGGAAATCAGGGGGGGCGTCAAATAGTAGATCAGAATCGTGGAAAAGATAATGCCCGCCAGTAATACCGGCCACAGGATGGACCAGGCGATCCTTTTGGTGGGGGACACGATGATTTTCATCAATTGGCCTGCCGCGGCTCCTTAAAACCGGAGGCTCGCGGTTGGCATGGAGTCGGGGGCAACAAATCTCCCGGGCAGTCGCGCATGAGCCGTGGGATCATCAGTAAATTATGATAACTTCATCGGCGGATTGTCGTAATTATTTAAATTATTTCCTGACCCTCGTTAAGGCCCGTGGACAGGCGCATTTCTGCCAATAAGGCAGGGGATCGTGGTAAGGGGCATTTTCCGGAGGAGCGGGTATCGTGCCTTAATCCAGAGAAATTGGGGGGCCGTGCCCACCCTGCATTACCTGCCTTAACTTTGAACCTGGAACCAGAGACCTCTGCGAAAGTCTCAGGCGGAACAGCCGCCCTCGGCTGTCCACCCTTCTTTAAGTAGCAGGCGAGGGCGCCTGCTCCACATTTTGGTTAAAAAGAAGATCAATTGAGACTTTCGCAGAGGTCTCAACTAGCAACTTTTCAGGACCGGGAGGCAGGGTCCCCAGAACCCATGTCCCTCCCCTGCCCTCCCCCGCTTGACAAAGCCCGGCCCATAGGATTAAATATGGATAAAATCCCGCATATTTAAAGGGTTTCCTTCAATATGGGCCTTTTTCAAAAAGTCATGGTGGCCAACCGGGGCGAGATCGCGGTGCGCATCATCCGGGCCTGCAAAGAGCTGGGTATCCCCACGGTCACCGTTTTCACCGAACAGGACGCCAACGCCATTCACATCACCAAGGCCGACCAGGCCCTCCTGGTAAGCCCCGGGCCGGTGGCCGGTTATCTGGACTATGCCCAGATCATCAACGTGGCCAAATGGGCCGGGGCCGACGCCATTCACCCGGGCTACGGCTTCGGCGCGGAGAACTGGCAATTCGCCCAGGCCGCGGCGGACGCGGGCCTCACCTTCATCGGCCCGCCCCCTGAGGCCATGCGCCAGATGGGGGACAAGGTCCTGGCCCGGAAACTCGCGGACGCCGCGGGCTTGCCCACGGTGCCCGGCTCCCCGGTAATCGAGTCCGAAGACCAGGCCAAAGAATGGGCCGCCAGGATCGGCTTCCCCATGCTCATTAAGGCCAAGGGCGGCGGCGGCGGCCGGGGCATGCGCCGGGTGGATACCCTGGAGCAACTCCTGAACAGCCTCCAGGGCGCGTCCCGGGAGGCAGCCCGCAACTTCGGAGACCCCGCGGTTTATCTCGAAAAACTGATTCTGGAGCCCAAGCACATCGAGATCCAGATCCTGGGGGACAAGCACGGCAACCTCATCCACCTGGGGGAGCGGGATTGTTCCATCCAGCGGCGCCATCAAAAGATCATCGAGATCGCGCCGTCGCTAGTCCTCACTCCTGAGAAGCGCGTGGAGATGGGGGAGCTGGCCAAAAAAGCGGCCGCGCTTCTCAGCTACCACTCCGTGGGCACCATGGAATTCCTGGTGGACCCGGACCTCAATTACTATTTCCTGGAGATGAACACCCGCATCCAGGTGGAGCATCCCATCACCGAACTCATCACCGGCATCGACCTGGTGGCCGAGCAGATCAAGGCCGCGGCCGGGGAGCGCCTAACTATCAAACAGGAAGACGTGCGTCTCAACGGCTATGCCATTGAGTGCCGCATCAACGCCGAGGACCCCCGCAACAACTTCTTCCCCTCCCCGGGGCGCATCACCCGCTACCAGTCCCCCGGGGGCATCGGCATCCGCCTGGACGGCTGCGTCTTCGGGGGCTACGAAGTGCCCCCTTATTTCGACCCCCTGCTGGCCAAGCTCTGCGCCTGGGGCAACACCTGGGAAGAGGTCCTGAACCGCATGGACCGGGCCCTGGAGGAATACATCATCCGGGGCATCAAGACCACCATCCCCTTTTACCGCCAGGTCCTGAAACACGAGGACTTTAGGTCGGGCCTCTTCACCACCAACTTCCTGGCGGAAAAGATGCCCTCCCTGACCTACAAGGACACCCGGGAACCCTGGGACCTCTTCTACGTGGCCGGGGCCACCCTGTTTTGTGAATTGAATCAGATTGCCAAAAAGTAGAAGAAGTTGGTTCATAGTTAGATATGGGTAAAAAAATCCGCCATGAGCCGGATGGAATCAAAAAATGATTGCTGGTGGTGCTTACTGGGGGCCGCGCTGGGGTTGACGGCCGTCCTGGCGGCAGCCTCATCCCGGGCGGCTGATCTTCATGTTGACGGGGGCGCCACCTATACGGTCACCGGCAATGTCTCCTTCAATAACGCCTATATCGGCGACTTATCCACCGGCACCTTAAACCAGGGAAATTTCACCAACAGCCTTACAGGCAGCCTCTTCCTGGGCTATAACCCCGGCAGCACCGGCATCTATAACTTGAGCGGCGGCAGCCTGGCGGTGGCTGGCGGGGAGATAGTCGGCAACTACGGCAGCGGTGTCTTCAACCAAAGCGGCGGCGCCAATGCTTGCGGCAATCTCACCCTGGGATATAGAGCCGGCAGCCATGGCACCTATAATCAGAGCGACGGCACTAATACCGTATCCGGCATCCTGTTCCTAGGTTACCACTCGGGCGGCGGCGGCGTTTACACTCTGAATGGCGGCAGTCTCTCTGCCGGGTTTGAATATATCGGCAGTCACGGGTTTGGCCTTTTTACTCAAAACGGCGGCGCCAATACCATTAGCAATAACCTTCTTTTGGGCGAAAGTTCCGGCAGCAGCGGCACCTATAACCTCAACAGTGGTAGCCTGCAGGCCCCTAACCAATTGGTAGGAAGCCACGGAAACGGCATTTTTAATCAGAACGGCGGCAGTAATACCATCAACAAAGGTCCCGGCCTTATCGGTCTCGTCTTAGGTTTTTGGAATGACGGCAACGGCACTTATAACCTCAACAATGGCAGCCTCTCCGCGTGGTCCGAGACCATCGGCAGGTTGGGAGCCGGCACCTTCAATCAGAGCAACGGCACGAACCAGGTTTCAGAGGACCTCATTGTGGGCCTGGGGAACGGCCTGACTGGCAGCGGCACCTATAATTTGGGCGGCGGTAAATTGTCTGCGGACAACGTCTGTGTAGGCTACGCTGGCACCGGCGCCTTCAACCAAAGCGGCGGTAGCAATACGGTGGCCCATGACCTGGTTCTTGGCTGCAATACCACCGGTGTCGGCGTCTATAACCTGAGCGGCGGCACTCTCTCAGTCCTCAACGAGGTTATCGGTTACTCCGGCCAAGGTTCCTTCCTCCAAACGGGCGGCGTCCACTCCATAGCCGGGAACCTGACCCTGGGCGCCAATTCCGGGGGCCGCGGCAGTCTGAGCTTATTGGGGGGCAGCCTCGCGGTGGGCGGTAACTACGCCCAGAATGCCAACAGCAGCCTGGCCTTGGGCATCGTTTCCCCGTCCAACTATCAAAGGATTAATATCGGCGGCACCGCCTCCCTGGGCGGCACGCTGACCCCGGTGCTCCTGGGCGACCGCCCCCGGGGAAACCAGGTCTACACTGTCCTGACGGCTGCGGGCGGCCTTTCCGGGACCTTCACCCTCACCAACCCCTGGATCAACCCTACTCTGTACTGGCAACAACGCTATAACGCCGACAGCCTCGACCTCCGGGTGAACCGGGACTACGACCACCCGGGGCTCGGCTTGAACTCGAACCAGGCGGCCGTGGGCTTCATGCTCAATAACCTGGCGGAGACCGCGTCCGGCGATCTGGACACGGTGTTGAACGCCATTGATAATCTGCCCACCAGCGGTGGCGTGCAAGACGCGTTCAAGCAAATCTCCCCGGACAAGGCCGCAGCCCTGACCACGTTGGGCTTCGCGGGGGCCACCTTCCAGATGCGGAATCTCGCCACCCGCATCACCAACCTGCGCTTCCGCGGGGATAATTTCGGCCAGAGAGGCGGCCTGGGGAGCCTGGACCTGAATGCCTCCCGGGAAAGCGGGGTCATGCTGGCCTATAACGGTACCAGACTCCCGGGCTTGCTCCGCGTCAAGAAGAAACCCCCGGCGCCGGAGAGCCGTTGGGGCTTTTTCGGGGACGGCGGCGCCGCGTTCGGGGCCCAGGAGAACACGGTGAACCAGACGGGCTTTGATTTTACCCTGGCCGGCTTCACCGCGGGCGGCGATTACCGGGTAACCGACCATCTCCTCCTGGGCCTGGCCACCGGCTACAGCCATGCGGCCGCGGGTTTCCGGGGCTCCGGGGGCGCCCTCAACGCCAATACCTGGCCCCTGAACGCCTATGCCGCCTATCTCCCCGGCTCCTTTTACGCCTACGGCTCCCTGGGCTACGCCCTCAACCTCTTCGACCTGGAGCGGGGCCTCAACTTCGGGGGTTTGTCACGCACCGCCAAAAGCTCCACCACCGGGCACCAGTTCAATGCCTACGGCGAGACGGGCTACGATCTTAAGGTCTGGCGCTATATCCTTACCCCCGCGGCCACCCTGGCCTACTCCCACATCTGGGTGGACGCGTTCACGGAAGATGATGCCGGGGCCTTGAACCTCCAGGTCGGCCCCCAAAACGCGGATTCCCTGCAAACGGGAGTGGGGGGGCGCCTGACCCTGCCCCTTAAGGTGGCCCGGGTCAATCTGGCGCCCCAGGCCTATGCCTTCTATCAACACGAGTTCGCCAATGGCAGCCGGGGCCTCAACGCCGGCCTCAGCCAGGCCGGCAGCACCTTCAGCTTCAGGACCGACGCGCCCCAAAGGGACTTTGCGGTGCTGGGCGCGGCGGTGGCCGCGGAATTAACACCAAACCTCTGGGCCCGGGTCAATTACAGCGCGGAGGTGGGGCGCTCCACCTACACCGCCCATTACCTCCAGGCCGGCCTGCGTTATGAATTTTAGACCTCTGCGAAAGTCTCATGTGGAACAGCCGCCCTCGGCTGTTCACACCTCATCTAGCAGCAGGCAAGGGCGCCTGCTCCACATTTTGATTAAGAAGGAAAGTATTGAGACTTTCGCAGAGGTCTCAACTTTGAGATAATGGGCAACTATCTCCCATTTAAAAGCAATATTCTGCTATGATTAAATTTGCCAGGATTGTCACTATTTCCTCCCGGCCCCGGGTTGCCCCCGGGAACGGCAAGAGTGAAAATGTCTCTCGTAGGGCGCGTCTCACGCGCCAAGAATGGTGCGTGAGACGCACCCTACAACCGTCTCGTTCCCAAGTTGTACTTGGGAACGGGATTGATTGCCAAGCTTAGCTTGGCGGACAAGGCGTTCCCAAGCACAGCTTGGGAACGAGAAAAAACAAATTGAAATCGCCGAAGACGGGATGCGCTGCGCTTTCCCGCCCTACTAAAAACTGAAAACTGGAAACTGAAAACTATAACTTATGTTCAATCCCGTAAAAGTCACTGATGTCACCCTCCGGGACGGGCTCGAAGATTTCGTCCTCAGGCACCTGCGCCTTGATGATTTGGGACGCTTAGTCGGCCTCCTGGACCGGGCCGGGTTCTATTCCCTGGACTGCTGGGGCGGCTCCACCTTCTACGCCGCGCTCATGGACCTCAAGGAAGACCCCTGGGAGCGCTTGCGAAAAATGCGCCGGGCGCTCTCCCGCACCCCCATCCAGATGATCCTCCGGGGCCGTATGCTGGTGGGCTTCAAGCCCTACCAGGACGAGGTCATCCGCAAATTCATCACCCGGGCCGCACACCTGGGGGTGGATATCTTCCGCATCTACGACAATTTGAACGACCTGGAGAACATGGCCGCCGCCATCAATGCGGCCAAGGAACTGCGGAAAGAGGTGGAAGCCACCATGCTCTTTTCCCTCAACCCCCACGTCACCGTGGACGATTACCTGCAACTGGCCGGGGGCCTGGTCAACCTGGGCGCGGACGTCATCTGCCTCAACGACTCCTTCGGGGTCATGACCCCCCACCAGGTGGAGACCCTGATCACCGCCTACCGCCGCTATTTCCACCAGCCCCTGCGGCTGCACCTCCACAACAACCATCAGGCCGCCCTGACTTCTTACCAGGAAGGGGTGCGCCAGGGCGCGGCCCTGGTGGACACCACCCTGGCCGCGCTCTCCTGGTCCTACGGCCCGCCCCCGGTGGAATCCCTGATGTTCTCCCTGGGGGGCTCCAGCTTTGATCCCCATCTCGACCTGAACGTCCTAGGGGAAGCCACCGAATACCTGGACCACCTGAAAGACAAATATAGCTACCGGGAACCCCCGCCCCGGAAGATGGACGACCGCCTGGGCCCGGACTACCTCCCCGGCCCCTTGAAGGAATTCATCCGGGAGGAACTGCAGCGCCAAAACGCCCGGGACCGGCAACAAGTGGTTTGCAAAGAGGCCCAGCAGGTCTGGAGCGACCTGGGGTATCCCATCCTCAAGGGCAGAATCCTGGAGATCGTGGGCCTCCAGGCCGTGCAAAATGTCCTGTCCGGCCAGCGCTACGGCACCATCATCCCCATCATGCAGAACCTTATCCGGGGCAAATACGGGCGGCTCCACTCCCCCATCCTCCTGGAACTGCAGAGCCGGGCCCTGGCCCTGGAAGACGAGCCCCCGGCCACCCTGGAAAAGGAAGGGGCTTTACAATCCCTCCCCGGCCTGGAAGCGGAGGAGGACATCCTCACTTACAGCCTCTTCCCGGAGGAAGCCGAGGCCTTCTTCTACGTACGGGCCGACACCTCCCGGGCCCCGGCCGCGGCCCCGGCCCCCCAGGCGGCCCCCGGCCCTTACCCCTTTTTGGCCGCCCTCACCGCCTCCCGCCTCACCCTCAGCCATAAAGGCGACGAGGTGCAGACCTGCCTGGAGGGGGTGGGGTCCGTGCGCAAGGGCAAACAGGTGCTGTTTATCAATATCCAGGGGCATATTGAAGAGATCGGGGTGCAACTGGTCTCCGGCGAAGGCGAGGCCCGGGAATACCTGGTGACTTTCCACGGGGACGCCTACCGCATCCGGGTGGCCAAGACCTTCCCCAAGGAACAGGAATTCACCCCGGTCTTTCTGGAAATCAACGGCCAGATGGAAGAATTCCTCATCAAAGAACCGTCTGATAAGGGAAAAAGTTGAAAGAGAAAAGACTCACCACAGAGACACAGAGGACACAGAGATTCACAGAGAATTAAGAAAAAGAGGGTGGACCTCTGGTCCACCCTCTTTTTTTGTTATTATTTTCTCTGTGTAACTCTGTGCTCTTTGTGTCTCTGTGGTGAATCACTTTCCAGGAGGTCACCATGCGTACCCGCTCCCGGATGTTGCCCCCCGGTTGGTATCCCGGCAGTAAAAGTGCTTGTATCGCCGAAATTGAACAGATGGTGGCCGGGGTTAAACCGCTGCCCTCCGGCACCAAGGTCTTCGGGGGCATAGTCCCCCACGCGGGCTGGTATTTCTCCGGTAAACTCGCGGCCCGGGTTTTTTGTCTGGCCGCCAAGGTGACCCAACCCCAGGTGGTGGCCGTTTTCGGCGGCCATTTGGGGGGCGATTCCCCGCCCTTGCTGGTCACGGACGCGGCCTGGGAGACGCCTTTGGGCGACATCCACCTGGCCACGGAATTTTACGAGCCTCTGCGGCAGCGCCTGCCCCTCAGGGAGGAACACCCCGGGGACAACACCATCGAGGTGCAGTTGCCCCTGGTCAAACACTTCTTTCCCAACGCCAAGGTCCTGGCGGTGCGGGGGCCCCACTCCCAGCAGGCCGTGGCCCTGGGGGAAGCGGTGGCGGCCATCGCCAAGGAACTGAAACTTAGCCTCCTGGCCTTCGGCTCCACGGACCTGACCCACTACGGCCCCAACTACGGCTGGGCCCCCAAAGGCTACGGCCCGGAGGCGGTGAAATGGGTCAAGGAAGTGAATGACAAAAGATTCGTGGACCTGGCCCTGAAACTGGACGGGGAAGGCATGCTCAAAGCCGCGGCCCGGGACCAGAGCGCGTGCAGCGCCGGGGGCGCGGTGGCCGCCCTGGCCGCGGCCAAAAAGATGGGGGCATCCAAAACCCACCTGGTGGACTACTACACCTCCTACGACATCATGCCCGGCGACAGCTTCGTGGGATATATGGGCGCGCTGCTGGAGGGGTGAGATAATTTTAAGAAAAAGCCGGAGACCCGGTAGCACAGGCTTTCCAGCCTGTGCGGATTACCGAGGCGGGGGGGACGCCCGCCCTACGATTTTTCATCGTTTCGGGTGAGCCAAGGGCTCATGAATTACTGTTTGGCAGGATGAAACCATCCCCGCGGACTCTCCACCCCGCCCAAATTTCCAAACCTTTTCTTTCGTTCATGCTATTGTGCATTTGTAAAACTAACTTACGACCTCCGTTACAATATTGCCTATATCCGGCTGCAAGAAAAAGGCGCGGAGGTGGAAACCATCCACATCAGCGACGAACTGAATGTGGACGTTGCTCCCAACGGCACGGTTTACGGCATTGAACTGCTGAACGCCAACCGCCAGCTTTTCACCGAGGATCAGGACAAGCTCATCATCGAAAACGAAGCCCAGGGAGGCCGCCAGGAAATAGAACTGGGTTGAATCAAAAGAGATGTGGGGGCGGGATCGGGGACTAAAGGCACCCGAGGACGCCCGCCCTACAGGTCTCTGCCCTCCCCCCACAGCCCCATCCCAACCCGCATAAAGTTATAGTGGCTTAGGCTCAATCTTGTGCGGGAAATCCTCTCTTTGTAGGGTGCGCACTTTGCAATTCACAAGAATTTAAGGATTTGTTAAAGCGATTAAATCATTAATATCGAATATACTGATTATAACTTTTCTTAGTTCTTCTGTTTTTTCTTTCAATTCGGAAATGATCTGCTTTTGTTCATCAATTCGTTCCAACAACTTGACATCAGGCGCCATAGTATACTCATACCAACTTTTTATATCATCTATATCTTCCAAAGTAATAACTTGATTGATTATAAGCGTATCTTCTTCCATTTTGATTCGTATATCTCTAAGGTACATGAACGCTTCGCCTAGAGCCGATCCTTTAGACCACAAAAGACCATGTAACCTATCCCTTAATTCAGGCATTAATATTTTGAATAGTTCATCCAATTGCCTATAACCTCCTAGTGAATTCAAAGATAATATTTTATCGCTTTGATCCATAATTTTTCTCTGTAAGACACCTATATACCCTTTCTGACCAATTTGAGATATTTCCTGTTTTGAATTAGCAATTAAATCAAATAGTTCTTCTGCATCTGATATTACATCTTGCAATTGCATTAAAAGTTTTATTAATTCTCTCCCTAAAAGTTTCTTCTTTCTTGAAGGCCCCATTTTTCTTATTTTCTTATAGCATTTCTCCAATATATCGAAGATAAATTTTATTGGTACTAAATATTCGAACATCAAGATTTCCCCCAAAAAAGTAAATTATTTTACATAATACGTCTAAATCAATTTTTCATCAACTCCAAATAAGTTGTTTGAAGGGTCCGCCCCTTTGTTTATATATGGGATTGGGGGTGGGGGATTGGGGGAGGGCAGGCTAAGATCCACAGGCGAGACGCCTGTGCTACCGCCCCTTAGCCCCCTCCCCCAAATCTTTTACCCCTCCCCGCCGCTCGACCAGAACTCCCGGGCCAGGCGGGCCAGGAGGTCCGGGGGGGCCAGGGGTTGGGTGATGGCGCTCATGGTCTCGGGGTTGACCTTGCCCTGGCGCACCACTTCCTCCCCGGCCTGGGTCAGGGCGTCCAGGACCGGCTGCACGGTTACCTGGAATTCAGGAATGGTGAGAAATTCCGAGGCGTTCCGGTAGATTTCGGCGATGAGGTCACCGGCCAGGCACAGGCGCCAGGTGAGGGACAAAGCATCAAACATGGTCTGCTCCCAAAAACCGCAGACGCTCAGGGTCACCACTTTGGGCATCTTCTCGAAGCGGTGGGGGACGGCTCCCTCCGGGACTTCTTTTAGTGGGTCCACCATGGGCATGGTGCGCTCCACGAAGAGCTTCATGCGGGCGTTCATGGTGGCGTGGTAGATGGGGGAGGCCAGGACCACCACATCGGCCTGGAGGTAGCGGTCAAAGAGGGCGTCGGTCATGGCGTCCTTCTGGACGCATTTGCCCGGGGTCTGAAGCCAGCAACCGTAACAGCCCAGGCAATGGTTGATTCTGTAATTCCGCAGATAGAGGGTCTCGGCCACGGCCCCGGCCCGCCTGGCCCCGGTCAGGAAGGCCTGCAACACCAATTCGGTCTTGCTGGTCTCATTATCCCGGGGACTGCTGTTGAAAGCCAAGATATGCATACGGTCCTCCCGTTAAAAAGGAATTGGGGGAAAAGGGAAGGGAACAAGACGCGCAGTGGCGGTGCGTCAAACGCACCCTACTCAAATTTGCTCCGGGGAATGCCCGATTGCCGGATGATTGACTTTAAGGTGCCGATTTTCAAGGTCGCATGGTCGGGGACGGGAACGGTAATCGTGCTGTTTGCCACCTTTTTCTGCATGACGATATGGCTGCCGCGGCGTCGAACCTCGGCAAATCCAAATTGGGTTAAAATTCGACAGACCTCCTGGCCGGAAAAAACCCGCAGCTTACCCAACCGCTACCTCTACCTGGGTAACGTAAACCTCTTCCCGGAGGCGTTCCTGGATTTCTCGTGGAGAGGCGGACTCAAAAAACAGCTCCAGGGCTTCCCGAAGATTCTCCCTTGCTTCCTGAACGGTGTCCCCCTGGCTGGCGATATCCAGTTCCGGACAGAGAGCGACAAAGCCATCTCCTTCCCGTTCAATGATGGCGGTAAGCTGCCGTTTCATAAGCTGCTCCCTTATTATGCTAAGATACCCTAATGATTTTTTATACCTGAATTTCCAATTATTTTATATCAAAAACAAGTCCCACAGGCTCGACGCCTGTGCTACCGGCCTTTACCCCCCCAAAACATCCCCTCAGTTCATCCTGATGGTCAGACCCTGGGGACCGAGGTTGAGTTTGAGGCCCTGTTGGGTGGCGCCGAGGTCGATGACCACGCCCCGTTCATTTTGCATGGCCAGGCCGGCCACGCCCCCGGCCAGGGCCACGCCCGCGCCCAGCGCGCCGTAGGTGCCGCTGAGGTCCCGGGGTTTTTTCAGGTTATAGACCTTGCCCCGGGCGCTGATTTTGGCGAAGCCCACGTCCCCCACGCTCAAGCCTTCCACGTGGAAGGGGTATTTTTTACCTTTAAACCAGAGGACCCCGTGGCCCCAACTGACGCCCACAATCGCGCCCACGCCTTTGAGGTCGATGGTCACGTGCCCCACCTGGGGCAGGGGCTTTTTAGCCCCCAGGGAGGACACCCCAAGGATCAGAAAGATTGCCGTCAAGAAAAGAAAAATATTGCGAAGAGAACGTCCCATTTATCTATCCCCTTTTTAAAACAGATCCCTGGAAGCGGTCATTTTCAGTTTAAGGACAAGAGATGGAAAGTCAAGGGCCAATCGTGAGGAAGGCATAGAACTACCGGCTGCAAGCCAGGGCGGCAGTTTGATCTAAATTGACTCCGCTTATACGGTCATGATAATTTATTGATTACCAGATGCGGCCATCCCGGTTTTACGAATCAGACAGAGACACCAGCAGCCACCCGGATAATTCCTTTCCTGTCGCTGCTTACCAGGGCCCGGCGCTCTTCTTCTCCGGCAAACTCTAGTGCCGCCCCCAGCCCTTGCCGGACTGATATCCACCCCAAGGATTAACCGTTAAGAAATGAAGGAGATTTCCCATGAAGAGATTTGTTACTTTAGCCATGGTCTTGGCTGTGGTGTTGTGCGGCACTGCGGCCCGGGCAGATTTTTACGTGGTCGCCGGCGGCGGGGGCGTGGGCACCAAGATCACCAGCGTGCCTTACACCATTACCCAGCCCGGCTTCTATTACTTCGGTAAAAACCTGACCTACAGCGGCAGCGGCACTGCCATCACCGTCAATGCCGATAATGTCACCCTCGACCTTATGGGGTTTGGTCTGACTAGTGCCGGGTCAGGTCAGTTCGGTATTTATATGAATGGGCGCGCTAATGTGGAAATCAGAAACGGCACGATGCGCGGCTTTTATATTGGCGTCCATGAAGAAAATGTTAATTCTGGCAATAAACATCGCATTATTAATATCCGGGCCGATAACAACTATCACGGGATCTTTATGAATGGCACTAACCACTTGATTAAACACTGTAATGCCTCTAATAATACTAATTTCGGTCTCGTTTTAATGTCCGGTCTTATTACCGAATGCATTGCCTCTAACAACGAATATGGCATTATTATCTCCGGCCCAGGCAATGTCCTGGGCAATACTGTTGTCGATAATGGTTCCCGTAATTTCTATCTTGGCAACGGCGTGGCTACCGCCATCATGGCGGACCGGAACAGCGCCTTCGGCCGGAACCCCAACTATTATGTCCACCCGGGAACCACGGGCGTCCAATGGGGGATTAACGCCGGCAGCCCGTAAGACGGTTTCCGGTTTTCGGTTTCTCCCGGAGCTGCCACTTCTTGGAAACCTGCGCCGCCGGTTCTCCTAGCAAGTTTCAGTCATAGCTAGCCCAGGCTTTCCTGGCTGGCCGTTCGCGTGCAACTTGGGACCTCTGCGAAAGTCTCATGTGGAACAGCCGCCCCCGGCTGTCCACCCCTTATACCATGTTCGCATTGTAGGGGCGGGTTTTAAACCCGCCCCTACAAGTGATATCAATATGTTAGCATGTTATTTTGTTTCATTTCAAAGCGAACATGGTATTATTTAGTAGCAGGCTAGGGCGCCTGCTCCACATTTTGATAAAAAAACCAGTAAATGAGACTTTCGCAGAGGTCTCAACTTGGTATCAGTCCCTTTCCCCAAAACATTTTTCCACACTAAAAAAGGCGGGCCAGGCCCGCCTTTCATTTTCAAGGTATGAAGCGTGGGCTCAGGTATCATTAACTGACACCTGGCCCCTGCCCCCTGACCCCTGCTTTTTAATACATCCCTTCCATGCCGCCCATGCCGCCGCCGCCCATGGGAGGCATGGGCGCTTCCTTCTTGGGCTTTTCGGCCACCATGGCCTCGGTGGTGATGAGCAGGGAGGCCACGGACGCGGCGTTCTGGATGGCGTAGCGGGTGACCTTGGTGGGGTCGATGACGCCCGCGGCCATGAGGTCTTCATAGACGCCGGTCTCGGCGTTGTAGCCCATGGCGCCCTTTTCGTTCTTCACGTGTTCGGCCACCACGGAGCCTTCGGCGCCCGCGTTGTTGGCGATCTGGCGGATGGGTTCCTCCAGGGCCCGCTTGATGATCTTGACGCCCAGTTCTTCATCGTGGTTGGCCAGCTTCAGGTCTGCCAGGGCCGGGACGCAGCGCAGCAGGGCCACGCCGCCGCCGGGCACGATGCCTTCTTCCACCGCGGCGCGAGTGGCGTTCAGCGCGTCTTCCACCCGGGCCTTCTTTTCCTTCATCTCGATCTCGGTGGCTGCGCCCACGCGGATCACGGCCACGCCGCCCACCAGTTTGGCCAGCCGTTCCTGGAGTTTTTCCCGGTCGTAGTCGGAGGTGGTTTCATCGATCTGGGCCCGGATCTGCTTCACCCGGCCTTCGATGGCCGCGCGTTCGCCGCCGCCGTCGATGATGGTGGTGTTGTCCCGGTCCAGGTTCACCTTCCGGGCGGTGCCCAGTTCTTTCATGGTGACGTTTTCCAGCTTCCAGCCCATGTCTTCGGAGATCATCTGGCCGCCGGTGAGGATGGCGATGTCTTCCAGCATGGCCTTGCGGCGGTCGCCGAAGCCGGGGGCCTTGACCGCGGCCACCTGCAGGGTGCCCCGGAGCTTGTTCACCACCAGGGTGGCCAGGGCTTCGCCCTCCACGTCTTCGGCGATGATCACCAGGGGTTTGCCCATCTTGGCGATCTGCTCCAGCAGAGGCAGGAGGTCTTTCATGGCGCTGACCTTCTTCTCATGGATAAGGATCAGGGGCTCATCCAGGGAGGCTTCCATCTTCTCGGGGTTGGTGACGAAGTAGGGGGAGATGTAGCCCCGGTCGAACTGCATGCCTTCCACCACTTCCAGGGTGGTTTCCATGCCTTTCGCTTCCTCGACGGTGATAACCCCTTCCTTGCCCACCTTGGCCATGGCATCGGCGATGATGTTGCCGATGGAGGAGTCGTTGTTGGCGGAGATGGTGCCCACCTGGGCGATTTCTTTCTGGTCCTTGGTGGGTTTGGAGATCTTGTGGAGTTCGTCCACCACCGCGGCCACGGCCCGGTCGATGCCCCGTTTCAGGGCCATGGGGTTAGTGCCCGCGGCCACCAGCCGGGAGCCTTCCTGGTAGATGGACTGGGCCAGGATGGTGGCGGTGGTGGTGCCGTCGCCGGCCACGTCCGAGGTCTTGGAGGCCACTTCCCGGACCATCTGGGCCCCCATGTTCTCGAATTTGTCTTCCAATTCAATCTCTTTGGCCACGGTGACCCCGTCCTTGGTGATGGCCGGAGCGCCGAAGGACTTCTCCAGGATCACGTTCCGGCCTTTGGGACCCAGGGTGACTTTCACCGCGTCCGCCAGGGTATTGACCCCCCGGAGCATAGACTCCCGGGCCTTGATGTCATATTTGATTTCTTTGGCAGCCATGTGCTTGTGCTCCTCCTAAAAAAATTATCTGGAATAAAAAGGACTTAGATTGGTAAAACAACTTGATGCGGGCGCTTATTCGATGATGGCCAGGATATCTTCTTCCCGCATCATTAAGTACTCTTCGCCCTCAACCTTGATTTCGGTGCCGGAGTATTTGCCGAAGAGGACCTTGTCCCCGGCCTTGACCTGCAGGGCCATGCGCTGGCCTTGCTCACTCATTTTGCCGGGGCCCACGGCCACGACTTTGCCCTCAATGGGCTTTTCCTTGGCGGTGTCGGGAATGACGATGCCGCCTTTGGTGACCGTCAATTCTTCAGTCCGTTTGACCAAGACGCGATCATTCAAAGGTTTGACTTGCATGGAAAACCTCCTGATTGAAAAGATAAAAACCGATTGCCGGTATTAGCACTCATTGATGGTTAGTGCTAACAGTAGTCTATAACCATAAGATTCGGGAAAATCAAGGGGGGAGGAAGAAAAAAATGCCTTCCAAAGCCTCGGCAGAGTTCAAAGTTGAGACCTCTGCGAAAGTCTCAGGTGGAACAGCCGCCCCCGGCTATCCACCCTTCAGCTAGTAGCAGGCGAGGGCGCCTGCTCCACATTTTGATTAACGAGGAATTTAATTGAGACTTTCGCAGAGGTC
The DNA here is from genome assembly GCA_040757175.1 of Thermodesulfobacteriota bacterium. Classification (GTDB taxonomy): domain Bacteria; phylum Desulfobacterota; class Desulfobaccia; order Desulfobaccales; family 0-14-0-80-60-11; genus SURF-52. The sequence continues at coordinate 53,015 of JBFLXM010000004.1, forward strand.
TCAGGTTAAATCATTTTCTGGCCGGAGCGCACCTCGGGGTGCCGCATAAAAGGGCGGACCCCGGGTCCGCCCTTATTGTGTGACATTTCGGAGGGGAAAAGGTACTACAGGGTTTTGGCGAGCACCGGACGGGGTGGGGCTTTGGAGACCTTCTCCTTGTCTTTGGAACGCTTGGTGGAGGAATTGCCCTTGCCCGGGTTCTTGGGACTCCTGGCGGCAATATCGCTTTTCTTGACAAGCTGCACGCCGCTCTTTTTGCCACTGGCCCCTTCTCTGGTCAGGACTTTGCCTTTGCCCTTGCCCTCGCGGCTGACCACCTGGTTCTTGCCCTTGTCCTTGTAGCCGGACTTGGAAGGTTCTGGCAGAGGCAGCAGAGAAGCGGTATGGACGGCCGCGGCCTTTTCCCCGGGTCTGTGGTGGGACTTCCCTTTTTTGGCTGCCACCACGCTGGCCCGGCCCTTTTTCCTGCTCTTACTGGCCGCGACTTTACTTTTCTTGTCAACCTTGTGGACCTGGCCCTTTTTCCCCTGATGAACCGGGTGATGAGCCGGAGCCGCTGCGGCCGTGCGGTGGGTGGAGGCCCGCTTGGCCACCCGGGTCGGTCTGGAGGCCACCGCCGGGTGCTCCAGGCTGGCTATCATGATGTTTTTGGCAAAGGCCTCTTTGCTCTTGGCGGGGAGGTTCAGGGTATACTTGCCGTCAGGGGGAGTTATGCCCCGGAGCAGTTCCGGGTTAAGGGACTGTACTTCCTCCACCGGCACATTGACGGCCACGGCCGCGGCTTTCAAAGAAGTGGGCTCATTGACCTGCACCTTGTCAACGGCCAGGGCCGGCAGATAAGGGACACCTTTGAACCCGAATTTCTCCGGGTTTTTGGCAATGATGGTGGCGGCGATCAACTGCGGCACGTAGTTCTTGGTTTCAGTGGGCAGGCACTGGTTGGCGGAGAGTTCCCAAAAGTTCCTATGGCTGCTCTGGTTCAGCTCCCTTTGCACCCGGCCCTCGCCGCAGTTGTAGCTGGCCGCGGCCAGGTACCAGGAACCGAATTGTTTATACAGGTCCAGGAGGTATTTGGCGGCCGCGCGGGTGGACTTTTCCGGGTCCCGGCGCTCATCCACGTAGCCGTCCATGGCCAGCCCGTAACGGGCCCCCGTGCCTCTGATGAACTGCCACATGCCGCAGGCATGGGCATGGGAATAGGCATTGGCATTGAAGCCGCTTTCAATCATGGCCAGATAGGCCAGATCTTCCGGCAGGCCGTATTCCTGGAAGACCTCTTTGATCATGGGCAGATAGCGGGTGGAGCGGGAGAGATAACGGCGGATGGTGCCCTTGCGTTCGGTGGAGAAATAGACCAGGTAGGCCCTGACCTGCTTGTTCATCTGAATGGGCGCATCAAATTTGACCTGATGGTCCCATTTCTTCAATTCCTCTTCCAGGCTGGGGTCCCAACCGGGGATGCCGCTCTTGGCGTAGAGCTCCTCCAAGCGCTTGGCGCTCAGCTCCTCGGTCAGGGATGATTCATCATTATTGTCGTCGGGAACGGAAACGGCGGGAACTTGCGGAATCGGCTCCTCTTTTACCATTTGGCGGCCGCCGCCACAACCCGTCAACAGGACAAAACAGAGAACTACCCCCATCCCCCAAGAAAACATATAAGTTCCTCATACGAGGGGTATGAACCGGCTTGGCAGGAATTCAGGCCTTCTCGCACCGCCTCCCCCATTGAGACGGCCCTGCGCATAGGTCTTTAGGTTCTTCCCCTATACCAGAGAATACCCGCTAAAATCAAGGGAAAAATGATATTGCTAACTTTTTTCAACAGTTATTGATCTTTATTGCTATAAAGATTTATTAATATTCCAGTGAACCTTCAAGATGTTATAGGTTGTTATAAGAAAATAATAATTGATAATGAAACCGGGGTAAAACCTGCGGCGCTGCCGGAATAAGGAGAAGTCTTGCAGAAGTTTTTGGCCATATTCTTCCTGGCTGCGGCCCCCCTCATCTGGACCGCGGCCCTGGGGGGCGCTCTTTACGGCCTGGAACCCTTCATCTCCTGGCTCTATTTCTTCGCCTGGTGGCCCCTGATACTATTCCTGGAAGGGCTGTTCTTCCTGAAGCAGGGTGAATTTTGGCTCCTCTCCCGGCCCCGGGATTTCCTGAAAATGGGCTTCTGGTCGGTCACGGTGTGGCTGGTTTTCGAAGCCGCCAATCTGGTTCTGAAGAATTGGGCCTATGTGAACCTGCTGCCCTATTGGTGGCGGCGCTGGCCCGGCTACGTGCTGGCCTTTGCCACCGTGCTCCCCGGCATGCTCCTCACCGCCCGGGTCCTGGCCGCTTGGGGGGCCTGGCAGGGAGCATCGGGCCGCGGCCGCGGCTGGGCCTCCTGGCAGCCCCTGTTCCTCCTCCTGGGCGCAGCCTGCCTCATCCTCCCCCTGATTTTTCCCCTTTATTCCTTTCCCCTGGTGTGGGGGGCTTTATTCTTCCTCTTGGACCCCATAAACGACCTGCTGGGGGGAAAATCCCTGACCCGGCGCTGGCTGGCGGGGGAGCGCCGGGACATCTACTGCCTGCTTACCGCGGGCCTCATCTGCGGCCTCTGGTGGGAGATGTGGAACTATCCCGCCGCCACCAAATGGGTCTATACCCTGCCGGTCCTGAACTGCGGCAAAATCTTCGAGATGCCCGTCCTGGGCTACCTGGGCTTCCTGCCCTTTGCCCTGGAAGGCGCGGTGATGTATAATTTCTTTAAGGTATTGGAGGAAAAAGTGCTGGTCACTTCCGGGCAGCGGCGCTGGTTTTGGGTGGGGCAATTGGCCTTTTGGGTAGTCATGTTCGCGGCTATGGACGCCTGGACGGCGATTTCTTTTCAGTGAGCAGTGAGCAGTAAGCAGTGAGCAGATTAGAGTGCGGGCCGCGCCCTGCGGTCTATAGTTGAATATAAATAGGGAGTCTGAACGTGACTGCTCGAAAACCCCAAAAAGCTAAGGTTTCAAAGAAACGACCCGTCCATACATATTCCGAGCTTTGGCACGGTTCAAAGATATTATTGGAACGGGCGCAAGCCGAGATAAAGGGCTCAAAGTGGCTTTGGATGGGTAGCCTTATCCTCACGGCATTTTCGTTCGAGGCATATATGAATCATATTGGCCCTAAAGTCTTTTCATCTTGGGAAACTGCTCTTGAAAAAACTCTCCCTCCTGAGTCCAAACTCGAAGTCATTTGGGAAAGACTTGAGATAGACCTTCCCAAAAACGAACGCCCAAGGCAAACTGTGCGGGATCTAATCAAGTTCCGCAATAACGTGGCTCATGGCAAAACTGTCCCCATCGAAGAAAATACAACCCCTGATGCCGATCAGTATCTTGATGAGTTCCTTGGTAAACGTCCTTTAGCAATTTGGGAAGAGTATTGTACCCAAGAGAACGCCTTGAGAGCACGCGAGGATATCGAGAAAATATTGCAGATGATTCATAATAGGATAAACCCAAAAAATGACTATTTGTTCTCATTCGGAATAGGGGAACATTCAGCTTCGATAAAAGATTCTTAATATGTCGTTTTAAAATAACACTCCGAGTAAGCAATTCTGAAAACCGAAAACCGAAAACCGAAAACCGTCTCTAAAACCGTCTTCCCCATCTCCCTGGGCTGTCCCAAAAACCTGGTGGACACGGAAATCATGCTGGGCCATCTCGCCCGGGAAGGCTGGGAAGTGGTGTCTTCTCCCGAAGCTGCGTCCCTGCTCCTGGTGAATACCTGCGCCTTCATTTCTTCGGCCTCCCAGGAGGCGGTGGACACCATCCTGGAAATGGCCCGCCATAAAGAGAATGATCCCGGCAAGCGTCTGGCGATCGCGGGCTGCCTGGTGCAGCGTTTCGGCCCGGAGTTGCCCGCCCAACTCCCGGAAGTGGATTTCTTCATCGGGGTTAATGACTTTCCCCGGCTGCCCCGGATTTTGCAGGGACTAGCGGGGCCGGAAGAAACCTGCTTATTTCACGGCGCGCCGCTTTTTGACTACGCCCGCCCCCAGCCCCGTTATCCCGCCACGCCCCGGCCTTACGCCTATATGAAGATCGCCGAGGGGTGCAGCCACCGCTGCACCTATTGCACCATCCCGGGGATCAGGGGGCCTTTGCGCAGCCGGCCCCCGGCCACCCTGCTGGCCGAGGCGGAAGCCCTGGCCGCGTCCGGGGTCAAGGAGCTGAACCTGGTGGCCCAGGACACCACCGCCTACGGCCGGGACCGGAAAAACAGCCCGGGGTTGCCGGAACTCCTTCGGGAACTCTGCGGAGTTCCGGGCCTGGAGTGGATTCGCCTCCTTTACGGCCACCCGGCCCGGATTACTCCGGAACTGCTGGAGACCATGGCCGCCCACCCCCAAATCTGCCCTTACCTGGACCTGCCCATACAGCACGGCCATGACCAGATGCTCCGGCGCATGGGCCGGGGTTACTCCCGCAGCTCAATCCTGAAAACCTGGCGCCTGATCCGGGATTTTCTGCCCCACGGGGCCCTGCGCACCACAGTGATGGTGGGCTTCCCCGGGGAGACGGAGGAGCACTTTGCGGCCCTCACCGACCTGATCCAGGAGGTGCGCTTCGAGCACCTGGGGGTTTTTCTCTATTCCCCAGAGGAGGGTACGCCCGCGGCCAAGTTTACCCCCCGGGTGCCCCGGCGGCTGGCCCGGCAGCGGGCCCGCCTTATCAAAAAACTCCAGGCCCGGATCGTCAAAGAACGGCTGAAATACCTGAAAGGCACTATCCAACCGGTGCTGGTGGAGGGGGTGAGCGCCGAGAGCGACTATCTCCTCTCCGGCCGCCTCATCACCCAGGCCCCGGAGATCGACGGCCAGGTTTATCTTACCGGAGGCCCGGCCCGCCGCGGCGAAATCCAACCGGTGCGGATCAAGAGGGTTTTGCCTTATGATCTGGTGGGGGAAGTGGTTGAGGCAAAGTGATCGGTAATCAGTGATCACTGATCACTATCCTTCCCCTGCCCCCCGGGAAAAGTTTGACATCCGGGGGGGAGTAAGTTATTTTATTCACAATAAAAGATCTATGGGCGCGAAAGGTATTCTCAAGGAACTGGAGGGGGAGGTGGCGGCCATCAACCAGGCGTTGGTGGACAATCTCCAATCCCATGTTCCTTTGATTTCCCAGGTGGGACGGCATATCCTCCTCAGCGGCGGCAAACGCATCCGTCCCCTCCTCTTCCTCCTGTCGGCCCGCATGTGCGGCTGCCAGGGGCCGGGCCTCGCGGATTTTTCCACGATCTTTGAGTATCTGCACGCGGCCACCCTCCTCCATGATGATGTGGTGGACGCCGCGGACGTGCGCCGGGGCCAGTCCACCGCCAACACCATCTGGGGCAACCAGGCCGTGATCCTGGTGGGGGATTTTCTGCTTTCCAAGGCCCTGTCCCTGGCGGTGACCACCAACCAACTGCGGGTCCTCAAGGTTCTGGCCCACACCACCACCATGATGGCGGAAGGGGAGATTCTGCAACTGCTGCACACCAGCAACCTGAAGATCAATGAACAGGACTACTTTGAGGTCGTCAACCGCAAGACCGCGATCCTCATGTCCGCGGCCTGTCAAATCGGGGCGATTTTGGGAGACGCCCCCCCGGAGCAGGAAGAGGCCCTGGCCCAATTCGGGTTGAACCTGGGGATTACCTTCCAGGTGGTGGACGATATCCTGGATTTTACCGGCAATGAGCTGGAAATGGGCAAACCCATCGGCAACGACTTGAAGGAAGGCCGCATCACCCTGCCGCTGATCCACGCCCTGACCCGGGCCAATCCCGGGGACCGGCAGAGATTGTCAGAAATCGCCCAAAACTTGAAGCCGGAAATGATCCCGGAACTGGGGCATCTTCTGGATAAGTACGATTCCCTGGACCACGCCCGCAGCCTGGCCCGGGAATTCACCTTGAAGGCCCAGGCCAATCTGGAAGCCTTTCCCCCGGTGCCCGAGAAGGCGTACTTCCGGGCCTTTACGGAAGAGCTGCTGGACCGCACGCATTGATACAGTTTTCAGTTTTTAGTTTTTAGTTTTAGGGCGGGAAAGCGAAGCGCATCCCGCCTTCAATAACAAATTCCCTGCCGGACTTCCGCCTTATCTATCTTGAAAAGTTACGAGCGGTAGCACAGGCTTTCCAGCCTGTGCGAATTGCCAGGGCGGGCGAGACGCCCGTCCCTAAGGACTTTTCGTGATTAATGGGTGAGGCCAACGTTCATGAATGGCTGGTTCCCTGAGGCAGGAAAAACCGGTTGAGAATTATTGAAAAAACTGATAGTTAAAAGGGTGCTTCGGGCCCGGCCCCGGGAGATGCGGCCGGGCGGGCAACCTTGAGGAAGGGAGAATTTGATGTCTGGCAAAACGGCACAGATCCGCAATCTGGCCCTCATCGGCCACGGCGGCTGCGGCAAGACCTCCCTGGCCGAGGCCCTCCTCTTTGGGGCGGGGGCCACCTCCCGGCTGGGAAAGGTGGATGACGGCAGTTCCATCCTGGATTACGAGCCGGAGGAAATCAAACGCAAGATTACCATTTCCACGGCTTTTCATCATTATCAGTGGAAGAAGCACACGGTCTACCTGGCCGACACCCCCGGGGACGATAACTTCCTGGCCGACACCCGGGCCGCCTTGCACGTGGCCGACGCCGCGGTGGTGGTGGTGGACGCGGTGGACAGCGTCAAAGTGGGCACCGAAAAGGTATGGCAAACCTCCAACCACTACGCCCTCCCCCGTCTCATCTTCATCAATAAAATGGACCGGGAACGCGCGGACTTCGAAAAGACGCTCAAGGAAATCAAAGACATTCTGGAAGCCCCGGTAGTGCCCTTGCAGATTCCCATCGGCAAAGAGGCCGCTTTCAAAGGCGTGGTGGACCTGGTGGCCATGAAGGCCATGGTGGCTGCGGGTGGCAAGCTGGATGCGGGCCCCATTCCCGACGACCTGAAAGATGAAGTGGAACAGTACCGCAGCGACCTCCTCAATTTCGCCGCGGAAAGCGACGACGCGCTCATCGAGAAATTCCTGGAAGAAGGGGAACTCACGGCGGAGGAGATCTATCGGGGCCTGAGGATCGGCACCCTTAAAGGGGCCATCGTCCCGGTGCTCTGCGGCGCGGCCTTAAGCAACCTGGGGCCCGGGCTCCTCCTGGACGCCATCAACCATTTCCTGCCCGCGCCCGAGGACCGGGGTCCGGTAAAAGGACAAAAACCCGGTTCCGGCGAAGAAGTGGTGCTGGAGGTGGACCCTGACGGGCCCCTGGCGGCTCAGGTCTTCAAGACCGTGGCCGACCCCTATGCCGGCCGGCTCTCCATCTTCCGCATCTATAGCGGCACCATTGCCTCCGATGCCTCCTTCTTCAATGTCACCCGGTCCGCGGCCGAGAGATACGGGCAATTATTCCTGCCGGAAGGTAAAGGCCAGAAAGCCGTGGCCAACGCCGGACCCGGGGCCTTCGCGGCTGTGGCCAAACTGAAGGAGACAGTCACCGGCGACACCCTGGCCACGGAAGCCCAGCCCATTCTTCTGCCCCCCCTCATGGCCTCCAAACCCATGGTCACCCTGGCGGTGGAATCCAAGGTGCGGGGCGAAGAAGACAAGGTCTTCTCTTCCATCTCCAAACTCATCGAAGAAGACCCTTCCCTGCAGTTGCACCGCAACACCGACACCAAAGAGATCCTTCTCTCCGGGGTGGGCTCGGTCCATATCGAAGCCACCACGGAAAAGTTGAAACGCAAGTTCGGGGTGGAGGCGGTGCTTAAACCTCCTAAGGTCCCCTACCGGGAGACCATCAAAGGCACCACCAGGGTCCAGGGCAAATACAAGCGCCAGTCCGGGGGCCGGGGCCAATACGGCGACACCTGGATAGAAATGGAGCCCCTGCCCAAGGGCGGCGGCTTCGAATTCGTGGACAAGATCGTGGGCGGCGTCATCCCCAAACAATATATTCCCTCCGTGGAAAAGGGCATCGTCGAGGCCAAGAATACCGGTATCCTGGCCGGCTTCCCGGTGGTGGATTTCCGGGTCACCCTCTATGACGGCTCCTTCCATGACGTGGACTCCTCGGACATGGCCTTCAAGATCGCGGGCTCCATGGGCTTCAAGAAGGGCATGGAGCAGGCCCAACCCACCCTTTTGGAACCTATTATGAAAATGACCGTGACCGTGCCCGAAGACAACATGGGGGACATCATCGGCGACCTCAACGGCCGCCGGGGCCGGGTCCTGGGCGTGGAGGCCGAAGGCAAATACCAGGTGATCACCGCCCACGTGCCCATGGTGGAGGTCCTGCTCTACGCGCCGGACCTCATCTCCAAGACCGGGGGCCGGGGCACCTACGAAATGGAATTCGACCACTACGAAGAAGTGCCTGCGCACTTGGCGGAAAAGATCATCGCCGAAGCCAGGGCGGCTATGGAGAAGGAGTAAGGCAGGGGGCAGGGGGCAGGGGCCAGGGGCCAGGGAACTGTGGTCAGTGGTAGGGCGGGAAAGCGCAGCGCATCCCGCCTTCAGCGATGGTGTTGGATTTGGCTTCTGACGTCGGGAGGTGCATCGCTTTCTCTCCATATTGCTTATTCCCTCTTTTCCCGGGGTCACCCCTGAAAAGATAATTGCCCTCTCTTTCTCCCTCTCTCCCCGGCGGGGGGGTGGGGTGAGGGGGGGAGATTTTCCTGGCTTCCCGGGGTGTCATGGCATTATAGCTTGCAAGAGGCGGGATGCGCTGCGCTTTCCCGCCCTACCCCGCTTAGCCGCTCCAACGCTTGATAATATTATGATTTCCCCTGGTTTCCGGGCTCTTTCTGGGAACCAGGGGAATTTTTTGAGCTCTGGAAACTGTACATAAAAAGGGGGAAAACTTCGCCCTCCTCTTAAACTCCCAATCCAACCCCCTGGTGGCACAGGCGTCTCGACTGTGCTATAAGATATTAGCTTGAGAGGTCGGGTATGGATGATTTTCCGGATTTCATGAAAAATCCGCTTAATAGAATTGCCAGCAAGTCCCAATATACTGAAAATATTGAGGGATATGTCTTCGATGGTGCGGACAGCAGTCAAGTCGCTTTCTGGAAATGCCCGAAAGATAGGCTTTCGCAACCGCATACCCATGAATATGATGAATACTTGATAGTGGTGCAGGGAAATTTCACCTTGATCATCGACAACCAGAGAATTTCCCTTTGTGCCGGGCAGGAATATCATATTCTCAAAGGAGTAACTCACGCCGGTGAGGTCACCGCGGGGACCAGGACCATTCATTTTTTTGGCGGCAAGAGGGTAACAAGGGAGAACTTCATTAAAATATGACCCAGCAGTCTTCCAAACTCAGTCACCAAGCCCGTATCGTCGCGGTCTCCGTCAGCGACCGCAAAGGCGTGGTCAAACACAATGTGGACCAGGCCCGGCTGGTGGTGGACCACGGCCTGGAAGGGGACGCCCACGCCGAGGGCGGCCACCGCCAGGTGAGCCTCCTGGCCCGGGAAAGCATCGACAAGATGCGGGCTGCCGGGGCCCAGGTCAATCCCGGGGATTTCGCGGAAAACCTCACCACCCTAGGGCTGGACGTCTGTGGCCTGCCCGTGGGCACCCGCCTCAAAGTGGGGCCGGAAGTGGAACTGGAGATCACCCAGGTCGGCAAGGCCTGCCATAAAGGATGCGCCATCCGGGAGCTGGTGGGGGACTGCATCATGCCCCGGGAGGGGGTCTTTGCCCGGGTGCTGCAGGCAGGCATGGTTAAGCCCGGAGATGCGATTGAAGTTGTGGGCTGACCTTTAAAAAATAAAAAAAAGCGGCCCGGAGGCCGCTGCAGCAAAGACTAATTTAATCAGATTCGCAACCTATTTATTTAGGTGAAGATTTTCATGGCCTCAGCTTCGCTGAAGGCCTGGAGAGTTTCTGTCTTGCCGCCGTATTTGGCACTTAAAGTGATCACGATTTTGGCTATAGTTTCCGGATTCGGGGCCTCCAGGATGCACATTTCATCGTATTGCCCCATCAACATATACCAGCCTTTGATTTCCGCGCCCAGGTCCTTAATAGTTTTTTTAACTTCCGCGGTTACCGCGGCCACATCCTTCATGGCTGCAAAACTTTTATCAGTCCATTTCGCCAATACCACAAAAGTCGCCATGTTTCTACCTCCCTTTCCCTAAGATTTTGGCCCTCAAGCACGATAAGGGCTCAATAATTGGGTTGGTTTGATGAAAATGCGGCACCTTTGCCAGACTACTTATACCGTTTTCGGTTTTCGGTTTTCAGTTTTCGGTTAAAAGATTGCTAATTATCAATAAGTTATCCATATGATTTGTTGCAGTAGAAAACGAACTTGGTATTAATTATATTAATAATAAATTGACCTTTCAGCAAGTGCCTCTGAAGGCAGGTGAGACCATGAACATCCGGGTGGGCATTCTCACGGTGAGCGACAAGGGCCACGCGGGGGAGCGGGCGGACACTGCGGGCCCGGAACTGGGCCAACTGCTGGACCAGCAGATATTTCAAGTGGCGGCCACCGGGATGGTCCCGGATGAACACGAGGCCATCGTCGCCCGACTGGTGGAGTGGAGCGACGCGGACCGCCTGGACCTGATCCTCACCACCGGGGGCACCGGCCTCACCCCCCGGGATATTACCCCCGAAGCCACGCTCGCGGTGGCCCACCGCCTGGTGCCCGGCATCCCCGAAGCCATGCGGGCCGCAGGGCTGCAAAAAACTCCCCACGCCATGCTCTCCCGGGGTGTGGCGGTAACCCGGGGCTGCACCCTGATCATCAACCTCCCCGGCAGCCCCAAAGGCGCCCGGGAAAGCCTGGAGGCCATCCTCCCCGCCCTGCCCCATGCGTTGGAGAAACTGGGGGGCAGCTCGTCGGAGTGCGCCGTCACTTGAGGGGAGAAACAACTCGTTCCCAAGCTGTGCTTGGGAACGCCTCTTTTGGTGGCCAAGCTGAGCTTGGCTTCTAGTTTCGTTCCCAAGTGCAACTTGGGAACGAGTAAAAATCAGTAATCAGTGATCGGTTTTTTCCCTGGCCCCTGGCCCCTGACCCCTGACCCCTGGCCCCTGACCCCTATCCCCTATCCCCCCGCTTCCCTTCAGCCTCCCTCAGGGGGCGGCTCCGCATTCTTGGGTGGAGACTCGCACGCGCCCGCACTGCGGATTCTTTCCCGGATGGCGGCGATGGCCTGGTAGTGTTTGTCTTTCCCGGCCTTGATGGCCTTGGCCTTTTCCAGGGCGTCCTTCACCCCTTCCGCCAGCATGGGGTTGACTTCCCCCTGTTCCAGGGCCTGGAGCACCGCGCCTCCCAGGCGCCGTTGGGCCCGGCGCAGCCTTTGCTGTTGCGCACAAATCAGGATGTACCTCCCCAGGATCAGGACCCGGCGCATAGTGTTTAGCGCGCATATCTTGGTGCAGCCCCAAACGGTTCTCAAGCTGCCCGCGGCCTTCTTTGTTAAGTCTGAATTCATGGGGTGTCCTCTCTTAACCTCCGAAGGCGGGATGCGCTTCGCTTTCCCGCCCTGCACCACCGTGCTTCTCAGCATACTAAAAACTAAAAACTGAAAACTAAAAACTGCCTTTAAGCCAGCTTAGCCAGCACCCTGGCCATGATCCCCGGCAGGTGGCTGCCGGGCCAAAAGATCTGGCGGCACTGGGGGCATTGGTGAAACTGCTCCTGGGTATGAAAGACATGTTCGGGCACCAGCCCCAGGACCTGGTCCCTGGGGAGGGAAACCAATTTTTCGTTGCATTGGCCGCAGCGGCTGAGAAACCTGAGGTGGCCCCGGGTAATCCCCAGGCGGCGTATTACTTCCTGCAGCTGGGTCTCGGGGTGGGAAGCGGTGAGAATCAGAAGATCGCGCCGGGGCCCCCGGGCCAGGGACTGTTGCCGGGTCAGGAGATGGACGCCGGGAACCGCGGCCGGCAAATTTGGGGAGAAACGCTGCACCGTAGTGTCGAAGCCGCAGAATCGCAGCCATTTGGCCAAGCCCGCCAGGGGCAGGTCCACGATAAACTTCATGGCCTTGCCTTAATTTGAAAAGTTCAAGGTTCAAAGTTCAAAGTTCAAAGTTCAAAGCTGAGACCATGATTTCTGATAAACTTTTCGTAACTTATGGGGAAGCCGAAGTCTCAGGTGCAACTGCTCACTGCTTACTGCTCACTGCTTACTTCAAGGGCTCTTCCACCACTGCCGGAGACTTGGGCAGGGCCAGATCCCCATCCAGGAGGAGGGGGTTGACCAGCATTTCTCTATAGGCCAGGCGCAGTTCCCCCTTCGGCTGCAAGGTCTTCACCGTCACCTGGCCGGGAAGGCCGGGGGCTGTCTGCCCGTAGTTGGTGAACTCCGCGGCGAAGCGGAGCTGGCCGTCGGGCCCGAACCATTCATCTTTAACCGGCCGCAGCTCCTGGGCCGCCACCCAGAGGCGCTCTTTGACTGCCCCGTCAGGGTAGCGCCATTCCAACAGATAACCTCCCTGGTCCTCTTCATAGGCCCACCGGGAGGGTTGGCCCGAACTCAAAGGCAGGTCTCCCACCATCAGGCGCAGCGCCTGTTGGAGGGTCATGGCCGGGGGAATGAAGGCCGCCAGATTGGCGGGGGTGGCTGCGCCCCGGTAGAGTTTGCCCTCTTTGGGGGAAAGGACCTGGACTTCCCGGCCATTGCTGTAGAAGTAAAGAAGGGAGCGGCCCAGGAAATCCAGGACGTCCGCCCTGATGGTATCGGGCAGGCGGCCCTTAATCAGGCTGGTGCCGGAATAATTCCGCTGGGGGGAAAGAAAGGTGAGGCGTCCTTTGGCCTCAAAGGATTGCACCTGGATCTTCCCGGCCTGGAGCCTGGAAACCAGCTCCGCCGCGGAAGAAACGGTTACCGGCGGAGCCGGGGGCGGCAGAGAGCGGCACCCCCAGAGGCAGAGAGCCAGCAGCAGCCAGGCCAGGCGCCGTTGCTTCAAGGGTTTTCCCCTTTGGTCACGGCTTCCAGGTTTTTGATCTTTTTCCGCAATTCCTGGATATTGGCGTTTTCCAGGGTCAGGGCGCGGCGGTAGGTGCGCAGGGCATCGGCGCGGCGTTTCTGTTTAAGGTAGGCGTCCCCCAGGTGTTCGGCCACGGTCCCGTCATGGGGCATGATCTTGGCGGCCCGCTCCAGTTCTTCCACCGCCCGCTCAAACTGGCCCTTCTTATAAAAAACCCACCCCAGGCTGTCGACGATATGGCCGCTGTCGGGCTTGGCCCGCAGGGCCGACCGGATCAACCTCTCGGCCTCATCCAGATGAATGCCAGCTTCGGCATAGGAATATCCCAGAAAATTTTGGGCGTCGGCGTTATCCGGGTCCAGTTCCAAAACGACCTTAATATACTTGATACTATTCTCTACATCCTTCTTCTTTTCATAAATCACTGCCAGGCGGAAATTGATCTCTTCCGAGCGGGGCAGTTTTTCCAATCCTTCCTTGAGCACGCCGATGCCCCGGTCCCAGCGGCGTTCATCTTCAAAAAAATAAGCCCAGGTTAGATAAATATCCTCCCTATGGGGCGCCGCCTCCTTGAGTTCGGCCAACAGCCGGTAGGCCTGATCTTTTTCCCCCTGCTGGAAATAGAGATAAGCCAACCGCAGACGCGCGGAGATGAAATTTTCACAGTCCCGGGCCACTAGTTGATATTCCCGGGCTGCGGCCCGCAGATCTCCTTTCTCTTCCAGGGCCAGGCCCACGTAATAACGGGCCCGTTCCCGGTAGCGGGGATGTTCCATCACCTGGCGGAATTCCCGAATAGCGGCGTCAGCCTGTTTCTGTTCCAGATAAATGAGGCCGATATTAAAGACCAAGGCGACCTCGTTTTTGTCCAATTCCTTGGCCTTCTGGAAGGCCTTATGCGCCTCCCCCCGGCGGCCCAGAATCAAGTCCAGACGGCCGATACTGGTCCAGGCCCGGGCGTTCTTGGGCTGCCGCTTGAGGATGCGGCGGTAAAGGCCCATGGCCCGGGAATATTGCTTTTCCCTTTCCAGGGCCGTGGCCAGATCGAACATGGCCGGGACAAAATTGGGGTCCATGGTGAGGACCCGGAGCAGTTCTTTTTTGGCTTCCGCCAGTTGATCCATCTCCAGATAAATGCGCCCCAGGTAATAATAACCCACCAACAAACTGGGCTCCTGGCGCAGCAGTTCCTGAATGGAGCGGACGGCCTTGGAATAGCGCCGCTGCTGGGCATAAAGGGTAGCCAGAAAGAGGCGGGCCTCCTTGTTCTCGGGGTCCAGCACCAGGATGCGTTCGTATTCCGCGGTGGCCTCCCGGAGCTGATTCAGACCCACATGGAGCCCGGCCAGAATGAAATGGGCCTCCTGCTGCTTGGGGTCCAGCTTTAAGGCCTTGTTCACATGCTCCAGGGCCTTCTTCACCTCCCCCATACGCTGGAAAAGAGCCGCCAGTTCCGTCTCCATCTGCGCGGATTCGGAGTCGTATTTCAAGGCCTCTTCGTATTCCTTGACCGCACCCGAGGCATCCTCCGCCAGCAAAAAATGTTGGGCCCGGAGGTAATGGTAGTATGCCTCGCTCCTGGAAGGCTCCACTCCTCCCTCCCCAGGTATTACCCCGGTGCGGAGTCCCACCCATTGACACCCCCCTGAGCCCAAGACCACCAATAAGAGCAGGCCCCAAATAATGATGATCCTGGGAGTGAGCCAGGGCCGAAAAATTATCCCCATCAGCTAATGCTTCCTCTCGTTTCTACGCCCCACTAAATAATAATGGTTCATTAATTTGGATATAAATTGGGTATCAATACCGGCCCCGGCGCCGGTTTTCTCCGGGCTAATCACTCATGGGGGTCTGATAATCCTCCCAATCCGGGATTTCGCTCTTCAGAAAGTGTCGCAATTTTTTGATCATCCGGTCCTCGATCTGGCGCACCCTTTCCCTGGAGATCTGATGTCGGGCCCCGATTTCCTGCAAGGTCAGGGGATGTTCCGCCAGCAGCCGCAGGTTTAAAATGTCCAGCTCCTTCTCATTCAGATCTTTTTTAAACTCTTCCAGTTTGCGGCGGAAGAGATCCTTTAATTCCCTTTCGGCCAGGGCCTCTTCCACCTGGGGCTCCGTGGCCGGCAGGAAATTCTTATGGTACTCGTCCGACCCCTCTTTTAAAGGCGCGTCCAGAGATAGTTCCCAACCGCCCAGGCGTTGGTCCATCTCAATGACTTCCTCTTCCCGCACCTGCAGATTCTCCGCCAACAGCTTGGGGCCCGGCTCGAAGCCCAGAGCCCGGAGTTTCTCCTTCTCCCTTCTCAAGTTGTAGAAAAGTTTTCGCTGGGACTGGGTGGTGCCGATCTTCACCAGCTTCCAGTTGTCCATGATGAACTTGAGAATATAGGCTTTAATCCAAAACGAGGCGTAATAAGAGAGCTTAATGCCCCGGTACGGATCGAACTTCTTGATGGCGTGCATCAGGCCGATATTGCCCTCCTGGATCAGGTCCAAGAGGTTTTTCATCCAGAACTTTTGAAATTCCAGGGCGATTTTGATGACCAGTCGCAGGTTGCTGGTAATCAGCTTATAGCCCGTCTCCCGGTCCTTGGTTTCATGGTAATGGAGGGTCAGTTCTTTCTCTTGTTCCGGGGTAAGCAGGGCGTAGCGGTTGGCCTCCCGGATGTAGCGTTGCAGGAGGTCCAGTTCCACCGGCACCGGCAGGGCGGCTTTTTCCGGGGCCTCCTCCAGGGCTTCCTCGTGGACCTCTGCCAACTCCGGCTCCAGGATTTCCGGCAATTCCCTGTTGTAGTCGTCTTTTTGGTCCACCTCAAACTGGTCGTTCACTGAGACCTTCCTGGTTGCAGGTTGCCGGTTTACCAGAGGAGGCGCACGGGAATGCCCCGCTGGTGCAGATAGTCCTTGATCTCCTGGATGCTATAGGTGCCGTAGTGGACCATGGAGGCGATGAGCGCGGCGTCGGCCCGGCCTCCGGTCAGCACCTCCGCCAGATGCTCCGGCGTGCCCGCGCCCCCGGAGGCGATGACCGGGATGGAGACTGCTTCGGAAATCATCCGGGTCAGGGTCAATTCGTAGCCTGCCTGGGTGCCGTCCGCGTCAATGGAATTGAGGCAGATCTCCCCTGCCCCCAGCCGTTCCGCTTCCCTTGCCCACCAGAGCGCGTCGATGCCCATAGGGGTGCGGCCCCCGTGGATCACCATCTCGTAGCCCGAAGGGATGGCCTCCGAGGACTCCACTTTCTTTACGTCCATCCCCAAGACGATGCACTGGCTGCCGAAATCTTTGGCCCCCGCGGCGATGAGATTGGGCTCCAACACCGCCGCGGTATTGACGCTGACCTTTTCCGCGCCGGCCAGGAGCACGGCCCGCATATCCTGAAGATTGCGGATGCCGCCGCCCACGGAGAAAGGAATGAGAATGGCTGCGGCCACCCGCCGCACCACCTCGATCATGATGTCCCGGCGGTCGCTGGACGCGGTGATGTCGTAAAACACCAGTTCATCGGCTCCGGCTTCGTAGTAATGCCGGGCCATGGCCACCGGGTCCCCAATATCCACATTATTTTGAAATTTGATACCCTTGGTGGTGCGGCCGTCCCTGACGTCCAGGCAGGGGATGATGCGCTTACTCAGCATAAGAACCATCCCAGGCCAGGAAATTTTCCAGGAGCTGCAACCCGAAACGGCCGCTTTTTTCCGGGTGAAACTGGGTGGCCACCAGGTTCCGCCACCCCATGACGCTGGGAAAAGTGACGCCGTGCTCCGTGACCCCCAGGATCATGTTTTCCTGGGCCGGAGAAGGATAATAACTATGCACAAAATAATATTCGGCGCTCTCCGGCAGCCCCTTAAATATGGGGTGGCCCCGGAGAAACCGCACCTGGTTCCAGCCCATGTGGGGAATCTTCAAACCCGGTCGGCGGGGCAGGGCCCGGGTGCGCCCGGGAAGCAGCCCCAGGCAGCGGGTGTTATCATTTTCGTCGCTGTATTCCAGGACCACCTGGGCCCCCAGGCAGATCCCCAAGATGGGTACTCCCTTGTCAAAGACCGTTTTGAGAGCCTGGTCCAGCTTCAATTCCTTAAGGATGGCCATGGCTTTGCCCGCCGCGCCCACCCCGGGGAAGACGACGCGCGCGGCCCGGGCCACCACCGCCGGGTCCTGAGTCACCTCTCCGGCCGCGCCCAATACCTTCAAAGAGCGCACCACGCTGGTGAGGTTCCCGGCCCGATAATCTATGATCACCACCATGAAGGGTCTTACTTTCCCAATAAATTCCTAACCTAGTGAATCTATCAATCCCACGGCCTTACGTCAATATAATCCCTGGAAAAATGGGGGAGGGGAAGGGGAGTTATAAGGACTGATATTTTTTACTTATTTCCGACACGCGATAATAGTTGCCATATCTGCCGCGTCTCCTTATTTTTAGATCATTCCGGTTGCTCAAAGGAACCCGCCATGTCCGCGCCTTTTCAAAATGAGCCCTTAAGGGATTTCGCCGACCCGAAGCGGACCACAGCCTGCATCCCGGAGGGGGTGATCAATTTCCTGCCGGGAACCTGTACCTCCACCGCAAAATCACCGGCGCCCGGGGTGGGGGCCCAGCCTGGCGGAGGCTTCAAGATGCCGGGGGCCAACCCCCAGGCCGGGGGTCCGGACTAGGCGCGGCGGTTTATGAAGATGGAGATGGCGGCGGAGAAGATCTGATATTTCCCCATAACGAGAGGAAGTCAAGATGATCAAAGATTGTTTCATCAACAATAACTGGGTGGAAACCGGGCACAAGCTCCCGGTCCTCTCCCCCTGGTCCGGGGAGGCGGTGGGAGAGGTCTCCCTGGCGGGCGACCGGGAATGGGAAGAAGCCATAGTTGCAGCCGAAAAGGCAGCTATCATTTTTAAAGCCT
Organism: Thermodesulfobacteriota bacterium; assembly: GCA_040757175.1. Classification (GTDB taxonomy): domain Bacteria; phylum Desulfobacterota; class Desulfobaccia; order Desulfobaccales; family 0-14-0-80-60-11; genus SURF-52. The sequence continues at coordinate 70,901 of JBFLXM010000004.1, forward strand.
TCTCCAGCCTGGAGCGTAAGCAAATGCTGGAAAAGCTGGCCGCGGGGGTGAAGAATCGCCAGGAGGAGCTGGCCCAGATGATTGTGGCGGAGGGGGGCAAGCCCATCACTTACGCCCGGGGGGAGATGGGCCGGGGCGTGCTCACCCTGAGCCTGGCCGGGGAAGAGGCCGCCAGAATCGGCGGCGAGGTTATGCCCCTGGATTTGACCACGGCCACCCGGGGCCGCTGGGGCCTGACCCGGCGTTTCCCCCTGGGCCCGGTCCTGGGCATCAGCCCCTTTAATTTCCCCTTCAATCTGGTGGCCCACAAGGTGGGGCCGGCCCTGGCCGCGGGCAACCCCATCATCATCAAGCCCGCCTCGGCCACTCCCCTGACCGCGCTCCTGCTGGCGGAAATCTATGGTGAGGCCGGCCTCACCCCCGGGGGTTTGCAGGTCTTGCCCAGCCCCTCCCAGGTAGCGGAAAAGTATGTGGGGGATGATCGCCTCAAGGCATTGTCCTTTACCGGCAGCGCCGCGGTGGGCTGGCGGCTGAAGGGTCTGGCGGGGCGCAAAAAGGTCATCCTGGAATTAGGGGGGAACGCCGCCTGCATCGTGGACCGGGACGCCGACCTGGAGAAGGCCGCAGCCCGGGCGGCCACCGGCGCGTTTTACCAGGCGGGCCAGGTGTGTATCGCGGTCAAGCGTCTCCTGGTGCACCAGGATATCTATGAGACCTTTAAAGAAAGTTTCCTCCGGGTCCTGGGCAAAAAGGTGGCGGCGGGAGACCCCCGCCGGGAAGAAACCGTGGTGGGACCGATGATTGACCGGGAGGCCGCGGCCAAGGTCAGGGAGCGGGTCCAGGAAGCCTTGGACCAGGGGGCCCGCCTCGCGGCCGGCGGCCTGGGGGAGGGGAACCTCATGCCCCCCCTGGTGCTGGAGGAGGTGACCCGGGAGATGGCGGTCTGGCGGGAAGAAGTCTTCGGGCCGGTGGTGGTCCTGGCTCCCTTCCCCGATTTCCCCCAGGCTTTGGAGATGGCCAACGACACGGTTTACGGGCTTCAGGCCGGGGTCTTTACGAAAAACCTGGCCCACGCCTGGCAGGCCTTCGAGACCCTGGAAGTGGGGGGAGTGATCATCAACGATTCACCGGCCTTCCGGGTGGATAATATGCCTTACGGCGGCGTCAAGGCCTCGGGTCTGGGCCGGGAGGGCCTGCGTTACGCGGTGGAAGAACTCACGGAGATGCGCCTGATGGCCTTGAATGTGTAAAGCAGGGGTGAACGTTAGGTTCGCCCCTAGAGGAAAATTTTCTTTTGCTAGCAATAAGGGGCGAGGGATTGATCTCCAAGGAGAGACCTCTGCGAAAGTCTCATGTGGAACAGCCGCCCTCGGCTGTCCACCCTTCATCTAGTAGCAGGCGAGGGCGCCTGCTCCACATTTTGATTAAAGGAAAGTAATTGAGACTTTCGCAGAGGTCTCAAGGAGGATCACCGCATGAGGGAAACCGTGGTAGAACATGTTCTGAGGCGTTTAAAACAACTGGGCATCAGGCACGTCTTCGGGGTGCCCGGCGACTTTTCCTTCGGCATCAGCGACCCCATCTGCCATGACCCGGAACTCCGCTGGATCGGCACCAGCAATGAGCTGAACGCAGCCTACGCCGCGGACGGCTATGCCCGGATCAAGGGGTTTGCGGCCCTGTCCACGGCCTTCGGCGTGGGCGAACTGAGCGCCATCAACGGCCTGGCCGGCTCTTACACCGAACATCTGCCCGTGTTCCACCTGGTGGGCATGCCTAATACCAAAACCCAACTTGAACGCCGGCTGGTGCACCATACCCTGGGTAAAGGCGAGTTTGACGTTTTCCTGAAGATGGCCCAGCCCGCGGTCTGCGCCAGTTCCATCCTGACGCCGGAGAACACGGTCTCCGAGATGGAGCGCCTGGTGACGGCCGCGGTCAGCCACCGCCGCCCCGTATATCTGGGTATCCCGGCCGACTATGCCACCGCCCCGCTGTCTAAAGGAACGGCAGCCGTAAGCCAGGTTCCTGCTCCCGCCACTGACCGGGAAGCGCTCACGGAAGCGGTGGAGATCATCGCCGCCAAGCTCGCCGGTGCGAAGACCGCGGCCATCCTGGCGGGTTATCTGATTCCCCGCCTGGGGTGCACGGCAGAGGCCCAGGCCCTGGTGGAGGCCAGCAACCTCCCCTTCGCCACCATGTTCATGGATAAAACGGCCCTGGACGAAACCCACCCCCAATATATCGGCATGTACGACGGACGCATCATGAACCCCGAAATCCGGGAGTTCATCGAAGACTGCGACTGCGTTCTGAACTTAGGCGCCCTGTGGAGCGATCTCAACACCGGCGCGTTTACCGCCCGCATCGACCCGGCCAGGATGATCAGCGTGATGCATCACCATGTGCGGGTGGGCCGGGCCGTTTTCCCTAACATCGAATTCGGCGACGCCCTGTTAGAGCTGACCCGGAAAGTAGTGAAGAAGGAGGTGCCGGCCCCGAAGGCCCACGGGTTGGGCGAGCCCCAGGGTGCCCCGGGCGATAAGATCACCCCGGCCTACCTCTATCCCCGCTGGGAGAAGTTCTTCCGGCCGGGTGACCTGGTCATGGCCGAGACGGGCACGGTGGCCATGGGCCTGGCCTTCGCCCTGATGCCCCCAGGATCGGCCTTTCAGAACCAGCTCCTCTGGTGTTCCATCGGCTGGGCCACCCCCGCGGCCCTGGGCGCGGCGTTGGCCGAACCTGCGCGGCGCACCATCCTCATCACCGGTGAAGGCGCGCTGCAGATGACCGTCCAGGAGATCGGCCAGTTCTGCCGGTACGGCCTGAAGCCCATTATTTTTTGCCTGAATAACCAGGGCTACCTGATCGAACGCCTGCTCTGCAAAAACCCCATGGAATGTTACAACGACGTGGCGCCCTGGAACTACCAGCACTTGCCCGCGTCTCTGGGGTGCCACGACTGGTTTACAGCCAGGGTGGCCACCAATGCCGAACTGGACGCAGCCATGGAGCAGGCTGCGGCCTGCGGCACGGGCGCTTTCATTGAGGTGGTGACGGATAAAATGGCGGCCCCGCCCATGGCTATAAAACTGCACGAATCCATCCAGACCCTTTATGGCCTGAAGCGCCTGGGCGAGTAATACCGTTTTCGGTTTTCGGTTTTCGGTTAAAAGATTGGTAATTATCAATAAGTTATCCATATGATTTGTTGCAGCAGAAAACGAACTTGGTATAAGGCCCCGAGGCCGGCTCCGGAGCTGGTTAAGCCCCGGTAAGGGGTTTCGTGGGTTTAGCCCAAGATCAATGGAGTTATTTTCAGGGCAAACTGCCTCTTTCCCGAAATTTTACTTGCATTTCCGCACATTTTTAGGCAATATAGGGACTTAGAGTACTTCTGGGAGGGGGATCCTAATGGCCGGAGCAGGTGCTGCGGAAGGGACCCAGAAGGGCAAAAAGAAGCACCATTTCCTGGCGGGCGTGGCGCTCTCCGTGGGATTGGTGTTGGCCTTCCTGGCTATTTTCTGCCACCAGGGTCTGTACCGGATATATTGTCTGCGCCAGGAGCGCCAGTCTCTGGAGCAGGAAACTAACCGCTTGGCCGCGGAAAACAGCCGGCTGGCCCGCACCATCGACCGTCTGCGACACGACCCGGAGATGATTCAGGACCTCATCCGCCGGGAACTGAATTTCATCAGGAAAAACGACATTATCATCCAGTTCCCTCAACCAGCCGGGAAAAATCAAGCCCTTCCCCCCCGGGCCCAAGCCGCCCCCCACCGCGCCCCACCCGGAGGGAGGTAAAGATGCCCGAGCAAGGAGTGTCTCTGGAGCGCCTCAAGGAGCGCCTGGAGCGGGAGCCCTGCGCCGGGGCCATGTATCTGCTGGCGGAGACCTATTATCAACAGGGCCAGTATCCCCAGGCCGCGGCTGCCAGCCGCCAGGCTCTGTCCCTCTACCCTGAGAATCTGGAACTCCGCTTGATTCTGGGACAGTCCCTGGTCTCCCTGGGAGAGTATACCGAGGCCGAGGAGGTCCTGGAGCCCCTGATCACTGCCATCGGCCGCCTGGGAGAGGTCTTTAACACCCTGCACCATCTCTATCAAGGGCAGGGCCGCCCGGCGGCTGCGGATCGGGCCGCAGAGCTTTACCGCCTCCTGAAAGAGGGCCTGGAGGCCCTGCTTAAAGAAGAAGAGAGCCTCGCCCCTCCCCTGGCTGCGGGTTCCACTAAACGGGGCTACCTGCTCCGGACCCTGGAGGCCCTGGAGAAGTGGCAACGGGCCTTGCAATCTCACTGACAAGTTGAGACCTCTGCGAAAGTCTCGATTACTCTTTTGTTAATCTAAATGTGGAGCAGGCGCCCCCGCCTGCTACCAAATGAAGCGTGAACAGCCGAGGGCGGCTGTTCCGCATGAGACTTTCGCAGAGGTCTCAAGTTCAAGGTTCAACGTCCAGGATTGTTAACGGCGGCGGTGGCCCTGCCGGCCGTGAAAGGCCCTCAGAACCATTGTCCCTGGTTTCAAGGACCGCCTGAAGGTCAATGCCAACTGCCGAAGAAAGGTTTATTTCCTTATGTACAGCACTGCTGAATTCAAGAAAGGCTTAAAAATCGAGCTGGATGGCTCGCCCTTGATGATCGTCGATTTTCAGCACGTCAAACCCGGGAAAGGCGGCGCGTTCGTGCGCACCAAATTGAAGAACCTGCTCACCGGCCGGGTGCTGGACCAGACCTTCCGCTCCGGGGAGAAAGTGAAAAAGCCGGACCTGATGGAAAAGGAGATGCAGTATCTCTACAAGGATGGGGACAGGTACTGTCTCATGGACAACGAGACTTATGAGCAGATTATGCTCTCCGCCGAGCAAGTGGGCGACGCGGTTCTGTACCTGACCGAAAATATGAACCTTAAGGTCCTCATTTTCAACCAGCAGCCGGTGGCCGTGGATCTGCCCAATTTTGTGGAATTGACGGTGGCCCAGGCAGAGCCGGGGGTGCGGGGCGACACCGCCACCGGCGGCACCAAGCCCGCCACCCTGGAGTCCGGGGCGGTGATCCAGGTCCCTTTGTTTATTAATGAGGGAGACCGGTTGAAAGTGGACACCCGCACCGGCACTTATATCGAACGTCTCAAATGACCTAAGCCACCTTTACCAAGACCACGTAGCGGCGCACCCCGAATTTTACCGCATTTTTCTTCGATCTCATGAAGACGTCCGCCTTCTTTTTGATGCGGGGGTGCATGCGGTCCTGAAAATCAAACACCCCCATGCCGTGGAGCAATAGCCGGTCACCAAAATTAAGGTTCAAGCTCCGCTCCACGTCGCGGCTGACCGCCATCATCCCTTCGCTCACCTTCTGGCCGGAAGCGGTGTACCCCTGGCGGGAGCCTTTGCCCCCATAAACCCCGGGATGATAAGCGGTAACCGTAACCACTGACATAGTGACACTCATGGTCGGCTGCGGCCAACCTAGAAAACCTACCACCAACCCTAGCAGACAATAGAGCGCTATCTTTCGCATACGTCCCTCTCTTTCCAAGAGGTTTATGGATATTGATTAATTTTTGGTTAGGAAAGTTGAGAAAAGGAAAGCCTGGAAAAGCTTTGGACCTGAGCCGGGTGTTGCCTGTGCCGGTAGATTGCGCCGGTCAGCTCCGGGGCCGTCCTTCCAGGAAGCGTCCTGTCTGCTTCCTGGGGCTTTGGCCAGTTTCAGATCCCTCCGTTTTTTACCGGAGCTGAAGCGTACCAGCTGGGGCCATCCACGCGGGCTCGAAAATTTATGTGCCTTATAGCACGAGCTAGCGAGGCTGTCAAGAAATAAAATTTCGACAATATAGATAACTATCTTATATAATTATATAAATAACCCAAAAAAAGAGTGGTATTCCTCTTACAGGGTGGGCTATCCTACTTCTATGCTTTTATTAATGGAAAAGTGGGGGTTTTTCCCTTAAAAAATCATTATTTAATGAAAAAGTGGGAGAAAATATTTTGAAAAGTTCTTTAATCTGAGAATATGTTGATTATCTTTATAATAAATAATAATTTCATATAGTTATCTGATAAATTAATTAATGTTTCCCACCCACCTCTGCCTCGCGGCCAAACTTTAATTTTTTTCGATAAAAAAAAACCCGGGCCAGCCCCTCCAGGGAGGGAAGTATCAGGGTTAAGGCTTAATGGGGGTAGTGGCGGAAAAAACTGAAGCAAAAATGACGGTTAACGATTTAAATGGAATTGCCCGGGGAGGAGGCGGAGACCGGGAACCTTGCCCCTCGACCCGCCTTACTCTCTAATTTTCACAGCAATAAGGGACTGGAGTTGCGGGCGGAGGTCCACGCCCCTGGCCCCTTCCCCCAAATTCCCCATTCTTTAACCCGCGGACCGCAGGTTGTCAAACCCCTCAGGAGCCCCCGAAACCTATGCTTACCTGCCCGGCCTGCACCAGGACCGGCACTTTGCGGATACCCTTGGTGAGCCGCAGCATCTCTTCCAGGGCCTGGGGGTCTTCCCGCACGTCCCGGTAATTGACCTGCACTCCTTCTTTGCCTTTGGCCTCCCGGGCCTTTAACGTAAATGGTCAACTCTTTTTACCGAAAATGGTCACTTCTGGAGCCATACCTACCTCTCTAACCGGTCTGCAGAAAAAAGACCTTCAAGTAGAGAAAATCCACCAGGTTGAGAATCACCAGGGGGTTTTCGGACAGGGTGTATTGCACCCCTTCAAACCGGGGGCTGACCTTCTTCTTGACATTTTCCATAAACTTCTGATACAGATGCGGATTTTCCGGGCAGGCCTGCTGCAGAAAGGTTTGGAAGACCTTGGAGTGCCGCAGGGCCAAGTTTTGGGTCTCCTGGCGGAGCTTCACCCTCAGGGGCTTTAAGGCATCATCAAAGAAATCGCCGATGTCCTCGTATTTTTGCCTGATCTGGGAGAAAGTCCACTGCCGCAGGCCCCGGTATTGGTTGGCGGTTTCTCCTCCCAGGTTGTCGGTGGTCAAGGTGACGATATTGATGCTGGGCACCGTGGGATTATTCGCCGGTAGATTGACGATCTTGACCGCCATTTCCGGATATTGCCGGTTGGTGATGGTGTAGTCCCGGCTGAAGCGCTGTCCCGGGCGGTCATAGGTGTGGGACTCGGACACCACCCAGCCCTCCCTTTCCAGCCCCTGGAGCAAGGGGCGCGCCCTGGGGATGAGGCGCTGCAACTCCGCAAAACTGCCGGTGGCCGCCATGCCCCGTTCTTCTTTAAAGCCGTAATCTTCCGGCGCGGGAGGGGGGGGCTCCGGCTCCCTATAACCCGAGGTCTCCGGCGTCTCTTGGGGTTCAGGGGCAGGCGGCTGCCTCACCTGGGCCGCGGTGGGGTCCGGCGTCAGCCCCAAAATAAACAGGGCCTGCCCGGCCGCGCCCTTGCGGGCTTGACGCCAAAATTTGTAAGGCTGCTCCGGGAAGAGTTCCAGAACGATCTTCACCCCGGCAGGGGAAGACTCGGTGACTACCTGTTCCACCAGGAGGTCATCCCCGGCCATGCTGGCGGGGAGCCGGCCGGCCCGGGCCTGGGGGAACTCCACCACCAGTTGCGGTTTCCCGCCCTCGGTCCTGGTGGAAACCCTGGGTTCGGCAGCCCGGCTCAAGACCACGGTGAGCATGGTGTTGTCCTCCACCCGGCTTATGCCCACCCGGCGCACTTCCACCCCCGCGCTGCCTCCCCAGGCGGCAGCCACCGCCCCCCCCAGAAGCCCCAGGCAAAGGCAGATTATCCCGGCCCCGCGGCTCTTCCCTGACAAAATCTTGCTTTGATGGGACATAGGCCGGATGCTTCAGCCTCCTTCCGGGACCCGTCGAAAGACCACGCAGGAACTGGGAGGACAGCCAGGGTGCCAATCCGCGGTCATGTCCGCGGACAACAGGTTACCGCCGTTGCCGGGAGAGACAATGACGATGGCGCCGGTTTTGGTGTAAATCCAGATCCTGCCTTCATTTACCATCCAGGTGAAATCCGTGGATTTCCCGGCATGGGTCCAGGTCCCTTTGCCATCCGCTTTGAGGTCCAGATCAACGTGACTCTTGCCGGCAAAGGGCTCCACGGAGCGATATTTGCCCGCGAAGGGGGAGCGGGACTCCCCACAGCCCCCCAGGACCAGGCAAACCATGATCAGGCCAAGGACGGCAGCCAACTTCAAGAAGTCTTTCTTCATATTTTTCTATCCCGCAAGATGAACCCTCCCCGATCCAATACCAGAAAGCGATCGTAGAGGAAGATTTGGATGCACATCACCAGCATTCCCACATTTTTGGTTACTTTCCACCAGTTCACCGGTTCCCCGACTTCACCGACACACCCGCAGTTGATGGGCAGGTGATGGAAAATGGCATCCACCAGCCCCACAATAAAGATGATATTCATGGCCCCGATCAGGGTGGCCGCGGCCCTGGTGCGGATGCCCAGAATGAGGAACAGCCCCACCACCAGCTCCGCCCACGGCAGGACCAAGGCCCAGAGATTCACGCCCCAGGAGGGCATCATCCCGTAATCCACCACGTTCAGGGCAAAGACCGCAGGGCGCATAATCTTGCTCAACGCGAAGGAAATAAAGATGAACCCCAGGATCACCCTGCCGACCACTGCCAGGTAAGGGCTGCGACGGATGGGAGGGATGAGGATGAGCAAGAAGATGCCCACCGGCACCCACTCCACATAGCCCGGCAAACCCAGGGGCAGGCTGGCGGCTTCTTTGGGCGCTTGCCCTCCCAGGGGAAAGGCCTTAGGCCAGCCGCGATAATCCTGCAGCGCCACCACCTTTTGCATGCCTTTGTGTTTCAATAACCGGGCCAGTTCCAGGTCGAAACGCCTGCTGAAGGTGCCGCCGTAAACGATGATGGTCTTATCTTTTGCCCCCTGGGTCTGTTCCACCGTGAATTGGAACAGGGGGTACATCAGATCGAACAAGATCAATGGCAGGTTCGAAGCGCCCTTGATGTGTTCCTGATTAAAAAACGCGCTTTTCCTGGCATCCACCAAGATGGCCTGGTTTTGCTTATACAATTCCTGGGCCTGGCCCAGGGAAATTAACGGAACATCGTTTTTTACCCCCCAGTCGTGGATCAAAGGAATGCGGTTGTCGTTGTAAATGTTGACCACCAGGGCGAGGATGATGCTCAGGCCGATCATCAGGACATAGTCGAACCAGGAGACCTGGCGCAGCTTGACCTGGTGCACCACTTCGCTTTCCAGGCGCCGGTCCCCCACCACGAGCCATTGTGATAACTGATTGATGATATGCCGGGCCAATTGGGGGTTATGGTCCAATAAATGATCAAATTCTTCTTTGGAAACCTTGATCAGCCGCGACTCTTCCACGGCCTCCACCGACGCGGTGCGGGGCTGGCCGGTCACCAGGGCCACTTCTCCGAAATAGGTCCCCATGGCCAGTTCCGTCAAATCGGTGCGGATGCCGTCCGCGGTTTCTCGGAAGACCTTGACCCGACCGGCCTGGATCACATAAAAAAATTCCGGAGACTCTCCTTGGGTGACTATGCGGGCGCCGGCCGGGACCACCACCTCCTGTCCCAATTGACCCAGTTTCAGCCCGTCCACCACCTTAGAGGCGGATGGTTTCTGCTCTTCCGTCATCTTGCCCTTCCTCTGCCCCGAATCTCACGCCCGGGCCGGTGACCAGAGATTACCATAAAGATGTCTAATTCTTTTACCACAGTAACCTGCAGAAAGGAACTCTCTGGAACCAAGTAAATCAACTTCTTCCCGCCCTCCCCGGCTTTTTGCTCCCCCCTTTCCCCGTAAATTTTTTTTCCTTTCCGCCCTATTTTCTCATTTTGAAAAAATATTATCACCAGTTGCGAGGCTTCTCTCAATGAGAGAATTTTCTCAAATATCAGGATCCAGCCGCCGTCATGATAGATATTTTTAGCAATTATATTAATTGGTTATAAATTCTCCTCCTTGATTTATTTGGCAAGCCCCTTGCATATTCTCCCCTGGAACAATCTTGCAATCTTTGGTGGGGTACTCAAAATATATGGCAACCTTTACAGCTTCTCCCTGGTCCCAGGGCAAACGGCAGCAGAATCAGGAAGCCCAACTGGAGAAACGCCTCCAGACCCTGGACCTGGTTTTGAAAATCCTGGTACCCGCAGCTTTGCTGCTCTGTCTGGTTCTCTCCATCAAATTCGGGTCCTTCAACGGCTACCTGCAACTGATGAGCCGCCAGAGTTTCGCCACCCCCCTCATGGCCCTGGGGGCCGGATTCACCCTGGCTTACCTGGCCTTCCAGGTAGTGCGCACCATCCTCTGGTGGCGCTATAAACCTTATCCCCTGTCCCCGGGCCCACTGCCCCGGGTCACCATCATCGTCCCCGCGTATAACGAAGGGGCCATGGTGGAAAAGGCCCTCTATTCCGCGGCCGCCAGCGACTACCCTGCCGACCGCCTGGAAATCATCTGTATCGACGACGGCTCCAAAGACGACACCTGGTTTTACATCGACCGGGCCCGGCAGCGCCACCCGGATCTGATCAAGGCCATCCGCTTCCCCAAAAACCGGGGTAAGAAAGAGGGCCTCTACGCCGGTTTTACCCAGGGGCAAGGCGATTTCTTCGTCACTATTGATTCGGACAGCATCATCACCCCGGATACCATTAAACAGGTCATCGCCCCCATGCTCCAGGACGCCAAAATCGGCGCAGTGGCCGGCAACGTCAAGGTCTATAACCGGGCCCGCTGCCTGCTGGCCCGCATGCTGGCCGTGCGCTTCGTCCTGGCCTTCGATTTCTTGAGGGCCTCCCAATCCATGTACGGCGCGGTCACCTGCACCCCCGGGGCCCTGTCCGCTTACCGGCGCCTAGCTCTTACCCCTATCCTGGAGAAATGGCGGGCCCAAACCTTCCTGGGCGGCCCCGCCAATATCGGCGAAGACCGGGCCCTGACCAACTTCGTCATGCGCCAGGGTTTTTATATTACCTACCAGCGCAGCGCATTGACCTATACCACCGTACCGGAGACTTACCAGGGCCTCTGCCGCATGTACCTCCGCTGGGACCGCAGCAATTTCCGGGAATCCTGGGTGCAGCTCTTCTTCATCTTTTCCAATTACCGGAAACGGGACCGGGTGCTGCCCATCATCGATTTCTTCATCACCCAGATCGAATTTCCCCTGACCTATCTCTTCCTGGGCTTGCTCCTAATGTCCTTCTTAATCTATCCCTTCGTCATGGTGAAATTCTTTGCCGGACTGGGCATCATCACCATGGTCTATATGTTCTACTATATCCACCAGGAGCGGGACCTGGAATTCATCTACGGCATCCTTTACTCCTACTTTGCCTTCTTCTTCCTCAATTGGGTCCAACCCTACGCCTTCATCACCCTGCGAAACGACCGCTGGCTGACCAGATAACGCCCCATCAAGGGTTTTATATAAAGGCAATGGGGTTCGGCCGCCGTCGCCGAACCCCATTGTTTTTTTTTTAGCCCGATGAAGGCGGGATGCGCTGCGCTTTGCCGCCCTACATCTGATCTCTGATCACTGATCACTGATTACTTATTACTTATTACTTATTACTTATTACTGACCCCTGGCCCCTGACCCCTGGCCCCTAAAAAAGCCCCCCCAGCTTCCCGGCGTAACCCGTAAGTTCAGCATACCCCAAGCCCCTGACCTCCTGTTGCCCGCGCTTCCCCTCCACCTTAACCTGTCCTTCCCAATACGTGATCCCCCCGGCCTCCCCGGCCCGGATCTCCTGGTCCGCCAGGGTGGGGGCGAGGGTTAGGACATATCCCGCATCGGGGATTTCCAACTTCCAGCCCGCGGGATATGTGGCGTAACTGTGGGGGGATTTCCAGGCGCCGGTGGGGGTGAGCTTAAAGTCTGCCAGCTTCAGGTGCCGGGCCCGGCCCTGGGGATCCACCAGCGTCCCAGCGGACGCGGGGTCGATGCGGCCGTCCTGATGGCGCAGGAGATAGAGCATCACTTCCCAGCCGTCCTCCAGTTGCAGGGCGAACCAGTCCCAGCCCGCCTGCTCCGCCGCCAGGGTATGGGTGAAGAACTCGTGGTCCATCCAGGAGGAGCCGGTCACCTCCAGGGTCCGCTCTCCCAAGGTCAGGCGGCCCCGGGTGTCCATGCGGGTCAGGGAATAATAGTAACTGGCCGCGTCGCCCTGGGCCGCCTTGCGGCTGAAGCCATTATCCCCATGGAGCACGGGCGGCTTACTGGGAGTCAGAACCAGGTCCAGACCCAGGCCCTCGTCCCGGGCCTGGAGGTGGTGCGCGTCCCCCTCCATCTCCGCCTGCCAGGAATCGATCCATACCTTGAGCCGCCCTTCTTCTGCTCCCGCCAGACCCAGGGCACCCCGGTGCGCCTGTTCCCGGAAGATGAAGGTGCGGCGGCTGATGTCGCTCAGGGCCAGGTGGGCGAAATACACGGTGTGCAGGGCCCAGGCGGAGCGGGCCTTGGGGCCGGGCTTTTTCAACCCCGCCCGGAAGAAAGTGAGTTGATACCCGAAGGCCTCCCCATCTTGGGCGCGCAGATGCCCGGTATAATACCACCACTCCGTTTTGTAGCGGGGATGGGCCCCGTGGTCCCGGGGGAACTGGAAGACCCGCCCCGGCTTGGGTATGTCAAACTCCGGGGCTGAGGCTGCCAGCCCCGGAGCCGCTATTATTAATAGAATAATAAGAAGGAAAAGGATGGGGGAATCAATGGGCGTGGTTTTTCTCGTTCCCAAGTTAAGACCTCTGCGAAAGTCTCATGTGGAACAGCCGCCCTCGGCTGTTCACCCATTATCTTCTTCTCGTTCCCAAGTTGTACTTGGGAACGTCATTGTTTGCCAAGCTGTGCTTGGCGTCGAGAACCACCGGAGCAAAGGTTGTTACCTTTGGTTTATCAGAAAGACAAGGCAGTCCTCTTTTTCTCTCTTCTCTTCTCGTTCCCAAGTTGCACTTGGGAACGCCTTGGCTCGCCAAGCTTGGCTTGGCAAGGAGATGGACCGCAACTAAGGTAATTATAGAGGACTTATTAGAAAAACGGGCCACCCCCCTCTTCCCCCCTCCCCCTCGAGGCTTATCGTTACTCACAAGTTTTTCTAAGCGGTGGCACAGCCTTTCCAGGCTGTTTCGGAAAGTTTTTTTCTCTTCTCTTCTCGTTCCCAAGTTGTACTTGGGAACGTCATTGTTTGCCAAGCTGTGCTTGGCGTCGAGAACCACCGGAGCAAAGGTTGTTACCTTTGGTTTATCAAAAAGACAAGTCAGTCCTCTTTTTCTCCCGCCTGATTGAGGGGGGAGGGCCGGAATGGGGGTGGCATCTGTGGACCATGCATCACCAGACCCTGACAGCCCCTTCCCTCAATCAATCTCTTGCCCTTCATAGACATAAGCTAAAACCCGGCGCCGCCCCACCTGGGCAGAAATGATGGTGCGCCGGTAGGGCTCCCCTTCGAACGCGTCCAGCTCCGGGAATTTCTCGGGCAGGGCTGCTGAGGTGAAGAGCCAGGCCGGATGCTCCGGCCCCGCCGCGTCGTATTGAAAGGCCTTAAACCCCCAATACTCCCCCATGCGCCCTGTTATGACGCACTTCTCCCAGGTCCCCGGCAGGTCCGCCAGCAAATAATGGTACATCCCCCCGGGGATCAGGGTGCCGTAGACGATGAGACGGTGGTCGGGGTTATCCAAGGTTGCGGTCCAGTTACAAAAATCTCACGCAAAGGCGCAAAGACGCAAAGTTATAAGTCGCCAAGAAAAATGTGGAACAGCCGCCCCCGGCTGTTCAATATCTAGAAACAAACAGGTAGGGCGGCCGTCCCGGCCGCCACCCGCTTAAAGGCGGGCGAGGACGCCCGCCCTACGCTCATCTTCCCTCTCCCCCCACTGGGGCATAAGCGCTAACTTAAGAGACAGTTATGAACTGCCAGGTTTTTTAAAACATCTAATTGTAACAGCCTCTTACGCGGGGGCTCTCTTAAATCCTGGGAGATTTGGTGCCATTTTTTCCAAC
>JBFLXM010000005.1:0-17767 GCA_040757175.1 Thermodesulfobacteriota bacterium
GACCAACCTGCTTAAACGGGAAAATTCCCTCAAAGGCGGCATGCAAACCAAACGTCTCAAAGCGGCTTGGGACCATGACTATCTGCTGAAGGTCCTCACAACTTGATTTTTACACGCGATTGCCCTGTGTGCCATTCCCTTCCCTGTTCCCGGTGGGGAAGCTGGCGGCTGCCCGGGGCGGGTGGAGGCCGGCCCCGAGGCTTAGAAGTCTGCCCAGACTGCCCGCAGCCCCCAGGGTAAACGGTAAAACCTGGGCCAGATCACCAAGGCCTTTGCGCAGCATCTCCCGCCGTTTCACTAGGCGCCTCTTTCCAGGGAAATTTGGCAATCTCTGGGCCAGTAATAGTGGCCCCCCCGAGCAGCGGATAGCAATAGGGGCTGTACGTGCGGTTGAAGGTCAGGCCGTAGCCCACCGGACCACAGGCTAAACTACAATATTTTGTATATTATAATTTACTAATGAATTAATGGTCAGACAGTATATTGTTTAGATGTAATTATGCAAAAGATAGGCCACTGGAGATAGTTCAAGAAATTCAGGGTCTTCCTGGAAGGACAGGAGGAGCGGTGGGGAAATCTTTTCCCAGTGCAAACTTATGGTATTAGATTATCTTATTGATATTGAAGGATATTTGACATAAAGGAGAGATTCTCAAAGAGTCAATCTATTGACGGTGACCAAGATATTGACAAAATGGCCGGGGGGCAATGGTTAACTATCTTCAACCCTTGTTTAATTTTTCTGCAACGCGTATAAATTTCCGGCTCCGGGGTAAAAAAATTTGTCCCCTCATTGCCTGAGATCTATCCTCCAATTTTTTCCGAAGCTTCAGGGGCCCGCCGCCGGAAAAAGCGCCCGGCTTTTTTCTTAAAGGTCTCCATGTAGAGATAGAAGACCGGGGTGATATACAGGGTCAGGAGCTGGGAGACCAAAAGGCCCCCCACCACCGCCAGACCCAGGGGGCGCCGGGATTCCGCGCCCGCGCCGAAGCCCAGGGCGATGGGCAGCGACCCCATGAGCGCGGCCATGGTGGTCATCATGATGGGCCGGAAGCGGATCAGGGCCCCGGCATAGATGGCCTCCTCGGGGGGCTTGCCGTTCGTCCTTTGGGCCTCCAAGGCGAAATCGATCATCATGATGGCGTTTTTCTTGACAATCCCCACCAGCATGATGATCCCCACAAAGGCATAGATGTTCAGTTCCTGGCCGAAGAGCATCAGGGTCACCAGGGCCCCCACCCCGGCCGACGGCAGGCCGGAGAGGATGGTCAGGGGATGGATGAAGCTCTCGTAGAGAATGCCCAGGATCAGGTAGATGACCAGGATGGACATGATCAGGAGCAGCCACAAGCCCTGCATGGAGGCCTGGAAGGCCTGGGCCGCGCCCACAAAGCTGGTGGTGATGCCGGCGGGCAGCAACTGCCGGGTGAGCTTCTCCACCGCGGCCACCGCCTCCCCCAGGGCCATGCCCGGCTGGAGATTGAAGGAGATGGTCACCGCGGGCAGTTGGCCGGAATGGTTGATGGTCAGGGGACCCAGGGTCCGGGTCAGGGTGGCCAGGGCATCCAGGGGCACCAATTGCCCCTTGTTAGAGCGGACATAGAGCCATTGCAAGGCCCCGGGGTCCATCTGGTAGCGGGGCTCCAGCTCCATGATGACGTCGTATTCGTTGTTAGGTGCGTAAATGGTGGAGATCTGCCGGGAACCGTAGGCGTAATAAAGGGCGTCTTCAATCTGCTGGGCCGTGACCGCCAGGGTGGACGCCTTATCCCGGTTAATCTCCACGTTGACCTGGGGGTTTTTAATCTGCAGGTCGCTGGTGACGTCCTGGAGGCCCGGGAGGGTCCGCATCTTCTCCTCCAGGAGGGGGGCATAGTGGTACAGGTCTTTGATGTCCGGACTTTGCAGAGTCATCTGGTACTGGCTCTTGGTGAGCATGCCGCCGATGCGGATGGGGGGCAGGACCTGGGGAAAGACCCGGATGCCCGGGATGGCGGCCAACTGGGGCCGCAGTTGCTGGATGACCTCTTCCGCCCCCGGACGTTGGCTCCGGGGGATCAGGCGGATGAAGATCCGCCCGGTATTGCCGGACACGCTATGGACGCTGGCGCCGATGGCGGAGAAAAAGTTTTTCACATACGGATTTTCCCCCACCACCGCCATCACCGCCTTCTGCTGCCGCATCATGGCTTCGAAGGAGATGCCCTGGGCCGCTTCGGTAAACGCGAAGATGGTGCCCTGGTCCTCATTGGGGAGGAATCCTTTGGGAATCACCCCAAACAGGATCAGGGTAAGGATCAGGAGCAACAGCGAGACGATCATGGTCTCCCGGCGGCGCCGCAGCACCCACCGCAGAGTGGCGTCGTAAAGCCGGAGCATACCGTGGAAAAAGCGCTCCGAAAGATCAAAAAGACGGCCGTGGCCCTCTTCCCGAGGGGGCCGCAGGAAGCGGCTGCAGAGCATGGGGGTGAGAGTCAGGGAGACCACGCCGGACACCAGGATGGCCGCGGCGATGGTCACCGCGAATTCATGGAGGAGCCGTCCCAAAATGCCGCCCATGAAGAAGACCGGGATAAAGACCGCGGCCAGGGATAAGGTCATGGAGAGGATGGTGAAGCCGATCTCCCGGGAGCCTTTCAGGGCCGCCTGCAAGGGCTTCTCTCCCATCTCCAGATGGCGCACGATGTTTTCCAGGACGACGATGGCGTCGTCCACCACGAAGCCCACGGACAGGATCAGGGCCATCAGGGAGAGGTTGTCCAGGCTATAGCCCATGAGGTACATGACCGAGAAGGTTCCCACAATGGACATGGGCAAAGCCAGGCTGGGGATGACGGTGGCGGACAGATTGCGGAGAAAAAGAAAGATCACCAGGACCACCAGGCCCAGGGCCAGCAGCAGGGTGAACTGGACGTCGTTCACCGATTCCCGGATGGTGGCGGAGCGGTCATAGAGGGTGACGATGCGCACGGCCGCGGGGATCTGTTGCCGCAGGATGGGCAAAAGCTTATTGATGGAGTCCACCACTTCGATGGTGTTGGTGCCCGGTTGCCGCTGGATGGCCAGGACGATGGCCCGGGAGTTGTTGAACCAGGACGCGATCTTGTCGTTGGCGACGCTGTTCAGCGACCGGCCCAGGTCTGCGAAGCGCACGGGTTGGCCGTTGCGGTAGGCCACGATGATGGGCCGGTAAGCCGCGGCGGTGGTGAGCTGGCCGGTGGCCTGGACCGTAAAGGCCTGGTGGGTGCCGTAGAGCGTGCCCGTGGGCAGGTTGACGTTTTGGTTCTTCACCGCCTCGGCCACCTCGTTGATGCCCAGTCCCCGGCTGGCCAGGGCCTGGGGGTCCACCTGCAGGCGCACCGCGAACTTTTGCTCTCCGAAGATCTGCACCTGGGCCACCCCGTTGACCATGGAGATGCGCTGGGCCATGAGGGTGTCCCCGTACTCATTGACGGTGGACAGGGGCAGAGTGTCCGAGTACAACGCCAGGTAGAGGATGGGCTGATCCGCGGGATTCACCTTCTGGTACACGGGAGGGGTGGGCAGGTCCGGGGGCAACTGTTTCCCGGCCTTGGCGATGGCCGCCTGGACGTCCTGGGCCGCGGCGTCCAGGTTCCGGCTCAGGCTGAACTGTAGGGTGATCTGGCTGAGCCCCAGGGCGTTGGTGGAGCTCATGGAATCCAGGCCGGCGATGGTGGAAAACTGGCGCTCCAGGGGGGTGGCCACCGCGGAGGCCATGGTTTCCGGGGAGGCGCCGGGGAGACTGGCGGTCACCAGGATGGTGGGGAAGTCCACATTGGGCAGATCGCTCACCGGCAGATAGCGGTAGCTCATGGCCCCGAACATCAGGATGGCCAGCATGACCAGGGTGGTCATGACCGGCCGGCGGATGAAGAGCTCGGTGAAGTGCATAGGGCTGAAATGATATATTTATAAGTTAAAAAAGATAATCATGAGGTTTATTAGATTTGCACCAGCAATGGTTTTTGCTATCATAAACCCAACCATGTTCGTTTAATAAATCGATTAAATCCTCCTTCTTAATTCTTAGCTCCTTGATTATCCCATATTTCCAGGCTTCGATAACCAGTTGATTAAGCAAATATTCGCCATAAATAGTTTTCTTTTTATAATCTTGCAAAATCTTACCAATTAATCCCTTAACATCAATTTTCCTACCTTCTTTTACCCCCTTTATTCCGACTTTTTTATAAAAAGTTAAAATAAATTCCCCCGCCAGAACTGATTCTTTCCCTTTCTTTTTATGCATCGACCAAATGGGATCGCCTATTTGTGATACTGCTGCTTTTAACTCAGCATTGGATTCTTGGGCTGCACTTAAAATTGCCTCAAAATATTCCACATTCCAATGTTGAAAGACGATGGATAACCAGCGACCGTCCTTAAGCATATCAAAACATGATTTGATGCTGTCTCTAAGCCTTTTAATATAGTGTTCTTCAGTAAATTTTAATTCCCCTCCCACGATTATTTCTTTTTGGCGCATTTCGTCATTTGGCATTAGACCAAGCCAAGAATTCCAGAGAATGGAAAGGTCTATATAGGATATGTGCCCGCCGTATGGAGGGTCGGTAAAAACATAGTCAGCAGATTCGTAATAGAGGTCTCTCAATTCGTCAACATCGAGTTTATATACTTTAAACTGTCCCTCCCACTTCTCTTTCTTTTGCTTTATTTCTATAGAAGCCATCATTTCCTTTTTTGCTTTAAGAATATTATGGAAGCGATTGTAAAAACATTCCCATGGATTTAGCTCCACCACATCTTTGGCAACCTTATAACGATAAATACTGAAGATACTTGACCCACCTCTAGTCTCAACGCGTCCCCTTGTAGAAATAAATGTTTTATTTATTCTGGCAAGTGTAGACGACCAAGCGAGGAGAAAAACCTGCCTTATTGAGTGATTGTCTATTTTACCAATATGCTTTTTAAGAATTGCAAGAGAAATTAACTGTTGAGGCGTAAAAAGATCGAAATAACTTTCTACATCTGAGTTGGAAGGTAGCTTAACATTGGCAGGGAGGTCAACATTATATTTATTAATATCTATTCTTGAACCGTTGCTCTGGTGAATTTTGGTTAATTCTTCTTTGCATTCTTTTTCCATAATAATGAGATTATCTAATATATCATCAACCGCCACCTTGGTTAATTCGACGATCCCAGAAGCTATGAAATTTGCTAATGGATTTATATCATTTTGAACTCCGATTCTATTTTCTAAAAATGCCTCAATAGCTGTTACACCTGAGCCGCCAAAAGGGTCAATAACGGTATCGCCTCTATCAGAATAATGAAGGATATAATCCCGGACGACATTGAAAGGTCGGCGAGTAAAATACGGATGAATGCCATAATGCCGCTTAGCCCCTTGGCGATTGGCGGGAATACGGTTGGTTATCGGAATTATTGAAGAATAATTCATAAATTGCCAATGTAACTGCACATAAAATCTAATTCCATCACATCCACATTCCGGGGAGTATTTTCCAGATCATGGATGGCGCATAAAATTATGGCCCTGGATAATTCATCCTTGCCATATTTTAGCATCTGATATTTATACTTTTTGCTGTGTCTCTTGATTTCAATGGGAACTGCATAGATTGGATACTCGAAGAATTTAATCTCACTTATGCAATCGTATCCCTTGCCGACATAGGGCCCCAACGTCACCCCTAAATGCTTCAAAGGACCAGATGCTCTCAGCAAATCTTGTTCCTGGATATTAGGTACTTTTTCTTTGTGCGCCGAAACTACCCGGCAAATTTCTTTAAGTGACCATTCAACCAATTCTTTATTATGATTTACCAATTCGCGAATATGAGCCTTCCAGAATCTACTTATATAATCAGTTGTGAATGTAAGAGGCCGCTCAACCTTGTTCAAAGTGATTTCACGCTTTGATTTAACCAGCTTACATTTAACAGGTGTTAAATAAAAATCCTCATCTATAATATCTATCTCAATATCAATCCTTTCAAAATCTCCTTTTGATAAATTATACCATCGCCTGATAGATTCTCCAATGCTCTCAGAAGCAACTCCTTGTTGGATTCTGTCATGTCCAACTTTTCCTTCAACTATATTCCATTTCTGGT
Source organism: Thermodesulfobacteriota bacterium (assembly GCA_040757175.1). Classification (GTDB taxonomy): domain Bacteria; phylum Desulfobacterota; class Desulfobaccia; order Desulfobaccales; family 0-14-0-80-60-11; genus SURF-52. The sequence continues at coordinate 6,126 of JBFLXM010000005.1, forward strand.
CAAATTTGTGATCTCTTCCTACACCGAAATAATCGGTCTTGGTAGCGCCGTAGGGTGTTACCAGAGCCACCCGCACCGCCCCTTTTTGTCTGAGAAAAGTTTTAACCGGTCCGGTGAGATTGTGGAAATAATATTGCGGCCCTCCTGTTTCCCGACTTGCCCTTTTGGTTTGTTGGAGGTGCATACTTTTTCCTTCTTTCCTTGGGTTAAGGATCTTTCTTGATTTCCACTTTGGCTCCGGGCACCAGGCGGAGCTGGCCGTCCGTCACCACCCGCTCCCCGGGTTTGAGCCCCTTGCTGATGATGACCTCGCCGTCGAGGTTGCGGTCCACTTCCACGGCGCGGGTCTCCACCGTCAGGTCCGGTTTGATGATGAAGACGAATTGTCCGGCCTGGCTCGTCTGCACCGCCTGGGAGGGGATGAGGATGGTGTGGGGCTGGGTGGTGAGCTTCACCGCCACGTTGACGAAGAGCCCCGGCCATAAGCGTTTGTGGGTATTGGCGTAGGTGGCCTTGCAAAGGATGGTGCCGGTGCTCTTATCCACGGTGTTGTCCACGAAAGTCAGAACACCCTGTTCCGGATTTTTCCCGTCCTTGCCGATAACGGCCTCCACCGGCACCTGCTCTAAGGCCATGTATTTGCGGATTTCTCCCAGGTTTTGCTCCGGCACTGCAAAGGAGACGTAGATGGGTTGGATCTGGTTGATGACCACCATGGCGGTGTCCGCGTCGGCCTTTATCTGGTTCCCCAGGTTGGCCAGGAGGTTGCCGGTGCGCCCGGTGATGGGGGCCTGGATATAACAGTAGTTCAGCATCAGGCGGGCGTTTTGCACCGCCACCTGGTCGGCCTTGACCGTGGCCGCCAGGGACTCGTAAGTGGCTTTGGCCTGGTCATACTCCTGCTGGCTGACGAATTGCTTGCGGATCAGCTCGGCGTAGCGCCGGGCGTCCGCCTGGGCCTTGCCGGCCAGGGCCTGGTCCCGGGCCAGATTGGCCTCGGCCTGGCGGAGCGCGGTCTCCTGGGGCCGGGGGTCGATGACAAAGAGAAGCTGCCCCTTGGCCACATCCTGGCCTTCCCGGAAATTCACCTGGGTGATCTGGCCCCCCACCCGGGCCTTGATGTTCACGGTGGCGTAAGCCTCCACGTTGCCGATGGCCTTCAACTCCACCGGCACCGTGCGCTCCGTTACCAAAGCCGCCAGCACCGGCACGGCCGGGGGCGGCGGCGGCTTTTTCTCGGAACACGCGGGGAGGAGGAGGGAGGTGGTGAATAGGAAACCAATTAAAATAAGGTGGATAGAAAATTGGATTGTTTGTTTGGGGATATTCATTCCTATGACCAAGAGAGAGTAATTATCGGATTGGTGTTAAGATGCCGCCTCAAGTTACCATCTCAGTTAAGGAATCTCTAAAGACCTGAAAACTCTTGGAGGTATTGCGTACCGGGTCCATATAAGTAGATATTTTTCGCGCCGCCTCCTTTTTTGGTAAACCGCCGCGATAATAGCCAGCTCTTTGCAAGACCCACTCTAAAGCCTCCCATGTATCATCAATGGCATCCGGATTGCGATATCTCGATTTTTTATTCAATTCTTTAGGAATCCTTGGGTATGCCGCTTTGAGTGCGGTTACATCACCAAAAAACCAGGCTTCCAATTCTTCTATCGCGATACGGTTTAGAACTTGAATTCTGCCACTTGTGTTGGGATTAGATTTGGTTGATAGTCCTTCTCTGCGAGCTATCTCTTCCATTTTATTTTTTAATTGCAAGCAATCTTCTCGGTCTTTATCTAATAAGACAATAATCAGCCAATCATCAGGCAGCCAAGGACGGTAACCTCTTAAACGTTCCGGCAGTTTCTTAAGCAAGTCAAATTTACCCTGGAAAACACGGATATTATAAGATACTGTATGGCCAACAATCTTTGGAACCAGATTATATAATGCAGTTTCAGCTGACTCCTCTTCGACTAAAAATTCAAAATGCATTGTTAATTCCCCGTATAAGCTATTTATAAGGTATTTTCTTGGAAAGACCAGTTTTAGGTTTGGGGCCGCCTGACGCTATCAAGGGATCACCAACATCAAAATAACCTTCCATCCATAAATGTCCTAATTTGGCACCGGATTCCATAAATTTTTGGATATTTGGCATGTCATAAGCTCTTCCGGCCTTGGTGTAGCCCTTTTCATCTCGATAAAGTACCCATAATTCCTTAGAGCGCAACCCATTAACCAAGAATGGGGAATGGGTAGTAACCATTAGTTGAGTGCGTTCGGTTACATTTCTGCACTCCTCTGCTAGTTCTGGCAAAAGCCGTGGATGCAAATAATTCTCCGGTTCCTCAATCCCTATCAATTGGGGAGGATCGGGATCATAAAGAAGGATCAAATAGGCTAACATTTTTAGGGTTCCATCGGAGGCAAATTTTGCCAGAATTGGCCTGTCGAAGGGAGCATCTTTAATTTGTAATAGAAGTCTCCCGTCAGGCATCATATCAGCTTCAACTTTTTCCAGACGTGGTACGCGTTCGGACAATATCTTTAAAATATGATCCAGACGATCACTATGTTGTTCTTTAAGATATTGGATCACATTAGGAAGGTTATCCCCAGTTGCCGACAATCGTTCCTGTGGTCCTGCTTCTGGGGTTCCTCGGGGATCTTCTGCCGTGAGATATGAAAGATACCAGCCGGTGATAAAACGTCGTAGGGCACTGACTCGCGGATGTTTAGCAAACTGTCCCAAGGTATTAACTGCTATCAATTCCGGGGAGTCAAGACGTTCCTCTATCCTTTCATCTTGCTCATCGGGTATCTCCCCGGTAACCACTTTCCCGGTCCCTTCCTGGAAGTTTAGAAATTTGAAAGGCGCACCTGGCCACTTGCGGCGCCACTGAAGCCATTCTTCTGCCACATAAGGCCCTTTATGTTTCTCTCCGATTGCAAGATGATAAGTAATAAGGGGGCTTTGAGGTTCTTCACGGTACTTTAACTCTATCACAATTGGCCCTTCGGCTCCCCTTGTCCGGAGTTCCTTGAACCTACCACGCTTATCCCATGCCTTCCTTAATCCAACAGAGAAGCATTCTGATAAGAAGGCAAATACGTCAAAGATAGTTGATTTACCACTGCCATTAGGGCCCAAAAATACAGTCAAAGGAGTGATATTCTTCAATTCCAGATCATGAAGAGCCCGGTAATTTTTAACTCTCAAATATTCTATTCTTGGCACAGATTTCTTTTGATATTTTGGGCTTGCCATTTTAATTCTCCCCAAAAACTGCAAATTTCTTGGTTTAATCCAAATTCTATAAGTTTTATAGAACTATTTATGGACAAATATCAAACCATAGCCATCGAGTCATCTTACCATCTAATAGCCCCGATAAACAGAAGAAATTACCTGACTTATTCCCAATAATCCCCTCACGCCAGCCTCTTCCTAAACCGCAGCACGCTCAAGGTCAGCAGGACCGCGCCCAGGAGGGCCAGGCCCGCCATCTGCGGCCAGAGAATGGCCAGGCCCACCCCCTTCAAGAAGATGTCCTGGATGACAATGATGAAATATCTCAAGGGGTTGAGGTAGGTGAGGTACTGCACCGCCACCGGCATGTTGGGGATGGGAAAGACCAGGCCCGACAACATAATGAAGGGCATGAAGAAAAAGGTGCTCACCATCATGGCCTGCTGCTGGGTGGAGCACAGGGTGGAGATGAGCAGGCCCACCCCCACGGTGCTGATGAGAAAGAGCAGGGTGCCCAAAAGGAGCACCGGGGGGCTCCCCCGGAAAGGCACCCCGAACCAGAAGAGGGCCACCAGGGTGACCAGCACCACGTCCCCCAGGGAGATGAGGACAAAGGGGACGGTCTTGCCCAGGATGAATTCCACGGGCCGCAACGGCGTGACCAGGAGCTGCTCCATGGTGCCGATCTCCTTTTCCCGGACCACGGAGAGGGCGGTGAGCATGATGGACACCAGCATGACCACCATGGCGATGACCCCGGGGACAAAGGTGTAGCGGCTGATGCGGTTGACGTTGAACCAGGTCTGTTCCTCCAGGACTACAGGGGCGGCGAGGCCCCCGGTGAGCCCCCGGCGGCCCAGGCGCTCCTTGAGGAGCTCCAGGCTATAATCATTGAGAATGGTGCTGGCGTAACGGCCGACGATGAGCGCGGCATTGGAGTCGGTGCCGTCGATGAGCAACTGCACGGCCGCGGGTTTCCCCATCTTCAGGTTCTTGGCGAAGTCATAGGGGAAGCGCAGGGCGAAGGTCACCTGGCCCCGGTCGATGAGGTCCCGCACCCGGTCCTCCCGGCCCACGTAGTATTCCAGGTCGAAGGAGGGGTTGGAGGCAAAGCGGTTGATCAGGGTCCGGGTCTGGGGTGTGCGGGCCTCGTCAAAGACCGCGGTGCGGATGTGCTGGATGTCGAAGTTAATTGCATACCCGTACATCAACAGTTGGACCAGGGGCGGCAGGAAGAGAAAGATGCGCAGCCGGGGGTCCCGCACCGCCTGAATGAACTCTTTGATCAGGATATGATAAATGCGCCGTAGTCTCATGATTATTGGATCTTCTTCACCAGCTTGCGGCCCGCAGTGAGCAGGAAAAACGCGGCAAACCCGCAGAGCATCAGCGCGTCAAACCAAAGGATCTTTATGCCGATGCCCTTTAAATAGATGCCCTTGCTGATGGTCACCAGGTAGGTGGCGGGGACCAGATAGGAAGCCACCTGTAAGGCCGCGGGCATCTGATGGATGGCGAACATGGCCCCGGAAAGGATAAAGGACGGCAAAAAGGTGGTGAGCATGGCCATCTGGTAGGCATCCAACTGGCTCCGGGCGATGACCGAAATGAGGAGGCCCTGGCCCAGGACCACCACCATGAATAACGCGGCCAGCCCGATGAACAGGAGGGCGCTGCCCCTTAAGGGCACCTGAAAGAGAAATTCCCCCATGATCATGGCGATGAACATGTCCAGCATGCCCACCAGAAAATAGGGGCCAAGTTTTCCCAGGATCAGCTCCCATTTTTTCAAAGGCGTGCCCATCAGGCCCTCCATGCTGCCCCGTTCCTTTTCCCGGATGATGCACAAGGCAGTGAGGAGCGCACCCACCATGGTCATGATGATGGCGATGAGCCCGGGGACGATGAAATTGCGGGACTCCAAGTCTTCGTTGAACCAGACCCGGGAGTCGGTCTTCAGAGGAAGTTCCAGGCGGGTGAAGCCCTGGACCTGCAACCGTTCCACGACCACTTGCTGGTTGTAGGCGGCGATGACTCCCTGGAGATAGCCGATGATCAGGTTGGCGGTGTTGGCGTCGGTGCCGTCGATAATGGCCTGGACCCGTGCGGTCTGCCCGGCCTTGAGGGACCGGGAAAAGTCGAAGGGCAGCACCAGGGCCGCCTTCACCTCCCGCTGGTTGATGAGATGGGCAATCTCGTCATAATTGAACACGGAATTATGAATCCGGAAATAACGGGTGCCTTTGAACCCCTGGAGAAAATCCTGGCTGACCCGGCTCTGCTCCTGATCATAGACGGCCAGGGGTACATCCGTCAGGTCAAAGGTCAGGGCATAGCCATTCAAAAGGAGCAACATCACCGGCAGCAGGATCACCTGGATGAGGCTGGGAAGATCCCGGCGGATGTGGATGAGTTCCTTGCGGAAAACCGCCCAGGTGCGTATTAGGTCCATGGTTTAAATCCACGCAGATAGTGAGCGGTGAGCAGTGAGCGGAAAGAAAATATGACACTGGCCACTCTTTTCATACTGCTAACTGCTCACTGCTTACTGCTCGCTTCTGTTGCCCTCTCAATCAACGAGATAAACGCGTCCTCCAGGCTGGGCTCCACCCGGCCCAGGCGGCGGATGGCGATGCCTTCGGCGGCCAGGGCCTCCTTCAGGGCCGTTTCCGCGGCCGCAGCCTGGGTGGTGGCCACATGCAGGCCGTCGCCGAAGACCGCGGCTTCTGATATTTGGGGCAATTTCCGGATCACCTCCAGGGCCTCCCCCAGGCGGTCCGGGAAGACGGCAATGATCTCCTCGGGCACCTCGGCCTTCAATTCCCGGGGCGTGCCCTGGGCGATGAGGCGGCCCTGGTAGATGAGCACCAGCCGGTCGCAGAATTCGGCCTCGTCCATGTAGTGGGTGGTGACCAGGACGGTCACGCCTTTTTCCGCCAGGGAGTAGATGAGATCCCAGAAATTGCGCCGGGAGATGGGGTCCACCCCGCTGGTGGGCTCGTCCAAAAAGAGGATGGGCGGCTCATGGAGGATGGCCGAAGCCAGGGCCAGACGCTGCCGCAGTCCCAGGGCCAGGTTGCGGGTAATCTCCCGGCGCCGCTCCAGGAGGCCCACCTGGCCCAGGGCGGCTGCGGCCCGGTCCCGGAGCCGGGCGGGGGGGAGCCCGTAGACACCCCCGAAAAAGGTGAGGTTTTCCTCCGCGGTCAGGTCCTCATACAAGGAAAAACGCTGGGACATATAACCGATGTGCTGCTTAATGGCGTCCGTCTCCCGGATAATGTCATAGCCGGCCACGGAGCCGCCGCCGCTGGTGGGCAGCAGCAGGCCGTTGAGCATGCGGATGGTGGTGGATTTGCCCGCGCCGTTGGGCCCCAGGAAGCCGAAAATCTCCCCCTTATCGACTGCAAAGCTCACCCGGTCCACGGCCCGGAACTTGCCGAAGTCCTTGGTGAGATTCTGGACGATAATGGCCTTTTCGCTTTGCATTTTATTCAAATACCGAAAATTATAGGCAAGCCAGAAGGTTACCAACTTCAAATACGAGATTCTTCACTCCGCTGTGCTCCGTTCAGAATGACAAAATTGGCTTTTGCTTTTACTGCTCACTGCTTACTGCTCACTGCTTACTGATCACCCGTTTTCTGCCCCTCCTCCCGGCGCACGATCTGCACAAAAAGCTCTTCCAGGGCTGGCTCCGCGGAGGCGATGCGGATACCCTCCAACCCCCCGGCCTCCAGGGCCTGGGCCAGCGGCGCCAGAGCGTCTTCGCCCCGGTCCACAGTGACCATCAGGCGGTCGCCCAGGGGCAGGACCTGGCGCACTTGGGGAAGGGGGGCCAGGATTTTCCTGGCCCGGTGCTGGTCCTCAGCCCGCACTTCCAGGAGTTCCCCTTGGAAGGTGGCCTTGATGGCTCCCGGGGTGTCGGCCACCAGCAGCCGGCCCCGGTGCATCAATCCCACCCGGTGGGCCCGTTCCGCTTCGTCCATGTAGGCGGTGGAGAGAAAAATGGTCATGCCGGTGCGCAGCAGCTCATAAAGAATCTGCCAGAACTCTCGCCGGGACACGGGGTCCACTCCGAAGGTGGGTTCATCCAGGATGAGGAGCCGGGGGGTGTGGATCAGGGCGCAGACCAGGCCCAGCTTCTGGCGCATGCCCCCGGAGAGATTGGCGGCCAGCCGGTCCTGAAAGGGGGCCAGGTTGGAGAAGGCCAGGAGCTCCGGCACCCGCTCCCGGCGTTCGGCCCGGGGCACCCGGTAGATATCCGCGTAAAAGGCAATATTTTCGGCCACGGTGAGGTCGTCATAGAGGCCGAAGCGCTGGGGCATGTAACCGATCTGCTCTTTCAGGGGTTCGGCTTCCTTGACGGTGTCAAACCCCAGCACCCGGGCCCGGCCGCGGTCGGGGTCCATGATGCCGCAGAGCAGGCGGATGGTGGTGGTCTTGCCCGCGCCGTCCGGCCCCACCAAGGCAAAAGCCTCTCCTGGGGCCACCGTAAGGCTCAGGTCATCCACCGCCACCAAGGAGCCGAAACGCTTGGTCAGCCCCTCAGCCCGGATGGCCGGCTCAGCGGGGTTGGTCCTTGAGGAAGATAAGGGCATCGGCGGGCATGCCTGGCTTCAGGGAATGGTCTTGGTTTTCCACCCGGATCTTGGTGCGGTAGACCAGAGTCACCCGCTCCTTATGGGTCTCCACGGTCTTGGGGGTAAACTCGGCCTTGGAAGAGACAAAATAGACCCGGCCCGGATATTTCTTCCCGGGATAGCTGTCGGTGGTGATCTCCGCTTTCTGGCCGTAACGCACCTTGGCCAGATCGGTTTCCGGCACATACCCTTCAAAATAGGCGTTGTCCAGGTCCCCCAGGGTGAGGACCGGGGAGCCGATGGCCGCCACCTCCCCGGGCTCCATGGGGCGCACCAGGACCACGGCGTTGATGGGGCAGGCGATGGTGGCGTAGCCCAGGCGGGTGCGAGCCAGGGCCAGGGCGGCTTCGGTGCGGCGCACTTCGGCCCGGGCCGCGTCAATGTCTTCCTTGCGGGGGCCTTCCAGCACCAGGCTGTAGTTTTCTCCGGCCCGGCGGTGGGCCTCTTTGGCCATCAGATAAGCCGCCTCCGCCCGGTCCCGGGTCTGGGCGGACACCGTGCGCCTCTCAAACAGGGCCTGCATGCGGCGAAATTCCCGCTCCTTGTCCACCAAGTCCGCCTTGGCCTGGGCCACGGCCGCGGAAGACTCCTTTTTTTCCTGGGGCCGGGAACCGGCCAGGAGCTTGGCCAAATTGGCCCGGGCCGCACCCAGGGCCCCTTCGGCCTGGGCCACGTCCTCCCGCAGGTCCTGGTCCTCCAGGGCCGCGGCGGTCTGCCCGGCCTTGATGGCATCACCCTCGTAGAAATGAATGGCCGCAATCTTGCCCGGCACCTTGAAGCCCAGGTCCGTCTGTGTGGCCTCGATGTGGCCGGAAAGGCGCAGGGTGTCAGGGGAGACCGGCTGGCCCCGGAAGAACAGCAGATAGACGAGGACGGCTACAATCAACAGAGCCGCCGGGATGATGAGCTGTGGTCGTTTCAGGGCCAATTAACCACCCTCCTCAAAAAGGCCGGAGTTCGGTGTTTGGGACAAAATACCAAAATTCGGTTCATAAATCCAGAGCCAGCAGCCGAAGAGGCATTTATGGAGAGGAACAAGTGCTATAAAGATAAAGAAATAATTATTAAATTTTTAATAATTGTCGCCGAAATCCCGATAAATGGAAAGAAAGATATAGGGTTTTTTGCCTAGGGAAAATTAGGTATTTTTGACAGGTTACAAAATAAGTACCAATGATTAATTACAAATTAAGTTAGAGAACCCATTAATATTGAGATAGAAGGAGGCCCAAGATGAGCCCGGCGGTTATTTCCTTCATTGTGGGCGTGTTTGTGGGAGTTTTGGGAGGGATTTTCATTGTTGGCATCCTGAGCATGGCCAAAGAGGAGGAGAGAGTTTCCAGCAGAGGAAGTAGTTGAATTATAAGGTATTATAAACTACTTGAGGGTGTTTAAGTGCCTTACCCTTACGGCATTAGCCAAAATGGTGCGAGTATTTCCTAGGCCACACCTTCCTAGAACCTTGCCAGCCTGATTTTCACAGAACTTCCTTCTTCTTTTTACCAGGATAAAAAAAACTTATGGTGGGTAGCCTGAGGCTACAAGTTGCGTAGCCCCCCGGCCATTTCCACTACTCCCGGATGCGGGCCAGGAGCCCAGTGGTGGAATAACCCGGGACCAGGGGAATGACCTTAACCTCGCCGCCCCGGGCTTGGACCACCTCCCGGCCCGCGATCTCCTCCAGGCGGTAGTCGCCGCCCTTCACCAGGATATCGGGCTGGAGCGCGGTGATCAGCTCCAGGGGGGTGTCTTCCCCAAAGAGCACCACCCGGTCCACGCAGGACAAGGCCGCCACCAGAGCGGCCCGGTCCCCTTCCGGGTTGATGGGGCGCGGCGGGTTCTTACCCAGGCGCTGCACCGAGGCGTCGGTGTTCACCCCGACGATGAGGACGTCCCCCAGGGAACGGGCCTCCTCCAGGTAGCGCACGTGGCCCAGGTGCAGGAGGTCGAAGCAGCCGTTGGTGAAGACCACCTTCTGCCCCTGGGCCTGGAGCCTTTTGACCCAGCGGGCCGCGGCCCCCCGGGAAACTAACTTATGGCTGGTCTGGCATTCGGTCATGGGGAAGATTTTACCACAGAGACACAGAGAGCACAGAGTTTCACAGAGAAGAAAGATAATAAAATAATGGTGCCGCTGAGCGGCACCATTATTTTTTTAACTATTCCTCTGTGGTTCTCAGTGTCCTCTTTGCCTCTGTGGTGAATCATTTTATTCATGCTTCACCCGGGCCACGGTGAGGACCTCCACCCTTTTGGCCCCGGCCCGGCGCAGGACCCGGGCGCACTCCCGCACCGTGGCCCCGGTGGTGTAGAGGTCGTCCACCAGGAGGACGTTCTTGCCTTTTACTTCGTCGGGCCGGGGCGCGGCAAAGGCCTGGTGCACGTTATCCCGGCGCTCCTTGCGGTTGAGGCCGACCTGGGGCGCGGTATGGCGCACCCGGGCCAGCGTCTCCCGGCCCAGCTCGGCGTCCGGGAAGGCCTGGGCCAGGAGCAGGGCCTGGTTGAAGCCCCGGTGTTGCAAACGCCGGCGGTGGAGGGGCACCGGGATCAAGAGGTCGGCTGCCTCCACCAACTCCAGGCAGCGGGGCTGCCGCAGCCAGTGCTGCATGACCGGCAGATAGGCCATTTGCCGCGCGAATTTGAAGCGCTTGACGGCCTCCGCTACCGGCCCCTCATAGACCGCGGCGGCCCGGGCCCGGGCAAAGGGGGGCGGGTCCGTCTGGCAGGGACCGCAGGGCCGATCCTCCCCCTCCCGGGTGGGAAAAACCAACCCGCAGCAGGAGCAGACCGGACTCTCCATCCACTCGATACCGCCCTCGCAGTCCGGACAGACCGCGGCCGCGGCCTCCTCCGCCACCACCCCACCGCAAAAAAGACAGAGCCGGGGCAGGAAGAAGTTTAAGATTGTAAGGCTAACACTCTTAAGATAATTTATTCGGTCAATAGACATATTAGGCTAATTAATCATAATCCTATTAATTTATTTTGGCTTCAATAAGAGTATTTTATCAATAATAGTCTCAATTGTTTTACAATTTTTATGACTTTCATGTGCTTTATTAATAATGATAGATAATACTTGTGGATTTTTAAGTGCATGCTTTTTCTTTGGAATACAAAGATCCTTTTTACACTCGCCGAGCCATGTATCAAAATTCTCTGGACCAATTTCTTCTCTTAAAGTTGTTTCCATATTTCGAGCGAAACAAGCAAATTGACCATGGGTCTGGCACGGCCAGTCTTCTATAGCTTGCCCCATTAATCTCAACAAACGATGATTATCTTCTGGCCTTGGGTCTTTTTCTTCCTTATCTCCATCCCAAATTATGTAAATAGGAATACCTAACTGTCGAAAGATGGCAGCTGGACGGTCAAGATTCGTTTTTCCGCCACAAGGAATAATAGAAAACCCTCTACTTTCGAGATCGTGTCCTAATGCTTTGGAAACCCCCAGAATTGCGGCACGGTCATCCTCACCTTCTACGAGAACGACTACGTCTGCAAAAAACCCTTCGCTCATCCATGGCGTCATTATTGCTTGTAGGCGAGGAAGTAGGGTGGCCTCTGTATATTTTGGGCCAGATTCCCCATCAGCTTTCCACACTATTTCGGCGACTTCATCAAGTGTAGTCATTTCTGTCCGGTTAAGCCCAAGCCATGGTTAACTGGTTATTAACATTCATATTATCCGGCAGCGGGCCGGGCGGTTCAAGGAGTTCCGGCACGGCGCAGGTGCGGAACAGGTTGAGTTGCAA
>JBFLXM010000006.1:0-129419 GCA_040757175.1 Thermodesulfobacteriota bacterium
GGAACAGATGTCTGTGGAGAGAAACTTCTCTCATGATTCACTTGGTTAGCCATACCGTAAACCCCAAACTTGGGTTGTATGACTGTTGGAAAAAATGGCACCAAATCTCCCAGGATTTAAGAGAGCCTCCGCGTAAGAGGCTGTTACAATTAGATGTTTTAAAAAACCTGGCAGTTCATAACTGTCTCTTAAGTTAGCGCTTATGCCCCCAAGGGGGGAGAGGGGAAAATTATGATATATTCATAAGATACACAATAGGAGATACACTCTTAGGAGTAATGATCGCCATTAAAAGGAAAGCAAAGACCGGCGGGCAGTGCCCGCCCTACACCACCGGCGCAGGCTAAAGCCTGCGGCTGCCTTGGTTAACCGCGGCCGCAAACCGGCCCCTGGCCCCTGATCCCTGACCCCTGCCTCCTATTCCTCCCAGACCACCTTGCCCCCCACGATAGTCATCACCGCTTTGCCTTTCAAGGTCCAGCCGTCAAACGGGCAGTTCCGGGACCTGGATGCGAAGGCGCCTGCGTCCACGGTCCATTCCCGGTGGAGGTCGATTAAGGTAATATCCGCGGTGGCCCCCACCGCCAGGCTCCCCCCTTCCACCCCCAGGATGCGGGCCGGGCCGGTGCTGAGACGGTCGATGGCCTGCATCAGGTTGAGGTCCCCGGCCTGCACCAGTTTTAAGGTCAGTCCCAGGCTGGTTTCCAGGCCGATGAGGCCGAAGGCCGCGGCCGTGAACTCCACTTCTTTTTCCAAAGAGCTATGGGGCGCGTGGTCGCAGGCGATGGCCTCCAGGGTGCCGTCCCGGAGGGCCTCCTTAATGGAGGCCACGTCCATGTCCGTCCTTAAGGGCGGGTTGACCTTGGCGTGGGTGTCATAGCCCAGGACCGCGGCCTCGGTGAGGGTAAAGTAATGGGGCGCGGTCTCCGCGGTCACGGCCAGGCCCATGGCCTTGGCCAGGCGGATGATGGCCACGCTGCCCCCGGTGCTGACGTGGGCGATATGCAGCCGGGCGCCGGTAAGCGCGGCCAGGGTCAGGTCCCGGTAGACCATGACCTCTTCCGCGGCCGCGGGGATGCCTTTCAGACCCAATCGCAGGGAGATGGTGCCTTCGTGCATGACGCCGTCGGCCCGGAGTTCCAGGTCTTCGCAGTGGGAGATGATGGGCAGATCAAAGGTGCGGGCGTATTCCATAGCCCGGCGCATGAGCATGGCGCTGCTCACCGGGTGGCCGTCATCCGTCAAAGCCACCACGCCCGCGGCCTTCAGGTCGCCGTATTCGCTGAGCGCCTCGCCTTTGGAGCCCACGGAGACGGCCCCCACCGGGTAAACCCGGGCGTGGCCCGCGGCCCGGGCCTGGTCCAGAATCAGGCGGGTTACGGCCGCGGTGTCATTCACCGGTTTAGTGTTGGGCATGGCCGCCACCGCGGTGAAGCCCCCCTGGAGCGCGGCCTGGGTGCCGGTGGCGATGGTTTCTTTGTATTCCTCCCCCGGTTCCCGGAGGTGCACGTGCATGTCGATGAGCCCCGGGGCCACCACCAGCCCCGGTGCGGAGATGATCCGCCGCCCGTTATCCGGAATCTGCCCGGGGGGCTCCACAGCCACGATCTTGCCTTTATCCAGCAACAGGTCCCGGGGTTCCTCCAGGTGCCGGGAAGGGTCCACCACCAGCCCGCCTTTGATTAGCAAACTCACCCTTTTTCTCCTCCGATCAAAAAGTAGAGCACGGCCATGCGCACCGCCACCCCGTTGGTCACCTGTTCCAGGATCAGGGAATGGGGGCCGTCGGCCACTTCCGGGGAAATTTCCACGCCCCGGTTGAGGGGGCCGGGGTGCATAATGATCACGTCGTCTTTGGCCAGTTGCAGGTGCCTGGGGGCCAGGCCGAAAAACTGGCTGTACTCCCTCAAGGTGGAGAGGAACATCTGGCCCATGCGCTCCAGTTGCAGCCGGAGCATCATGATTACGTCGGCATTGCTCACCGCTTCCAGCAGGGAGGTGGTGACCGTGGCCCCCAGGGTTTCCAGGTAAGGGGGCAGCATGGTCCCGGGCCCGGCCACCGTCACCTGGGACCCCATCTTGGTGAAGGCGTAAATATTGGAACGGGCCACCCGGGAGTGGGCGATGTCGCCGATGATGGCCACCTTCAGGCCATCCAGGCGGCCCTTGGCTTCCTGCACGGTGAGGAGGTCCAACAGCGCCTGGGTGGGGTGCTCGTGGAGGCCGTCCCCGGCGTTGACGATCCCACACTTGAGGCGCCGGGCCAGGTAATGGGGGGCGCCGCTGGCGGGATGCCGGATGATGAGAACGTCCGGGGCCATGGCCTCCAGGTTGTGGGCCGTGTCCGCCAGGGTCTCCCCTTTGACCGCGCTGGACGCGGCCACCGTCAGGTTCAGGGTGTCGGCGCTGAGGCGTTTGGCCGCGATCTCAAAGGACATGCGGGTGCGGGTGCTGGGCTCATAAAACATGGTCACCACCGTCTTGCCCCTGAGGGTGGGCACCTTCTTGATGGGCCGGGTGGAGATTTCCTTAAAAGACGCAGCCGTGTCCAGGATGAGGCGGATCTCCTCGGGTTCCAGGTCGGCAATGCCCAGCAGGTCTTTGCGCCGGAATTCCATAAATCAATCCTTCCTTGCCGGCAAAAAAAAACCTCCTTACCGGGTAAGGAGGCGGGTGGCATTATGGGTTACGAGCATTCGGGTCATAGGGTTTCCCCTGGCGGCTTCTTCAGATTATCTACCATCCTTCTTTCCTAATTTCAAGAATATTCTCCGGCAATTTTCCGCCATGATAGTTGACAGCCATGGGGAAGAGCACTATTAATTTTCTTAGAATAAACGGCAATATTGCCCTGAATCGGGAGGTGTTTTATGCCTGATATGGTGGAATGGAAACCTTTCCGGGAAGTCTCCCGTCTGCGCCGGGAGATGGATCGCCTCTGGGATGACTTCTTCGGGCCGGGGCGGCGGGCCTTCCGCCCCCTGGAAGCGGAATGGGCCCCCGCGGTGGATGTCTCGGAAACTGCGGACCAGGTGATGATCAAGGCCGAAGTCCCGGGGATGGACGCCAAAAATATCGACATCTCCCTGTCCGGCGATATCCTCACCATCAAGGGGGAAAAGAAGTCGGAGCGGGAAGAGAAAAAGGAGAACTACCACCTGGTGGAAAGGAGCTACGGCTCTTTCTCCCGGGCCCTAAGGCTGCCCGCGGCCGTGGAGGCCGACAAGATCGAGGCCAGCTATAAGCAAGGAGTCCTAAGCATTACCTGTCCCAAGAAAGCAGAGGCCAAACCCAAGGCCATCACCATCAAGTCAACGTGACCCCAAGCCGGCAGGGCCCTCCGGCCGGGGGACCCTGCCGTTTTTTTCTTGGGCTTTTCCGCCCCCTTCCGGGCCTAACCGCCAACTTAATAAGGAAAACTTTATGGATACTGAACTCCTCGCCATCATCAACAATGCCATCGCCCAGGAAGAGCTGTCCCATGATTTTTACCAGCGCCTGGCCAAACTGGTAAGCCATCAGGAAACCAAAGAAACCTTCGAATTCCTGGCCAAAGATGAGCTGGAACACAAGGCCTTCCTGCAATCCTGCTTCACTGCCGAGGGCTGCAAATTGGTGAGCCACCCCCAGAACGTCCACCTGGCGGAGATGCTCAAGGCCCCGGTATTCACTGAGGATCTCTCTCCCAAGGAAGCCCTGGTCATTGCCATGAAGAGGGAGGAAGGCTCCCACAAGTTTTACCAGGCCCTGGCCGCGCTGCAGCCCCCGGGCGAGATCCGGGACTTCCTGGAAAAGATGGCCCAAATGGAGTTGGGCCATAAGGAAAAAGTGGAATACCTCTATGACAATGCGGCCTTTCCCGAAGTCTGGTAGCCAAGCTTGAAGACGCGGCGGGGATTTCTCCTGGCCCTGGAGGGCATAGACGGCTCCGGGAAGTCCACCCAGGCCCAACTCCTGGCCGTGTCCCTGCTGCAGCAGGGCCGGGAGGTGGTCCTCACCCGGGAGCCCGGCGCCGGTCTGATGGGGCAAAGGCTGCGCCGCTACCTCCAGGGGCCGGAGCGGCGCCTTACCCCCCAGGACGAAATGGAACTCTTCCTGGCCGACCGCCGGGAACACGTGGAGCAAGTCATTAAGCCCTCCCTGGCCGCGGGGCAGATGGTCATCACGGACCGCTATTACTACTCTTCGGTGGCCTACCAGGGGGCCCTGGGCCTGGACCCCACCTGGATCTTGGCGGAAAACGAGGCCTTTGCCCCCCGGCCTGATCTGGTGTTCCTCCTGGTCCTCCCCGTGGCCCGGGCCCTGGCCCGCTTGCAGCGGCCGCGCCAGTTGAGTGAAAAACCCCCTTACCTGGAGCGGGTGGCGGCCATTTACGGCACCCTGCAAGGCCCCCACATCCAGCGGGTGGACGCCACCGCCTCCCCCTCCGCCCTCCACGCCGACCTGTTGGCCAGGACTCAAGCAGCCCTGGCAGCATTTGGGGCAGGGGGTGTGGAGTAAAGGCAGAGACCCGCAGGGCGGGCCTCCGGCCCGCTTTTTGTCCTCGGCCCTCCGCCACCAAAACCGGTCTCTGATTTCCTTGACAACTTTGGAGGCAGAGGTTAAAAATACAAGGTTTGGGCCGTTAACTCAGTCGGTAGAGTATCTGCCTTTTAAGCAGAGAGTCGTTGGTTCGAATCCAACACGGCCCACCAAGAAAACCCACACGTCCCCATCGTCTAGCCTGGTCCAGGACACCGGCCTTTCACGCCGGCAACACCGGTTCAAATCCGGTTGGGGACGCCACACCAACTACCTGTTTTTTCTAACAATTATTGTTGCAGCACCCCCTCAAAACACTGTCCCCAGACTGTCCCCAGGTTTGTCCCCAAGATTTTCCCCACATGGGGAGGTATTTTCCCGACTAACTTTGAATCGACCCTCCTGAGAAAGTTTTTTTCGGTCTTTCTCGCCGTCGATTTTATTCATCTCCGTTTTCTCAGGATTCGGTTAGCGGCTGCAATGGCAGCGGGAACCGGATACGTTTCTCTTCTGTTTAAACCATCCCCAGGTGGCGGTTCGCCATCTGGGGATTTCTTTTTGGAATTACGAACTGGAAGACGTGGAACTAAATGAAGTGGTTTGAACATCAGGCGGACGCCGCCGAGAACAAAAAGATCAGGAAGATTGAAGCCTGGGGCGCCAGGCTCAATCCGGAACTCGGGGCCATGGCCGCGGTGGGCTGGTATTTTCGACTCCTGGAAGTGATTACCCGGCATGGAAGGGTTTTCAGACTGCCCGGGGACTATGATTTGGGTCTCCTGGCCCAGGACCTCAGGACCGGCGAAGAAAACGTGGTGCTCTTTCTGAACCTCCTGGCAGAAATCAATGCCATAGACCGGGAGGCCTGGCAGGCCCGGGTCGTCTTCTGCCCTAAGCTGGCGAAACGGGCAGACCGCTACACCGAAGAAATGATCAAAAAGGAAGTCGACGCGCTCCTGGGGAGCTCGGAGAAAACCATAAGCTACGAGCTATACCGCACCATCGAGATGCTGGCGCAACACCCCGATCCCCGCAAAAGAAATACTTATGGGCAGATTCTGCGCAGGCTTGAGAGCTTCTCCAGACAGGCTCCGCGCAGCCTCGCAGACCCTGAACATATCTGCACGGAAGCTGCACATATCTGTGCAGAGTCTGCACATATCTCCCCCTACCACACCACACCATCACCATCACCGGAAAGAGAGGCTAGCGCCTCTGTCGCCAGCCCGGCTGCGCCGGGCGACGACGCGGCGCCTCCCTCCGAACCTGTTGATTCGGTTTCAGTCAACCGCGATGAGGCGGAGAACGAGCCGCAGCCGTCCCCAAACAAGTTCGGTCCAGCCGGTCTTGTGAAGCTCTGGAACGACATGGGCTTAAAGCCCAAGGTCTCGGAACTCACCGACGACCGACGTAAGAAGGCCGGGCTCCGCCTCCGCAAACGGGGCGATCCCGGCTGGTGGCGAGAGCTTTTCGAGAAGGTCCGGGTGCTGAACAAGCCCTGGCTGACCTTCGACTTTCTCATGCGCAGCGATACCAACTGTTTGAAAGTGCTGGAGGGCAATTATGACCACGACTTCGGAGCCGGAGGAAACAGCGGGAAAGACAGGCTCCGGTTTGGAGCCCATAAGGAAAAGGATCGAGCGGATTCTGGAAAATATGCCGCCATCGGCCGCACCTTCGCCACCGACCCCGGAGCAGGAGGAGCAGGCCCTGGAGAGGATTCTCCTGGACAAGCGAGTGTTCCCGGTCCACCTGAAGGCCCGGCTTAGCGACTTTCACAACCCTCCGGAGACCCCGCCCGTGTTTATTCACGGCGGCGCCGGGGTGGGGAAAACCCATCTGGCCGTGGCCTACCTGGTGCGGGAAATCCAGACCCGGGGGGAGGCGAGCAAGGTCTTTATCAGGAGTGTCGATTTGATGAACCGGTTGCGGGATTCTTTTCGCAGCTCTTACAACCAGCCGGCATCGGAAATTATCAGCGACTTTTCCCGGTATCGCTTCCTGGTGATCGACGATCTGGGAGCGGAACGGCACACCGACTTGGTGCAGGAGGCCCTTTACGACGTTCTGGATTTCCGGGCCGGGCATAGGCTGCCCACCGTCATCACCAGCAACTTCTCCCTGGACCGGGTGGCGGAACACTACGGGGATTTCGGAGAGCGCATCGCTTCCCGGATCGCCGGCATGGGAGAAATCCTGAACCTGCGCGGCAAGGATCGCAGGTGGCAAAAATAACCTAACCACAGGAGGTAAGCAAGTGAAGGAAATCGGTACGGTCAAATGGTTCAACGAAACCAAAGGTTATGGCTTCATCGCCCGGGAAAGCGGGTCCGATGTCTTCGTGCACTACAGCGCCATCCGGAGCAACGGTTTCAAGTCCCTGAAGGAAGGCCAGCAGGTGGAGTTCGAGCTTGGTCAGGGACCCAAAGGGCCGCAGGCAGTCAACGTCATGGCCAGGTGAGGAGCGATGATGCTTGAGGCCTTCAAACTCGGCTACGCCGCCGGCCTGGGCATTATCGCCGCGGCCTTCACTGGCCTGGCTGTCCTGGGGGCGTGGGATTGGCTCGGTAGCGTGATCACCCGGATCAGGATCGCCTGGTATTACTGGAACCGGGAACGGAGGCCGACACGGTGAAATTCACCATCGTCCTGGAACCAAAAGGCCAAAAGCGGGCGCGGGGCCGGGCCTTTCTGGTCGGCGGCAGGGCCATCGCCGGCAAACCGCGTAAAGACGGGGAGCAGCTTCTGGAAGAGGAGAAGCTGCTCACCCTGATGTACGCCCATCGGCCGCCGGAGCCGCTTTCAGGTCCACTGCTTCTGGGGGTCAAGGCATTTCTGCCTATCCCCAGAAGCAAATCTAAGAAATGGCAGGCCGCGGCCCTGGCCGGGGAAATCCGGCCCACCACCAAGCCGGACCTGGACAACTGCATCAAGAACCTCAAGGACGTGTGCAAGGGCGTTTTTTGGATGGATGACAAGCAAGTCGTGGAATACCTGCCGGGAACCGGGAAATATTACGGCGATCCGGCCAGGTGGGAGATCGAGATAGAGACGCTGGATAAGGCAATCTAAAAAGGGGGCTATTTCAATGGACTCTTCTCTTATGCACCAGCCGACTGTCACTGTGCCGATCGTGTTTTACCGGGGAGTCAAGGCCATCGCCAAATTCCTGGAGATGCATCCCGACTCGGTCAGGAAGCTGCTCCGGGAAGGCAGTATTCCGGCCAAGAGAGATGAAACCGGCCGCTGGGTGCTGACCAATATCGATTATTACCGGAGCCTGCAGAGCTGACATGGACGAGCCCAAATCCAGAATCTACGTCGGGATCAAATGGGGGATGGATAACCCCACAGTCATGTTGGCCGGCGAATATACCCCGGCTCCCGGGGATCACCTCCATATCTTCCGGGAGCTTTATGAGGAGAGCTTTTACTTCGACGACCTTCTGCCCATTGCCAAGGCCTGGGCCCAAGAGTTGAAGATCAGGAAATTCTACTGCGACCCCAAGGAACCGGAATTTATCAAGCGGCTGCGAAAACAGAGATTGTGGGCGGTGGCGGCGCCGGATGAGCTGGCCCTGGCCAGAAATCTCTTGGGGAAGCGGTTAGGCAACCATGCCAAAGGGCTACCTGGGGGACTCACCTTCTCCCGGGATTGCCCCAAGACGGTGCAGGAGTTTTTCAAGTACCGGATGCCGGAGCGTGACCCAAGGAAGCCATTCAGGGACAAACCCCTGGACATGGACAACTACGGGATCGGCGCCCTGCATTTTCTGGTGCTGGGCCTGGCGACCGAAGTCATGCCGAAGGTGAGGTGGCTATGAAAAGAACAGTAATTTATGAACCCCGGGGCAAAGCCAGGGAATATGCGCCCCTGGCCCTGAACCTCTACCGGGGCTGCCTGCACGGCTGTAGTTACTGTTACGCCCCCACCGCCACCTTCACGGACCGGGCGACCTTCCACGACCCCTCCTATATCGAGTCTCGGCCGGGAGTCCTGGAGGACCTGGAAGAACAGGCCCACCGGATGGCAGGGGATAAGCGGGAGATCCTGCTCTCTTTCACCAGCGACCCTTACCAGCCGCTGGAAAGGGCCACCCAGGTTACCCGGCGGGCGCTGGAAATCCTCATGGCTCATGGCCTCACGGCGACCATTTTAACCAAGGGTGGGGCCTGGGGACTGGAACGGGATAATGACCTCCTGACCCTGAACGCCGCCAATACCTGGAGCGTCACCTTAACCCACCATGACCGCTTAATCAGCCTGGAATGGGAGCCGCAGGCCGCGATGCCCATGGACCGGATCGGCTCGCTCTATTTTGCTAGAAAGCTCGGCCTTAAGACCTGGGTCTCCTTCGAACCGGTCATCGACCCTGAGGCGGTCTATCGGCTCCTGGACGCGACCCATGAATTCGTCGACCTCTATAAAGTCGGGAAACTCAACTATCATCCCTTAGCCAAAAAGATCGATTGGCGGAGGTTCAAGGGGGAGATGGAGGAGAGGCTCACTCGGCTGGGTAAGCCCTTCTACCTGAAAAAGGATTTGCTGGAGGCTGCGGCATGATTTTCACTTCCAGTTTCAAAATCGCCGGCCACCTCCCCCAGGCGGTGGCCATCTCCCTTGGAGTGCCCCGGGGTTGGCGGGGAGCCCGATACCTCGTGCTGGCTCCGCCACGCGCACTCATTAAAATTATGGACCCGAAGACCTTCATCCCGCTTTACCGGGCGCAGGTCCTGGACAGGCTGGATCCCCACAAGATCATCCGGGACCTGGGCGGTGACAACTTCCTCATGCTGTGTTGGGAGGACCCGGGCGTGTTCTGTCATCGCCGGGTGGTGGCGGTGTGGATGGAGAAAGCCACCGGAATCAAGGTGGAAGAATTTAACCCCAAGCTCAAACGCCATGCTGCTTGGCTGCGAGAAATAGAAGAGAGGAGATAAGAGATGCTTGAACTGACCGACCAGAAATACGCCGCTGAATTGCGTTGTACGGTGTCCATCACCCGGCCGGGCGCGGCGGTGCCGGAGTTAAAACCGGCCCGGTTGCACCTGGCCACCAATGGAGGCCAGGTGGACCTGAGCCTGGCCATCGGCGACGGCTCGGCGGAGGACGCCGCCGGGGTGGGAGAAATCGAGATCGGCTTCACCCCGGAAGGTTTGAAGCTGTTTCAGACCGCCTTGAAACAGGCCGGCGCGGCCCTGAAAGGTTGAGAATGTCAGACCCGGACAACATGGCAGGGGCGATTCGCCGGCTGAAAAACAAGGGGTACTCACCCGCAGGAAGAGATAAGTCTGGCAGCTATCTCCAAAAAGGCAGCACCCGGGTCTACGTGGACCAAATCGGCATCTTTGTGTACCGGCGGCGGAACAACAAGGGGCCTTGGATCAGGGAGTCGGGCCATGCCTTCCCGTCAATCCCCTGGGGGCTTCTTTAATGGGCTTTGTCGGCTCCATTAACGCCGAGACCAGAAAATGGCTGGGTAACAACGGCCACGCCTTTGACGGCCGGGAGGTCTATGTGGGCTGTTCCGGCAATTTCTCGGTGGAGCAGATTCTCTCCAGGTATGCTCCCAAGGCCCGGATTTGGGGGAACGACGTTTCCCTTTACTCCGGCGCCCTGGGGGCCTATCTAGCAAATCAGCCTTTTGAGCTCTCGGTAAAGGAAGAAGCGTATAAATGGCTCGAACCCTATATGGAGGACGTGGAGGGCAAGTCCGCCACGTTGATGGTGCTCCTGGAGGCCCTGAAATACGAGAAGGCGAACAATGCCTTTAAGGCCCGGCACTGGGCCCATTACCGCAACAACTTCGCCCAGTTTCATGAGGCGACGGTAGAGAAGCTCCGGGAGCGCAAGCAGGAAATCCGGCTGGAAGGCTACACCGGCAAGGATATTTTCGACCTGCTGGACGAAATCCCGAAAGAGGCGGTGGTCATCGCCTTTCTTCCCACTTACGCCGGCGGCTACGAGCGGATGTTCAAGCGGATGGGTGAGATCTTCAATTGGGACGAGCCTGACTACCAGATCATCGACGAGGAGCGCAAGAAGCGCACCATCCTGAAGATGATGGAGCGTGATTACCTCTACCTGGACGACCGGGTGTACCCGGGGCTCCCCATGGTGGCGGTGGTGCGCAAGGCCAGGATGAAGCCGGTCTATATCTACTCCAACATGGCGGCTCTTAGGCTGGCGGTCCTGAAGCAGCAGCGCCGCTCGCAGTTCGTGCCGTTTGCCAGGCTGTCGGACCAGGACGAGATCACTGCAGCTTCCCAACTCACCATCGTCCCCACCAGCAACGCCGTGGTCAATTACTACCGGGATGTTTACCTGTCCAAGGGCGTGGGGATTCCGGCGGACGGAGAGGCTCCCTTTGCGGTGGCCGTGGATGGCAAAGTCTTCGGTTTCCTGATCTTCGCCCGGATGCAGGGGCGGGGCGACGTCTATCTCCTGGCCGACTTCGTGGTCAATTCCACCCGTTACCGGAGGCTGGCGAAGCTCTTATTGCTGGTAATCCAGACCAGGGAGATTCGCCGGATGATGGAAGAAAAGCTCCTGGCGGAACTCCCAAACTGCACCACCATGGTCTTCACCGACAAGCCGGTGTCCATGAAATACCGGGGCCTGTTCAAACTGGCCCGCAGGGATGAAGGCAAGCTGGTCTACTCAACCGAGATGGGCATTCGCAACTTGAGCGAGGTAATCCCATTATGGCTGAAGAAATTCGAGAAGTCCTGAACTTGCTAAATGAGAAGCTGGCGGGTCTGTTCCCCTACCGCCTGGAATTGGTGATTCCGGAAGAGCTGCATCTCCTGGACAAGAACGCCAGGTACATGAAGGCCGAGCAGTTCCAGACCCTGGTGGAGAACGTCAAAAAGGACGGGAACCTCTCTTCCTTGCCCCTTTGTTACCGGGAGAAGAGCGGCAAACTCCTGGTGCTCTCCGGCAATCACCGCACCATGGCGGCCCGGCAGGCCGGCCTGGAGCAAATTCTGGTGATGGTGGTGGCCGAGGAGAAGAGCGACGACGAGAAGCTGGGGATTCAGCTTTCCCATAACGCCATCTGCGGCCAGGACGACCTGGTGATTTTAAAAGAGCTGTGGGAGAGCATCAAGGACGTCCAATCCAGGCTCTATGCCGGGCTGGATTCTGAGACGATCAAAAGCCTGGAGGGGATTAAGTTCGCTGCCATCTCCGAACAACGGCTCCAATACAAGCTGGCGAATTTCATGTTCCTGCCGGAAGAGATCGAGAGCCTGGACCAGCTTCTCAAGGAAACGGCCGTGGCCTTTTCCGCCGACGCCGTTTACCTGGCCAACCTGAACACCTACGACGCCTTTTTCGATCTGGTGGTGAAGATCAAGAAACGCTGCCAGATCAAGAATAGCGCCGCGGCCTTCCTGAAGCTCCTGGAACTGGCTCGGATCGGGCTGGACCAGATGACGGAGGTGAATGGGACTAATGGCAATTCAGACAAGCACTAGAGATGTTGTGCTCTATCGCGGCAAAGCCTCCGACTACTTTGCTCCGGCGATAATTTTGGGCTGGATTTTGACGCTGGCCCTTTTCGGCGTCGAGTTTGAAACCAGGTGGGGGAAGATGCTCCTCCCGGTTTGGGGAGGATGGCGCCGCCTGGCCGGCAAAATCTTGGCGAGGATTCGGTGAGCAGGGATGACGTCCTGACGATCCACCGGGCAGCCGGTGGGGGAGGGAGTAACCGAGTGAAAGGTCTGTTCGAACCTATGAACCTCTCTCGGGAATTCCGCAGCGCCAGGTTTTCCCCTTGCCGGACCTGGAGATATACCCTGCATCGGGTTTGGGAGCCGGAAAAGGTTTCGGCCATGTTCATAGGGCTCAACCCCTCCACCGCGGATGAGGTGAATGACGACCCCACGGTGAGGCGGTGCATCCGGTTCGCCCGGGATTGGGGCTATGGCGGTTTGGTGATGATGAATGCCTTTGCTTACCGGGCGACGGACCCCCGGGTGATGAAGGCAGCTACTTATCCGGTGGGGCCGGATAATGATTACTGGCTTTTAGAAATGGCCAAGATACGGAGGCGGCAGGGAGCAGTTATCATGGCCGCCTGGGGGAACCATGGGGTTTATCGAAACCGGCACCAGCATATCCTGAATTTATTCAAGGACGCCGAAGTCCCCTTGTACTGCCTGGGCACTACCAAAACAGGGCAACCCAAGCACCCTCTATATGTGCGGGCCGACATGTTGCCCGAGGAGTTCTTGAATGGGCTGGGATG
This sequence comes from Thermodesulfobacteriota bacterium, assembly GCA_040757175.1. GTDB lineage: Bacteria > Desulfobacterota > Desulfobaccia > Desulfobaccales > 0-14-0-80-60-11 > SURF-52. The sequence continues at coordinate 12,774 of JBFLXM010000006.1, forward strand.
ATGCTCTCTTGATCCACCGGGCCGCCGAGAACTACCAGGGCGTAGCCCTCATGGTTCGGGACCCGGTTCTCATGAGCCTGGCGGCGGCCTGGCCCCAGGTGAAGCGGGAGTTACCACCCCCTCCTCCACCGGGACAGGAAGTGGACCTGGAAGACCTCTGGCGGAAAACCAGGATCGACTTCCAGGGATGGGCGGGGCTGGCCCAGGTGGAGGCTCTCCAGGCGATTGCAGGCTGGCAGGTCTTGAAAGGCAACAGGATCATCCTGCCGGACGGCACCTTGAACCACCTGGCCGACAGCGTCCTGAAGAAAGAGGCGGCCGGCCAGCTCCTAAACCAGTTCGGGATCAAGCCGGGAGAGATGAAGAAATGAGCCTCCGGGTCGTCCCGATTACCCTCAAGGAAGCCAACGAATTTGTGCGTCTGCATCATCGCCATCACCGGCCGGTTCCGGGGTGCAAATTTTGCCTGGCAGTCGCCAATGAGAAAGAAATCGTCGGGGTTGCCATTGTGGGGCGGCCGGTAGCCAGGCATCTCGACGACGGCCTGACACTTGAGGTTAACCGGACCTGCACGGACGGCACCAGGAATGCCAATTCGATGCTTTACGGAGCCTGCCAGCGGGCCGCCTGGGCGTTGGGCTACCTGAAGCTGATCACCTATACGCTCCCGGAGGAATCCGGGGCCAGTCTGCAAGGGGCAGGCTGGAAACTCATCGGAGAATGCGGCGGAGGTAAATGGTCGAGAGTCTCTCGGCCGAGGATGGATTTGCACCCGACTCAAAAGAAACTGCGGTGGGAGGCCCGTTACCATGGAGGACCCTTATTATAACCCCGAATGCGACCTGTATCTGGGGATAGACAAAGGCTACCGCAACCCCAACGTTACTCTCTGGATTCAGCCGGATCGGAGGTGGGAACGGGTGATCGTGCTTTTCGCCCATTATCAGGTACTCAGGACCCCGGATGAAAACGCCAGGATCGCCCTGAACATCCACCAGGCCCGGGGTTACGGGCAGCTCACCGGTGGCTGGGGCGATCCTTCGGCCCCGGATATGCTGCGGGCTTATTCCCTGGCCTTCGGGGTGGAGATTGCCGGGCCGAGACAACCGGTGGCTTGGGGCCATGAAATTGTCAAGCAATGGCTCAAGACCGCCAGGATGACCAGGGGAGCGGCGGGGCTGGTCTTCTCCCGGTTCTGCCCACGGGAATTGTTGGTGGAGATGAGCCAATACGAAAAGCATGAGCCCGGCAAAGGCCCCCACCACGGGCCGGATGGGCTGCGATATTTCTATGCCGGATGGAAAGGAGCGACTGCCTTTCATTCCCGGCAATCCGCCCGTAAAGCTGGATTGTAGCAAACTGGAAGAGTTTAAAAATGGCTGTGAAAGTAAGAGAAAAAATAAAGGGGAGCAATGAATGGTGGATATTCATAAATTTCCGAAGGCAAAGAAAATCAATAAAAGTTGGCCCTAAATTGGAGGCTGAGAAAACTGCCAAGGAATGCAGGGAGAAAATAGCGCAACTAAAAATAAATGAATTTATCGGTGGAGGAAATATTATGGTCAATTATACATTATCAAAAAAAGAAATGATAGGAATCGTAGCAAAATATAATAAGAGTGTTTGTGCGAGCGAAATTAGAGGTCGCTATTATCCAAATGAAACTGTACAGAGCATCGCATTTCTTCTGGCAAGACTTTTTAAGACTGGTGAACTTATCAGGCATAAGGTAGGAGCAGTATTTTTTTATAAAAGAGCAACAGAAGAAGAAATTATCCACGAAGCACCGCCTTTTCACCTCGAACCGGCGATCAACCTCGAGCCGCGGGCAACCTCTCCCCAAGAAATGACTGCTGTTGAGGAGATCATCCTCCGGCTGAGCCGCACCATAGAGAGGTTGCTGGAGGAGAATGACAGGCTGAAACCTGAAAATGAGCGGCTTCTCGGCCAGGAAAAAAGATTGGCGGCTGAAAGTGAGGAACTGCTCCGGGAAACCCTGAGATTGGAAGAGGAGGTCAAAAGCCTGAAAGAGCAGGTTGAAAGCTATAAGGAGGAGGCTGTTCAGCTTCGGCAATTCAAGACTCCGGCGAAAACCGATTTGTTGCCCCGGGTGGCCCATGCCATGGCGGTTTTTGGCGATTAGGCCGGTGGAGCGCAGGTGAAACTATGAGTTCGCAAATGACCGCCTTTCAGAAGACCGGGAGAAGGCCCCGACGACCTTGAGGCCCATGAGATGAAATCGCCAATTTCGGGAACCCCGGAGCAAAAGCCTGAAATTCCGCCCATTTCCAGGCGCCGCCAGAAGCGCATTCGGGAGATCCAGGAACTCATCGATTCCGGCTGGAAAGAGACTGAAATTGCTGAGAAATACGGCATTTCAGTGCGCATGGTGGAATATGACATCCGGGCGGGCAAAGACCTGGATCGGGCTCTGACCCAGGGGGTAAGTCAACCCGAAATTATCGGGAAGGTAATCCGGGGTTACGAAAGGGAGATGCGCCAGGAGTTGCGGGCGGCACAGCTCGCCACGAACCCTTTTGCGAAAGTGGCTCACAAGCGGAACTACATTGCCCTGCTGGAGCGCTACGTGAAATTCCTTCAGGGGGTTGGGCTGATCGACAAGGTGGCGGATAAGCTGGACCTCAACCCCGGCATCGACTTCACGGACGATGAAGTGCGAGCGGCCTACTACTATTTCCTGAAGATCGCCAAGGCGAAGGGCATAAAAAATCTTGAGATTTAAAAAAATTCTGCTTTTTACAAATATGGCAAGAAACTTCTACATAAAGGTCTATTCCCCACTTGACCCTCGAAAAAGACCCCTGCTCCCCACTTTGCAGGCTATAGCACCCATTTTCCCCACCGAATGGCGCCACCGGCTTGCAAACCGGATAAACCCACACCATTCTTGCGTTTGCCGGGTTGCGTATGGCCCGGTACTTCAACGAACACGAACTAACCCCATTAATTATATTGCCATTTGGATTGCCGGTATTTCACCTTTTAAAGCTCGTCTAAGCCTGGCCCGATTCCTGATACTTTTCAGCATCTTGGCATACTGGTTGCTATTGCAGAGGACCCCATGATCGGTAACCTTGCAGATTTGGACCTCGATCTGCTGGATCGGGAACTGATCGAGCACCACCGGCGCCATGGTTTCAAGAACCCGGACGAGTTGCTGGATTTCGTGGAGACCTTTTTCCATGGGAAGTCCGGTACGCCCCTGTGCATTCCTCGCAGTCAGGTCTGTCCGGAGCACACCCCGCCGGCTGAGTACCTGGTAGACGCCTTTTTTGAATGCACCCCGGATGCCATCTGCTGGGCCAACCGAGGCGGCGGCAAGACCCTCCTGGGAGCCCTGGTGACCTGGCTTGATACGGTGTTCAAGGCCGGCTGCGCCACCAAAGTCTTGGGCGGCTCGCTGGAACAGAGCAAGCGCATGTATGAGCATCTGACCGGCGAGGGTGACGGCTGGGGCCTGGCCAATGGCAATTTTCAGCATTTGTTGCGGGGCGAAATCCTGGCACAACGGACTGTTCTAAACAACCTCTCCAATATCCAGATTCTCACCGCCTCCTCCAAAAGTGTACGCGGGGCGCATCCGCAAAAGCTGAAACTGGACGAAGTTGATGAGATGGATCCCCGGATTTATGAGGCGGCTCTCTCCATCCCCATGACCAAAGGCGGCCATCGGGCTTCCACGCATATCTACTCCACCATGCACAAGACTTACGGCCTCATGCAGACCGTGGTGGAGGACGCCCCGGCCCGGGGCTACCGGCTATACAAATGGTGCATTCTGGATGTCCTGGAACGGTGCGAAGGCCGGGACTGCGGCGACTGCGACCTCTGGGAGGACTGCGAAGGCCGGGCAAGAGAGGCCGACGGTTACTACCGGATCGATGATGCCATTACCAGGAAGCGCCAGGTATCGGAGCAGACCTGGCGGTCGGAATACCTCTGCCAAATCCCCAGTTCGGAGGGCTTGATTTATAAGGAGTTCGATTACGCGTTACACGTTGTTTAGAGCTTAACAAAGCTTTACTGATCCCCAATAAATAATATTAATACAAACCCTAATAACGTAGGGAGACGGCGAAGTATTGTCCTTTTGGCTTAATAACAATGGATAATTATATGATTGTTTAATGGTGCAATTAATTGTATTTAGAGGCGTGACTGTCAAATTATTAATACTAAGCAACTTTCAATACGTATTACTAAAAAGGATGGTCAGTTGCGGTGCAATCAAATGGGTCAAAATATTTGGACTATATAGCATTGCTGCATGCAGTGTGTGTAAAAGCCATGGATAAACTTGTGTAACTCATTAATCGCATTACGTTATTCATGGGTTAATTTATGTGTTATTTGGCGCATTTAGGCATGTTGCGTGCATCTACTATTATTGACAATCAAACCATCCCTTAAAAAACAGGAGGCAAACTTATCGATCAAAGCCACGGCGCCCACAGCCGACACCAGCCGCCCAGGCAACGGACCAGGGGGAGTCGCCAGTCCATAAAAAATCTCCCCAGCGCATCGAAAAATGAAGGCAGCGCCCGGGCATATCAGAGAGGAAATAGCAATCCTGGCCCCCTTGAGAGGACGGCGAACTTGCAAATGAGCGCAGGATGGGCCAGTCCCACCGAGGCTCCCCCGGCTCCAAAAGAGGCGGGTAGGCGGCACAACCGGAAGTGACCTGGAACTGAGCGCCAAGGCGATGAACCTGAAGGCTCGCGGGTTTGTGGGTTTACCGAAAAGAACCCTGGGGGATCGGCGCCCTGAAAACCGAGCGCATGGCTGACCCGGAGACGGGCGGGATCAAGGAAACCGGAGTAGTGGCCCTGAGCATAAAGCGGCCTGGAGGTGGTGGAGCGATGGAAACTCCAGGAAGGAAGGGGACGGGAAACGGTGGAGGTGATTCAGGCGGCCGGGTTGGGGAAGCGTGAAACCGACTATTCCAAAACGATTTTGGCCCTGATTGCGGGGGGCGGGAGTTCTAGCCGAGTTCCTGCCCCTCAATGAGCGCCAAAGCTCATATCCGACTGGAGGCAACCAAGATGGAAGAAAATCGGGAGCATTTGGAAATGATCCGAAAGGCCCTGGAGCTGATCGAAAACCGGGCATTTGCCATCATGCAGAACTTGGACGCCCACGGTGAGAACATCCCCATGGAATTTGTGGGCCAATTCAGGAGGGCCCATGAAGAGTTGGACGAGATGGTAAACCACCTGGCCGACCTGGCAGGGTTAAGGGATGAGGAGAAAGAAGATGGCTGTCAGAGTTTCGACCGGACAATATGAAGCGAGTCATGGACGGCTCCCCAGAGGCTGGGGGAGGTGGGCTTTTCAAATCGGCGAGCAGATCGAATGGTTCGCCGGGACTTACACCGAGGCCAGGAAGCTGGCCATCAAGCAGGCCCAGCAGGAAGGCGTCTCTTCTATCGAGGTGCTCCCATGAAAACCGTGATGGACATGGATGAGGAATTGATCAGGGGCAGGTCCTGGGGTGACCCGGCCTGGGCCGTTCAACAGATTCTCTACCTCAAAGGACAGCTCAAGCTGGCGCAGGCGGCCATCAATGACCTGGCCCTCCCCCGGATCGCTCAACTGGAAAAAGAACTAGTCAGCCTACAGGATGAACTGGCGGCGGCTTTTTCTACCCCTTCCCGATAAACAACCGAGCCCCCTGGGGCGGCATCCCCAGGAGGCCCAAAACCATCTCAAGCCTGGAGGCAAAGACGATGTCTGCTTATAGCATGGCTACCGCTGAGAAGCAAGATTATCCCGAAATCCCGGAACTGCGGGCCGTTGAAAAACCCCTTTACCTGGTTGGAACCCAGGTGCAGGCGCATCCCCTTCCCGGTTCCTGGAGGGCTTTTACCGAGGACTGCTCCAAATTCTACGAGGTGGATTCCCGCTGGTGCGGCCGGTTCCACGTCTTCACCCTCGAAATTAATGGCGAGTGGGGCCGGCGGCTGAAAAGGCGCCAGGGGTACTGGGACAGCCGCACCGGGATTTACTTCTACTCCGGCCCCAAGGATTAGAGACCAGTGGTTGAATTTAGACCGGGACGTCCTGGGACGTACCAGGACATTTCGAAAGGAGGTAAGGTGCAAACCTGTACCTTTTTCAGTGTACTGAACCGGCAGAATCAATTGGGGGAGCGCCTGGTATCCATCGCCTTTCACTCTCCCAAGGCTTATCACGGCCGCTCTTACCCGGCTCTCGCTCCCCGGCGGGAGATGCTGAAGATGGACGAGGCGGCCTACAGGGTTGAATATCAGAAGATTCTGGACAAACTGGACCCCCACAAAGTCTTCGCTGACCTGGGGGAAGACGCAATTCTCTTATGTTGGGAGGCTCCCGGCAGATTCTGTCACCGCAGATTGGTGGCCGAATGGCTGGAGAAGCACCTGGGAGTACATGTCCCGGAACTCCAGGAGCCCGGCCTATTCGATGACCTTTAAGTAACAACATTATTTTGGAGGCAAGGCAATGATCACCGACTATCTGAAGGCCGGTTACCCGGTACTAATGGTGCGGACGTTTGAGCCGGAGCGCTTCATCGGCTCCATGGTCAAGAAGATCAACGGACGGACCCCTTATCAGTGGGATCTGGTGCGAGGTTACCGGGAGCTGGGCAACGGGGCAGAATGGGAAGAGGCTGATCCTTTCGACCTGCCCAATATTGCAGCCCGGGGGAAAGAAAAGGCGGTCTGGTTCCTTAGGAATTACCATTTCTCCATCAAGGAACCGGTAGTGATCCAGGCGATCCAAAACAATCTCCCGGCTTACAAGGCCAGAGGGATCACACTGGTCATAGTCGCTCCGGACGCTGAACTGCCCGCGGAACTGGAACGGGAGGTGGTGGTCCTTGATTTTCCTCTACCGACCCGAGAGGAGCTTAAAAGCATCCTGGCAAGTCTGGAAGAGAGCACCGGAATCAAGGCAGAAAACGAAGACGCAGTCCTGGATGCGGCCCAGGGGTTGACCTGGGAAGAAAGCGAAAATGCCCTGGCCCTGGCTCTGGTGCGGCAGAAACGCTTCGACCCCAAGACCATCACCGAACTCAAGGCCCAGATGGTCAAGAAATCTGCCGCCCTGGAATTCAGCCAATTTACCGAGACCTTTAAGACCCTGGGCGGCCTGGAGAACCTGAAAGAGTGGACTCTGAACCGCTTCAAGAACCGGCGGCCAGGGCTGCCTTTCCGGGGCATCCTGCTATTGGGCGTGCCGGGGACCGGTAAGAGCCACTTTGCCAAGGCCCTGGGCAATCAGGTGGGCTGGCCCTGTCTGTCCCTCAACCTGGGGAAGGTCTTCGGCTCCCTGGTGGGCGAGTCTGAGGCCAAGATGCGGGAGGCCCTCAAGGTGGTGGATGCCATGGCGCCCTGCATCCTTTTCCTGGATGAAATCGAAAAAGGCCTGGCCGGGATAGGCGGCGGCTCTTCGAATGGAGGTACGACGCAGAGAGTGGGTGGAACTTTCTTAACCTGGCTAAATGACCATACCTCTGAGGTCTTCGTGATAGCGACCTGCAACGACTACTCAAAGCTTCCCCCGGAATACACCAGGATGGGAAGGTGGGACGCCATCTTCTTTGTGGATAACCCGAATCCCAAGGAGAGGCTGCATATCCTGGGAATTTACTGCGAGATGTTCGGGGTGACCGACACTATCAAGATCCCCAGCCCGGAAGACCTGGAAGGTTATTCCGGGGCGGAGATTAGGCAGGTGGCCATTGAAGCCGCCTACAACGGCGGGGACGTGATGGCGGCGACCCGGTTCGTCATCCCCATAAGTAAAAGCCAAAAAAACCAGATGGACGCTTTGCGGGAGTGGGCCAAGCCCCGGACTATCCCGGCCAGCCGACAGGTCCTGGAGGAAGTGAAGGGTAAGCGGAGGGTGCAGGTATGAGCGCCGAATTTCCTTATCCTTGTTGTCGCTGCGGTTATTGTTGTCTGGTCGAAACTTGCCCGGCTGGACAATTCTTTTTCGGGGTTGGGAGATATACTCTCTGCCCCGGACTCTCCTTCCAAGACGATCAAGCGGTTTGCCAGATTGCCTTGATTGATTCTGAGATCATCGGGGGCGGGGCCGGCTGCTGCATCAAGGCCCGGGCAGTTAAGGGTGACAGGGTTTACGACTTCGCCTCGTTGCCGAAAGAATTCAAGAAAGGGCTGGTGCAAGCCCTTAAGAAACAGATGGAGGACATGAGGAGGAAATCCGCATGATGGCGGTCGAGATCAACGACGAGACCAGGGAGATTATCGAGGCTCCAGTCCCGATCCGACTCCCCAAATGGCAATGGTTGGTACTAACGGCCCGGGCGAAGGCGCTGCATGGCGGCGATATCGATGCCTGTATTCGACAGCTTCTACAGATCGGAATTGAAAAAGAAATCCGAATCGCGGGAATGGCCATATCCATTCCAGGAGGTCCTAAAAAATGAGCCACTACTCAGAAGTGCAAATCGAGTTCCGGGACGGGGCGGCCCTGGTGGCCGCCCTGGTTCGTTTGGGAATTAATCCGGAGGGAATTAAGGTCCACCAGGAGGCTCAACCGCTTTATGGTTACCAGGGTGATAAGCGGGAACAGATGGCCCATATCATTATCCGGCGCCAGTATGTTCAGGCTTACGCCAACGACATCGGTTTTGAGCGCCTGTTGAATGGCACTTACCGGGTCTGGATATCCGATTTCGACCGGGGCACCGACGGCCAGGGAAGATTTGGCGACATCTGGCTGGGGCGTCTCAAGCAAGCCTACGGCGTGGAGAAGGCCAAGGCTGAGGCCAAGAAGAAGGGTTACCGGGTCACCGAAAAGAAACAAGACGACGGCCGCATCCGGCTAATTTGCAGGAGGTAGTCATGCAAGAGATCATCATTGATTTCGAAGTAACCGGCGAGATTCATCTGGAAGGTAAGGGTTTCCAGGGGAAAAGCTGCGATGGGGCCATGGGTCACTTCGAGAAGGCCCTGGGTGTGGTGTCCGACAGGAAGAACAAACCCGAATATTTCCAGGGGGTAAAGACCAATGCCAACCAGCGAGCTTGAGTTCGAATTCACTGAAGAAGGCGCCGCCTCCACCCCCTGGTGGACGGAGGAGACAGCGGAAATTCTCTCCACCCTGGGGCCGCCGGCTCCTGGGTTCGAGGATCTGAATAGCAATCGGTGGTGCGGGTAATTCTCCAATAAGTAAAACGCTCTCTCTTTTATCCAGCCCGGGGCGGCGGCGCCCCGGTTTGGACTAAGGGAGCGATGGTTCCCCAAGCTGGCCGGCATTGACCGGCCTTAATTTTTTCAATCGGAGGAAAGCAATGAAAACCAATGGTAACGGCTTCGAAGAGATGGTGGCCATTCAGTTGGCCGTGCGGTCCTGGCCGGGACAGGCCAAGTTGAGCGCCGAAGATCTGGGGCTCAAAGACGGCGAAGTCCCGGAAATCTTCTACCTTGGGAACAAAAAGTTGTATCCCCAGGAATGGCGGCAACTCTTTTCCCAGCTTTCCAACAAGGCCCGGAGTTATCTGAACGATACCTCCTATCCCTTCGTGGTCGAATATGTCCGGGCCATTCCCAAGCGGAACCTGGCCCGGGTGGTGGAGAGGCTGGAAGAACTGAAGGCTGAGTATTTGGCCCAGGCCGAGGAGTTCGTGGCCCACTACGACGCCATCCAGGAGCAATGGCGGGAGAAATACCCGGACATCTGGCCGCGGCTCGCACCCCACTACCCCACTAAGAGCCAGCTTCGCCGGAAGTTCGATTTCTTCTGGAGCGTCTTTGACATCAAGGGCGCCGAAATCAAGGAAGGAAGCGCCCCGGAAGTCATCGAGGCCTATCAGCGGGCCAAGGATGAACTCCAGGCCCGCTACGAGGAGATGGTGGAGGAAGCCGTGGTTTACCTCCGCAAGAAGGTCCTGGAGGTGGTGACCAACCTTTCCAGCCGGCTGAAAGACGGCCGCATCGTCCGCAACGACACCCTGGAGAGTGTGCGCCGGGTGGAGAACTGGTTCAAGGACTTAAACATCTTCGGCGACACGGAAGTCGAGAAGACCTTGACCGGATTGCGCTCCGTCCTCAACGGCACCGACTACGAGACCTTGAAGGACAACGAAACCCTGAAACAGCAGTTGGCGAACCTGGCCGACCAGGTCGCCGCGGCAGCGGGCAAGCTGGATGATGTGAGCACCATCTCCGGGAATTACAAGCGGCTGATCGATCTCAGTTAACCGGGTGCTGCCGGATACCCGGTGACCCAAATCTTTGAGGAGGTAAGACCATGAGTGCACCAGAATCATCAGCAACCATCATGTTCCCGGTAAACTGCTTTGATCAGGAAATCAGGGCGTTGCTGGAAAAGGAATATGACATTGAGTTTAAACCCCAAGTGTTCGGGCCTAATTTCGAGATCGAAACAAAACGCCTTTATGCCAGCATGGAAATCGACATCCAGGAGGGGCTGCTGGTTTTCTCGAATGGTGAGGCCCGGTATGGCGAATTCGCTGAACTGGAAGAATTTTTGGTCAAGAAAGGCATCCCTTTTGATCGGGAAAGCTCGATGGACTGGGACCGCCCCCCGGTTACCCGGGTTTTCCGTCCCGGCGATCCCCCTTTAGATGTGGATATCCCGGACGACGAAAGCTCCGGCGTAGTGGTGGAAATCAAGAAAAAGATTAGAGCAGTAGGGGACAAAGCAATTTCTGAAATCCCGATTTTGCGGGAAATCATGGATTGCATAGAAGAGGTATTCCCCACCTATCCCTCCCTGATGGATTGGGTAAAGGAGGAGGCCACAATATGAACAATCCCATGAAGGGCACCGAAGGCCAAAACCGGGAATCCTACACCGATACCCAGGACCGGGAGAGTTACACCACCGTGGAGACCGGCGAATGTCGGATCTGCGGCGATGAACACGAACTCGATGAACTTCAGAACGGCTCGTGCTACGTCTGCCGGGAATTCCCCGAAGGGTCTTATGAGTGGCATCTTGCCATCCGCTTCAAGGGCGGAGACCCCACCAGTGATGAACGGGACGCCTTCCGATCCGGGTGGCTCCGGGCCCTATCTGAGGTTAATGAGCGGCTGGTCGGCGGGACCGACGTGGATCAGGTCTTCAAGGACTTGGGAAAGGAGGACGGGCCATGATCGAATGCCGAGGCCGCAACGGCTGGTTCCAATTACACGAGGCAACCGCCTTTGTTTCCAGTGATGCCCATGCCTCGATATCACTCCAATCGAAGAAGCCTTACGTCGATATGCCCCCCATTTATTTCGCTGGCCCCAAGGCCGAGGTCGAGGCTCTGCTGCAGGATCTGCTTGATAAGGTGAGGGCGATCGGCGGATCATCGCTTTATTGCGACGACTGCGCCTATGAGAAGGATTGGCCGCACCCGCTGAACCATCGGGTTTGGGGTACATGCCCCATATGTAAAGAAGGGGACCGGTTCCTTAATCAGAATCTGGGCGACCCTGAAAAAGTGAGGGCGATACCATGAACGCCCACGGTTTGAATATTAGGTTCCTGGCCCAAGGGATGATCAAGCTCTTCCCAGACGATTTGCCGGCAGGATTCTTCTCCTGGACCAAGGAAGAGCAGATCAAATGGGCCAAGGAGCGGTGGGAGAACTTCTCCAGGGAGGACCTGCTGGAGGGAGTGGCCTATCTAACCATCGAGGAAGATTCTGTGCCCGACTGCCTTGAGGTGGACAGCGAGAATTACGACATTCTGGCCCGGACCCCAGCCTGGGCTGCCTTTGACCGGCCTGGGTCGAGTGTTTTAGAGCCGGTGGAACCAGAAGAGGAGTGAAGCCATGCCGGTAATAGGACTCGAAAATGTGGAACACCCCGAATACGGCGTGATCACGGTTGACCTGGACCTGCTCCGTGAGCAGCTTGCCTGGCTCGAAAATCTTCCAGGCTATGACACCTGCATCCCGATCTGTGAGGAGCGGGAAGGGCTGCTAAACCTGCTCGGCGGCATTTTCGACCTGGCAGACCCGGAGGAGTAGGAGGATGCCATGAGCCTGGCTGAAATGATTCAGAGGATCAATGCATATCGGCAGAAAGTAGGGCAGCCGGCCATCGAGTTGAACTCCCGGCCGAGTAGCTCCGGCTCAGGGACGACCATCGAGATCCTGGGCAATGACACTGTGCTGGCCAAGAGCGTCCATGGCGGCGCCATCAATTGGTTCTTGAAAGGGATGCTCTCGGCCTTCCAAAACACCCCCGCCCCCAAGGTGGAAAACTTCGACCGGGATCTGTTCACCTACCGCCGGGCCATCGACCTGAGCTGAAGCCCTTTAAATAAAAACCAATTTAACAAGGAGGTGCAGCCATGAAGCTGCTCGTGGCAACGAGTGCGACCCAGGGTCAGAGAAAGAACGATTTCAATTTCTGCACTGAGGGCGAGTTTCTGAGTTTCACCTTTGAGTGCGACGGAGAAACGATTGACGGCCCCTGCGGTTGCAGGCGATCGCTTTCCGGCCTGGATAGCAGGAAGGCCACCACCACCATGAGGGTGGCCAATGTTCCGGCCGGAGAATTTATCAACAAGTTGGTGAATCATCTGATTGAGAGTTGGAACTATCCCCTGGAGGAAGCCGAAGAACAGGCCCTCCAAGAAATAAGGATGATCCAGCAAGTGACCGCCCAATTTCCGGAGGGCGCCATTTTGGAAAAGCGAGGAAATGAATTCTTTGAAAGGAGGACGGCATGACCAGAAGGAAAAAGCCCATAGCCACGGGCGAGTGTGCAACCTGCGACTTCTGGAAACGGAAGGCGAGCCCGGTAAAGGGCAAGCTCATCCCGGGAGGGACCGGGAAATGTACCAGGCCGGAAGGGTTGTGTGAAGACTTCAAGCCTAAAGACCCGCATCCCGGGCGGAAGTTGAAACCCAAAAAAGAAAGGGGGCCTTCTCCCCAGGCCCCCGAAACCACTGCCCCGGACTCGCCAAAGCCCGGATATGAAATTGCTCTGTCCCTTATATACCCGAATCCAGACCAACCCCGCAAGGTTTTTCCGCGGGAGTCCCTGGAGGAACTGGCCCTGTCCATCAAGGAGCAGGGCTTGATCGAACCCCTGGTTGTGGTGCCCAAGGGCGAGAAGTTCATGCTCATCGCCGGGGAGCGACGCTGGCGGGCCTGCCAGATGGCCGGCTTAACTGCCGCACCGGTGCGTATCCTGGAGGCGGAAGACCGGCAGATTGCCGAAATGGCCCTGGTAGAAAACATTCAGAGGCAGGACCTGACACCCCTGGAGGAGGCCAGGGCTTTCAAGGAAATGTTGGACAACGGTTACACCAAGGAGGAACTGGCCCAGAAACTGGGGTTCAAGCAGGTTTGGCGGGTTGATGAAAGATTGTCCCTGCTGAACCTGTCTCCCAAGTTCCAGGATGCCCTGATTTTCGGAGTCATCTCTCCTTCCCAGGCGTTCGAGATCAGCCGCCTGGAAGATCACAGGGAGCAGGAGGTGGTGTTCCAGAAGGTCAAGGCGGGGCAACTTCCCACCTATAACCATTTGCGCCGGTTTGTTAACGCTATGGTCGACGCCAAGAAAGAGCAGTTCCTCTTTGCGGTCCCCAAGAAAGAGGACCTGGAGACGGTGTCCCGCTGGGAAAAGACCCTGGATGCCGTCACGGGGTTGATAGTCAAGTCTTTCTCCCAGGAAGACTGCCGGGTGCTGGCGAAGGTTTTGAACGGCAACTCCGCCGTCAACATTCAGAAGGTCGACCTGATCATCAATCACCTCAACCTGATCAAGAAGGCCTTGCTGGATAACGCCAGTCGCCAAGAGGTGGCCAATTTAGCCCAAGAAAGCCAGGAGGGTAAGAATGCCGATTTACCAATACCAATGCACGGATGAGAGTTGCGGCCAACAGGAGCCGGTGATCGCCGGCCTCGACGATGCCATGGCCATCTGCTCCAGGTGCGGCGGTTTGATGCTGCGCCTGGATGATGATCTTTTCACCCCTTATTTCGAAGTGTCAAATTTCAAGGAGGCATAGACTCATGGAAATCAGAGCGGATCAAGAAACTTTGGTGAAGGCCATCTCCGCGGTACTGGGAGTGGTGGATAAGCGGGGCACCATGCCCATATTGAGCAATGTGCTAATCAAGACCAACGGCAACGGCCTGGAGATCGGGGCCACCGATTTAGAGATAAGTTTCAAAGGCTATTGCCCGGCCCAGATTACCGGGGAAGGAGCCGTCACGGTCCCGGCCCACCAGTTCAGCAGCCTGATTAAGGAACTGCCGGCCGGGGAACTGGAACTCAACAGCAACGGCAAGCACATCCTGAAGATCAAGCGGGGCGACTCCCTTTACAAACTCTCCGGCATCAACCCGGATCAATTTCCTCCGCTGCCGGTAAGGCCCGAAGGGGGCTTTGTCGAAATGGAGGGCAAGGTCCTCAAGGAGATGCTGCGCAAAGTCATCTTCTCTTGCTCCGGTGACGACTACCAGTACCACCTCTCCTCGGTCTTTATGGTGGCGGTGGAAGAAGAGGAGCGCCTTCATCTGCGCCTGGTCACCACCGACGGCCATCGCCTCACGCTCATTCAGCGGGAGAACCCGTTGCTGGGTTTGCTCCCCGGCCTGGAGAAGGGAATCTTAGTGTCCCGCAAGGGCGCCGGGGAGATCATCCGGTTCCTGGGGGATGAGGAGAAAGTGTCCCTGAATCTGGATGGCAATACCTTGACGGTGCTGTCCGGAGAGAAGCTCCTGGCCATCCGGCTGCTCGACAAGAAATTCCCCGAATACCAGCGGATTATCCCCGAGGGCTTTGTGCACCGGCTGGGGTTCAACCGGGAGGAACTGTTTGCCACCGTGAAAAGGCTCTCCCTGCTCACCTCCGACCGGTTCAAAGGGGTGCTCTTCAAGATTTCTACTGAGACCGCAGAGGTTTTCCATCAAAGCCCGGACGTGGGCGAGGGGCAGGAGGCCCTCCAGCAATTCATGGTGGAAAACTCCGACCCCGAAAAGTTCCCCCTGGAGATGGGGTTCAACGCCCGCTATCTCCTGGAGCCCCTGGCGATGATGACCGGAGAGAAGGTGACCTTGGAGATCAATGACACCGATCGGCCGGCAAAACTCTCGGACCCCAATGACCCCAACTATTACAGCCTCGTCATGCCCATGTCGACCTGAGGCGAATCCACACATGAACCTCTGGCCCCTTGTGGGCGGAACCTGGAGAGAGCGGCTGAAGGCGGCCGCTCTCTTTTTGCTCTTAATCGGCGGCTGGGCCGGTTTCTATGTCCTGGCCTGGGCCCTGTCGCTCTATTTTTAAAAACCCTTTTCAAGGAGGCTCTTATGGCCATCAAAGGCTTGACCCCCCAACTGGCCGAGCGCGGCAAAATTAAAATCGGAGGTTTGGGGGATGAACGGAGAAAGCAGGGCAGCCAGGAGACCTATAAGCTGCCGGTGAAGTATGATTATATCCTCATCACTACCATGCAGAGGGACCAGGCCGGACGCCTGATGCCGGACACCGAACTGATGGACCGGATCATTAAGGCTCAGGGGGTGCAGAAGCTCACCGAAATCCCGGTACGCCTATTGTACGATGACATCGACCTCAACTTCCCTACCCGATACTCCTGTTACAAGGGGAATCGCTGCTGGTGCACCGGCGACGGCGAGAAGGCCCAGAGGTTGGGGGAAGGCAGAATTGAAGACAAGACCGTTTCCCCTGGGTTCCGGCAGGCCGGCGCCAGCGAATACGGTGAAGTGCCCTGTCCCTGTGAGCGGCTGGAAGCCACCTATTCCCAGAAGGACAAGTGCAAGCCCATGGGCACCCTGCAGGTCCTCCTGGAAGGGGTGGACCGGGTGGGTGGCGTGTGGCGCTTCCGCACCACCTCCTGGAACACGGTCAACGCCATCCTGTCATCCCTGGTGCTGATTAAAACCCTCACTGGGGGCATCCTGTCCGCCATCCCCCTGCATCTGGTCTTGAGTCCCAAGACGGTCACCGTGCCCACCTCGGGCCAGAGCCAGGTGGTTTACATCATGTCCCTGGAATACCGGGGCCCGGAGGAAAAGCTGGCGGAACTGGGGTACGACATCGCCAAGCGCCGGATCGAACATCGGATCAAGATGGAGTCCATGGAGGCGGAGGCCCGCAAGCTGCTGGTCGCCCCGCACCAGGAGCCGGTGGAGGAGCAAAGGGCCACCGCGGAGGAGTATTACCCGGAGGGCACGGTCCTCGATCTGGACCAGCAGCCGCCTGGGCCGTTCATTCCACCCGGACTCAATGCCACGCCGGCCAGTGACGGCTCTCCCAAGAAGCCCAAAACGACCACGGCCAGGCCCGGGAAAGAAAAGGCCGTTACTATCCCTCAAGAAACCAAGCGCCAGGAACCCCAGGCGGTCACCCTACCTGAGCTGATGGAGATGTGTCATAAGAACCAGGACTTGACTGTCCACCTGGGCATCCGGTCGCACAAAGCCGGGGCGGAAAACCTGGGAACGGTTAAAAGCTGGGAACGGGACCCCGCAACCGGCCGCTATTCCCTGGTGGTAGACCTGGCCCCTAACCTCAAGGAGATTGCTGACGGCCTGACGCCGGAGATGATCGTCAAATCCTTTGCCGAGGCCAAGATCACGGTTAAGGTGGCCAACCTCCAGGTGCTGGGAGCGGAAGACCGGTTCGCTTCCGCACCATCACCCCCGGCCCCGGTCATCGGTCCCTGCGACTATCACCCTGACCTGCCGGCCACCTGGCGGGATGATCAGGGGATGAACCGGTGCGCCGACTGCCCCGGCGCCGGCTCAATCCATGAGGAGGTACCCCCGGGGTGGGAAGGAACTGCGGGCCCTGCCATTAACTCCCCACCGCCCCAGGGCCGGGGCAACACCGGACCCCATGGTGCCCGCAAGTCGCTATTTTAACCCCTCACATTATCCTTATATATAGGGGGCCTTTCCGGGCCCCCTATATGTTTCAAGGAGGCAAGGATGGCCAAGAAACCAAGCTATTCCTTCAGCAAGCTGGAAACAGATGAGAAATGCCCATGGGCTTATAAGAAGATTTACCTTGACCGGGTCCCACGGGCGGAAACGGAACCCCTGATTATCGGCAGGATGCTCCATGACCTTGCAGCGCAATACCTGGACCGGCTGATCAGCGCCAAGCTCCAGACCGATTGGTCCTTTGCAGAGGGGCTCACGCCCAAAGAAGCGCCGGCGGACGTGTTCGACATCTGGCCGCGGTTCTTCAACTCCTTCATTCTGCCACCGATGGAGTCTCCGGGGGTGGAATTAAAGCTGGCCTTTGACCGGCACTGGAAGCCCACCGAATATTTCGGCAATGACGCCTTTTTCCGCATGGCGGTCGACTGGACCTACCGGCAGGCGGAACTGGTCGTGGTGCAGGATTGGAAGACTAACCGGGTGATCCCCGAAACGGTTGAGAAGAACCTGCAACTGCGGATTTACGGCTGGGGGGTACGGGAGACCCGTTTCTCCGATGCCCAAGAGATTCTCCTGCGCCTCTATTTCCTCAGGTACGGTGTGGAGCGGGAGGTTATCCTGCTCCCTGATGACCTGGCCACGGTTCCGGAGGAACTGGAGAAGCGGATTACCCAGATTGAATCCAGGAAGGAGTTTGAGCCGACGCCTGGATCATTCTGTGGCTGGTGTGGGGTTATGGCACACTGCCCCGTTATGGCCCAGGCCATCGTGCCGGTGAACATCCTCTACCCCGCCACCCGGGAAGACGCGATCAAGGCGGCAACCCTTCTTCTGGCCATCCAGACGATGGATGCGGAACTGAAAACCAACCTGAAGCGCTACGTCCTGGAGAACGGCCCGGTGCCGGTGGGAGACGTCGTCTATGGCCCCAAAATCTCCACCAGCTATGATCTGGACCCGAAGGAGATCACCGAATACCTTTTGAACGAGGGCGGCTTGGAGCAAGGCCAGGTTTGGGGCCTGCTCAATCTCACCAAGACCAATCTGGAAAATGGGCTGAGGAAGCTTAAGCGTAAAGACCTAATCCCCCAGGTCCTGGCACTGGCGCCCAGCAAGCCGACTGAGAGAATCGGGTTTAACAAGGTTAAGTGACATGGAAGCCAACCTGAATGAGTACGTGTGGGTACGCTACCGAAGATGGGCATGTAACCTACCTGGATTTTTACCTGAATCTCGGGGTCGAGCCGCCTGTCCTGAATGTCTTCAAGGGGTGGGCCCGGTTCAAAATCTGGGAATTGATGAACCTCTTCGGCCCTGACAGCCGGCATGGCGGCAGAATGCAGTTCAAGGGCAATATCTTGAGGTTCGCGCCGCCAATATAACCCTATTTCCCCAGCCCTCGTATCTGCAATAATCCTCACTTAAGTGAAACAAGCCGGGATGCCCTCAGGGGTGGCGCTCTCTGGAAAGACCACCCCTGGGGGGTAAGCCGTAAAAATCAGGATGCCATTGCCGGTGCTTCTCAATTCAATTCTTCAATGAAAAAGATTTATGAACCTTTTCACTTATGGCATAATTCGGAAAGGGATAATCCGTGGGGCCAAAATGGTAACTGAAGCCGATGCCAGAATTGTCATCGACCAGCTTCTCAGGGATGCTGGTTGGGACATTGTAAATAAGGCTCAGGTATCCACAGAAGAACCCGCATCAGACGGCAGGGCAGATTACCTTCTCAAGAATTCCCGCAGCCAACCTTTGGCCGTGATCGAAGCCAAGCGCTTTTCCATCGATCCATACAGCGCCAAAGGACAAGCCAAAGCCTACGCCAAATCTCTTTCAGCACCTTTCGTCATCCTGAGCAACGGGCAGGACCACTATTTCTGGGATTACACTGACGGCGATGCCCGACCTATTTTAGGAATTCCCACGCAGGCTGATTTGGAACGTCGGTCCAACCTAAAGATTCACCGAAAAGGTTCCTTGGAATATTCCTTAACAAGTATCCCCATCCCCGAGAAGTTTCAGTTTAAAGGCGAAGAGATAGAAACGCGGCCCTATCAGGCTACCTGCTTGCAAAAGGCAGACACCGCCTTAATCGCTGGGCGGCGCCGAATGCTCTTTGAGATGGCCACCGGCACGGGGAAAACCCTGACCATCGCCATGCTAATGAAACGTTGGTTTCAGGCCGCGATCATCTCCCGGGTCCTCTTCCTGGCTGATCGGATCGAGCTCGCCAAGCAAGCCAAAGAAACCTTCGACGACTACCTAAGGGATTGGCCCTCCACCTTGCTCTACGGAGGAAAGCGCAGCCTGGAAGGCCAAATCGTGGTGGGAACACTGGACACCATTGCTGGACAGTTAGGACCGGGTGGCTTTGGCCATGGCTACTTCGACTTGGTGGTGACCGATGAATGCCACCGCTCCATTTACAATACCCATAGGGCTACATTGGCCCATTTCGATGCAGTGCACATCGGCCTGACCGCCACGCCCAATCCCGGAGAACTGCGCTGGGTCAGCGAACATGAACGCCAGTTGGTAAAAAGCACTTATTTATTTTTTGACTGCTGGGACAGCGCCAAACAAGAGGGTAAGCCGACCTTTTCTTACGCCATTCAAGACGCCATCAGGGATGGTTTCCTCGCCAACTACAAGATTTATTTGGCCGAGACCAGGCTGACCTTTGAGGGAGCAGTCTGGGAAGATGAGGAAATAGTTTTCGCTGACTGGGGGCGCAGCGCCGAATCGGAAGACCGGTTGAAACTTATTCTTGAAGAATATTATCGCGTGGAGGAAGAACGCTCCCAGGAGCGGCCCCGGAAAACCATTGTTTTCGCAGTTTCGGAGAAACAGGCAGTGATCCTGGAACGCCTCTTCAATAAATATTTGTCAGATGACGCCTGCCTGCGCATCGCCCGGCAAAGCAACCGCTCTCCCGGTCAGGTGAGGCAGGACTACGCCAAAAAGATTACCTGTTATACCAACAACGGCAACCCCAAACCCGTCATCGACCAATTCAAGTACGATCCCCTCCCAGTTGTGGCGGTATCCGTGGACATGCTGGACACCGGTTACGACCACAAGGAAGTGGAAAATCTGGTGATGTTGCGCCCCACCAAATCAGCCATCAAATATGCCCAAATGCGGGGCCGCGGCAGCCGGCTCTGCCCACGCATCGGCAAGACCGAGTTCCTGATTTACGATTTCGTGGGAAACACCACTGCCTTCAACGATCCTGGCGAGGAATACCACCGCCCCAAGGTGGTCGGTCCACGCCCCGGTCCCAGGCAGCCCGGCGAACCCGAACCCGGTCCAGAACCGGTGCCGCCGCCCCCCCCTAAACCGCCGCAGCCTGCCGGATTCGTGCAAATTCCGGAAGGGTCCCTGGAGGATGAATTCCGACGGCGGGAGACTATCATTGTCGGCCCGGAGGGGCTGGCCATGGACCGCAAGACCTACCGGGACAAGTGGGCCGCCAAGGTCATCGAGTTGCATCGTACTGACCCTACGGTTCAGAAAATATTTGCCGGCGAGGAGTTGACCGAAGCTGAATGGGAGGCCCTGGGCCGGAAGCTGGATTCTCCGGAATTCTATTTTACCGAAAAGAACCTGCGCCGGGCCTTCGAACAACCTACCGGCTCCCTTTCCGACTTCATCCGCGCCGCCCTGGGTGTCTTCCGCTTTCCCACCAGGGAAGAGAGAATCAAGAAAGTTTTTAACACTTGGGTGGTGGAGCATTCTGGCGATCTTGTCCCGGAACAGGCCCAAATGTTGCGGCTCCTTGAAGAACGGGTCAAGGTGGGGGACAGGATCGAAATGCGTCTATTCAGCCAGCCGCCCTTCTCCCTGTGGGGTGGACGGGCCCGCATGGAAAGGCTCTTCGGTAGGGAGGGTCTTGCCAAAATCGTGGAAGAACTAAACTCCCTACTGGCCGCTTAAAAGGAACCCATGGATTCAGGAGAATTACAGAATACCCTCAAGCGTCTGTGCAAGGTGATGTGGGAGGCCAACGTCAGCAACCCCATCACCTATGTGACCCAGGTATCCTACCTCCTTTTTCTCAAGATGCTGGAGGAAATGGACGCCGACCGGCAACAAAATGGCAATGGTAATCACCGCAGTCTGTTCGGCAGATTTAAAGTGGATGGGCGAGAGATCGACTTTGAGCCATTGCGTTGGAGCGTGCTCACCTCCGACCCTGACAATGAGCGCATGCTGCGCACCCTCAGGGATACCCTGCCCAAACTGGCCCTGCACCCGCTGCTCTCCCAGGGCGCCCGGGCCATCTTTCAAAACGCTTCAGTGGTGATTCCCGACGGCGCCACCCTGCGCAAGGCTGTGGATGTCATTGCCCCTATCCCCTTCATGGCCGAGGACGCCGACGTGAAGGGCGACCTCTTCGAACTGCTGGCCAACGACCTGGGGAGCCAGAAGAAGGCGGCCCAGTTTCGCACCCCCCGCCATCTCATCCGGGTGATCACCGAGATGGTGGACCCCAAGATTAAGGAAACAGTATGTGACCCCGCAGTGGGCACAGGGGGCTTTCTTATCGCCGCATATGACCATATCCTGTTGGCCAACACCAGCGCGGATTTCATACGGGAAAAACTGAGTCCATACGGCACGACGGTGCGCATTGGCATCGGGGACCGTCTTTCTCGCAAGCAATGGGAGTTCCTTCAAAAGGGGACGCTACACGGTTTTGACGGGGATCAGGATATCTTGCGGATGGCCGCCATGAACGCTGTGTTGCACCAGTTCGACCAATCCCCCCTGGTTTGCCGGGATTCCATTTGCGGCAGTGAAGATAAATGGGATGAAGTAACGTTCGATGTGATCCTCACCAATCCTCCTTTCTCCGGCGACCGGGGGGACGCCAAGCGCTCCCTGCGGGTAGAAAAGGGCGACAAGTATATGCTTTTCTTAGCCTATGCCCTGCGGTCCTTGAGGCCGGGAGGACGGTGCGGTATCATTTTTCCGAACGGCGTCCTTTTCGGGGACACCGGCACCCACCTGGAAGTCAAACGCCGCCTGCTGGCGGAATTCGACCTGCAGGCGGTGGTCATGCTTCCCAAGGGAATGTTTGAACCCTACACCCCTAACCCCACCTGCTTTTTTATCTTTCAGAACAGCGGCAAATCAACCGATCACGTTTGGTTTTACCGCCTGGAGGGCGACGGCTCTTCCCTCAAGAAGGCACGAAAGTTTGGGCCCCATTTTAGGAATGATTTCCCTGATCTCCTGGCCAAGTGGCCCAATCGGGAAACAGAAGAAGGACGATCCTGGTTAGTGCCAGCCGATTTAATTCAAGAAAAGGGCTACAACCTGACACTGTCCGGCTTGGGACTGGTGACCCCGGAGAAGTTGGAGCATCCGGAGCCGGAGGAAATCCTGGAGTCTGTGGCCCTGAAAGAAGAAAAGATTCTCGACCTGATCCGAGAGATGCGGGAGATTTTATTTGAGGGCAACGGCAATGGAAAGATTTGAGTTGCCCGAGGGTTGGGAGCGGAAAAAACTTCCAGAAGTTTGTCTATTGAATCCCAGAAAAAACGAAATAAGCACCGTACCTGACTCTGTTGAAGTTACTTTTGTTCCCATGTCGGCATTAGACGAAGGTTTTGGAGCAATTATAAGGCCAGAGATTAGAAAAAAGGGGGAAGTTTACAAAGGTTATACATATTTTGCAGAAAGAGATGTCATCTTTGCCAAGATTACCCCATGTATGGAAAATGGAAAATCAGCAATTGCTTTAGGGCTCATTAACGGCATAGGGTTCGGATCAACTGAATTCCATGTTTTGAGGCCAGGTCCACTTGTCACTTCTGAGTGGCTTCATAAATTTGTTCGCCGAAAAGGCTTTAGGGAATATGCCCAAAAGCATATGTGCGGCGCTGCGGGCCAACAGAGGGTGCCGGCTGATTTCCTTAGGGAAATTGAAATCCCTATACCTCCATTGGCTGAACAAAAGCGAATCGTGGGACGGATTGAGGAACTGACCACTCGCGTCAAGAAAACCCAGGAAAATTCTACTGAACGGGAAGCCGAATTAGATGTCCTGCTTCAGGCCATTTATTGTCGGATGATTGAAGGCGTGGAATGGAAGCCTTTGAGCAAAGTTGCATCCCTGGTGCGGCGTGCGATTAAAACTAAACTAGACGAAGAATATGAAGAGATGGGCATTCGGAGTTTTGGTAAAGGCACGTTCAAGAAACCGATCCTAACTGGAAAGCAGGTTGGAAAAAAACGCATTTACCGTATCCATGAAGGAGATCTGGTTTTTAATAATGTATTTGCCTGGGAGAAAGCCATCGCCGTAGCCAAAAAGGAGGATCACGGCCGAGTTGGTTCCCATCGGTTTATTACTTATGAGCCACATGACAGGAAAGCGACTTCAGAGTTCCTCTGCCATCATTTTCTTAGTGAGCAAGGGATCGAAGATATCCGGGCAGCATCACCTGGATCAGCAGGAAGAAATCGCACGCTCGGGCTGAAAAAACTTGAGAAAATTTCGGTGCCCGTCCCTGACTATGATGAACAGAAACGCTTTGCCGAAATCGCAAGGCGGCGACAGCTAGTGCAACAAGAATCGGCCGGAATTGAAGATGATATGAAGTCATTTAAGGCGGCCTTACTCTCCAAAGCCTTCCGGGGAGAGCTATAGCTATATGGGCCTTGAGCGGAGATTCTTGGCTGTCCCCACGGTAAACGACGACCCTCCCGACTTCGACCGACTGTTCCGCTTGTGGAACCAGGTGAACGATGATTATCTTGAGGTTGAATTTAATTTCTCCCAGTGCCGATTCTTAAGGCAAAACGCGGTGGCGTTCCTGGGCGGCCTGGCCCGCCTGATCGAATATCGGGGAGGGAGGGCCACGTTCGACTGGAATACCTTGCAGGAGGACATCTATACTAACCTGAGGCAAAACGGCTTTATAGGTTGTTTCTCAGCAGGCAGAGGCCCTTGGTCCGGGAATTCCATCCCCTACCAGGAGTTTCAAGAGAAAAGGAAAGACAGCATTACGAGTTATTTAAAGGCAAAATGGTTAGGCCGCGGCTGGGTAAGTCTGAGCCCAGCGCTGCGCGACGCCATTGTTGGCAAAGTTTGGGAAATTTATGAAAACGCCTTTGAGCATGGGTCTTCGCCCTTGGGGGTGTTCTGTTGTGGCCAACACTATCCCCAACTTCACCTGCTGAAGCTCTGCGTCCTGGATTTCGGGGTGGGAATTCCCTCCAATGTCAGGATGTTTACGAAAAAAGAGGCCGTCAGCGCCGCCGCCGCCCTCAGGTGGGCTTTCAGGCCGGGAAACACCACCAAACCCAACGGCATGGGCCGGGGTTTGGGTTTAGATCTTCTCAGGGAATTTGTGAAGGTCAATCAAGGGGAACTGGAAATCTATAGTCATGAAGGCTACGGCCAGATAAAAGAGGGCCGTGAAAGGTTTCTCGACCGTTCAACCTTTTTTGAGGGCACGGTCGTCAACATTACCTTCCATTGCGATGAGTCGTATTACCACTTGGTTTCGGAAGAACAAACAGATAAGCTATTTTAATAGGAGGAGCGCGATGAGAATCAACGTCCATGCCCTAATTGGGGAGGATTGCATCACCCTGGACGACGGGCAAAAGGTCCATAACCTGATCCTGCCGGAATTGAAAGCAGGGCGCCCGGTGGAAATCGATTTCGAAGGAGTCGGCGTCTTTGCATCCCCGTTTTTTAACGCCGCCTTCGGCCAACTTTTGAGGGACCTTCCCGGGGACGATCTGAACCGCCTTATCAAGGTTGACAATCTCAACCCGGTGGGGAGGTCAGTCCTCAAGCGGGTCATTGAGAATTCTAAAAAATACTATTCCGATCCGAAATATCGCCGGATCGTTAATAGAGTCCTCGATGAACAGGCGGCCAACGCCTGATGGCCATAAGCTATGAAGTAAAAGCAGAGGTGGTCGACCTGCGCTCCGATGCTCCCGGACCGGGAGACGCCTTTTTCGTGGACACCAATGTGTGGTATTGGCTGACTTACACCCGATGCCGCCTGGCATATAGGGGCCCCAAGCCATATCAGGTTAATGAATACCCAGCCTACATTAAAAAGGTGAGAGCGGCGAAAGCAAAGCTCTTCACCTGCGGCCTTTGTTTTAGCGAATTGGCCAATTTAATTGAGAAAAACGAACTGGATATATTCCGCTCGTCGAAAGGCCCAATTGAGCCAAAAGAATTTCGTCATAACGAACCAACCGAAAGGCAAAGCGTGGTGACGGAGATTCAGAACGCTTGGGCCATGGCAAAATCTCTTGCCGGCTTTGTTGATGTTTTGCTGGATGAACCCATTACTGACAAGGCCTGCCAGGATATTACGCCGTATCCCGCCGATCCCAGTGACCTGTTTATGGTGGAAAACTTTATCAAGGCCGGCATTTCCCAAATAATTACCGACGACGGCGACTTTGCGACAATACCCGGCTTAAAAGTTTTCACCGCCAACCGAAGCGTCATCCAATCAGCCCGTGATCAAGATAAATTGATCTTACGGAAAACCTGAAATATCCGTCGAAACAGATGAGACAACGGCTAACTTTGCAGGAGTGTGAGGTAATTGCGCTGGATTTTACATAGGTCTGCAAACCCATGGGGGGAATAAGAAAATGAATTATTATGACTCCTTATCCGCCTCATCGGGCAAGTGATAACTGTAGCCAGGACACCATGAAGACCATTGAGAACTTACCTGATTTGGAAATGACATAGCATTTTCGATTTGCAAGTTCCAAGCGAAAGGGATTCACGCCTTAGCAGTAAGACACTAATCTGGCCAGTTAGTGAGTATTGTCAGATTGGCGAGTACCGCTTCGGCGATTGCTGTAGGATCGGCCCGACGAGCGATTGCGATAGCATCTACCGCAAGTTTCGCGTCTTCTGGATGTGTGGGACGGCCGTCGATTGTAGTGAAAGGCCCATCGGTCTCTGTCAGTAAACGCCCTAGGGGGAGTTTAGCCACTAACGCACGCGCAGGATTGGACTTCATCATTTTCGAACTTATCGAGAAATAGCATCCGAGTGATAATGCCCGTTTGGCTTCATCCATATTTCCGGTGAACCAGTGTAGTATGACCCGGCCTCGGTCTCGTGGCAGGTGCTCTTCTATGGAGTCGAGGACCGACTTCACCGCCCGTGTGCTGTGGACTGTCAAGATCTTGCCACCGACTTCCGCACACATCTTGAGTATCCGAACAAATACTTGCTGCTGAAGATCGAAGGATCGATAGAAATGGGGGCCAGCGTCAAGCCCCACCTCTCCAATATAACGCGCCTCTGGCAGATATTTTTCCCAAAGACTGAGCTCGCCATGGCGCTCGGCAACCAACTGAGGATGAAGGCCAAGCGCTGCCCGAACATATTTACAATGCTGGGTTAGGTCGCGATTACGTGGCCACGCCTTCGGAGTCGTAGTAACAGCAAGTGTATATATCCTCGCCCCTTCAGCCTGGTTGATTGCAGCCATCATGTCAGGGTAAAGATCCAGATGACAATGTGAATCGACATAGCACACCATTTTCTTAGCTGGGCCTAGTGCGCACCCCCGCCACCAATGCGGCGACCTCTGCGAGTCCCCGTCGGTAAACTTCTGCGAGCATCTTCTGATGAATAGGCGATTCGTCGGACAATGGTCCTGCTTTGTGGATTAGGATGCGAGCCAGCGAAGGCTTGGCACGCAGTCGCTCAATTGCGAATTGAAATGATCTAACTTCTTGACCCTCCGCCCTCCGCGTGTCTAATACATGGGCTCCTAAATCCATACTATAGGGCGTCGGATCAGGAACCCCGCCGAGCCCAGCATATAATGAAGCGCGACGGATCAGGCATGGTACGCAGTAGCCGCAGTGTTCGATTCCCCGCCCTTGCCAGCGCCCCTTAGTAGGCGAGGAACAAGACATCGAAGCAGGGATAAGCCGCCCCAGCAGCGCCGAGTTGGCACAACCTGCGACCATCTCGCCCTTAGTCTTGTCCCAATACGGATTTTCCACTCTGCCGATGATACCGAGGACCCTCAGTAGTTCATTCCACCGGGCAATGTAAAATGGATGAGAGGTGCGGGTGCTAAGCGCTCCCAGGCGAAGAGGATCAAGCGGGACATTTAACGCAATAAACCCATTCTCGGGCACGCGCAAGGTGAAGGTCCCTTCGAGGCCTGAACCGGCGAAAATGCCTAAAGCGAAAAACAAGAAAGAACGTCCGCGTGTAGTTTCCTCACGGGTGACACCGCGAACAAGCTTCTTAGGAAAGCTCATAAATAACCGCAATCGATTGAAAGATCGACCTCGATAATATTTCTTAAGGGAATCGTATAGATTAGCCTGGGATTGGCTGCCAGCGCCTTCGCCTGCATGACTTACTAGTAGCGGTTCTTTACCATTCTCCAAGAGGTCAATTGCGCCGATTAAACTGTCGAGACCTCCCGAGAACAATGAAAGGCTATTAAATGGAGCCGCAACCAAGCGACGAGGCTTCCTGGCAACAATTGTTTTGAACCCACGCGGCCGTGCCCGGAAACCGATAACCCATCGGTCTCCGGTAAGGAAGTTAAGCAATCGCGCAATCATTTGCGCTGATGCAGACCATAGTAAAGGATCGCTGACAGGCACAACAAGGCGAATCTCGCGAGTCCATGAGTCCTGGGACTCGGTCTTTCTCGATATGCGAGTGTCGCTCGCATGGACATGTGCAGCGAGAATAAGCAGATCGAGTCCAAGTTCTGTTGGAAAGACCCCAAGCCTTGTGAGATCGACAAGAGCATGGCCAATTCCATAACCGAGTTGGTTTCCCGAAGTGATTAATTCCAGGCGGGTCGCCATTTCATCAGCCGCAATTGGAATGGGCGCCCTGTCAGTGAGACCGAATCGTCCTATCATGACGTGACGTTTCATGCCCTGTCGGCCTCCATGTCGCCTAAACTTTGCAAGATCCCAAAAGCCTGCTCGTATACTTCATCGACGAAGCCGAGAACACGGTCTGGAGTCAACGCCTTAAAACCATCACGCAATGCGGCTAACGCGTCCGATACTCCTCGACGGATGAAGTCCTGCAATTGCTCTTGCACCAGGGAGGCTTCCCGGGCATCTGCAGGGAGCGTGATCGTTTTGGTTCCAATGTCATTGCATAAACGCGCCTCGATTGCATGTGTGGCAAATAGTTCAAAGACGGTTTGCATTTGTTCTGCCGTAATCTGGTCCAGGTCGGTGATCCCACTTTCAGCAACATCCGCGATCATCTCGATAAAGGCATCTCTGGCTATGCCCTCGTCGATGGTCCCTCCATCAGGACAGATATAATCAGCAAGTCCGAGGAATACCTCGTCGATTGGCCGACCAGCAAGCCCTTCAAAATTAAGTGCGCGAAGTGCCGCTCCGATACCTCGGGATGATACATCTGAAAGGAATCCGAGCAGTCTAGCCCCACTCCCCCGAGAGGCTCCCATTCGTTGTGCTGCTTGTTTAGCACCTCCAGAAGAAGTGGATATATAACGAGACACTGCCCTCCCTAAACTTGTTCGATCGCGACCGCCCGACCTAACAAACCTCGAGAAGTTGTTTCGCGGTACTGTGAATCGGCCTTCCACAACCTCAACCGGGATGGGTGGCCGTTCAGGCGGCGTTGGCATCCCTTCTGGCGCAGTATCTGTCCGGTCTTCAGGACTACTTCTTTCCACATCTCCGCCGACATCGGACGCCCCTTCAGCCTCATCACTGCCGTCCGAGTCAAGCCACGATGGGATCAGGGGGGTCTTTCCACCTGGACCGCCGTAGGCGCTTGAGGTTCCCATTATTTTTTCCTCTTACGGGTGGTTAGCGTAGCTTTGGCAGCGCCTTTTAGTACTGCGCCACCATTCTCGCTCCATATCTGAAGAAGTCGGTCGAAACGTTGGGTCATATCTGTATCTTTGATGATCCTCTCCCAACCTGTACATGCCCAAGGTCCTAAACGATTTCGGGGTAACGCTTCCAGGAAGTCCAATAGGTGGCCTTGCAAGGTGGGATGGGCTCGAACTAATACCTCAAGGCCAGCTGCACCCGGTGGTTCGACCTCAAAATTGTCACTGGCGACGATCCTCGAACGCACAAGCTCAAACAACTGCGCAGCTTCGGGCGCCGCGAGCTGCTTAAGATCAGATTCAAGTGCCTGAACGGCGAATTTGCCCCCAAGTAAGCGCTCGGCAACGGTAGCAAGATGGCCAAGCGCCGAAGCACCACCAAAATAGTCTTTTCGGTCCTTGGTAACGAAAAGATAGGGGCGCAAGTCAAGGCTACCAACCGGAGGTTCGACTTGTGCCCATGTACATACCACCGGCGATGATAGCCATTCATTTAGCAAGGTGCTCTTGACAACTTTTATAACCTCGGTAGGAGCAGCCTGGTCGCCTTCAGGGACTTTTTCGGTTGTTTCTAACTCTACCTGAGGCCCGCGCACCTCGGTTTCCAACGCTGCGAGATCGGAACAGAGGCCGTCTGGCGCTAGGGCTGCCACACTCGCAATTTGATCGAAAACCGCCGGCAGAAACCGTTCCGCTAACATGAGCTTGGCGAGAACCGGCAACTTCACATCAGTTCCAAAACCGCGCGCTTCTGCTGTATGTTGGCGCAAGACTAAGGTATTCAAGAATCTTTTAATCTGTCGCGGATTTCCTCTTGTGCCGCTTGCCAGAATTGGACCGATCTGGTCGCTCAATGTGAGTGCCTCCTGTACGCTTGCGGCTTTGGCACCTAATGTCTGCTTCACTGTAATTGCATCAAGTGGTCCGCTTGCCCAAGGACGCTTTAATTTTTCACGGGAAGCAGCAATAAGTGCCACGAATTCTGGATCGGTTTCACCGAGCACAGCCTCAACCAGCAGCAAAGTCACATAGATTCTTGTCTCAGTTTCACCTAACGCCGGGATACGGAATGGCACCTGTATGAGCTTCTCCAGGTAGTTCCTGGCATAAGTCAGCGGACCTGTTGTATCTGGCAGGTTAGGAAAATGCTTGCGGACTGCATATTCGATCATCGCTTCATCGGCGGCTACGACGAATGCAGTTCTGCAGGTGAAGACGAAAAGGCGTACCGCCTCCAATGTCTCGATGGCTGTATCTGGCAAACAGCGATCAAGATCGTCGATGAGGACCACAAGCTGTTCAACCTCCGCCTTCTGTAATAACTCGTCGAAGGCCTTGCGGAACGCCGTGATTTCCTCAGGAACATTTTTACTCTCGGCAGCAGGAATGAGAAGGCCTTTGGTCTCTTTGAGCGCTGCTTCCATCCTTTCTTTGGTCACGAGATCCGCAGGGTCCTTAACCAGGTTTTCCAGCATCCCCATCGCCGTCTTTATCTGATCAAAAGTTGGTATTCCTGTAAGAGCAGTGAAAGCGAGACCGCCAGCCTTTTTCGCCACTTTTAGCCAGTCAATCCGACGGAAGAGGTCCTTTACCGCTGCACCTGCTTTCGACAATAATGGCCGTGCCTCTACCAGTCCAGTGACGATCCCTTCGATTAACGCTATCTTGGCATCCTCGAATCCTTGGAAGCGCCAACCGTTGAACTTAAGACAAAGTACGGCCTTATCTTGATCGAGGGTCGCTGAGATCATTTCCAGGATGCTTGATTTGCCGGCCCCCCAGTCGCCATGCACCCCGATTGTGACCGGGCTTTCTGGGCGCTGTCTCAAAAGACGAACAATCGTGGATGCGATCGCTTCGTTATTAAGGAGATCAACCTTTGTCTCGTTATCAGCGAGGATCATCACCTTACGTCCTTCGCCATTTTTCAGGCAGGTCCTCTTGAATATAGTTTAGTTAGGCCATTTCACTGTGAGTCTTAGAAAACTCAAGCTACCTCGATGTCCATGTCCTTGCGCCCGCGATATACAACAATAACATGCCATCGTTAAGGTTTTTCTGGGATTCACAATGCCACGAGTAAGGTGCGTTGTCAAGAAAGGCAACCTTTGGTCGGCCTGGCCCTGAAACCTCCCAAAAAATCGCCCAATCAAAAACACCCCACTTTTACCCCACTTTTACCCGCTTGTTGGAATTTTCAGCCCCCCGGATAATTGTCCCAGATAGCTCGACAATCCGTTTCAGGATGGTGCTGTGGGACTCATTCGCAGGGGGATCGATTACGCTCACCGGTTAGGCGGCCTCGGGGGGAGGCGTCAGGGGTCTGACGCCTCTTTGCCCGTCCCCTTGTCAGGAGGCCCCTCCTTCCCCAACGTGGACCGGCTGTTCTTTGCGGCCCCCTTTACAGGCTGGAGTTCGCTGTTCGACGGCGTCACGCACCCTTATAAGCAGCATGTCTGGGTGCACGCCTGCGTCAATGCCATCGCCCAGAACATCTCCGGCGTTCCTCTCCTGTTTTTCACTGGCAGCCGCAAGAACAAGAAGCTGGTGGAGAGCGGGCCCCTGGTGCAGGTCATGGAATCCCCCAACCCCATGATGTCTGGGTCCCAGCTCATCGAGGCCTCGTATGTCTTCCTGGGGATCACCGGCGAGGCCATTCATATCCTGGAGCGCAACAACGTCACCGAGGTCCCCAGGGAAATCTGGACCTTTCATCCCTCCCGGTTCCAGCACGTCCCGGACGAAAACTCCGGCTTGATCAAGGGCTGGATTTATTCCAGGGGAACGAAGCGCATCCCTCTGTTGCCCCACGAGGTCTTGTTCTTCCGTTACTTCAATCCTGATGACGATTACCGCGGTCTCTCCCCGCTGCAGGCGGCCAAGCTGGGGGTCGACCAGGATTACTATGCCGCCCAATACAACGCCAATTTCTTCCTCAACTCGGCCCAGCCCGGCGGGGTCCTGGAGACCCCCGAGAACCTGGTCCAGGAGGAATTCGACCGGCTGCTGGCCCAGTGGAACGACCGTCACCAGGGAGTCGCCAAGGGCCACCAGGTCGCTCTCTTAGAGGGCGGCCTGACCTACAAGCAGACCGGCATCTCTCAGCGGGACATGGAGTTCCTGGAAGGCCGGAAATACAACCGGGAAGAGGTGATGGCGGTCTATAAGGTCCCCAAAAGCGAACTGGGGCTTTACGAGCAGATCAACTTTGCCACCGCCAGGACCATGGACCGGGTCTTCTGGACCAAGACCCTGCTCCCCAAGATGGTGCTCTACGAGAACATCCTCTGGACCCAATTCCTCTCGAAGCTGGCTGGCCCGGAGATTTGGGCCGAGTTCGACCGCACTGCCATCGACGCCCTGAAAGAGGACTTGGCCAGCCTTACCGACACCAGCCAGAAGTACTGGAGCATGGGGGTGCCCTTCGACATCATCAACGAGACCCTGGGGCTGGGCTTTCCCAAGATTCCCGGAGGCGATATCGGCTATCTGCCCTTCAACATGGTGCCGGTGGGCGCGACCAAACCTCCGGCGCCGTCTGCTGCCGCACCCGCAACACCGGAGAAGGCGGCCGGGTTACCCCCTTCCTGCGCCGCCTCTCTCCACCTCCCGGACTCGGCCAGGCGTGACACCAGGAGCTACTGGCAGAATTTCAACCGGCTGCGCACCGCCCTGGAAGAGAAGTTCCAGGGGAAGATCAAGCGCTATTTCATTGACCAGTGCGAGCAGCAGTTACAGATCCTGGCCGACAAGCTGGGCGGCAAGGCCCTGTTTAATCATGTCAACCATACCAAAAAGATCGAGCCCGACGACCTCCTGTTCGACCTGGAGGAGGCCAACGCCAAGCTGAAAAAAATGGCCTGGTCTCTTTACCTGAACATCGGCCAGGAAGCCGGCCAGGCGCTTTATGCGGAGTTGGGGATTGACGCCTCAGAGTTCGTCATCGCCGACAGCGCCGCTATCCAGATGCTCAAGGCGAAGCTGATCAAGGTCACGGAGATCAACGACCTGACCCGCCAAAAATTGCGCAATACCCTGGCCGAGGGCCTGGCGAACCTGGAATCGGCGAGCAAGTTGCAACAGCGGGTGCGGGACACCTTCAGCTTCATCGAATCCCGGAGCCTCACTATCGCCCGGACGGAAACCGGCCAGAGCATGGCGGCGGCAAGAGATGCGGCCATGGACCAGCTGAAGGTGCCAAAAATCGGGTGGGGCACGGCCGGGGACGGCGCGGTCCGGGATTCCCATGCGGCCCAGGCCGGGATGGTAGTGCCCAGGGGCGAGCTGTTTCCCAATGGCTGCGCCTATCCTTGCGATCCGGCCGGCGCGGCCGAAGAAGTGATCAACTGCCGGTGCGTGGCCATCCCGGTTCTCGATAACGACTAATGGCGGAGGCAAGCGATGACCTTGATTCGTAAGGCCCTCGATTTTCAAGTGCGGCAGGTCGGCGACCCGGAGGAGCGGATCCTGGAGTTCATTGGGTCCACCGCGGTGGTAGATCGCTATGGCGATATCATCGAGGTGGCCGGCTGGGACCTGGCAAACTACAAAAACAACCCGATTTTCCTGTGGGCGCACAACAGTTCGCTGCCGCCCTTGGGTCGGGCTGTCAGTGTCAAGAAGACCGCGGACGCCCTGGTCTTTCAGATCAAGTTCGCCTCCCGGGAAGAGTATGGCGGCGAGTGGCCCGCCATCGCCCCGTCGCCGGAGACGATTTACAACCTCTATCTCAACGGCTACCTCCGGGCCACCTCGGTGGGCTTCTCCTTCATTGAGCGGGAACCCATCATCGATCCGAAGAGTGACGGCCGCCAGACCGGCTGGCGCTTCTTGAAACAGGAGCTGTACGAGTTGAGCGCCGTGCCGGTCCCGGCCAATCCCGAAGCCCTGATGCTGGCGGTGCAGAAGGGGATCATCAGCCAGGCGGATGCCGACGCCTTCCCCCAGGAAGCCCCTGAAACTCCCCAAGTGAACGATATTGACCAGAGGCTGACCGAGCTCGGCCTGCCCTCACTGGAAGAAGCGACCGATCCGGCCAGGGGTTGCGCTGGCTATGACTTCACGAAAACCATTCTGGCTCTCTGCGACTTGGTGAAAGACCTCCAGGAACGGCTGGCCAAGGCTCCTGACATCGGCTTCAAGTTTACTCTGTCCGATGAGCAGGTGGCCCGGCTGCAAGCTTCCTGGGAGGGTGCCATGGCCAAGGCCGGGGCAGTCCTGAACGCCAAGAACAAGGAGGCCCTGACCCAGGCCCGGGACCTGATCGATCAGGTCCTGGCTGCGGCCGAAGGCTCCACGTCCAATGGCAAGAGCACTGCCCCGAACCAGAGCATCTACTCCCTCGCGTTGAACCCCGGCCAAGAGCCGCCTGGGGGGAGACCAGCGGGGGACTCCCTCAACCTGGCGGAAATCCTGGAAGGCACCAAAGAACTGCACCAGATGATCTGCCCGGCCAACTAGCCGGGGCAAAGGAGAACCGATATGCCGGACACCAATCTCGCCGAACAGATCAAGACCATGCTGGAGGAGGTCAAGGGCCAGCTCGAAACCAGAACCGAGGACGGGCAGGTCATCAAGCTGCTGGACATCTTCAAGGCCTTCCCAGTGCTCCAGGAGAAATACAGCACCCTGGAAAAGCGCCTGGAAGAGTTTGAGAAGCAGGCGAAAGAGCGGAAATGGGCCACGGGCCTTAGCGGCCTGGAGCTGGAAAAGGACAAGTTTTCGCTGTGCCGGGCGCTCCATGCCATGCGCACCGGCAACTGGGACAAGGCCAAGTTCGAGGCCGATGTCTTCCGGCAGACCCGGGCCCTGTCCACCGGGGATGACAGCGAAGGCGGCTACCTGGTGCCCGCCCAGGCCATGCCGGAGTTCATCGAAATGTTCCGGGCCGAGGCGGTCTGCATCCGCATGGGGGCCCGGGTCATCAGCGGCCTCACCGGGGCACCGGTGACTTTCACCCGGCAGACCGGCGGCGCCACCGCCTACTGGGTGGGGGAGAACAAGGAAATCACCGAGAGCGCCCTCAAAGTCGGGGAACTCAAGATGGTCCCGAAAAAAGTGGCGGCGCTGACCAAGCTGAGCAACGAACTGATCCGCCTGTCCAACCCCGGGGCCGAGGCCATGGTGCGCCAGGACTTTGCCATCGCCCTGGGCTTGGCCGTGGATCTGGCGACCCTGAGGGGGTCCGGGTCCGACAGCCAGCCCCTGGGGATCGCCAACACTCCCGGCATCAACAGCGTGATCCTGGGGGACAACGGGGGCTTGCCGGATTTTGACACCTTCACCGACATGGAATACGAGCTGAGCGTAGATAACGCCCTGCGGGGCAACCTGGGGTTCGTCTTCCATCCGGCGGTCCGCCGACTGCTGAAAAAGCTGAAGATCAAGCAATTCACCGGCGATACCTCCGGGGAATACGTGATTGCTCCCTTCAGCGATGCCCAGCTCGAATCCTACCTGGGCTACAAATTCGGCATGACCACGCAGGTCCCCATCAACCTGAAGAAGGGAACTGCCGTCAATTGCACCGAACTTTATTTCGGCAACTGGGCCGAGGTGCTCATCGGCCAGTGGCTGGGGTTTGAAATCCTGGCTTCCAACGAGGCGGGGAGCGCCTTCGCGGCGGACCAGACCTGGGTGCGCATCATCTCCCAAGTGGACATCGCCCTGCGCCACGCGGCCAGCATGTGCCTGTGCAGCGACGCCAGGATCGCCTAACCCTGAAACCTTAAGGGGGCGGGACCGATCCCGCCCCCTGTTCATGAGGAGAACAAACAATGAGATGTAACGAGAACATCAGATCGGTCATCGGCCTCGATCCCCAGACCATCACGGCGGATGCCGACGGCACCACGGTCAAGGGTCCGGCCATCGACCGCAGGGGTTTTGAAGAGGCTCTGGTGAATCTGCAACATGGCGCCGTGGTCGATGGCGCAACCCTGATAGCCAAGGTTCAGGAAGCCGACACAGAGGCGGATGCCGACTTTGCCGACATCACCGGTGCAGCCTTCGCCAATGTAGTGGGCGGCGCTGCCGTGACCTCCGGTATCTATGCAGGAAGGCTCAATCTGGTGGGCCGCAAACGTTATCTCCGGGTGGTGGCCACGGTCAACGGTGACGCCAAGACGGCCGCAGCCGCGGCTCTGGTGTCTCTGCACCAGGCCCGGGAACTCCCGGTATCCCAGGTCAATGACCTGGCCTTCAACGTGAGCTGAGCCATGGACTTGTACCGGGTGCGGGAAGGCTACGTGGTCCATCTGGAGAACGGCAGGAAGTTATCTCCTGGAGCCGTTTTCGAACCCACCCAGGAGGTCCTGGATAGCCAGGGCTGGAAGATCGAACCGGTAAAGGAGGCCGAACCGGTGGCTGAGCAAACGAAGCAGGCAGCCAAGGACGTGGAGACGCCGCCCCAGGACCGCATGATCAAGAAGCCGCAGGTAAACAAATAAGAGGTAAGCGGTGAACCTTACCACCCTGGAAAATGTGGCCCGGTTGCTGGAGCTCAATCCGGCGGAGATGGAGGCCGAGACCAAGGCGCAAATCGAGGCCGGGATCAGCGAGGTCTCGGCCCGGGCTGGAACTTTCTGCAACCGGGCTTTCCAGCGGCAGGAACGGGTCTCGTACCACCATGGCGGGGGGCGATTTCTATACCTGAACGAGGTGCCGGTCCAGACGATCAGGGAAGTCCTCTATTCCTATTCCTGGGAGTGGGAGTCGGCCATAGTTTACGCCCCGTCCGACTATGCCCTGCTCGATCCGAATTCCGGGATGGTGGGGTTCAAGTGGATTTACTGGCCCTCGGGTCAATATGCCCTGCGGGTGACTTATACCGGGGGCTTTGATCCGGCCCCATTTGCGGGGCAGGACCCGCCGGCCGGTTATGTCCCGATCCCCTCTGACCTGGAAGGGGCCATCTGCCGGCAGGTGGCCTATGAATGGCGCCGGCGCAACGACACCGGCATCCGGTCGGTGTCCCTGCCGGACGGCACTATCAACAAGATGGACGTGGGCGAGTGGCTGGAGGCGGTGGAAAAAACCCTGAAACGCTATCGAGTGAGGCCAGGCTGATGACCCCCAAGGATCCCTTAACTTCCCTGGAGCAGATCGAGCTGGGCATCATCGGCAAGGCGATGCAGGCCCTCAATGCCACCAATCTCAAGCTCAAGCGCAAACTTCTGCGCGAGCAGTTGGCCGGGCCGACTGGTGACACCAGCTTGGCCAAACGCACCGGCAACCTGGCCCGCTCTATCGCGGAAGAACCGGCCAAGCTGGAGGGCGGCGGCACCGTGATCGCCGCCAAACTACATGCCGGGATGATTTACGCCAAGGTGCATTTCGGCCCCCGGGGCAGCGAAGTCAAAATCGTGCCGATCAAGGCCAAAATGTTAGCCATTCCGCTGGCCGCGGCCAAGACCGGTGCCGGGGTGGCCCGGGGCGGGCCCACTTCTGGTATCTGGGGGCCCACTAAATGTTTTCGGAGCAAGGCCGGGAACCTGATCATCTGGGGTTACCAGACCGGCAAGGCGGCCATGGGGACCAGGCAAAAGACCGTCACCGGCGGCCAGGGCAATGCAGTCAGCCTGCCTTATGCCCGGAAAGCCATGAATACAGGGCAACTGGTGCCCCTCTTTGTACTCAAGGACTCGGTTGTCATCAAACGGCGCATTGATCCCAAGGTGGACCTGATCCAATGGGCCAAGCCGGTGTTGCTGCAGGAACTTAAAAAGGCCGGGCTTCTCAAGGTCAGCGGCTAGGCGCCATGGCGGACACCGTCAAAACCCAAGTTATGAAGGCTCTTGAGACTACCTTGAAAGCCGGGGTCCCGGAGGTCAAGACGGTGGAGCGCCGGGAGCCGGTGGGCACGGACCTGGATAAGATCAACCTTCCGGCCCTGTTTCTCTATGAAGAAGAGGAGAGCGGCTCCCGGCATAACCGGCTGCGGCTGGGGGTTATCCGGGTGGAGATGGCCGTCTTTATCCGCTTAAAGCCTGGCAAGGACCATGGTTTTCAAGCCTTCTACGACCTGGCGGACACCATCGCCGGCCGGGTCTACATGGCGATCCAGACGAGCCCGAGTCTCTCCGGTTTGGTGATCCAGGCTGAGGAAGACCCCAGGCGCAAGGCCATAGGAAACGAGTCGTTCGGGGAACTGGTCCTGAAATATCGCCTCACCTACGGGCACGCAGTCAATGACGCCTTCACGACGCAAGTTGTTTAAGGAGGAAGAGCGATGCAACCGCCTGATGTTGAAAACCTGTTCATGGCCGGCGGGGTTGTCTTCTTTTTCGATCCAGGAACCGGGGAACGGGATCTGGGTCTGATCGAGGAGCCGCCGGACGTGGAGCCCAAATCCACCGAGGTCAAGGTCTACAGCAACCGCTCCGGCAAGCGCCGCCTGGTCAAGACCTTCACCACCGAAGAGGAAGTGGTCTGGACCATGAAACTGCAGGAACTGGTGGCCGCCAACCTCCAGGCCTTTTTCAAGGGCGGTCCCATTGAGGTTGTCAATGCCGGCACGGCCCAGGTGACCGACCAAGAGGTCACCCTCACCGGCGAACTCCTGGTTTCCCTGGGGAAATACGGCCTCTCCGCGGTGACCGTCACCAATCTGGCCGGGGATCAGACCTATGTGCACAACGTCGATTATGTCATCGACCCGGGCCAGGTGGCCGGCGGCCTGCTGGTGGGCCGGATCGGGCGCATCAATGGTGGCGCCATCGCCGACGGACAGCAGGTGAAGGTCTCTTATACCCACACCACTTGGTCGAGCCTACGGTTTCCGGTGGCCGGCGACAACTACCAGCAAGGCGCAGCCCGCTTGCAGTTCCGGCCCTCCCGGGGGTTCCAGTGGAACTATGTCATCCCCAAGTGCCAACTGAAGCCGAACGGCAAGATGGTCATCGACGACAAGAAGCCCATGGAGCTCCCGATGATCCTGGAGGTCCTGGACGCTTCCGCTACCAACCCGGAAGCGCCCTACGGTTACTGGGAGTGCCTGAACGAGTCGTAGAAAATCAAGCGTCCGAAGCAGGCTAACCTCTCCGCCCAGGAGGGGAGCGGCGGTGCGACACCGGCCCGGACGCTCCAACGATTTCAGGAGGAATCATGACTGACGAAGTCGCAGTGCTGCTTCCCGAGGTCGAGATCGGCGGCCATGAGATCAAACCCTGGTCCTTTGGGAAATTCAAAAAGGTGTTTCCTGCGGTGGCCGGCCAGCTGGTCCCGGCCCTCAAAGAGGCGGGCCTGACCCTGGAAAATTTCGAGGAGGGCCTGGCCTCCAGGGGGGCGGAGATCATCGGGGCCGCGTTTCCGGCCTTCACACCCTTGATCGCGGCCAGCCTGGACCTGCCGGAAGCGCAAGTGGATGAGATGGATTTCGATCAGGCGGTCACCATTGGCCTGACCATCATTTCCCAGAACCTGGGCCGTATAAAAAACTCCTTGCCCCTGATCATGGAGCAGTTCCGGACCGTGACCAGGGGGAATTGAATTTCACCCGGGCCCTGGAGGTGTTGATTAGCCGCGGCCATAGCCTTGAGAACCTGCTTCATGAATATCCGATCGACCTGGTGTTGAACCTGCACCGGGCCGCCCTGGAGAACCGGAAGACGGAACTCAAGGGAAAGGTATTAGGCCTGTCCATAGCCGTGATGAACGCCCTTGACACCGCCCTTATTGGTGGCAAGGGGAGGGTCCTGGAGACCTGGCTTAAAGCCATGGATGCCCCTGGAGATGCCGGCGGGGAGGATCGCCTCCACCGGCACTCCACCCTTTCTGCCGGCGCCCTGGCCTTTTTCGGCGGTCGCCCGGTGGTTCGCAAACCTGACAAGGATTAACCATGCCCGACCAGGAAGATCTCGGAGTTCTGCTCGCCAAGATTGCGGTGGACGTGGCCGACCTGAAGAAAGGCCTGTCCGAGGGCCGTCGCGAGATGCAGGACTTCAAGACCATGGCCCAGGGCGTGGGCGAATCGGTGAAGAAGGCGCTTGCCTTTGCCGGGATCTCCATCGGCATCTACGAAGTCCTGACGGGTTTAAGGGATTTTGCCAAGGAAGCGGCGCTGACCGGGGCCAGAACCGAAACCCTGGAAATCGCCATGAACCAGGTGGGCAAGACCTACGGGTTAACGGCGGAATCCCTGAAGTATTACGTCCAGGAGGTGAAGGGTGCCGGGGTTACCACCCAGGAATCGATGCTGGCGATCACTAAGTTCCTGGCTTCCGGCCTGCCACTGGACAGGTTGAAGGATTTAGCCACCCGCGCCCGGGATATCGGCGTGGTGGCCGGCGTCAATACCTCCGAAGCCCTGGGCCGGATGGTCCA
Organism: Thermodesulfobacteriota bacterium; assembly: GCA_040757175.1. GTDB lineage: Bacteria > Desulfobacterota > Desulfobaccia > Desulfobaccales > 0-14-0-80-60-11 > SURF-52. The sequence continues at coordinate 52,874 of JBFLXM010000006.1, forward strand.
GGGGATCATCTCCGGCGAACAGGAAATCCTCCGCCGCCTGATGATCCAGATTCCCCATGTCGACGACATCTATAAACGCTATGCCGCCAGCCTGGGGACTACTGCCGATCAGCTCAATTCTGTCCAGAAGGCCCAGGCTATTCTCAACGAAGTGATGCGCGTCTCGGCCGGCTACGCCGGGGTAGCGGCCGAGGCTGACGCCTCGGTGGGCAAGCAGATGGCTTCCATGGCCCGCTTCGCCGAAGAGGCCAAGAATTCCCTATGGGCCCTGCTCGGCCCGATCATGCTGGAGATCATCCAGCAGATGACCAAGGGCTGGAAGGAACTCAAGGCCTGGGCCGATGCCAATAAGGATTCGCTGCAAGCCTGGGGGAAAAGCATCGCCGAACTCATTGACCGGAAAATCCAATGGCTCGCCATCATCGCCAAGCTGATTGTCCAGAACCGGGAATTCATCCTGCTGATTCTGCAATTCGTGGTGTTCTACAAGGCGGCCGGCTGGATTATCGCCTTCGGGACGGCCTTGAAGACCGCCGGCGCTGCCATGACTGCGGCCGCGGTTACTGCCAGGGGGCTCCAGGCCATTCTGCTCGGCCTCACCAAAACCCATTGGGCCATCATCATCGCCGTTACTCTCACCGGTCTCTATGAAGCTACCAAGGCCATTGATAAGGCCGTCAAGGAAAAACCCAGCGTGGGCACGGCCATGCTCATGGGGGAGGCGGAGTTTGTCCAATCCGATAAAGACCGGGCCAAACAGGTGGCCGCGGACAAGGCCGCTGATGAGGCAGCGGCTCGGACTGCCAGCGAAAACGCCTTAAAGGAGCGGGCTCGGGCCGGTGGGCGCGGTCCGGTTTCTGCCATGGGCGGGATCAACCTGACTCCGGAGCAACAAGCGGAAAAGGCTCGGCAAGAGGGTCAGGCAGCGCTGGAGAAAGCTATCCGGGATGCTCCCAAGCCCATTGGCAAGGAGGAGAAAGGCGGTAAGGGTAAGGCCGGCCAGGAAGAAGACCTTTTCGGCGCTTACCTGCAAACATTGGAGAGTAAGCGCCAGGCTGAATTGCAGGCTGCGGTCGACTCGTTGGATCTTCTCAAAGCAACAAACGAGAAGAAGCGGGCCGAATACGACAGGGATCTGGCTGCCGGGACCATGAATGGCCAGACCTATTACGAAAAATTGCAGGCCTTGGCCAAAGAAGAAACCGACTCCGAGATCGCGTTGATCGAAAAGAAAAAGGCGGCGGCCACTGCGGCGTATAAGGATCAGCTCTCCGACCTGGCCCGCCAGGAGCTGAGCCCGGAGATGCTGGCCTACCGGCAGCAGGAACTCCAGAACCAGTACCGGGCCACCATGGGACAGCTGAACGAACAGGCGGCCCGGGCCAAACTGGAGGGCGAGGTCAAGGTTACCAATGAACTGAAACGGCAGCTCGATATCGCCAAGCAATATAAGCAGGCGCGGGAAGACCTCGATATCGAGACCAATTCTCTCTTGGGGGCCGTCAGCCAGCAGGAGGCCACGCTTCAGAAGCTCTACCTTGATTGGCAGCGAACCAAGCAAAAAGCCATTGATGACGGCGCCTATACCCCGGAATATGCCCGAAGCCTGGAGGCCAATTACCAGGCCAAGCGGGCCGACACCATGTACGGCGGTTATGCCTCACAGATTACCCAGGGTATCTCTTCCCTGGTAGATGCCCTGATGCAGGGGGGGCAGGATTTGAAGAAGGCGGCCAATTCCGTCTTCAAGAACCTGTTCAATGAGGCCCTGAAGCCCGGGCTGGACAAACTGAAAGGGCTGCTGGTCTCCGGCTTTAAGTCCATTTTCGGGGAGGCCGGGAGTGCCATTGCCAGCGCCGTCATGGGGGTCATCGGTCTCATCGGGATGTTGCTCACGAGCGGCGGCGAGTCTTCCTGGTCCGGTTCCGAGGTGCAGTCTTCGGTGACCGCCCACGAAGCGGTGCGAGGCATCATTGCCGGCGAGACTTCCATCCCCATAGCCCAGATCGGCGAAAGCTTGCAGGACGCCCTAGTGCCCACCAATTCTATTCTCAATCAGATCGAAGCGAATACCAGGGGCGGCCATGGGGGCCTGGGTGGTGGCAAATTGGATATCACCGTGACCCTCAAGGGCATCGAAGAGCAGATCAACGCCGCCATTGAGCGGTATTTCCGGGAATACCTCGTGCTGGGAGCCAGGGGATGATGAAACTCGATACAGATCATCTGGTAGCAGCTTTGTTTGGCGGACTAGAAAAGCTGGATTGCTTTATCACCAATGCCGCTGATCAACTGGCGGACTCTGACCCGGCGAAGCCTATCGTCTTTCTGTCCGTACCCCAAGGACTACGAGAACTGGTGGATCGTCCCTGGGAAGCCCTGGACTTGATGCTGGAGAAGCTGGACGACCTGGGTGTCTGGGGCTACACGATCACTGTGAAAGAGAAGGTTGCCACCGTGACCGATGACCTCACCGGCCACGTTTTGGAGACTGCGTCCATCGCTGAGTGGCCGGAAATCCACGCCCTGGCTGACAAGTACGGTCAGAACGTCAAGGTGGTGCAGGAGTAGCCGATGTATCCCGAGGACAAAACCGCCTGGGTGGACGGGGTCACCGAATTGGAGGCCTGGTGGTTCAACGCGTTGGAGAACTACGTCGGCGTCAGAAACTCTGACGATCCCGAGTCGCTTACTTATAAGCTGACCAATCCCCAGCAGGTGGACCCGGGCCACAAGCATACCTCGGCGGCTTTCCTGGGCGGAGAGGACGGCCACGTCTTCGTCAAGGTGGCCGGCGCCTGGAGCCCGGCCAACCCGGATTCGGTGGGCCTGGTGACCAAGGCGGGTGAGCAGTCCATTGACGGGAAAAAGACCTTTACCATCCTTCCCGAGGCCGGCGCAGACCCCATCCTGGACAACCAGTTGGCCCGCAGGAAGTTCGTCTCTGACGGCCTGGCTGCCAAGGTGGGAATTACCAATAACGAGACCATCACCGGGGTCAAGACCTTCGCCGCTTTACCCTTGGCACAGGCAGGGTTGGACCCGACGAGCACCGATCACCTGGTGCCGCGGCACTACGTCGACAACGCCTACACCATCCTGTCTGTTGGCAAGATGGACAAGCTGGGCGGCCAGTTCACCGGTCCCATCACTTTCGACGGCGACTTGGCAGACCGGTCCATCACGCAGGACCGCCGCCTGACCGCCGATACCCCGGGGTTCAACTTCCTAGTCCAGGCAGGCGGGGCGGCTCCCGGCGCTACCGACAAGGCTGGAGGCACCCTGAAACTGCAACCCGGCATTTCCACCGGCACGGGTGAGAGCGGGGTGGAGGTCTACGGTTCTCCCGCCGGGGCGGCAGGGACCGGCGATAACGCCCTGGCGGTGATGCTGAAAGTTCTCGGAAACAAGCTGGGCTTCTTTGGGGTGAATCCCGTGGCCAGGCCTGCGGCCCTCACCGCCCAGCTTGCCACCTTGACCTTTGTCGCTCCTGGTATGGCCGATTACGACATCGCGGCCCCCATCCAGAACACCGGCTGGGGATTTACCACCGCGGACGAGTTCAAGACGGTGATGTCAGTGATCGCCAATCTACAGACCCGCCTGGGCCAGTTGGAAACCAGGCAGCAGTCCCTGGGGCTGTTGTCTTAAGGAGCCACAATGGAAGAGCAGCTTGAGCAGCTTATAGAGGATCTCTTGGAAGAAAACGGCAGCTTGAAGCTGGCAAACCAGCAGCTCCAGGGAATGGTGGTCCAACTGCGCCGGGACTTCCTGCAAGAGCGGATCTGGCGCGCCCGGTTTCAGATCGCCTACCTGGAAGGCCTGAAAGCTGAGGCCGAGGCTGAACTGCGGGAGATGACTCATGGGTAGTAGGTTGAAAGCCCCGTTCGTCGCCCGGGTCAAAAGTGGAGGCGTCCTGACCTTTATCGGCACGGCAGTAGGACAGGCAGTTTACTGGTTCCTGCAAGCCATCGACCCGCGGCCGGGGATGGGTCCCTGGCCGGCGGTGGGAACGCTGCGCTGGCTGCGGAAGAAGACGGATGCCTCGAAGCGAGCCACCAATATCTACCTGGGCCCGCCGCACACCCCGGTGATCAGGGTGGGGATGCACTACAAGGTCGGGGAGTGCAAAGTGGGCCAGCCTTCCGATCTGTGGGACCGGGTGACGGTCAAGACCATAGATTAAAGAAGGAGATACATGATGCAAAGCTATCCGCCATGGCTGTTGGAAGCCTTACAAGACCTGGGACGTGGCGTTGAAGAGGTCCCGGGGCCCGGCAACAACCCGGACATCGTGGCTTATCACCACTACACAACTCTGGACGCCAAGGATGACGCCACTCCCTGGTGCTCCTCCACCATGTGTGCCTGGATGGAGCGGGCGGGAATCCGCAGCCCCCGAAGCGCCGCGGCCGCGGACTGGCGGCGGTGGGGTAAAGAGCTGGGAGAAGGCGAGCAGTGCCTGGGGTGCGTGGTCGTTATGTCCCGTCCCGGCGGCAACCACGTCTGCCTTTATCTCGATGAGGATGATAACGGCATCTACTGCCTAGGCGGGAACCAGGACGACAAGGTCTGTATCCGGCGCTACTTGTGGGACAACATCACCAATTTCCGCTGGCCTGAAGGGTAACCGTGTACGAGAAGACCTTCGAGAGCACGAAGCTGGTCGCGCCCGGGGGAGCAAGCCCCCAGAACTGGACCCAGATGATCTTCGTGACCCCGTGGGACGCCTTCTTTTGCGTCAACCTGTGGGAATGGGCCCGGGTCTTTCGGGACGGGACCAAGGTTACCTATGGCTATCCGTCCGGGGGCTACACCCCGTTCCCCCGGGTGGGCGGATACACGGCTTTTTACAGCAATGGCCGCATCTTTGGGGCTTATGAGATCGACCAGTTGCCGAACCCCAACGAGGTCCTGAACCCGGATTGGGCCATCGACTACGGCAAGGCCCCCTCCAGCCTGGTTGGGGCCTTTATCGACGACTTGAACCAACGGTACCTGCACCAGCCCAACGCCAACCAGGTGAGGGTTTACGACCTGGCAACCGGCGCGGTGCTGGGGACCATCACTCACAACGCGGGGGAATACTTCAAGAGCATCAATTGGGTGCAGCATGGCCAGGTGGCCGGAATCTGTAGTTCCTGCGGCAAGGTCAAGATCATGGATTATCTCTTCGGCCTGTACGTGGTGGAATCCGGCAGGATCGACCCCCACCGGGTGGCCGCTTACGACTGCGCTTTTCACGTCATGGTCTCCATCGGCATGGACAACAAGACCCGGGTCTACTGCCGGGAGGCCTGGCCTTACGCACTGTCGAACCCGATGTTCGATCCTCCTCAGGTCTACGGTCTGAAGGGGAACACCGTGAAGGTCCGGCTCACCGGCCAGGAGGGGGAGCCCTGCCCCGGCTGGTGGGTCCATTGGGAGTTGATCGACACAGGTGGCGGGGTCCTGGGCAGCCTGGATAAGTACGTGAGTAAGACGGACAAGGACGGCTATGCCTGGAACCTGTACTACGGCCCGGATGACGGAGCCACCGGGAACTGCAAGATCAGGACTTATGTGGTGCTGAACTGATGAGCCTCTGGTTGCTTAAAACCGTTGCCCCCTGCATGTCGTACACTGATAACGGGTCGTGTTACCAGCGCATCCCGCCGCTGTGGGGTCCGGACGGGCTGATTTATAACGGCTCCCTGATCACCTGTCCCCGGCACTATAGGCAGACAACCCAGTCCGTGAGCCATTTTTATTTCGCGCCCGGGGCCGGCCCCAAAGGAGAAGATTATCTCCGGGCGATCGTGAGTTTTAATACCACTTACTGGCCCGGCTGGGACGTGCAGCGGATAGACTTCGATGCCGAGTCGGGCCAGCTGGTGGGCCAAGATTGGGTGGGCATCTGGGGCCAGGCCTGGACCGGCAAGGCCACCCTAGGAAGTTATAACGCCATCTATGCCTGCATGAACAGCAGCACCGTGATCAACCAGGTGAGTTCGGCCACCGTGGAGCCGGTTTCCGGGGGCTGGTCGGTCAATCCTTATACCTGGAACCCGAAGTCAATCTACTTCATAGCCGTGGTGAACCGCCAGGATAATCTCCTGGCGGCCGTCAGTTCCTGGACCTTGGACTGCTGGCGGAACATCGCCACTAACCCAGAGCGGTTCGCGCAGATGCGGCTTCCGAACACCCTGGGGTACATGGCTTACGAGTCCCGGAACTACTGCTGGGTCATCACCAAAGGCGGGGTGATTTTGAAGGCGGATTACCAGGTGCCCCGCTGGGAGATGATCTCCAGGGTCAATCAACCGGAGGTGACCGCGACCGATTTCCTGATCACCTTTGACACCAGGCGGAAAAGGGTGGTGGTTTTCCGGGTGCGGCCCGACGCCGAAGACGGGGCCTGCCAGCACCAGCTGGAATTTTACTACCCCATGGTCAGCCCGGCCCAACTGACCCAGCCGGTGCCGGTGACGAGTTTAAGGGCGAACCAGAGGATCATCCTGGTGGCCCACCTCATCGGCGAAGCAGGTGAGGGAGTGACTCCTTATACGGTCAACGGCAAAATGGCGGCCCCGGTGGAAGGGCGGCTGATTACTCCTTTTTCGGGAACGGAGCTGAACGGCCGGGTTTGTTTCCAGTATCAGGCTCCGGACCAGGCCTGCGAAGAAACCCTGCAACTGGACGTAACGGCGGAGGAATCCTGATGACGACTTTGACCTCGGAGACGGCCTTCAATATCCTGGCGGCCCCCGAGAACTTCGAGGAATCGGTGGACCTCTACCTCTTCCCGGAAAACGAGGGCGAAAACGCCCTGCGGGAGCTGCGCTATCCGGGCGACCTCTTCCCGCCCTTCGTCTACGAGGAAAACCCGGACCGCTGGGAAAACTTCGACTCCGCGCCCATGACCGACCGGCCCCAGGTAAAGGCGGAGGCCACCATCGCCTGGACCCAGATCGTCCACTGGCAGGGCTATCTCCCTGACAAGCCGGTGAAGGAGTACTGGAAGGGGAACGATACCACCTCCAGGATGACGGCCTACATGCTGCGGCGCCTCTACGAGTATTACGCCAACCCGCCCGGGGACGGTTACATCACCTGGTGGCCCAAGGACCGGACTTCGAAGGGCTACCAAATCAAGATCGAAGGGATCAGCGTCGGGGGCCAGGACGTCGTGACCTTCGATCTGCTGGCACTTAAAGAAGGGGTGATTCCCCTGGAGGTCGTTTTCCAGTTCCGGATCATCGGGGAGGTGGAGTCATGAGGTCTGTTTCGAACGCCCTGCTTACGGTGCTGGACGGGGACAACCGCCAGCCGGATTATCGAATCTATGCCTGGGACCCGACTACGGTAACCATCTCCGATATCGTCCAGGCTGCTGGCAACCACGCGGCCGGCATCCCGGACCCCCTGGACCTCTCGCCGTACGTCTCGGACATCAGCTGGAGCGACCGCCAGCTCTCTTTTACGATCATCGATCCCGGCGGCCTCTTTCACCCCGATACCGGATTAAAGCGCGGATATCTTAAAGACGCGGCCATCATCCGCCTAGTGGAAGGAGACGTCAACCTTCCGGAGACGGAGTGGGTGACCACCTTCACCGGCCAGGTCCACGGGCAGATCGGCTGGAAGCTCTCCCGGCGCAGCACCCAGTCTTCCGCCCGGGTCACTGTGTTCGGCCGGGCGGAGACTCAGGCGTTTAAGAGGCGAAAGGTGACGACCAGGGAATACACGGTCGGGACGGATATAGGCATTGCCCTTTCTGATGTCTGTGAGACGTTCATGGGCCTGACCAAAAAAGAGACCAGGATTCCCTTCACTCTGGGGCGCCAGTTCAAGCACAAGGTCAACCAACTCTCAATGGTAACGCCGTGGGACGGCATCTGCTCGCTTTTGGAGGTGGTCTGCTACCAGCCGTTTTTCGACGGCGAGGGGAAGCTCTGTTACGTCAACAAGAACCTGAACCGGCCGCCGGATAAGGTGCTGGAGGAGTACACGCGTTTCACCGAGTACGAGGTGCCGGAGCGCAGCCAGGACGCGGTCAACAAGGTGAAGGTGACCTTTCTGGATTCAGAGCTGGAACGGGTGGACGGCCCCTACCAGAAGCTGGGCCAGGCCCAGGTGACCACCGGGTTTTTCTCCATGCACGAAACACTCACCTGCTGGTGGTCCGAAGATCATAAGCAGCGGGCTTCCGGCACTTCTATGAAGGTGATCAAGTCCGTCAACTCGGGCCTCTTGCCGGTGGGGACCGAACGCTACACGGAAGTGGACGAGTTCCACGGGCAAATCGACGTGGACATCGCGGTGTGGGTGCCGATTTTGGCCACGGTGATGGTGGCGGAGTACCTGGCCGCGGCCTTCATCTTCGATTACACCTTCGGGGCCACCTCCGTGGGTGGCGGTGTAGGCGTCTGAACGGTGGAACAGGTCCCCGGTACGGGTTGGACCATTCCTTGGGGCAAGATCTTACAGGCGCAGGCCTCTATCGCCATCATGCTGATCATGATGTCCATGGGCAGCGCCCAGTACGAGATTTGGGGCACGCCCTACGATTACGCGTACCTTGAAAAACAATCCATCGCCATCGAAGACGGCCTGGAATACTGGCTGGAAAACGAAAAGGAGATCAAGAACGACTTCATCGGCACGCATACCCAAGCCGACACCATCGCGGTGACCGAGCTGATCTGGGAGAAGGTGCTGTCCAACCCCCGGAGGATTTCCATCGTGGACGACCCGCGCCTGGAAATGGGCGACATCGTAGCCTTGCCGGACGGCCGCAAGGTCGTGGTCACGGCCCTGTCCAAGACCATCAAGCGGGGCGAGGTGGCGACCCTCGTGATCGAAGGCGGGAAGGTATTGAGCGCATGAGCATCAGGAAGATCATCGACTGGGCCATTGACGACGCCAGGAACACTATGGTGGGCAACATCGCCAGTCCCTTCTACTACTATTACGATTATGCCGGGCACTGGGTCTGGGCCTGCGACGTGGATTTAGGGGATGAAAACGTCCTGCGCTGCGTGCCGGTGGCCTCGAATAACCGGGAGTTGATCTACGCCGAACAGGGCCGGGCGGTGACGCTCTCCCGCCTCAACAACGGAAAATGGGTGATCACGGGTCTCGCCAAGAGTCTTAAGTCCACCGTGCATTACATCTACCTGACTTTCACCGACGACGTCTTCGCCATCATCGGCTCGAAGCTAAGAGGCTTCGTCATCCGGCCGTTGACCTACGAGGAGCTGGGGACGCTGGTGCAGCCCCCCGGTTACGGGACGCTCCCCTACGGGGCGCAGGGTAAATTTGAGGCCGGCGGCGCGTTCGTCGAGATCGTGGAGTGGTACTGATGGCTACCGTGACCTTGTTCAAAGCTTTTGTCACCGGGATGACGGATTATATCGCCAAGCACAATGCGAATTACTCCACCATCGAGACGAACCTGAATTACATCCTGGGGATGCTCACCGGCGCCAGCGGCGGCGATATCTCCGTGCCCCCGGGACTGAAGGAAATCTTTGACCGGCAGGGGCTCATCGGCGCGGGTTCGTATGACTTCAACGAAGGGGTGCTTACCGGCCCGAATTACAATCTGACGGTGGCAGCCGGAGCTTACTGGTCCGGCACCACGTTCCTGTCCAGGACTTCCTCCTTGAATTTGTCCCTGGCCGGGCGGGCGACTGGCGTTTGGTACGTCTACCTGGACGCCTCCGGGACCCCGGCCCTCAGCGATACGGTCAAGACGGACACCATCCGACAGTTCCATTGGGATGCTACAACTCATACGGTCTCCGGCAAGGCCCTCTTTGGTAACGTAGCCGTCTTGTTCGACGGCGACGATTATCACGACATGCTGGATTCCGCGGCCCGGGCCAAAAGCTTTTTGAGAGTGGCCGACCGTCTCGAAGAGATCGAGCAGCTGCTGGGCACTATTTCCGGCTTTTATTCCCAGGGAACGCACAGCGGCCTGAATTTCTACTATCAGGCAGGCAAAGTGCGGAACGACGCCGACGTGCATTCCACCCCCGCCGGCTACGTGACCCTGGCGGATAACGCCACCAACTACGTGGAGCTGAATCCCGCGGATGGCGCCGTGTCCAGGAACACCTCCGGTTTTACCTCCGGCAAGATTCCCCTGTACCAGGTGACGGCCGCCGGTGGCGCTATCGGCACGGTTACCGACTGGCGCACCTGGGCCCTGGCCGGGACCGGAGGAGGCGGCGGCGGAGGCCATACCCAGGGGACGGACCCCGGCACTACGGCCACGGATTTTATGATTGACTCCGACGCCTCCGGCCATCCCCCCGGCCGCTCCGGGATCGAGGTGGAAAACGGCGATGATCCCAACGCCATGCTGAAGTTCAACCGCGATTCCGGAGAGTGGGAGTATTCCACGGACGGCGGTTTGACCTGGCGGGCCCTGGGAGACATCAAGGTGGACCTGGGGGGACAAAGCATGGCCAAGTACGTGGCCAAGGACGATCCGCCCCTGGTGTACTCGGAGTCCGCCCGTGGGGCCTCCGCCGATTACGAGCCTATTGATCTCACCGGCTATTTTACGCCGGCTCCCCAATTCGGCGTGACCGCGGCGCTGCTCCGCGTCTTCTTCAACGATTCCGCCCCGGGGATAGGAGTCAAGGTTCTCTTCAAAAAAGGAGGTTCACCTGCGAGCCCGGCGACGGCCTTCACCGTCTGGTCCGATGAAAACGATGCCGAACGGAAGCCCGCGGACATCATCCTGCCGGTGGGCGATGACTACACGGTGGAGTTTTTCGTCTTCGCCTCCGGCGCGGACACCGCCGACCTGAGCGTTTACCTGCTCGGTTACTTCGAAGTGGTCCAGGGAGTCGGTACCCAGGAGGTTAGCTTCTCGCGGACCGGCCTCACGGTTGGCGCAGGAGCGACCCAGACTTTCAATCTGACGAACTTCCTGAACCGCTGTCTGGCCCATTATCTGAAGGTCGAGAAGACCGGCGGGGCAATTACCACCACATACAACGTGGAGATTTATGAAGAGGATACGTTCACGACCCTTTTATACCGGGCAACTTACATCAATCCGGCCACACCCTATGAGGACTGGCTGCCTTTCTGGCTGAAGGATGCCGACGCGACCAGGGAATTACACCTGAAAATCATCAACAACGATCCCGGTCATGCCGGGACGTTCAATGTCTCCATCAAGGCCGAGAGGTTCGCCTGATGAACCGGGAGTTGCTGGAAGGGTTCGAGACCCGGGACCTGATTTATTGGGACGGTTATCAAGGCCAGCTGAGCAATATCTCCTGGCACTCCGGCATCCCCGGGATGACGTCCGGCTATTGTATCCAGTTGGGTTTTGGCAACGCCATTTGGAGGGTCCTGCCTGCTGGGGCCAGGGCGGAGCGTTTTTGGCATTTCAAATTGCGCCCTAATTTTTCAGCCCAGGCCTGGTGCGGGATTTTGCGGATTTATAGCGATAACACTCTGCTGATCGAAATAATCCGGGATTGGAATAACGCCATTAATAACTGGGCTATCAGGGCCAAACATGGAGACGGCACCGATATCGGCTGGGGCGCAATCCCTTTCTCGCAAAACGTTACTTATCGCCTGGAGGTTTATCATCGGGTAGGTTCCGGCAGCGGCGTTCTGGAGATCAGAGTCGATGGTAACACGGTGATTTATTATGCCGGCAATACCACCAATGCCGGGAAGACCACCGCCAACAAAATGCAATTTAATACGCTTGGCGCATACGATTACCCTTATTTCGATGACTTGGTGGTCGATCTGGATAATTGGGTCGGGGATGCCTCCATTTATTACCGGGTTCCAGGCGGGGTGGGGTACAGCTCGGAGTGGACCCCGTTTCCCTCCGAAGTGCCCCACTGGAGTTGTATTAACCGGACGCCGGTGGACCAAAACGCTTTCTTAACCGCCAAGGACCCGGCGGCTTGCCTCTTTCCCATTGGCTCCCCTCCAGCCTACGGAGAGAAAATCTGTAAGGCTTTCCAGCTAGGCCTGATCGGGACTTTGACCGGAAACCCGGCGGCCAGGCATATCTATCCCCTGATCCGCACCAATAATCAGAGCGTGCAGGGGGCCTTGAAGCAGCTGCCGATGGCCCTAAACCCCACGGTTCAGGTGTGGCAGAACAACCCGGTGACCGGCATCCCGATTACGGAACAGGAACTGATCGGTCTCCAGATCGGCATGGAGGCGGTGGCTTAACCATGGCAAACGATTTCAGCGTGCAGATGTGTAAGGCCCACTGGCAGTTCGAGAGCGGGGCTCTGGGCCTCGATTCCAAGGGAACGAACCACTTGACGCCCTATGCGGCTGGGGCAGCTCCCACGTCCGTCACGGATGATCAACGGGAAGGTGCCGGCTGTGCGCTGTTCACTCGGGCTAATAATCAGTTTTTCTTTATCCCCGACCACCTGCTGGATGCCGGGTTTCCCCTGAAGTATGGGGACACCACCAAGAAGGCGACCATCAGTTTTTGGATCAAGTTTAACAGCCTCCCGGGTTCCGGCCAGTATCACCAGCTCATCTGCAAGTCCTGGTACAACCTGGACGGGGGCCTTGAAATTCAAGCTGATTATTCGGGCGGCCCCAAGTTCACCCTGATCTGGGCTTATTCCGCCACGGCCCAAACGGTCTGGCGGCCGTTTACCCCAGTCACCGGCTGCTGGTACCACGTCACCGTCCGGATTGATGGCGGCCCGTCCAAGGTTTGGAAGTGCCGGGTCTATGACGCCACGGCCGGAACGACGAACAATTACACCGGAACGCCCGGCGGTGAGATGCACGTTTCCTCCCGCCCGCTTTACATTGGGGCCTATGGGGACGGGGTAAATTGTCTGGACGGCAGGCTGGATGAACTGCTGTTTTTTGGCGACGTCCTCTCCGACGCCGAGTGCGCCGGTGTGCAGGCAGGGACTTTCGATTTCGGCGATCCCCGCTTGAAGGCCAGGTATCGTTTCGAAGCCGGGGCTCTGACGGCTGATTCCAAAGGCGGGAACACCCTGATAAACGGGGGGACCCTTCCGGCCGCGGATACTTCCGACTACCGGGTCGGTTCTTCCAGCCTGGCTCTCCTGGGTGGGACTCAGCACCTGCGGATTGCCGATGTTAATTTGAATGCCAATTTCCCTTGGAAGAATGGGGACCCATGGAAGATGGGTTCTTTCTGTGGTTGGTTCAAACCCTTATCTATTGGAACTTTATTTAGTAAATGGTCAGGAACAACAGGACGTTTCCGGATATATTTAAAAGGAGACTATCATCTTTATTTAGATAGTTATTCTGGTTATGGAACTATTACTCAGGATACCGGAATAATTCTATATCTTGATAGATGGTATTGGATTGGTTTTAAAGGTAGTGGGAATTATGCAAGTAGTATAGGCTATCCTCACAAAATTTATGTATGGGATTCTACTACTGATACAGTCTATACTTATCAATGGAACCATGGTACAGGCTGGGCTGCGACTGCTGCCGACTTTGCCATTGGGGCTAATGGCGATGGTTCTTCTGCCATGGTTCTTAAAGCTGATGACTTCCAAGTTTTTGAAGAATGGCTCTTCGATGAAGAGTTTCAAAACATCCGGCAGAATAAGTTTCTGGGCTATAACGATTTTGGGTCTGAGCCGAATCTTCAGGCGGCTTATGATTTTGAAAATTCTACTTTGGCTGATTCCAGGAATGGCAATGATCTTACTTCGGTCGGCCTGACGCCCGGGGTCCCGGGTTTCTTTGGGGCTGACGGCCGCGACAGAAAAAAGGGAGCCATCGGTGCAGGCTTTGACCGGAACTTTGCCAACGGAATTCCTTATTTCAAGATCGATGACGCGAATTTAAGCGCTGGTTTTCCCCTTAAAAATGGCGATGCCACCAAGCAGATTTCGCTGTGTGGCTGGTTCAAATTTACCGACAGTATTTGGTTCTGCGCTTTATGGTCCAAGGCGGCAACCAATCAATTCACCTTTGACGCCTACGTCTGGCCGGGCTTGACTCTCCGGTTCGGTTACAACAACGGCGCCAGCAGTCAAACCATCTACGATTCTTTTAATGCCCAAGTGGGACGATGGTATCATATCGCCCTTACTATTGATGGGGTTTTGAAAACTTATACGATCCGCATTTGGGACGATACGACGCAGTCGATCGTCAGGAATACGTCCGGGACTTTCACCAATCCCCTCTACGTAGGAACCGCGCCCTTCCAGATTGGGGCTACTCAAGGTGCCACCTGGCCGCTGCTGGGTTTCGCGGATCAGGTGGGGGTATACAACCGCATCTTGACCGCGGCGGAAATTGATGAAATTCGGGCCAACACGAACCTCCATGGGCCGGTAGCCCTTTGGAATTTCGAGCCCGGCCAGTTCACCGCGGATGCGGCCGGTTCCAACACATTAACGGCCATGGGGGGTGCCATGGTCGCCGCACCGGAATATAAACGGGGTTCCGGCGCGGTTTGGATGCATTGTTATCCCTCACAATTCGGATATAGATATGATTCCCAGCTTTCCAGCGGTTTTCCCCTAAAAAATGGGGACAGCACCAAGAAGATTTCCATCTGTTGTTGGCTGCGGCCTTGGAGTTTTGATCTGGCTTATAACAATATCTTAATTGCCAAAGGAGAAAATGGGAAACATAGCCTTGCACTTCGAGTCTGCTATTATGCTGGCCCGGCTAACCTGATGGCTATCCAATGTGGATATAATAACGGTGCTTCCTATGAAGAGTTCTGGAGTCCTAATAATTTACTTACAACTTGGTACTGGTATCATGTTGGGGTTGTCATTGACGGGATAGCCAGGACCTGTTACGTCCGGCTGTACTCGCTGTTCCAGAATCAGGTCGTTTGGGATCAGACCTTTAACCTGAGCAACGAGTTATGGGTCGGAAACGGTGCCTTCTCGTTGGGCAGGCAACTTGGCAGAGATGCTTTTTATGACGGTGGATTGGATGAGGTCTTGATCTTCAACCGTCTCTTATCCTCTGATGAAATCGACATGATTCGGAAAAGGTTATTCGTAGTTACAGATCAGCAGAAAATCGTGCATGTCGGAGTGTTCATGGAGTATGGCTATCCGGAGACCGTCCCGAATCGTGAATTTCCCGTGCCCCCGAGCCGGAGGCTCGTTCAGAGTCAGACCGGCCGGAGGGTGTTTCCGGTCATCAAGTGACTGTTCTCCTGGCTCATAGGAAAACTGCGGGGAACTGATTGCCATCAACGGCTTCGATGGACCTGAGCCTAAAATCTTGCCGGAGGATCACTCTCGCCGCTGGCTGGAGAATCAATTGTAAAGGGGGTAAGGCACCAATGATTTCCCTTCTCTGGGCTGCGGAAACTGCAACGCCCCTGGCCCCGGGCCAGCATATCGTGGATCTCTCCCAGGCCAACATGATCGCCGGCGCCATCGTTGGCGGCTTTGGGGTTATGGCCGTTTTCGTTTTTATCGGCTTCCTGCTCTTTAAAATCGGCCTGCGTTTTCATTTGGGCCAGCCGCCTGCCTCGACCCCATTGCCGCCTGCAGTAGCATTGATTTGTAACGACCCTTCCAAGTGCCCAGGCCACGGAACCCTGGAGACCAAGCAGGAAGCCAATGATAAGGCGGTGGATATCTTGTTTGAAAAGTTCAAGGGCTTGGAAACCAAGATGGATGAAGGTTTTTCCAGGGTACAGGAAGGACAGCAAGCTATCGTGCTGGCCCTGGCGGGAAAGGGAATCAAGGTTGCGCCGGTAAAATGACCGCGCCCTGGATGGCACGGTAACTCCAGGAAAGGAGGAAAGAGCAAATGGGGGACCTGAACGCTGCACTCGATTTTGTCCTGGGGGACAACATTGAAGGGGGGTATGCCAACAATCCGGCTGATCCCGGCGGGGAAACCAATTTCGGCATCTGTAAACGCTCCTATCCCAATGTGGACAACAAGCATCTGACCAAAGATGGTGCCAGAGCGATCTACGCCCGGGATTATTGGGCTCCCATCCATGGCGATGCGTTGCCGGATGTCGTGGCCCTGGTGGCTTTCGACTGTGCCGTCAACCAGGGAGTGGGCACGGCCATCAAGATCCTGCAGGAAGCCCTGGTAAATCAGGGGTATTTGCCTGAGAACGCCATCGACGGCCGGCTTGGACCCCAATCTCTGGAAGCAGTGAAACTCGCTGATCCCCTCTGGCTGGCCACGGATATGATCTTTCTCCGTCTTAGTCGCTATATGGGCCTGAAAACCTGGGGTAATTTCGGCAGAGGCTGGGCTCGGCGCATGGTCCTTCTATACGACCAGATCAGGAGCGCCTAAAAAATATCCGTCGGCCTGATTCGGGCCGGTTTAATGAATTGAAGGAGGTTTTTCCATGGACCTGAGTGCCCTGAAAGACTCCAAAACCACGCTGCCGGGACTTGCGATGATCTTGCTGACCATCCTGATCCTCTCCGGCAAGCTCCCGGTGGAACTGCTGCTGCAGAAATTGCCGGTGGATTATATCATCGGCGCTATTTTCGGCGGTGGGGGTGTCGCCCTTCTGGGAGCGAATAGCTATAAACCTTTGCCGCCTCCGGTACAGCAGGAAATTCCTGCCTCGCCGGTGGCCCCAGCACCTCCAGCAACACCGGCCACCTAATCCCTAACGCCCATTCTTCAAGGAGGAAACGTCATGAGAAAGGCATTGGCAAGAAAAGCTTGTGTTCTGGTCATCCTGATTGCCCTTGTTCTGCCCGGTGGCTGCGCCGGTCCGGCCAGTAATGCCCCGGGTACCACGTCTCACGAGACCGCCCAAGACTCGCCTCGTACCGTGGCCTATAAGAGCCTGGCCACCATGAATAAGACTTATAACGCCACCATGAAGTCCCTCGCGGACCTCTACCGGCAAAAACTCGTCGATGACCAGGTCAAGGCCAGGGCCATCGAATACGGCACGGTTTTCCAGCGCGCCTATAACAAAGCCCTGGATGCCGCTGAATACGACGATTTCAGTTCCATCTCCGGTGTCTCTGTGGCCCTGGCTGAACTGATAGATTTCGTCCAACCTTACCTGATTAAAGGAGGGAAACCATAATGGGTGCCGTAGAGTTGGGAATCGCCATTACCGAACTGGCCCTGAAGTATGGGGTCCCTCTGGCCCTTGACCTGGCCTCCACCTGGAAACAGAACCTGTCTGGTCGGGAACCGACCAGGGATGATTTCGAGGCCCTGCGCCTGGCTGACCCGGCCACGTTTTTCAATGCCGGGGATCACGGGGGCTAAATACTGGCCCCAGGAAGTTAGTTAATGTGTTAATGCCGCCAAAAAACCCTTGGAAAGCCGAAGGAATAGAGGGTTTCTTTGGCGGCTTGCTTTTTTTTCTAATGATCAAATATCTTTCATGCCTCAAGAGGATGGGTTGACCCATCTATACAAAGATTACGTCTGGTTCTATTCCTGCGTCAACACTATCGCCCAGGATCTCCTGGGCTTCCCTCTACTCTTTTTCACCAGCAGCCGCAAAGACAAAAAGATGGTGGACGCTGGTTTCCAGGACTAACTCTCCGATACCCAATCCCATGGTGTCCGGTGCTCAGCTTATCGAGGGCCTTTGTTCCCTTGCTCTTCAGGGTGTAATGCTTAATTTAAGTCAAACTCCCCAGGACACTCCCCAGGGCCTGATTATGAAGCCTCATGATTCTGACACAGTTCAAGACCCCGTGTGCGGCATGCAGGTCAAACCTAACAGCCCCCATTGCACCGTCGTCAATGGGCGGGAGTATGCCTTCTGCAGCCCGCATTGTCTTGATCGGTTCAAGAAGGAGCCGGAACGTTACCTTGGCGCAAGCGGCATTGGGGAGACCGAAGCCGCGGCCCCGGAAGAGAAGCCGCCGGAGATTCCCGCAGCCTACCTGACCTGCCCCATGCATCCCGAAGTCAAGGAACCCGCGCCCCGCTGCCCCAAATGCGGGATGTTTTTGGAAAGGCTGACCGGGCCGCAGGTGGAAGAGGAAAAGCCTGAACCGGCTCCAGAGGTTCCCGGGGCTTATTACACCTGCCCCATGGACCCGGAAATTAGGGAGTCCCAACCCGGTTCCTGCCCCAAGTGCGGCATGGCTTTGGAACCGGCGGCTCCCCCTGCCCCCTTGACCCGGACCGAGTGGACCTGCCCCATGCACCCGGAGATCGTCAGCGACTCCCCGGGGAGCTGCCCCAAGTGCGGCATGGCCCTGGAACCCCGCACGGTAGCCATGGAAGAGGAAGAGAACCCGGAGCTGCGGGACATGCGGCGGCGGTTCTGGGCGGCCCTGGTCCTCACCGTACCCGTGGTTATCATCGCCATGGGACATCTCATCCCCGGCTATCCCCTGGAAAAACTGGCCAGTCTCGAAACACTGGGGTGGCTGGAGTTGGCCCTGGCAACCCCGGCGGTGTTGTGGGGCGGCTGGCCCTTCTTCGTGCGGGGCGTCCAGTCGGTCATCAATCGCAGCCTGAACATGTTCACCCTCATCGGGTTGGGGGTGGCGGTGGCTTATGTCTATAGCGTCATCGCCCAAATCTTTCCCGGCGTCTTCCCCGCCTCCTTCCGGGGGCCGGAAGGGCGGGTGGGGGTCTATTTCGAGGCCGCGGCGGTCATCGTCACCCTGGTGCTCCTGGGCCAGGTGCTGGAGTTGAAGGCCCGGGGACAGACCAGCGCCGCCATCAAAGCCCTGTTGGGCCTGGCTCCTAAGACCGCTCGCCGGCTCCGGCAAGATGGGACCGAAGAAGACGTCCCCCTGGAGCAGGTCCAGGTCGACGACCGCCTGCGGGTGCGGCCCGGCGAGAAGGTGCCGGTGGACGGGGTGGTCCTGGAAGGGAAAGGAGCGGTGGACGAATCCATGGTCACCGGCGAGCCCATCCCGGTGGAGAAGGAGCAGGGCAGCCGGGTGATCGGCGCCACGGTGAACGGCACCGGCTCCCTGGTGATCAAAGCCGAGCGGGTGGGCGCGGAAACGCTCCTGGCCCAGATCGTCCGGATGGTGGCCGAGGCCCAGCGCAGCCGGGCCCCTATCCAAAAGCTGGCCGACCTGGTAGCGGCATACTTCGTCCCGGCGGTGGTGGGAATAGCGGTCCTCACCTTCATCGTCTGGGCTTTAGTAGGGCCGGAGCCTCGCCTGGCCCACGCCCTGATCAACGCCGTGGCCGTGCTCATTATCGCCTGCCCCTGCGCTCTGGGGTTGGCCACCCCCATGTCCATCATGGTGGCCACCGGCAAAGGGGCTACAGTAGGGGTGCTATTCAAGAACGCCGAGGCCATCGAGGTCATGCGCCAAGTGGACACCCTGGTAGTGGACAAAACCGGCACCCTCACCGAAGGCAAACCCAAGCTCGTCACCGTCAAGTCGGTCAACGGCCTGGAGGAAGCGGCCCTGCTCCGCCTGGCGGCCAGCCTGGAGCGGGGCAGCGAACATCCCCTGGCCGGGGCTATTGTCCAGGGGGCCCAGGAGCGGAGCATTGAACTGGCCGCGGCCGAATCCTTCGAATATCTCACCGGCAAAGGGGTCACGGGGCAGGTGGACGGACGCCGGGTGGCCCTGGGAAACCGCCGCCTCATGGAAGAGTCGGGAATCGATGCCGGGGAACTCTCCGTTCAGGCCGACGATCTCAGGAAAGAGGGCCAGACCGTGATGTTCGTGGCCGTGGACGGCCAGGCCGCGGGTCTGGTGGGGGTGGCGGACCCCATTAAGGAGACTACTCCGGCGGCCATCCAGCGGCTCCACGAAGAGGGCCTCCGCATCGTCATGCTCACCGGGGACAACCGCACCACCGCCGAGGCAGTGGCCCGGAGGCTGGACCTGGACGAAGTGATTCCCGAAGTTCTCCCGGACCAGAAGGCCGAGAAGGTGAAGGAATTGCAGAAAGAAGGCCGCTTTGTGGCCATGGCCGGCGACGGCATCAACGACGCCCCGGCCCTGGCCCAGGCCCAGGTGGGCGTCGCTATGGGCACCGGCACGGACGTGGCCATGGAGAGCGCCGGGGTGACCCTGGTCAAGGGCGATCTCCGGGGCATCGTCCGGGCCCGGCGGCTGAGCCGCGCCACCATGAGGAACATTAAGCAAAACCTGTTTTTCGCTTTTATTTATAACGCCTTAGGCATACCTGTAGCGGCAGGTGTGCTCTATCCGCATTTCGGGATTTTACTCAGCCCCATCATCGCGGCCGCGGCCATGAGCTTCAGTTCCGTGTCGGTGGTGGGGAACGCCCTCCGGCTGCGGAGCTTGGCCCTTTAACCCTATACCGCCAGGTGATTCTTGTTGCGAGACTTGCATCATGCAGGTCTGCCCTGGATTCTACCTGGAAGAACGTATCTTATCGAATAAAATGAAATACTTCCCCATAATCAAGACGATGTTCCTGCCAGGTTTTTTACTGAATTTTGTCTGGGAAAGTCTTCAGTCGAGTTTATATAATTATCATTTCAATGGGTTGATTGAGTTTATTATAGTCCATGTAAGAGCTTCTTTAGGTGATGTAGTTATCATATTAGTAATATATGTTATAGGAGGTGTTATTTTTAAAGATTTAAAGTGGTTCATTTATCTGAATAAATCAAAAATACTTTATACATTTTTGTCGGGATTTTTAATTGGCTTGGCAATTGAGGAATTCTGTCTTCAAATCGGTAGATGGTCATATAGCCAGGCTATGCCGATAATTCCTTTTTTAAAGGTCGGGGTTAGTCCTATTGTGCAAATGACAACATTACCTTTAGCCACCCTCACCATAACTAGAAGATTATTATAATTTTCTTAACGTGTTAGCTTTATTATTGTCTTCGCGGTTAATGCCGAAGCTTAGCTTTTCAGGAGGAATCATGGAAGAATTTTTACGGAACAATTGGATATGGATTGCCCTCTTTATTTTCTTCATCTGGATGCATGGCTCGGGTATGGGCTGCGGCGGCCATGGCCGGGGCCACGGCCAAAGGGACAACCAATCGAAACAAAGGCCTGGTGAAGGTGGCTCTCATGAGCATTGATCCACCCTGCTTAAGCAAAGATCAGGATAA
Organism: Thermodesulfobacteriota bacterium; assembly: GCA_040757175.1. Classification (GTDB taxonomy): domain Bacteria; phylum Desulfobacterota; class Desulfobaccia; order Desulfobaccales; family 0-14-0-80-60-11; genus SURF-52. The sequence goes on from JBFLXM010000006.1 coordinate 73,878, forward strand.
AAGACAGGAGGGAATTCTATGGGCCTTCTCAATATCCGGGTAGTCACCTGGTCCCTTGCCACCTTTACCTTGGTGAGTTACTTGGTTTGCATAATTTACGGCCTGATTGCTCCAGAAAGTCTGCACATGCACCAGTTTCTGGAAATCACCTTGCCGGGATTCAAATGGTTGACCATCTGGGGCTTCATCATCGGCGCGGTGGAGAGCTTTTTATACGGCGTTTACGCCGGGTTGGTATTCACCCCGATCTATAATTTCTTCCACCGCAAATGGGGAGGGCCCGGTTAATCTCCAACCGCGGCAGGATAGCCAAAGTTGAGGAGGGAATATAATGTTGGAAAAAATCCATATGGGTCATTTCTGTTGTGCATTTTCAACCCAGGTGGATAATTTTCGGCCCCTGGTGGGAGACGACCTGATCGATGAACTGCTGGACCTGGCCCGGGATCTGAAAGACATAAAAATATGCCATATCAATGCCACTCCTTTCGGAGGCGGGGTTGCCGAACTCCTCACCCGCCAGATTCCCATTCTGGTGGCCATGGGGTTGCAGGCGGAATGGCGCATCATCCACGGGGACCAGGAATTTTTCACCATTACCAAGAGCTTCCACAATGCCATGCAGGGGCAGGATTTCCGCCTTACCGAAGACATCAAAGCCGTTTATAATCGCCAGAATCAACACAGCGCAGCCCTTCTGGGGCAGGAGTATGATGTTGTCATAATCCACGACCCGCAACCTGCCGCGCTGCCCTATTTCACCGAAAAGCGGAGTGGAAAATGGATCTGGCGATGCCATATAGACAGTTCCGAGCCTAACCTGGAGACTTGGGCGTTCCTGAAACCTTACATAGAAACCTACGATGCGGCTGTCTTTACCTTGGAAAATTTTGTGCCTCCGGATTTAAGGCTTGGCCGCGTGGAAATCATCCGGCCTGCCATCGACCCTTTCAGTTCCAAGAATATGGCTCTTCCCCCGGAAGTATGCCGAAATACCGTGGCCAACTCGGGCGTCGACATGCGCCGTCCTTTCATACTCCAGGTTTCCCGGTTCGACCCCTGGAAAGACCCTTTGGGGGTCATTCAGGCATACCGTCTGGTCAAGGAGGAAATCTCCGAAGTTCAGTTGGTTCTGATCGGCGCCATGGCGGGGGATGATCCCGAGGGTTACCGGATTCTTTCCCAAGTCAACGAAGAATCCAGTAAAGATGTCGATACCTACGTCTTCACCAACCTGGCCGGAGTGGGCAACATGGAGGTCAATGCCTTTCAGCGATCTGCCCAGGTGGTCTTGCAGAAATCCATCAAGGAGGGATTCGGCCTGGTGGTTTCCGAGAGCCTATGGAAAGAAACACCGGTAGTGGCCGGAAAGGTTGGGGGCATACCCTTGCAGGTGCCCGAGGGAATGCATGATTACCTGGTAAGCTCCGTTGAGGAATGCGCCGAGAAGATCCTCTCACTTTTGCGCGATGAAACCGAGCGAAAAGAATACGGCAAAGAGGGAAAGGAGTTGGTCAGGAGAAAGTTCCTCACGCCCAGGCTGATACGGGATGAGTTGAGCTTGATAAGAAGTTTGGTGTCGCCTTGAACCACGCTGTTATTGCTCGTCGGAAGACTCAGGGCCTGAACCTGAACGTGTATATATTGTCAAACCCCTCTGTGAGCCTTATGTTGGAAGAACAGGCAAGGGCCTGAATAAATGCATATTTTTTAACAGGAGGGATTTTAGATGAAGCGGAAAGTTCTTTTTGTCTTGCTGGTCTCCCTGCTCATTGTCCCGCTTATCGTTTCCGGGGCTTTTGCCACCAAACTGATCTGCATTTCCGATCAGGACATCAAGGGAGAGATGTCGGTGAACAAATGCCTGGCCCGGGGCATGGAATTCGCTCTCATGGATGAGAATGGATTCATCCGCATCCTCACTCCCCGGGAAATTGAATTAACCAGAAAACTTAACCCCAAGGCTTTTGAAATGCCGGGGTTTGGCCTGAAACACCACCGTCTGGCCCCGAAAATTCCGCCTCTGCCTGTCTCTCCGGAGGTGTTGGGCTAAAAAAAGCGATAGCGCCCCCGGGAGACCCCTGGGGGCCAAAAGTATCCATTTGGATTACTTAATTAATTAAGCTCATGAAAAAAGACCCTATCTGCCGGATGGAAGTCAGGGAAGAAGACGCAGTCACCGCCGAGTGCGACGGCATCACTTATTACTTCTGCTCGGAGGGTTGCCGGGACAAGTTTCTGAAAGAACGCACCTGCGCCCGCACTGCCTACGACCTGATCATCGTCGGCGGCGGGCCCGCGGGCCTGACCGCGGCAGTCTATGCCGCCACCTTGAAGATGGAGGCCCTGCTGGTCGCCAAGGACCTGGGAGGGCAGGCGGTGGACAGCACGAAGATCGAAAATTACCTGGGATTCGATTTCATCACCGGCCCAGAACTGATCGCCAGATTCAAGCACCAGCTTCTTCACTCCCACTATCTCGACCACCTGCTCAGCGAGGTGGAAAAGATCGAACCCCAAGAGGGCGGATTTCGGGTTACCACTTCGGAACTGGCAGCCTTCACCGCCAAGACTCTTATCATCGCCACTGGCATGACCCGAAGGCGGCTGGCGGTTCCCGGAGAAGAAAAGTTCCAGAGGAAAGGCATCTTCTACGGCAATATCCAGGACCTTTCCTTCGTGGAAGGGGAGGACGCGGCGGTTATCGGCGGCGGCAACTCCGCCCTCCAGGTCGCGGAGAACCTGCACACGGTGGCCCGGAAAATCCACCTCATCTCCACCTCAGAATTGACCGCGGACCCGGTGGTGGTGGACCGGGTCCGTTGCCTGCCCAATTTCCATGCATACCTCAATTACACGGTTCTGGAATTTACCGGCGACGAGACGTTAGGCGGGGTCATCATCAGGAAAAAGGCCGCGTCTGATACCATGGCTCTGCCGGTAAAAGGCGCGTTCATCGCCGTGGGCCTGGAGGCCAACTCCCCCCTGGTAGCCCCACTAGTTAAGCTCAACGAACGGCGTGAAATCATGGTTGGCCGCGATTGTTCCACTTCTCAATCGGGGATTTTCGCCGCCGGGGACGTGACCGACGCTTTCGGCAAACGCATCATTATTGCTTCCGGGGAGGGGGCCAAGGCCGCGCTGGCGGCCAGGATGTACTTATTGAATTTACGAAAAACGGTGTACGCTTAGCCTTACTCAGTTTTTCCCATATATAGACCTTGGGAAATATCATGAAATATCAGCGGTTCATAGACTTGGCGCTTCTTCTCGTTTGCTTCATGGGTTGCGCCGCTCCGGAGCCATGCCTGAAAAGGGGTGGCCGAGGCCAGGGGTTCCGTTGTCTGGAGGTTTCGTTGGAAATGCCCCCTGTGTCGGCTTCTGAGCTTTGTAAAGAATTTTTGACAACCGCCCGATAATCGAAATTGAGTCAAACAGCCAAGACTGCTGCATCTCATGGAGCAAATCCGCAAAAGGAGGTCTGATGAACCACAAAAGGATGGCAATGGCAATGGGATGCCTGGCGCTGATTTTTCTGTTTTGCGCCGCGTCCCTGGCCGCAGAGGCGGAACCGGCAGTGGGGCAATCGGTGGGCAATCCGAAATTCCATAAGCCCCTATCCGACGAAGACGCCAAATACCTGGGCCTGGACAAACCAGGAGAATTCACCTTGAAGGATATCAAAGCTCCCTATGTGTTGGTGGAGCAGATGAACAACACCTGACCGTATTGTATGGCACAGGCTCCTGTGCTGAACGAGCTTTACAACATGGCCAATCAAGACCCGGCTCTCAAAGGCAAGATGAAGTTCATGGGAGTGGGCAAGGATAACGACGAAATGGCGATGAAAATGTGGAAGGCCTTCTACAAGGTGCCTTTCCCCATGATTGCCGACCCCCACGCCGTGTTTGCCAAGGCTTTAAATTTCCCTAATTATCCGGTGACGATGGTGCTGGATAAATCCGGCAAGATCGTCTGGGTCCACGTCGGGGCCTTTGAAAAGGCTGAAGAAGCCCTGAAAGAGATCAAGGCCGTCGTAAAATAACCCGCCTCTTCAGGGGGCGGCCGATTCAGTGTCCGTCCCCTTCATCATCTATCGCGTTCGGCTTATTCAATCCGTCCTCTATTTCCACTAACTTCCCCGCGCATGACTTCCTTGGGTTCTGCCTTGACAATCTCCACTTAATCACTATTTTTTCCATATAATTTTTATTTCAACAATCCTTCATATGAAAAACAATCGGAATATTAATTTCTTATGAAAGCCCAGCCTAATTCGTTAATTCAACTTTGCCTGCGCCGCGTTAAGGCCGTTTCCGACAAAATTCGCTGGACGGTCATTGAAATGCTGATGGACGGCCCGAAGACCGTGGGGGAGGTGGCCAGGGCATTGGGGGTGGAACAGAGCCTCCTTTCCCATCATCTGAAAATTCTGCGCCGGGAAGGTTTTATAGAATCGAGGCGGGAAGGCAAGAGCGTTATTTGCAAATTGACCGACGTTATCGTGTCTTCGGATACGGGATGGGAATTGGATCTGGGTTGCTGCCGGCTCCAAAAAGACGCAATGATGCCCCTGGCGCCGATTTTCCGCCCTTCTGTGAAACCCTAATTGGCGAAAAGCCATTAGATAAATCCTCCTTAGGGTAAATTGGATGTCTCTGAAAATCGTTTTTTTTTTTTTGTATTGAATAGTTACCACACCGGCCTTAAATTTCGTTCAAGAGTTTGCGCCTTTCCTCGGTGGGTCTTGGTGGGCAATGTGAATCTTGTTTAATCCATGCCCGATAAGGGTACCTTTGGGGAATTCATGGACACCAGAGAACTGGTAGCAATGTTTATGGAGAGCCCGTTTTATTTTGACCTGCATGTCCGAGAGAGGCTGGCGCTCGTGCAACAACACCGCAGGAGATTTTCTAAAAATATCAAAGGGAGGAAATGTCCCCTTTCGCATGAGGTCAATCTTAGACCGGCTGATAGCGCAAACATCGATAAAACGATGACAATCTTTGTGGGAATTATTTCTCCTTACAATCTCAATACGTCGTGCATTCGATGAATCTTTTAAAACTTTATCGACTCGTCGGCCTGGCACTGATAGCCGCCCTTTTTGCCGGTTGCGCCGCTCCGGAGCCTTGCCTGGTAAGAGGCGGCCGGGGGCAGGGATATCGTTGTTTAGAAGAGTCTCAACTGAAACTGCCGCCCCTGGCAACCCCCAAGCTTTATCAGTAAATGTCCAGGGGTCAATATTGAGACGCCTGGCGGGAAAACTCGAATAGTCCCTTGAAAGGAGGTTTGGCCGGACTATGAAACAAAGGTTAATGATCGTGATTCTGGCGGGGGTCGTGATTCTGGGTTACGGATCGGTGGCCGCTCCGGAGCACCCCGGCGGAGGGATGCACGGGGGAGGCGCCGGGCAGCAGATGATGGGGCATGGCCAGCAAGAGCACCCTTCAGGCCAGCACATGATGGGGCCGGGGATGATGCACAACATGGGCATGATGTCCGACATGATGGGGGACATGCACCGGATGATGGGCTCGCAACGGATGACCCCCGAGCAGCATCAACAGATGATGCAGATGATGAACCGGATGGGGCAGATGATGCAGGAAATGCAGGGCCCCCAGGCGGCCCAAATGGAGCCGCAGCACAACCGGCAATTGCAGGAGATGCAGCGGCAGCTTAATAACCTGAAGGGCCAGGCGCAGAAACAAAAGCAGCAGCCGAAGCAGAAGCAAGAGGAAGAGCACAAGCATTAACCCGGAAACCCGGAGACCATATGCTTCCTGGAGCGATGTTTCTCATTTTTCTGCTGGTAAGCGCCTCGCTGGGGTCAGGAAATGCCCAAATCTCCAAAGGCTCGAGCGCGCCGGAGGCCGCGGGCCGGGGCCAACCGGCCCCGGCGCCTCCGGGCTTGCAGCACAACGTCGGCGCCATGGCGGAGCTGATGGGGGACATTCACCGGATGCTGCACCTGGGGCCGCTGACCCCGCAGGAGGCCGGGGAGGTCTCGGACATCATGACCCGGCTGGGCATCATGATGAAAGAGATGAGCGGGCCCCAGGCCGAGCGCTTCCAGAGCCGGCACCAGCGCCAGCTTCAGGAAATGAAAAAGCAAGTGGAGGAAATCAAAGCCCGGCTTAAGAGCCGGAAACTATGACCGACTGATTCCAGGCCCGAATCTATTCCAATTCCGAAGGGGGGAAGGATCATGCCCGTGCCTGCGGAGGCCCATGCAGAAGCGGTCGAACAGCCATTCTATACGCTGTCTGCCGAGCAAGTTCTGGAAATCTTTGATACCGGGCCCGCCGGTCTGAGCGCCTCCCAGACCCGGGAACGCCTGGAGCAATACGGTCCCAACGAACTGGCCCCTCCCAAAAAAATCTCTCCCTGGACCATCTTTTTCCGGCAGTTTCAAAACCTCCTGATCATCATTCTGATCGCGGCCACCGGCATCTCTTTCTTCTTGGGTGAGCACCTGGACGCCTACGTCATCATGGTGATCATCCTGGCCTGCACCGTCCTGGGGTTCGTCCAGGAGTACCGGGCCGAGCAGGCGGCCGCGGCCTTGCAGAAACTGGCGGCGCCCGAGGCCACCGTGCTCCGTGAGGGCAAGGAACACGTCGTTCCCGCCCGGGAAGTGGTCCCCGGCGACGTGCTGGTCCTGCATACAGGCGATAAGATCGCCGCCGATGGCCGCTTGCTGGAAGCCGTCAATCTCAAGGCCGACGAATCCCTGCTCACCGGAGAATCCACTTCGGTCGGCAAGGCAACGGACCCTCTTCCCGAGCCAAATGTCCCGGTGGCCGACCGGAAAAACATGGTCTTCGGGGGCACCGTGGTTACCTACGGCCGGGGCAAAGCGGTGGTCGCCGCCACCGGGATGAAGACCGAGTTCGGCGCCATCGCCCGCATGCTGGGGGAAGTGCCCCAGGAAAAGACCCCCCTGGAAGAGCGCATGGCTTCCATCGGCCTGGTCCTCAGCATCCTGTGCCTGTCGGTGAGCGCCGGCGCGATTATTTTCGGGATTATCCGGGGCCAGAACTGGCTGCAAATGCTCATCTGGGGGATCAGCCTGGCGGTAGCCGCGGTGCCGGAGGCCCTGCCCGCGGTGGTGACCGGAGCTCTGGCCATCGGCACCACCCGAATGGCCAGGCGCAACGCCATCGTCAAGCGCCTGCCCGCGGTGGAAACCATGGGCTGCACCACGGTGATCTGCACCGACAAGACGGGCACCCTCACTAAAAATGAAATGACCGTGCGGCGGCTCTTCCTTGACAACCGGCAATTTGAAGTCAGCGGCTTGGGATACCTGCCTGAAGGCGGCTTTTCCGTGGAAGGAAGCGAAATTGCCCCGGGGGAAGACCAGGTCCTGATGGAAGCGGCCCGCATCGCCTTGCTGTGCAACGACGCCGTCCTGGAAGAAACGGCGGAAGAGACCTGGATCGTCCGGGGCGACCCCACGGAGGGGGCCCTGGTGGTACTGGGACGCAAGGCGGGTCTTCATGAAGCGGTGCTGGCCCGGGACTTCCCCCGGGTGGCGGAAATTCCCTTCGATTCGGAACGCAAGCGCATGACCACCTTTCACCGGGGCCCGTCGGGCATTCTGGCTTATAGCAAGGGGGCACCGGAAAGCCTTCTGCCTCGCTGCACCCGGATGTTAACCGGTTTCGGCGAGAAGCCCTGCGAGAAGCCATTGAGTGAGGCGAATCGCCAGGTAATCATGAGAGAAGCCGCGCAAATGGCCGGGGAAGCCTTGAGGGTCCTGGGCCTGGCATACCGTAAATGGGAAGCGGTCCCGGAGACGCCTTCCGAAGAGATGGAGGCGGATTTGGTTTGGGTGGGGCTGGTGGGCATGATGGACCCGCCCCGTCCCGAGGCCAGGGAGGCCGTGAGCCAATGTCACCAGGCCGGTATCCGGGTGATCATGGTCACCGGGGACCACCCGGACACGGCCCTGGCCGTGGGCCGAGAGATCGGGCTGGTCGCTCCGGAGCAGACGAATCCCCTGGTATTGAGCGGCGCGGACCTGAACCGCCTGAGCGATGCAGAGCTGACCGGACTCCTACCCCGCGCCGCGGTCTTCGCCCGGGTGGCCCCGGAGCACAAGCTGCGCCTGGTGGACTTGCTCAAAGCCCAAGAGCAGATAGTGGCCATGACCGGTGACGGGGTCAACGACGCCCCGGCCTTGAAACGGGCGGATATCGGGGTGGCCATGGGCATCACCGGCACCGAAGTCACCAAGGAAACCGCGGACATGATCCTGGCGGACGATAATTTCGCGACACTCGTGGCCGCGGTGGAGGAAGGCCGGGCCATCTTCGACAACATCAAGAAATACCTGATGTATCTATTGAGCGCCAACCTGGGGGAAATCATGGTGCTCACGGGCACCTTCTTCCTGGGCATGCCTCTCCCCCTGGTGGCCCTGCAGATTCTCTGGGTGAATCTCACCACCGATGGCCTGCCGGCCCTGGCCCTGGGGGTGGACCCCAAGGCCCCGGACATCATGGCGAGGCCCCCGCGGCCGCCCCAGGAGGGGGTGTTCACCCGGCCGGTGATCGCCCTGATGGTGGTGACCCCCGCCTACCTCACCGTGGCCCTGATTCCGTTGTTCCACCACTATTACCACGGCTACCTGGCGGTGATCGGGGACCCGGAACTGTCGCTGACCCGGGCCCAGACCATGGTTTTTGCGACCCTGGTGATGGCGGAACTGGTGCGGGCCTTCAACTGCCGCTCCGAGTACCATTCCGTATTCGCGGTGGGCCTCTTCTCCAATCGATTGCTCATCGGGGCCACCCTCATATCCCTGTTGATGATGGTGGTGGTGGTCCAGGCGCAGCCCCTGGCGGGTCTCTTCCATGCCGTTCCCCTGAGTTGGAAGGAATGGCTCTTTGCGGCTTTTCTGGCGGGCCTCCTCTTCCCCGTGCTGGAGACCACCAAGTGGGTGATGCGAAAGATCGGCGGGAGTCCGGCCAACGGTCTCTCTGCATAATGTCCCAACCTTTGGGAAAGACGATGAAAAACCGGTTATGGTTGATCTTATTCATGATGGCCTTCGGGGCCGGTTGCGCCCCGGGCTATTATGCGCCCAAATCGGCATACCAGCCCCCCTCATATTGGGAGGGTAAGGCGTGGTATCAAAACCCGGAGACCGAAGAGGAGTGGCGGATGAGGATCTGGCGCATGGATTCCGGCCGCTGAGTTAAGGGCAGGTCGTTCGGCTCAGGCCAACCGGAAATACCGGGGAAACCGAAAATTCCAAAAATTAAGGAGGCAATATGGCCAGAGTCCCCAAGGTCGACCAGGACTGCTGCCTGTCCTGCGGCAACTGCGAGGCGGTGTGCCCCGAGGTTTTCCACCTCAACGAGGACACGGGCAAATCTGAGGTGATCAACCCCCGGGGCGCCTCGGAAGACCGGATTCAGGACGCCGTAGACCAGTGTCCGGAACAATGCATCACCTGGGAAGAAGAGCCCTGACGGTTATCGTTCTTTTGCGGAAATAGGCGGCTTTATTTCAACTTGGCGCCTAGTAAACATGACAATGGTCATCACCGCGATTTCCTGGTGGGCAAGAGACCTTTCTTTAATTCGTAGAGGAAAATAACCATGAAAGCCAGGATTTTGTTGGTCTTGACCGTTCTCGCCCTCGGAGCCAGTTGCGCCCAGGGTTTTTATGCGGCCAGGCACCAATATGAGGTTGTAAGCTTCGATCTACAGGGGCCAATGAAAAAACCTTCGATTGAGAGCCTGCCCGGCATTGATTGGGCGCTGCATTGGATTGCCTTGGGCATTGAAGCCGTGGGGGTAGCCATCATCTTCTTGGGGGCGCTGGTCTCTACCGCCGTCTTTCTTTACCGCCTGGTCAAGGAGAAATCTCTGGATGATTGTTACCAGCGATTTCGCAGCGCTTTCGGCAAGGCCATACTTTTAGGTTTGGAGTTTCTGGTGGCTTCCGACATCGTGAGCACGGTAGCGGTGGGCCTGACCTTCAAAGACCTGGGTTTGTTAGGGCTACTGGTGCTTATCCGCACCTTGCTCAGTTTTGCTCTGGAGGTGGAGATCAACGGCCATTGGCCCTGGAAAAGCAGCGAGGTGGCCATGAAATTGACGGCCAAGTAACTCTATGCCCGGCTATTCAACTGTAATCCGCTTCGCCTCCGTGAGCCTCATTGGCGACCGGGGTGCGAAAGGCGACCGAAAGCTCGGGCATGGATTTGTGGTGCAGGACCCGTTGCGGGAAAGGTATTTCAATGCCGTGCTCCCGGAAACTCTTCCAGACCCCCAAGAGGATTCGGCTTTTTATGTTGGTGATGCCGTTTTGGGGGTCGTTAATCCATACCCGGAGCTGAAAGTTGACGGAGTTGTCGCCAAAACCCACCAGCAAACAGGAGGGCCTGGGATCGGACAAGACTCGGGGCGCCTGTTTAGCCGCGGCCAACATGAGCTGCATGGCTTGCGGAAGATCGGAACCATACCCGATGCCAATGGAAATCTTGATACGGAGCAACTTGTTGCTGTAAGACCAGTTGATCACCTGGCCGGTTACCAGTTCTTCATTGGGAATGAGGTATTCCATGCCGTCACGGGTCACCACGGAAATGTAGCGGCCACCAAGATAGTTGGTCCATCCATAGGTGTCTCCTACTTGAATCACGTCCCCGGGCTTGATGGATTTATCGGCCAGGATTATGAGACCGCTGATAAGATTGGAGAAGACCTTTTGCAGGCCGAACCCAATGCCAAGGCCGATGGCGCCGCCAAAGACCGCCAGGACCGTGAGATTGAACCCCATGAAGTAGAGGGCCGCGATAATAACCAGGGATGAAAGGGAGAGGGTAAACAATTTATCCAGCAGGACTTGCATCGAGGGGCTGAGATGTTCCACTGACTTGATCCAGTGCTCGAAAACCACCGAGAATTTTTTAGCCAGCAAGAAAAGCGCCACAAAAATAATGATTCCCTCGATTAGGCCGAGCAAAGTCAGATGCACGTTACTGATGGTCAGGTCGATGCTGTTGAGCAGGGCGAGGAGCGGGGAAAGCAAACTGACGATTTCCAGGGCGGCGATGGACCAAATGGCGACGCTGATTATCCTGGCCAGAGGGCGATTCCGCATCTGCCCGGTCAACAAGCGAACGACAACCCAGGCCAGGGACAAGCATAAAACCACGTGAATCCCTTCACTTGGCCATTGGAAGTGTAGGGCGAACCTGTATGTGAGCCATAGAAGCATAGTGGCAAAGATGGGACCGGCCAATCTGGTGGCGATCACCCTGGCGACATGCCCCAGGATATTTTCAATTAAGGGGTATCGTTTCAACAGGCCCACAAGCCATGGGCGCGCCGCCGCGCCGGTCCTATAAGCCAGTAGGTAGATGGCTCCCGCTACCGCGAGTTGCGGCAGCATGGACCAGGCCAGAACGTGGGTATACAAATAATCCTGAATTTTGGGGGCTAACCCTGCAATGAACTTAATATCAACGGTACTATTCATGATGGCCTCCGGGATCATTATGATCATTTAATATAAGTTCCCATGTTGCTTTGAGGTATAGAAAGACCATAGGAAATTTTGTTTAGACTTACGCTTGGCGCCGGCCCGAAGGAGGCAAAATGAAATACGTATTCTGGTTTGAAGACTTGCAGTCTAAGGATGTGCCCCTGGTAGGGGGAAAGAACGCCTCTTTGGGGGAAATGATCAGGGCCTTGAAGGGTGAGGGCATTAAGGTGCCCGACGGCTTTGCCACCACCGCGGAGGCCTACTGGCGCTTCATCCAGGACAACGGCCTGACGGATAAGGTCGGGTCGCTGCTGGCGGAACTGGCCGGTGAAGAAAAGCCCCTGGACAAAGTGGGAAAGGCTATTCGCAGCCTCTTTCTGCACGCCGAATTTCCCGAAGACATCGCCCGGGAAATCCGGACCGCTTACCGGGAGCTTTGCAAGCGTTACCGTGCCGACGAAGTGGACGTGGCGGTGAGGAGCAGCGCCACTGCGGAGGACCTCCCCGAAGCGAGTTTTGCAGGTCAGCAGGAGACCTTTTTGAACGTCACCGGCGAGGCCGAACTCCTGGAGGCCTGTCGCCGTTGCCTGGCATCGCTGTTCACTGACCGGGCCATCACCTACCGCAAAGAGCACGGCTTCGATCACATGAAGGTGGCCCTGTCTGTTGGGGTTCAAAAGATGGTGCGCTCCGATCTGGCCGGGGCAGGAGTCATATTCTCCATCGACACCGAGACAGGCTTTCGGGATGTAGTGGTCATCAACGCAGCCTTCGGCCTGGGTGAAACCGTGGTCCAGGGGATCGTTAACCCGGATGAATACCTGGTCTTCAAGCCGCTCCTGGACCAGGCCCGCTTCAAGCCCATCATCGAGAAAAACCTGGGATCAAAGGAAAAGAAGCTGATCTATGCCGTAGGCGGCACCAAGGCCACCAAAAGCATCGACACCTCCAGAAAGGAACGGAGCGCCTTTGTACTCAGCGATGACGAAATCCTGAAACTGGCCCGCTGGACCGTAATTATCGAGAAACACTATGGCAAGCCCATGGACATCGAATGGGCCAAGGACGGCGAGACCGGAGAGCTTTTCATCGTCCAGGCCAGGCCGGAGACGGTGCAGTCCCGGAAAATGGCCGACGTGATGAAGACCTACCGCCTCAAGGAGAAAGGCCGGCGCCTGCTTTCGGGCTTGAGCATCGGGGACGCCATCGCCCAAGGTGAAGTCTGCTTGATTAAAAGCGTGCACGACATCGGCCAGTTCCGGGAAGGCGCCATTTTGGTCACCGAAATGACCGATCCCGATTGGGTCCCCGTCATGAAGAGGGCCGCGGGCATCGTCACCGATCACGGCGGGCGCACCTGCCATGCCGCCATCGTCAGCCGGGAACTGGGCATTCCGGCCATTGTCGGGACCGCCGAGGCCACCCAGATACTCAAGGACGGCCAGCCGGTGACCATTTCCTGCGCCGAGGGCGACCAGGGTTTCATTTACGAAGGGATGCTCTCCTTCGAGGCCGAGGAGGTGGACCTGGAGGCCATCCCCAAGACCGGGACCCGCATCATGATGAACATCGGCAGCCCCGCCGCAGCCTTCCGGTGGTGGCGGCTCCCCTGCGAGGGCATCGGCCTGGCCCGCCTGGAGTTCATTATCAACAACATCATCAAGGTCCATCCCATGGCCCTGGTGAAATTCGAGGAATTGCCAGACCGGGAGGCGAAAAAGCAGATCGAGGCCCTGACCCGGGGTTACACCGACAAGACCGATTATTTCGTGGAGAACCTGGCCCGGGGCATCGCCAAGATCGCCGCCTCCCAATACCCGGAACCGGTGATCGTCAGGCTGAGCGACTTTAAAACCAACGAATACGCTCATCTTATCGGCGGCCGGGAGTTCGAGCCCCATGAAGACAACCCCATGCTGGGATTCCGGGGGGCTTCCCGCTATTACAGCGACCGTTATCGTGAAGGCTTCGCTCTGGAATGCCGGGCCCTTAAGAAGGTGCGGGAAGAGATCGGCCTGGCCAATGTCATCGTCATGGTGCCTTTTTGCCGGACCTTGAAAGAGGCGGACCGGGTTCTGGAAACCATGGCCGAGCACGGCCTAAAGCGAGGAGAAAACGGACTGGAAATCTACGTTATGGCCGAGATCCCCTCGAACATCATCCTGGCGGCGCAATTTGCCGAGCGCTTCGACGGTTTTTCCATCGGCAGCAACGACCTGACCCAGCTTACCCTGGGGGTGGACCGGGACTCCGGGCTCCTGTCAGAGCTTTTTGACGAACGGGATGCGGCGGTGAAGACCCTGGTAAGCGACCTCATTGCCCAGGCGCATAAAGCGGGCCGTAAAGTGGGCATCTGCGGCCAGGCCCCCAGCGATTACCCGGAATTCGCCGCTTTCCTGGTGGAGGCCGGCATCGACTCCATTTCCCTCAACCCGGACAGCGTCATTAAAATCAAGCAGATCGTGTTCGAAGCGGAAAGAAGAAGGCACAAATAGACCAATTTCCCGAAACTAAAATGACCAAGTGTTAAATCTAATAATTAGCCCGGGGGGGAACATGGGATGAAGCAAAAGCGGCGTGCTTTCGGAGCGATGCTGTTCCTTTTGTTCGGCTTGGTTGGGAGCATGAGCGCGGCGGATGCAATTTGGGCTCAAGGCAACGAGAACCTGCCGGTCGATTTACAGGCCCTGGTCGCCGAAGCCCTGAAGGCTAACCGGGAAGTGAAGCGTTATGCCGGTCTCAAAGCCGCGTCCCAGAAGCAGATTAGCCCGGCAGGAACTCTGGATGATCCTGTAATCTCCGTTAACCTGATGAACCTGCCGGTGGATACCTGGAGTTTTTCCCAGGAGCCTATGACCCAGAAGCAAATCGCCCTGTCCCAGAAGTTCCCTTTTCCCGGCAAACTGCGGTTACGCTCCGAAGTGGCCGAGGCCCAGGCCCAAGCGGATGATTTTACCTATAAAGATAAAATCAACGAAATACGGGCTATGGTGATCCGGGCTTACTGGGGTCTGGCCCTGGCTCACGTGGCTTTTGATATTACCGCGAAGAATAAAAAATTCTGGGAAGACGTGGTGCAGGTGGTAGAGACCCGTTACAGGGTGGGACAAGGGCAGCAATCGGATGTGCTCCAGACCCAGGTGGAAATGGGTAATTATCTGGACCGGCTGGTTCAGTGGCGGCAACGGCAAGCCTCTTTGCGAGCCGAACTGAACGCCTTGCGTTCAGAGCCGCCCTTGACTCCCATTGCCCGGCCGCAGTCCCTCAAATCCTGGCCTTTGCGCCTGAAACTGAATGACCTGTTGTCCCTGGCTAAATCCCGGCCCCAACTCCAATCCTTGAAAGCCATGATCGTCAAGCAGGAAAAGGCGGTGGACTTGGCTCGGAAGGATTTTTACCCTGATTTTGGCGTGGAATTGGCTTATGGCTTTCGGGATACTTTAAGCCCTTCCAACGTAAAACAAGCTGATTTTTTTACCTCAAAGGTCATGGTAAATCTCCCTATCTGGCGAGACTCCAAAATCAGGCCGAGGATTGGCGAGCAGTTAGACCGCAAGACTGCGGCTGAAGAGAATTACCGGTCCGCCTGGGATCTCCTGGCCGCGGCCATTGAGGATCGCTATGAAAAACTGCAACGACTCGAACAACAGGCGATCCTTTACGAAAAGGGCATCGTCCCCCAGGCGCAGCAGGCTGCGGCCTCCTCCCTGGCTTCCTATCAAGTGGGCGCTTTGGAATTCGCCCGTCTCTATCAGGACCAGATTGCCGCTTACAACGCTGAACTGCAACTTCAAGAATATTTGAAAGCATTTGAAGAAAACTGGGCCGAACTTGAATGGCTGGTGGGGCAGGAACTCCCCCGCCGGGCAGGAGGTGGAAAATGAGCGCCCGCCGCTTTTTACCGGGGTTGGGATTAGGCCTGATACTCCTATTGGTGTTGGGAGGAATTTTATACTTCAAGGGATACCGGTTGCTGCAGCACGCCGCAGCTCCCGGCCCCGCACCCCCTGCTCCGGAGGCCAAGGAAGGCCGGAAAATCAAGTATTACGTCTCCCCCATGGATCCCAAAATTATCAGCAAAACACCCGGCAAGGACCCCATGGGCATGGATTTCATTCCCGTCTATGAAGAGGAAGGGTCGGCCATGGCCCCCGGCACCATCGCGGTAGACCCTAATACGGTGCTGTCCATCGGAGTGAGAACCGCCAAGGTGGAGGTTCGCCCCCTCTCCCGGGTGATCCGGGCGGTGGGCAAGGTGATCTATGACGAACAGCAGTTGAAAGTGGTGAACACCAAGGTGGACGGCTGGGTGACTCGGCTCTATGTCAAGATCACCGGCGAGCCGGTGCGCAAAGGCCAGAGACTGGTGAGCATTTACAGCCGGGAACTGGTCCCGGCCCAGCGGGAGTATCTGCTGGCCCTGAAAAATCTCAAGACCGTGGGCAAGAGTCCGTTTACGGAAATGGCTGAGGGAGCCAGGCGTCTGGCCGAGGCCTCCCGCGTCCGGCTGGAGTATTTCGACATCCCGGCCTCCCAGATCGCCGAACTGGAAAGAACCGGCCGGGTGAGAAAAGAGCTGACCCTCGCCTCCCCGGTTTACGGGATTGTGACCGAGCGGCTGGTGACCGAGGGCCAGTTCGTCATGGCCGGGATGACCTTGCTCAAAGTGGCGGACCTCTCCACCGTCTGGGTGGAAGCGGATATTTACGAATACGAACTGCCCTGGGTGGCGGTGGGCCAGCAGGCCGTGATGACATTAAGTTATCTGCCGGGTGAAACCTTTAAGGGCGCCATCGAATATATTTATCCATACCTGCGCGGCAAAACCCGCACCGCCAGGGTGCGGATGAAATTTCCCAATCCCGGCTACCAACTCAAACCGGATATGTTCGCCCAGGTGGAAATCAAATCTCCCCTGAAGCCCGAAGTGGTCGTGGTACCGAATGAGGCGGTGATGGACACGGGGGAAAGACAGCATGTCTTTATCGCCCTGGGGCAGGGCCGGTTCGAACCCCGGGAGGTCAAGCTGGGGGTGCACGGGCAGGATGGGCTGCTCCAGGTGCTCTCCGGCCTGAAAGGAGGCGAAGAGATCGTTACTTCGGCTCATTTCCTGCTGGATTCGGAATCCCGCTTCCGGGAGGCCGCGGCCAAATTTCTGGGGGCCCAGGAGCCGGGAAAGGAAGGCGCCCCGGCTCCGAAACCCCCGCACGCTGGCCATTGAGAGTAAATAAACTGCCGCGGACCCTTTAGAGGCTGAATCGCCATGATGGAAAAATTTATTGAAGCCTGCGCCCGCAATCGATTCCTGGTGGTTCTGATATGGCTCCTAATCGCCGCCTGGGGCCTGTATGCCACCTATAACATGCCCATAGACGCCATCCCGGACATCTCCGACGTCCAGGTGATCATCCTCACCGAGTACCCCGGCCAAGCCCCGGAAGTGGTGGAAGCCCAGGTGACCTATCCGCTGACCACCACCATGCTGGCGGTGCCCTTCTCCAAGGTGGTGCGGGGCTTTTCCGCGTTCGGCTTTTCCATGGTGTACATCATCTTCGAGGACGGGACGGACATCTACTGGGCCCGCTCCCGGGTCCTGGAATACCTCAACTATATCCGGGGGAAACTGCCCGCGGGGGTGAACCCGGCCCTGGGCCCGGACGCCACCGGGGTGGGCTGGGTCTATGAATACGTGTTGGAAGACACCACGGGCAAGAACGACCTGAGCCAACTGCGCACTCTCCAGGACTGGTACCTGCGCTACGCCCTGCAAGCGGTGGAAGGGGTGGCGGAAGTGGCCAGCGTCGGCGGCTACGTCAAGCAGTACCAGGTGGTGGTGGACCCCAATACCCTGTCTGCTTACGGCATCCCCCTCTCCCAGGTGAAGATGGCCGTCCAGAGGTCCAACAATGACGTGGGCGGCCGGGTCATCGAAAAGGCCGAGACCGAGTACCTGGTGATCGGGCGGGGCTATATCAAGACCCTGGCCGATATTGAAAACATCATGGTGGGCACCGATGGCGAAGGAACCCCCGTCTACATCAAGGACGTGGGACAGGTGCGCCTGGGGCCGGAACTGCGGCGAGGCGCGGCCGAGGCTAACGGCGAAGGGGAAGCAGTGGGCGGCATCGTGGTTATGCGTTTCGGGCAAAACGCCCGGGCCGTCATTGACCGGGTGAAGGCCAAGCTAAAAGAACTCCAGGCGGGTCTGCCCCCTGGGGTGCGCATCGTCACCGCCTATGACCGCTCCACCCTCATTCAAAAGACCATCGACACCCTGAAGGAAGCCCTCACCGAGGAAACCATCATTATCGGCCTGGTCTGCCTGGTCTTTCTGTTTCACGTGCGCAGCGCCCTGGTGGCCATCATCAGCCTGCCCCTGGCCGTTCTGGTGTCCTTCATCCTCCAGTACCAGTTCAACATCACCGCCAACCTTCTGAGCCTCTCCGGCATCGCCCTGGCCCTGGGAGACGTTACGGACGCCGCGGTGGTCATGGTGGAAAACGCCCACAAGCGCCTGGAACGGGCCCCTCCGGGGGCCGACCGGGAATCCCTGGTTCTGGAGGCCGCCAAGGAAGTGGGGCCGTCGCTGTTCTTTTCCCTCCTGGTCATCACCGTGTCTTTTTTGCCCATCTTTGCTCTGACCGGGGAGTCCGGCCGGCTGTTCAAACCCCTGGCCTACACCAAGACCTTCGCCATGTTGGGCGCTTCCATTCTGGCGGTCACCCTCACCCCGATTTTAATGGTCCTGCTAGTTAAGGGAAAAATCGTTTCCGAGACCGGAAATCCCCTGAACCGCGGCCTGATGGCCCTGTATCGTCCGTTCCTGGGTTTGATCCTGCGCTTTCCCGGTGTATCCATCCTTCTGGCCACCCTGATTTTGGCAGCCACGGCCTATCCTGCCCTGAAACTGGGAAGCGAGTTCATGCCGCCCCTGGATGAAGGAGACCTGCTCTATATGCCCACCACCATGCCGGGCATCTCCATCACCGAGGCCAAGGCGATTCTCCAGCAGACCGATAAAATCCTCAAGACGTTTCCCGAAGTAGAGTACGTTTTCGGCAAGGTGGGCCGGGCCGAGACCGCCACCGACCCCGCGCCTTTGAGCATGATCGAAACCATCATCCGCCTTAAAGATCGGGATAAGTGGCGGCCAGGCTACGATACCCAGCGCCTCATGCGGGAGATGGACGCGGCCATCAAGTTTCCCGGGGTAGCCAACGCCTTCGTCTTTCCCATCCGCACCCGCATCGACATGCTCTCCACCGGCATCAAGACCCCGGTGGGCATTAAGATCATGGGGACCGATCTTAAGGTTATCGATAAGCTGGCGGAAGAAGCCGAGTCTATCATCAGGGAAATACCCAACACCACCAGCGTCTTCGCTGACCGGGTCGTGGGCGGGTACTACCTGGACTTTGCCATCGACCGGCATGAAGCGGGCCGCTACGGCCTCACCGTGGGCGACGTGCAGGACGTCATCGCCACCGCCCTGGGAGGCATGAACGTCACCCAAACCGTGGAAGGCCTGGAGCGCTATCCCGTGAACCTGCGGTATTTCCAAGACTACCGCATGAACCTGCCGGAATTGCGCCGCATCCTCATCCCTACCCCCACCGGGGCCCAGATTCCCATGGAGCAGGTGGCCAAGATCAAAGTCTACCAGGGGCCCCCGGAAATCAAGAGTGAAGACGCCCGCCTTTCCGCCTGGATTTACGTGGATATCCGGGACATCGACGTGGGCACCTACGTAAGACGGGCCCAGGAGATCATAAAGGCCCGCCTGAAAATGCCCCCCGGCTATACCATGATCTGGAGCGGCCAGTTCGAATACATGGAAGAGGCCTACCGCCGCCTCAAAGTAGTCATCCCGGTAACCCTGGTCCTGGTAGTCATCCTGGTTTTTCTCAACACCGGTTCGGTGAAGGAGACGGGGTTTATCCTGTCCACTTTGCCCTTTTCCTTTGTGGGCGCCATCTGGGGCTTGTATCTGTTGAAATACAACTTGAGCGTGGCCGTCATGGTGGGCTTCATCGCTTTGGGGGGCCTGGCCGCGGAAACGGGAGCCATCATGCTCTTGTTCCTCAACCTCTCCTACGAGGGGGCCTTAAAGGCCGGCAAGACCATGACCAAAGAGGATTTGCGGGAGTCGGTGATGAATGGTGCAGTGCTGCGCCTGCGGCCTTTGCTCATGACCGCCCTGGCCAATATGTTCGGCCTGCTCCCCATCATGTGGAGCACCGGGGTGGGGGCCGAGGTGGCCAAACGGGTGGCCGCGCCCCTGGTAATCGGGGTCATCAGCGCCCTGGTGCTGGTCCTTTTCGTCTACCCGGCCATTTATTTCCTGTGGAAGTGGCACGCGGAAGTGAAGCCGTAATAATTTATCAAGGGACAGGTGTTTTATTTACTTAGGGGAGAGCGACAAATGATAAGAGCTCGTTCCAAAATAATATTGGGCCTTGTCATATTGCTGGCCATATGGGCCTTGGAAGGCGCGAATCCCAGGTTTGCAGAGACTGCAAATGTTGAAGACAAATCAAAGTCCGAGAGCCTCCAGACCCCCCCGCAAGACGATCCCTACCCCTATCAAAAGCTGCTTCGCCTCCTGACCCATCCCCTCATAAATTTGTTCCTTCCGGAAAAAGTGCGTCGGGACCTGACCTTGGGCAATTTCTTTTCCTATGGCTGGAAAGAAGGGTGGGCGGAGCCGGAGGAAGGCCCTAATGATGCCCCCCGCTTTCGCCTGTTGCGCATCCAGCGAGCCTTCTGGGAGCGGGAACTGAGAGGTTTCTACAACTTCACCTTTAGGGCTAAGAAAAAAGGGGCTGACGAGCAGGAAGGCGAGTTTGAATTGGAACTCCCTATAAGCCGCCGTTTTCTTATTGAATTCGAGTGGGGGGTGGGCGGGGAAAGACCGAGCAGCGAAACCTGGAAAGGCGGCGTCGGCGACCTGAATGTCATTCCGGAAGTAATGCTGGCGGAAACCCGGGGTTTATCCTTATCTTCCGGACTTTTCATCCGCACCCCCACCGGGCGCCACGCCGTTGGCAGTGGTCGAACCAGCCTCACGCCCTACCTGGCCCTGTGGAAGGATTTGGGCCATCGCATCGGCTTGCACACTTTTCTGGGCTCTGCGTTCCCTCTGGGCGGTTTTGGTGGCGATGCCCCTACAGCAGTGTTTCAATATGCCATCGCTCCGGCAGTGACAGTGACCCCCAAGGCGACCCCCTTTTTGGGCAACCTGACTTTTTTCCTGGAGTTGAATGGCGAAACTGAATTCAAACAGAAAAACAACCCGACTACCGTTACTCTGCTGCCCGGGACGCGCTGGCTGGTCATGAAGGATGTGTGGGTTGCCGGCGGGTATGAATTTCCCATAACTAACACCGATGAGCTTTCAGGCCGTATTTGGGCGAGCCTTTACCTGGATTTTTAGAGCGAAGGCTCGTCTGACGAGGAGCATCTGGCCGAAGTGGAAAAGGAGTGGAACAATGAAAACCATGATTTGGTTCATGCTCGGTTTGGTCTTGCTGCTGGCCGGTTGTGCCGCTGCGCCTTACGAAGCACCAGTAAGACGAGAACCCCCATGGTATATTCATAACGGAGTTCCGCCTCTGCCCGTTTCTCCGGAGGTGCTGGGGAGTCGTCCCCGCAACCTCGATCCTGCCGTGTCGCAATGGTTTGATCCGGGCATCAACATGGTTAATTGTGTTTAAATTATCACTTCTTAAAGTAAACGATATAGTCAAAGGAGCAATCCGGATGCGAGCGCTTATTATTTTCATAACCGTGGCTTTAGTCATGTTGCCGGGGATGCCAAGGGAAGGTTGCGGGCAACACATGCATCCGGGCACCCACGTTGCCGGCCAGATGGTGCACAGCATGGGGATGATGTCCGAAATAATGAAGGATATTAATCAGGTTACAAAGGAAGGCGGATTGACCCCTGAGCAGCAAAAAGAGATTTCGGACATGATGAAACAAATGGGTAAGATGATGCGGCAAATGACCACCCCTCAAACCAGACGGGTGGAAGAGGAGCAACATCGCCAACTCACAAAGATGCAGAAGCGCGTCAAGACCCTGAAAAAGCAAGTGCAAAAACAGATGAAAGGTCTGGGTAAACCTTAACCTAAGCCGCAGCTGGAGGGGCATAAACGCTAAGGAACCTTAAATTATGCAGAAAAGCAAGATAATCTGGTTTACCCTGGCAGGGATGCTGCTGGGTTACCTCCTGATCCATCCCTTTGCCATGCTGGCCAACACCCTGGGCCCCCGCCTGTCTCACTTTCCCATGGAATTCCCCTTCTGGGGCCACCATCTGCGAGTCTCCTTCGGTCCGGAGATGCTGGCCATGGGTATGGCCTTTGCCTTCATGGGCGGGCTGGCGGGTTTTTCCCTGGGGATCTGGTACCTCCAGAAAGAGAAGCTGACCGCGGAAAGGCTGGAATCCCAACGCCGCCAGGTGGCCATAGAGACTTTGCAGGAACTGATGGTCACCCTGGCGCATCACATCCGTAACGCCAACGTGGTGATCGGCGGCTTCAGCAACCGCCTCATCAAGCAGGCTCCCGATCCCGAGACTCAACGGCAGTTTGAGATGATCCAGCAAGCTTCCCGGGAAATCGACGCGGTGATTGCTTCCCTGGAGAGTTTGACTGAAATAAAACGCACCCAGTATGTCGGCGCCTGGGAAACGAAGATGATCGATCTGAAAAAAGAACTGGAAGCCCGGTTGAAAGCCGCGGAAGGCCCCAAAGAAACCACGGATGAAGCCGATGAGCAGCATTGATAAACCGGGGTGGCCCGGATTGAACGAGGAGGCATCAGAACGCCAGCGGCTGGAGTTACCCAAGCCCACTTCCACTCTTAAAAATTATCCCCTCCTGGGATTAATCCTCGGCGTGATTGCCAGCATAATTATAGGCCACCCCCTGGCCATGACGGCCCTCAACATTCAGGAATACACCCATAACCGGGCTCCCCTGGAACCGCTTACCAGGATAATCCACAGCTTCTCGCCCCGGATGTGGCCCATGCTTTCTCTTTACATCCTTTCCGGAGCCGTTTTCGGGCTGGGCTTCGGCATAATTTATCGAAAGCTGGTGGAAAATCGTCTCCGCATCGAACAACTCTACCAGGAATTCGAGTTGCAGGTGGCGAGCCTCAGGCATCATTACAAGAACATGACCATCGGCATCCAAGGGTTTTCCCAACGCATCAAACGGAAGGTGACTGACCTGACCAGGGACGTGGAGCAACGCCACGGGCAGGAGTGTTCCCTGGATAATTGCTTTTGCCGCAGTTTGCCGGCGTTGGCACAAGATGTAAACACCCTGGTGGATACCACGCAACGCCTTTATGAAACCTTAGGAAAGGAACTGACATTTTTAAAGGTGTTAACCGGCAGCACCCTGGCTCCGCAGTCCCGCAATTTTTACCCCGTCCTCGTTGGCGCCATACGGGATTTGGCGGGATTAAGGTTCCGAGACAAACAAATCGAGGTGCGTATTAACGGCCAGCCCTATGAAACGTGCGGGGAGTCACTGGTTTTTAATTTCGACCTGGCGGCCATGCAGGTGATTTTAGAAAATATTTTAAGCAACGCCATGAAATATGGAGACTTGATTGAAGTAGTAACCAAAGAGACAAATAATAAGGTGGCGGTCTCCATCTCGGATAACGGTCCGGGGTTCGAGATAGGCGAACTGAAGAAGCAGTTTCTTTCTCTGCGGGAGGGACGGGAACCGGAAAGCACCAGGCTGGGATTGAAAGTCAGCCTTCATCTCCTGGAAAAATGCGGCGGCGCTCTTTATGTATGGAGCAAGCCGGGAGTTGGCTCAAGTTTTACCTTGGAGTTTTTCAAGTAGGCCAACCTTGTAAAAAAGGAGACTAAGATGCACCCTGATTATGTTTGGTGGAGTCCCATGTGGTTTTTTCCCATGTTGATGCCTATTATCATAATAGTCGTATTGGCGCTCTTTCTCTACTTAATCTTTGGCAGGGGTGGGTTCAGACCGCCCTGGCGTGGTGCCGAAGGAGAATCAGCATTGGAAATCCTCAAGAAAAGGTATGCTAAAGGTGAGATTACCAAAGAGGAATTTGAGCAGATGAGAAGGGATATTCAAGGCTAATCAAATAACTTAAAAGGAGTGAATCATGAGAAAAGCAACCTTTTTGATCTTGGCAATGGCGGTGCTCATCGGCTCCGGTCTGGCCCTGGCTCAGCAAAAAACTCCGGGTCAGGCCCAGGAGCACGAGAAACACCATCCGCCCCAGCAGGCCACGCAGCCCCAGCAACCCGGGATGGGGCCGGGCATGATGGGCGGCCAGGGCATGATGTGCCCCTGCATGATGATGCCGCAAATGATGCAGCATATGCAGAAAATGATGCCCATGATGGAACAGATCGTCAAAGAAAAAAAGATGAGCCCTGAAGCCACCAAGCAGATGCAGGAGATGATGACGCAAATGCAGGGCATGATGACCCACATGCAGAAAATGCCCATGATGCAGATGATGCAGCAACAGAAACAGCCGGAACCGCAGAAACAGGAGAAAAAGTGATCGATGGGCTAACCCAAAGGGGAGAAGGCTGGCAGCGAAAACGTTCCGTCTTCTTCCTGGGGGATTTAAGCTCCAGATGCAAACGCTCACTACCTTGAGTGTCGGCCGGGACGGGCTGAAGCCCTTCCCGGCCTTCGCCCTGCCGTCATCTTAACCCTTGTATTTGCGGTCGTAATATGGGCTCTGGTAAAAATCGCACTGCATGCAGTTAGTCAATTTTGTGGCAAAAGTTCCCTGGACCTTGCCCCCACAGAGAGTGCCCGCAACCCGGGCGCAGTGGGTTCCTTGCTGCGGATAGGCAGGGCAGGTTTGCTGCCGTCCACATTTCTTAAATTCCCAGCAATTCATACGATGCTCCTTAAACATTGGTGTTGATAAGTTTCGCTTTTCCATCGGCATCGCCCTCCGTTTCCTTAAACCTCCCAAGCCCCCTCAAGGAGCCACCGGTTCATGATTGCGCAGATACGGAATTGTCCGAGTTGACTGGCATGAGAAGCTTGCTTATGGGGCTTAAGGACTTAGATTAAATAAAAATCCATTGGTCGAAGGAGGCTGACGCTTATGCGGAACATGGTGATTATTTTCTTGTTGGCGGCTCTGATTACGGTCCCGGGAATCTCCGCCGCCCAACAGCGCGGGGAGCATCCAATGATGGGTAAAGGCCCGATGGCTGGCTGCCCCTGGATGCCGGACTACATGGGCCGGATGCACGGCATGATGGGCGACATGCGGGGAATGATGAACATGCCCATGACCCCCGAGCAGCAAAAACAAATGATGGACATGATGAGCCAGATGGGCACCATGATGCACCAAATGTGCGGTCCCCAGGCCGCCCAGATGAAGCCGCAGCACGATAAACAGATGCAAGAAATGCAACAGCGGCTGGACGCCATGAAGAAGGAAATGCAAAAGAAGCAATAAGACATCAAGGACAGGGCGGGGAGGGATTCTCCCTGCCCCGAAAGAGAAAATCCCGTGAGGCAAGGGGCTGTTTTTCCGGCAGGGGAACAGGTGGGAAAATAATGCAGGAAATGCCGGGTTCTCAAGTTGGCGGGTCTCTTAATCGGCACCGAGGAGAAAACCTATGCTGAAAAAGATCATCGTTTTCACCGGGACATTTGTCCTCATCTGTTCCTTGTCCGGGTTGTCGGGGGCTGCGGTTGTAGGGCCCCTGGATCCGGTAACCAATTTTCCCATTTATTATAAAGATGATAAAGGGGTGTCTGCGGCTGGTCCGCCTCCAATAGGTGACGGTCACAAAGCTCCCACCAATATCTTTACTCCGGTAGCCGCGGGCAATCCCGTATCCGCGTCCACCGGCTTCGGAGCGGAATTCTTCTATTGGCTGGCCAAGGTTGACAGCCGCACTTTCCGTACCCGGTCAGGGAAGGTGGAGATTAGTTTCGGCTTGGTGGCGACTTATGCCGGAGGGACTCCCCAGGAGGGTAAGCAGACCGTCTTTTCCCGCGTCCGATTCCAAGCTCTGTTGCCGGCCCCGGGCACGTATATTCTTGACCACCCTTATGGAACGGAAAGTTTTAACGTAACCGCGGAAGACGTGTCACTGAAAAAGCCCATCAACATTACCCGGGACCTCGGGGCCGCCGGGGATTTTAACGCGGTCAATGCCCAGGGCGGCGGCGTGCTCAAGGGATTTCTGGTGGCCAACACCATCGCGGCCAATCCGGACGAATGGCTCGGCGACGGTGTGACCGTAAGCTCGGTTACCGGGGGACCAGTCCGTAATTTTGTGAAATTGATAGGTCCGGCAGGAGCCAAGTTAGACCCGGTTACCAATGCAAATTTTATCTACACCGACCTTCTTATCGTCTCGGGACATATTTGGCATCATAGGACTGATCGCCACTAAACAAGGAAATTTCATGAACAATGAATCCGTCAATCCGGTGGTCCTGGAAGCGCCGGTCCGCAAGGAGAGAACCTGGACCCTTCCCTGGCTAGGAGCCTTGCTCGGCGTGGCCGTGGGAATCTTCATCGGGCATCCGTTCGCCATGCTGGCCTATGACATTCATGAATGTTTGATTACGGGAAAAACTTGCGATGTGAGCGGCGCTCTCTTGCATAGTTTCCACTGGCATATGTGGCCCATGATGCTGCTCTTTGCTCTGTTCGGCGGGGTCTCCTGGGGGATTATAGGGTTTGTATTAAAGCGCCTCAGAGAAAGCCGCCTGCGCCTGAACACCGTGCACCAGGAGTTCGAATTCCAGGTGGCCACGTTAAGACACCACTATAAAAACCTGGCCCTGGGCATTCACGGATTTTCCAATAGAATTCAGCGGAAGCTGGACCATCTGGATGAGACGTTCAGTACTTGCCTTCTCCAGGGTACCTGTCCTTCTTACGAAGAATTGCATCCGGAATTCGAGTCCTTGAAAAAGAATTTTGCGGTAGTGGTAGACGCCGCCCAGCGTTTGACCCATACCCTCGGGCAAGAAGTCTTATTCCTTAAAGCCTTTACCAGTGACACTTTGACTACCACGCCCAGAGACTTCTACCCTCTTTTGATCCACTGTATAGAAGACCTTAAAGGGCTGCGCTTCCGGGATAAAGAGGTACAGGTGAACATCGACGGTTGTACTTGCAAGGAATGCCGTTGTTCCCTGGTCTTTCCCTTCGAGCCTTACACCATGGAAGTCATCCTCCAGAACATTATCGGCAACGCCATGAAATATGCCGACCGGATTCAGATAAGGGTCCTGGAGGAGGGCAATAAGGTGTTGGTGGAAGTAGAGGACAACGGCCCCGGCCTGGAAGTGGAGAAGCTCAGGGAACATCTGCTCGTCCCCGGAGATAGGCGGGAGGCTGACAGCACCCACCTGGGAATCAAGGTGACCCTCCACCTCCTGGAAAAAGCGGGCGGCCGCCTCTTGGCCTGGAGCAGGCCGGGAGCCGGAGCCAAGTTTATCATTGAGTTCCCCAGGTCAAGATAATCGAGGGACAACATGAATTCCGAGCAGTGCGACCCCGCGGTCCTGGAAGCTTTGATCCGCAAGAAGAGGACCTGGACCTATCCCATTATCGGCGTGTTGTTCGGTATAGGCGTGGGGGTTTTCATCGGCCACCCGTTGTCGATGTTGGCGCATGAATTTTACAATTCCATGGAGACCGGCGCGCCTTTGGATATAAGGTTAGCCTTCGCTCACAGCTTTCATTGGCACATGTGGCCCATGACGGCTATTTTCGCTTCATTTGGAGGGCTGGTTTGGGGTTTTATCGGCTCCATCCTGCAACGTCTCCACGAGAGCCGCTTGCGATTGGATGCCGCGCACTGGGAACTCCAGAGACAGGCCAAGTACCTCAATACCTACCTGACGGTCAGCTCCATGGTCGCCCATTGTATGGATCCCCACGAACTCCTGGAAGCGGTGCTGAACGTCGTCATGGAAACAGTATCCGCAGAAGAAGCCTCTGTCCTTCTTCTGGATGAAGATCAGGCGAACTTCCGGTTCTATAATATCGAGGGCCCGGCCAAGCAGTGCCTCATGGCCGTAACCTTCCCCGCGGGCAAGGGTATAGCCGGTTTCGTCCTGCAAACCCAAAAGTCGGAGGTCGTCAACGATGTTTCCGGCGACCCGCGATTCTATGGGGTGCTCGACTCCGAATATGGCCATGAAACCCGCAACCTGATCGCCATCCCCCTCACCGCGGGTGAGGAAAAGATCGGGGTGATGGAAGTTCTCAATAAGTCAGGGGGCGAGTCCTTTACCGACGAAGAACGCTTACTGCTGGACTCCATTGCCGAAGAAATCGCGTTCGCCATCCGCAACGCCAGGATATTTGAATATGTAGTCAACAGCTACTGCCTGCAACGCCAGGGGCAGACGTCCTGCAAAGGATGCAAACGGCCGCTGAAATCATGGACCCCGTGTGTAAAGTATCTGGAAAAAAGCATTTAGGATTTGGTGCAAGTAACCAAGGATAATTTATGAATCCTGAGCAAATGGGACTGGTGCGACTGGAGCACCCCGTCTACCGGAGCAGCCCTTGGGCTTACGTCTTGATAGGCGCATTCGTGGGGGCGGTGTTCGAGGTGTTGATTTGCGAACCCCTGGACTTCGCCCTGCAAAATCTTTTTGAATATTTTTTTAAGGGAGCCCCCTTGCAGCTGGGCCAGGCTGTCATTCCTATTCTCAGACCAGTGAAATGGCCCGGCATCACCATGACCGGCATAGTTTACGGATCGGCACTGGGATATATCTTTCACCTTCTCAGGGAGGAGAAGAAACGTATCCAGATCCTGCACCGGGAGTTTGAACTCCAGGTAGCCACCCTCCGTCACCACTATAAAAACCTGGCCGTGGGCATTAGCGGCTTTGCCGGCCGGATCAAGCGGAAGCTGGAGGCGGTGCCGAATTGCGGGATCTTGGAGAACGACGTCGCCATTCTAGAGGACGCCTCCCAGCGCCTTACCCACACCCTGGGAGAGGAGCTGCTCTTTCTGCGGGCTCTCACCAGCGACACCTTGACGCCGGTGCCGCAGGATATCTATCCTTTCCTGAAGCATGCCATAACGGACCTAATGGGGCTGCGGTTCAGGGAAAAGGACATAAAAGTGGAGATCAACGGCCTGCCCCTGGAAGCCGAGCAATTGCCCCTGGTTTTCTCCTTCGAGCCATACACCATGGAAGTTATCCTGCAGAACCTCCTGAGCAACGCCATGAAGTTCGGAGACTATGTCCAGATTAACGTTACCCAGGGTGGGAGTTGGGTACGAGTGGGGGTCAGCGACAATGGCCCCGGCCTGGAGGTAAAACAACTCCAACAGCGTCTGTTGACGCCAAAAGATAGGACGGGGGAAAGCACGCATTTGGGGCTGGAAGTAACCATGCACTTGCTGGAGAAAACGGGAGGTCGCCTCTCGGCATCGAGTGAACCCGGAGCAGGGGCAACCTTTATCGTGGAATTTCCCAAGTGAAAACCGGACGAGATCGGTCATGAGCGGCTGCAAGAGTTGGATGAAATATTCCTGGGACGGGGCATACTGCGAAAATCCTCCATTGGAGGGAGACCCCGAGGGACTTTGCATCCTCCATTCTCTGAAGCCCGAAAAAGATAAGGCCGCATTCGACCAAGCCCTGCAAGATAAGCTGGCCCGGGAAGATTACGACTTCAGGAAGGTCTTCTTCCCCGGGACCATCTCGTTCATCGGGCAGAAATTTAAAAAGCCCGTCAACTTTCAAGGCGTGCGGTTTACCGGTTGGGCAAATTTTCGTGAAGCAGAATTTAGCGACACGGCGGACTTTTCTTCCGCCAAGTTTGGCCAGGCCGCCATCTTTGAGAAGACAAGGTTTTCAGGCCAGGCTCTATTCAAAAACACGGAAATAATGGGAGAAGCGGATTTTCGAGGCGCCACCTTCGACAGCCGTGCGGTTTTTCATCAAGTAAACGAAGCGCGGGGAACCTCGGGTGGGTCCGCATTTTCGGCTCTTTTTCAATACTTAAACTTCGGTCCCTGGGGCTTGCTCCGGTTTCAGGACTTTTCCCTGGCCCGGGTGAGCTTCCTGGGCACCGACCTGCGCCGCTGCGAGTTCCATAATGTCCACTGGCATTCCTACCGCGGCCGGCAAGTGGTCCATGATGAAATGCTGCTGCGGGAAAAGGGGGAGTCCGCATTGGTAGGGTTTGCTCCCGCTTTTGAGCATAGATTGGATTATGAAGGACTCTGCGCCGGCATAGAAGAGCTTTATCGCTACCTCAAGCTGAACTTTGAGAAGGAAGGGGATCAGAAGCAGGCCGGGGACTTCCATTACGGCGAAATGGAGATGCACCGACGGGCCAACCCCTGGCGCCGGTGGTTCCCTCTTTCTTGGAGTAATCTTTATTGGGCTTTGAGCGGTTACGGGGAAAGGCCCCTGCGAGCCTTGAGCTGGCTTTTGGGATTAATAGGAGCAATGGCGTGGGCTCTCTCTAATATGGGTTTAAAGACCCATGCCGGCATGGGGACCGGCTTCGGACCCGCGGTCGTTTTCCTCTTGCAGCAAGCCACCCTGATCCGCCCGGAATGGGCAGAGCCGGTAACGTTAGGAGGCCAGATGATCGGCGCCTTGAGCCGGCTGCTGATTCCGGCCCAGTTGGCCCTCTTTCTTCTGGCCCTGCACAGCCGTTTAGGGCGCCGCCGCTAATAAGCGAGCAGCCTGGTCAGCCAACATTAAAAGGGCAAGTAATAGAAGTACCCTTTAAATAGCTTTCTTTTCCTCCTCGCCTAGAAACTCGGAATAAAGCTCCTTAGCGCAATCAGGACAGATACCATGGCTGAATTCGGCTTCGGAATGGTCCCGGATATAGTTTTCGATCTGCTGCCAATAGCCTTCATCATCTCGAATCTTTTTGCAATGAGCGCAAATGGGAAGAAATCCTTTCAAAGTTTTTACCTGGGCAAGGGCGGCCTGAAGTTCATTAATCAATTTTTCCCGCTCCGCTTCGGCGCGCTTACGTTCGGAAATATCCCAAAAAGTAACCACAGCTCCCACAATCCTTCCATTCTCCATAATCGGAGCGCTGGTATATGCCACCGGAAAACTCGTGCCGTCTTTTCTCCAAAAAACTTCATCTCTAACATGATAGGAAGCGCCTTTGCGGAAGGTATCGTATATCGGACATTCTTCTTCAGGATAAGGACTTCCGTCAGTTTTAAAGCAATGCCAGGTTGAATGGCTGTGTTTGCCGACCAACTCCTCAACCTTATATCCCAGCATTCTGGCGGCGGATGGGTTCACAAAGGTATGATTTCCATGCAAATCCAGCCCGAAAATTCCTTCCCAGGCCGAGTCGAAAACCATGTCGATGCGTCGGCGAAGTCGTCCGATGGCTTTCTCCGCATCCCTCAACTCGGTAATGTCGAAAAAGATACCGCTTACATATTCAATAGTTCCATTTTTGTTGCATACTATTTGGCTTCGTTCCTGGATCCAGGATATCCCTCCGTTTTTCTTTTTCACCCTGTATTCTCTTACATATGACTTTTTCCCTTTCAATGCCTTAACGAATGCCTTCTTTATAGGAAGAATATCTTCTTCAACAATTAAATCACACCATTTTAGACGCTGAGAATCGAAATCTTTCTTTTGGTATCCAAGCATTGTTTCAATATTATTATCGAAAAAATTTACTGCCCAGTCAGGATAACCTTTAAACACTATAGCCGGAATATTGCTTATAATCGTCTTGGTTTCCAGCTCACTTTTTTGCAGCGTCTCTTCGACTAGGCGTCGGCGAGCTATTTCCCTTTTGAGGAAATAAAAGGTTATTAAAATAATTAATGAAATTAATATGTTTATTATTAAATAGTTAGACATCGTTTATATCCCAAAAAGTGAACGGCCAGGGCAAAGGCCGAATCCGTGATGATAATCAGTAACCAGCAGCAACCATTGCAGAAATGGTGCCAGCCCTATCGCTTCGGCTCGGCCTCTCGCCTGGCTTTCACTCAGCTTAAGGTTATTTCCCTCCAGGGCTCCTTTCCGGAACCGCCCCTTGTTCCCGCATCTTTTTCAGATACGCCTCCGGGTCCTTCTGGAAGATGGGGATGCACTCCTTGCAGCAGAAGTAGATTCGCTGACCTTTATAGTCAACATAGAGAGCTTTATTGATCTTGCCGCCCTGGACCGGACAGGCGGCCTGCGCCTTGGCTGCCTTGGATTCCATCAAAGGCGGGGCTGCGACCCATCCGGTCCCGGCCATCGAGAATGCCAGAACCAGTGCCAAGATCAGCGTCATCGTTTTCTTTTTCATCGACTTACTCCTCGGGTTGAGGGGCGGAGATAGTTTCCCCGCCCCGGCAAGACTAAAAGGAATTAATGGTCATGCATGTGCATGGACCCCGTGTTCCCGTGATCCATTTGGCCCATGTTTCCGTGCATGTTGCCCTGCCCCGCATAACCCGGGCCCGGGCCGTAGCCTTGGGGGCTATTCTGTGGGCCATAGCCTTGGTAATTATTCTGGCCGGGGCCTTGGGCGCCGTGATTCATGTTGCCATGGTTTTGATTGTTTTGATTGTTTCGATTATTACCCATCATGCCGCCAATCAAGTTACCCATCATGCCGCCGATCATACCGCCGCCCCCCATGCCCATGGCCAGAGCGGGGCCGGCCGCCATCATCAAGGCCAGGCTCAATGCCAGGCCGGTAATCATTACCTTTTTCATGAAATTTCTCCCTAGTTGGGTCGGCGCTGGGACACCGGATTCTGTCGGCCTGTATCGTTACAAGGCTGATAAAAGAACCAGGACCACGGAGTCAAAAGTCCCTTGCCGGCTTATTCTTAAGTTTCTTTAGCTTAGGAAATTTAACGGGTTAAGGAGGCGGAGAATCAGGACCGGGGTGGGTGAAAAACCCCAAGAGTAGCGGACTCCAATACGGGCTGTTCGAGTGAGAAGCTGTGAGGAAAGACTGGTTGGCTTTGCAGGATTGGGCCTCCAGCAGCCAGATAAGGGACACCGCCGCAATTGCATTTTCCGGCAGGATGGCTGCAATGGCCGGAGCTATGGCAGCTATCGGCCGAGATTTGGTGGGAGGAGGCCGCAGCCGCGGCTTTGCTACAGCAGGAAGCGCCCGCACCGAGGCACGGACCCAGCGGCAGGCTCAGCATGGTTAGAAAAATGACCCAGGACATCACAGCCCTGATAAGCCGATGACCTTTCCACATAATAAATTATATAAGTTTTATTTTCCAAAAATCAAGGTGGTTTTTACTACCCCTAGCCATAGATCTGCTCAGCTTTTTTGAATCGCTGAACTAATCCCCCTTCTTTATAAAAACAGCACCTAATATGTAAGACATAGCAAAAGCATACCAAATGTAGAATTGTTGAAATCCTTCCCCGCGTGTGGTTCTCCCTGGAAGATGCTGGCAAGGAAGCCAAATACCGAGAGGAACTCATTGGCGAGATCAAAAAAGGTCAGGTGACAGTGGGCAAGGCCAACGAACTTCTAAGGTCAAATCCATGAGGAATATATGATCCTCATATTGATAAAGATATTCAATATTCAATGTGTGATCATAAAGAGCAGCTATATGGAATATAGATAACGATAATGAGGGGGAAATTCGAGATAGCTAAGGTTTGTTCTCCTGCTTCCTTTTCGACCGCAATGTTTGGATTGAAAATTCTGGGCAGAAAAAAATAATCGATTGGACGCCATCGATCCCACTCCGTCATCATGGGGGAT
Organism: Thermodesulfobacteriota bacterium; assembly: GCA_040757175.1. Classification (GTDB taxonomy): domain Bacteria; phylum Desulfobacterota; class Desulfobaccia; order Desulfobaccales; family 0-14-0-80-60-11; genus SURF-52. The sequence continues at coordinate 107,142 of JBFLXM010000006.1, forward strand.
GGAGGATCTTGATATCCCCAAAGTATAGACAATTTTTGGGGCAGACCAGTTGATTTCAACTGCCGATCAGGATATACAGAAAGCAATGCGGCAGAAGACTCGCCATTGGTTGCTTTGGGTTCTTATCGGGATTGCGCTATTGCCGCTGCTGGCCTTGGCGACCGCTGGGCCCTGCCATGCCGATGCAGGCCCGGGGCATGACGTTGGCTGCAACAGCTCTTGCCTTTGTGCGTGCCATCTTCCTTCCCTTTACATTCACAGTGGCTTCGTTCCCTTGCTTCAACCTAATACTCTCCTGATCATTCCTGGTCACCAAATCCCCTGGCAGCTTTTTGAGCACCGCATTTTTCGCCCTCCCCAAGTTTGACATCTCTTTATCAATCATTAAGTTAAGAAAAATCCCTAACTAACCTATTTTCTTTTTGATTTTTGCTTGGCGGAGGTGTGTCTTGCGTCTCAAGAGGATACCCGTATTTGCACTGTTTTGCCTGCTTTCTCTGACGCAGTTTTCCTGGACGGCGGAAACGCACACGTATTCCTTAAAGGAATTGGAGGAACTCGCTCTCAAGTTTCACCCCGGCCTGCGTAAGGCCCGGGAAGAGGTGCGGAAGAATGAAGCCGAACTGCGCATTACCAAACAATATCCCAACCCGCAGGTGGAAGGCACCGTGTCCAGGGAAAGGGAGCATCCGGGACCTGAAACCGGCGTGGGTTATACCGTGGCGCTTTCTCAGACCCTCGAATGGCCCGGCCGTCGGGTCCAGAAACAGGAGGCCGCCCGCTTCGGGGTTGACAGCGCCCGGAAGTTGGTGACCAATGAAGAGCTTAATGTCATTGCTAAATTGCGGGAACTTTTCTACCGGGTGCTGGCAGACGAGCAATTCGTCAAGGTGGCCCGGGAGAACCTCGACTCCGCCAAACAGCTTCTCGACCTGGTAGAAAAACGCGTCCGCCTGGGGGAAAGCCGCCAGATAGAGCTGATAAAGGCCCAGGTGGAATTCTACTCCCTGGAACGGGAGCACGAAAAAGCCAGGACGACGCTCAGCGGGGACCGGCAGGTGCTGAATCGGTTTTTATTGGAGAACCTGCCTGCCGATTTCACTGTTTCCGGCAAGTTCACTGCCATTGATGAGGCTGTACCCCTGCCGCGCTGGCGCGAGGCGGCGCTGGCGGCCCATCCCCTGTTGGCCGCCCAAAACTCCGCTCTTCGCCAGGCTGAGAGCACTTTGAGCGCAGAGCGGCAGGCCTGGGTGCCGGATGTGACTGTGAAGGTCTTCCATAACCGGGACATCGACCTGAGCGCCACGGGCGGCGGCATCTCCATCCCTTTGCCTTTGTGGAACCGCAAGGGCGGCGAGGTGGATAAGGCCGCGGCCGCCAGGCGCCAGGCCGAGTCCGAGCTCAGCCTCACCCGACAGGAGTTGGAGGTCAAACTGGCGGGCCAGTACAGCCTCTACATGGTGGCCCGGCGTCAGGTAGTGTCTTTTCAAAAGAATATCCTGCCTCAGGCGGCGGAATCCTTGCGCCTGGCTGAATTCACCTACCGGCAGGGAGAGACGGGGTTGCTGGAACTGCTTGATTCCCGCCGCGTCTACCGGGCCACGGAGCAGGATTATTACAAGGCCTTGTTGGAATACTGGCTGGCCAGGGCGGAACTCTGGCGCATCGCCGGGGGAGGGATCTGAACCATGTTACGCAATTTTTTCACGTTGAAGAAAATTATCATCGGGTTCCTGGTCCTGACGGCGGTATTTTGGTTTTCCCTTCCTGGGAGCGCCCAGAAAAAAGCTCCGGACAAAGACCCGGGGCACAAGTCTTACCAACATGAATCTCACAAGCCTGAAGGCCATGAACATGACGACCAAAAGAAAGATGCTCATAAACCTGGCGGCAATGAAAAAGAAGACCATAAACACGAGGGGCATAAAAATGAAGCCCTTCCTCCGGGCCAGGTGAAGTTGGACCCCGAAGCGGTAAAACGGGCCAATCTCAAGGTAGAACCAGTTGCCTCCGGATCATTAGCCGATAAAGTGCAGCTTACCGGGGAACTGGTTTTTAACGAGGAAAAAACAGCCCGGGTAAGCTCCCGCCTGGCTGGCCGGGTGGTCAAGATAACCGCTGACTATGGGGCCGAGGTGAAAAAAGGCGACGCCCTGGCCGTCATTGATAGCCTGGAGTTGGGCCAGGCCCAAAACGCCTTTCTCCAGGCCGCGGCCAGCTATCGGGTGGCCCAAAAAGCGTATGAAAGAGCCCGTTTGTTGTGGCAGGAAAAAGCAATCAGCCAAGCGGAGTTTCAGGAGCGCCAGGCCAAGTTTGAACTATCCACCTCAGAGCGGGATTATGCCGAAAATCGACTCCATCTCATGGGGTTAACTGACTCCGATATTGCCAGGATGCTCCGGGGAAGCAAATCGCGGAAGGGACCAAGTTTTCACGCCGAAGTGGAATCCACCTTTACTTTGCGCTCCCCCATCGCCGGGCGGGTGGTCGACCGCAAGGTGACTCCCGGCCTGGTGGTTAAGGCGGAAGAAGAACTCTTCGTCATCGCCGACACCGCCAATCTGTGGTGTTTCGTCCAGATTCCGGAAAAGGACTTGCCCCTGGTTAAAACCGGTTCTCCCGTACTTATCAGGGTCAGTTCCCTGCCCCAGGAAGAGTTTACTGGCAGCATCGATTACATTGCCGCTATGGTGGAAAAGGCCACTCGCATGACCAGGGCACGGGTCATGGTAGATAACTCCAAGGGCGATCTAAAAGCCGGGATGTTTGCTACCATTAAGGTGTCTTCCGGTTCCCGGATAGCCCTCAACGTGCCCCAAACCGCGGTGGTGGCCTCTGGCGCCGAGCAATACGTGTTTGTGGAACAGGAGCCTGGTCTGTACCTCAAGCGCATCATCAAGCCCGGACTGAAAGCGGACGCCCGGGTAGAAGTGCTCGAAGGTCTGAAGAAAGGCGAGCGAGTGGTGATCCAGGGTGCCTTCACCCTCAAGTCTGAACTGGAGAAAGAAAGCCTGGAGGCGGAGCATGGGCATTGAAAAAATCATTCAGAGCTGTCTCCGCCACCGCTTTCTGATCCTCGTCTTCCTGGCCGGTCTGGTGGGTTACGGGTCCTACGCGGCCATCAAGTTGTCTGTGGACGCCTTTCCTGATGTCACCAACGTCCAGGTGCAGGTGATTGCCACCTGGCCCGGCATGTCCCCGGTGGAGGTTGAACAGCAGGTCACCTTTCCCATCGAAGTGCAGATGTCAGGTCTGCCTGACATGGTGGAACTGCGCTCTCTCTCCAAGTTCGGATTGTCTTTGGTGACCATTGTCTTTCAGGATCAAGTGGACATCTATTTCGCCCGGCAACTTGTGCTGGAGCGTCTCATAGAGGCCAAGGAAAAACTTCCCAAGGGAGCAGAGCCGATCTTAGGACCTATCTCCACTGGCCTGGGGGAAATATACCAGTACACCCTGGAAGAGCCCAATGCCCCGCCCCCGGCCTCGCCCCGAGAGGAAGAATTACGCCTGATGCGCCTGCGCACCGTGCAGGACGGCATCGTCAGGCCGCTGTTGAAGACCGTGCCGGGGGTGACAGAGGTCAATTCCTTCGGCGGATTGGTCCGCCAATATCAAGTGAATGTCGATCCCGACCGTCTGGCCAAATATGATCTTTCCTTGCGTCAGGTTTTCAATGCTCTGGCGGCGAATAACACCAACGCCGGCGGCAATATCCTCAACCAGGTGAGCGAACAGGCCATGGTGCGAGGTATCGGCCTGATGCAGAACAAGGAAGACATCGAGGAAGTGGTGCTCAAGGAAGTGGACGGCGCCCCGGTGCTGGTGAGGGATGTGGCCGTCGTCGAAGAAGGCCCGGCCACTCGATGGGGTGCGACGGTGAAGGACGGCAAGCAAGAGGCCGTGGTGGGCATCGTCCTCATGATCCGGGGCGGCAGCGGCCGGGAGGTAGTGGCCGCGGTCAAAGAGAAAGTGAAGGAGATCAACAAGGGCGGCATACTCCCCAACGGCATCAGGCTGGAAGCCTTTTACGATCGCACCGGCCTGGTGCGGGACTGCCTGGCCACAGTCAGCAAGGCTCTCGCCGAGGGGGTGGTCCTGGTCATTCTGGTGGTTTACCTGTTTCTCCGGAGCCTTCAGGGAGCCGCGGTCATTGCCCTGACGCTCCCCCTGGCTGCCCTGATGACCTTCATCGTCATGCGCTTGACGGGGCTTACCGCCAATCTCATGACCTTTGGCGGCCTGGCCATTTCCATCGGCATGATCGTGGATGCGGCAGTCATCCAGGTAGAAAACGTCATGCACCATCTGGGGGAACCGGACACTGGCCGGGGCTTTATGCGCACCGTGCTGGAGGCCGTGCTGGAGGTGCGAAAACCGAGTCTTTTCGGGGAGTTGATCATTGCCATCACCTTTTTGCCCATCATGACCCTTCAGGGCATGGAGGGAAAGATGTTCGCTCCCCTGGCCTTTACCGTGGCCATTGCTCTCCTGGCCTCCCTGGTTCTGTCCATCGTTGCCGTTCCAGCGCTTTGCTCTTACCTGCTCAAACGCGGAGTCGAGCGGGAAAGCCTGCTCCTCAAGTGGGCACGGCGTCTCTACCGTCCTTGCCTGGCCTGGGCGATGGGCCACCGACTCATCGTCGTCTTAGGAGCCGCGGGCCTGCTTCTCTTTTCTCTGGCCATGGTGCCGTTCCTGGGCACCGAATTCATCCCCCGGATGGACGAAGGCTATCTTACCCCCCAAGTCATTCGCCTGCCCTCCGTGTCCGTAAGCCAGTCTGTGGAAATCGAGCGCCAAGCCCAACAGGTCATGATGCAGTTCCCCGAAGTCGCCGCGGTGGTCTCCAAGATCGGCGCCGCGGAAATCGCCACCGACCCCATGGGGCCGAATATCAGCGATCCCATCGTGGTGCTCAAACCTCGTTCGGAATGGAAGACCATCCGCACCACCGAAGAACTGGTGGAGAAGATGCGGACCGAGCTATCCAAGATTCCGGGTATCGGTATTAATCTCACCCAGCCCATTGCGCTCCGGGTAGACGAACTTATCTCCGGGGTCAAGTCCCAGGTGGCAGTGAAGATTTTCGGCGACAATATGGAAATCCTGCTGCGCAAGGGCGAGGAGGCGGGCCGCCTGCTTAAGGGGATTAAGGGGGTCACCGATCTGCGAGTGGAACAGGTGGCGGGCCAGCCTTACCTGAACATCAAGATCGACCGGCGGAAAATTGCCCGTTACGGCATCAACGTGGCCGATATCCAGGAGATCATTGAAACTGCGGTGGGCGGCAAGGTGGCCACCGAGATCCAGGAGGGCCAACTGCGGGTGGGTGTCCAGGTGCGCTTCCCGGAAGAACGGCGCAACAGCCTTCAGACTATCGGCAACATCCTGGTGGAGGCTTCCGGAGGTCGCCGCATTCCCCTGGCCGATCTGGCGACGATCACAGAAGAGGAGGGCCCGGTCCAGATCAGCCGTGACGACGCGCGCCGCCGGATTGTGGTGGAGTTTAACGTGGAGGGCCGGGACATCGGCGGCTTGGTATCCGAAACCCAGAGCCTCCTGGCAGCCCGCTTGAACTTGCCTCCCGGCTATTACCTCACCTGGGGCGGGGCCTTCGAGAACCAGGAGAGGGCCATGCGCCGTCTCATGCTGATTGTCCCGGTGACCATCGCCGTTATCTTCCTGCTCCTGTTTCTGACCTTCAATTCGGTGCGTTATGCCGGGCTCATCATCCTGAATCTGCCTCTGGCCCTCATCGGCGGCATCCTGGGCCTCCTCATCACCGGTCTTTACCTAAGCGTCCCGGCTTCCGTGGGTTTCATTGCCCTCTTTGGCGTGGCGGTGTTGAACGGCGTGGTCCTGGTCTCCCAGATCAACCAGTTGCGACTGGAGGGTTTGCCTTTAGAGGAGGCCGTTCAAGAGGGTTGCAACCGGCGGCTGCGCCCGGTCTTAATGACCGCCCTGGTTGCCATCCTGGGGCTGATCCCTTTGCTCTTCGCCAGCGGTCCCGGATCGGAGGTGCAGCGGCCGTTGGCCGTAGTGGTGGTGTTCGGCCTATTCACCTCCACCTTGTTGACCTTGATCATCCTGCCGGTGTTGTATGGCAGATTTGCTGAACGTCTGCCGGAGATTTAGGAGATTGACCATGAAAGAAGTGAGAGCTTATATCCAGCCCTTCATGCTTTCCAAGGTGACCAGCGCCTTGCAGAAGATCGCCGGTCTCCCGGGGCTGAGCGTGGTGGAGGTCCAGGGTTTCGGCCGGGGCAAAGTGCGGGTGCCCGGCGACAAGATCATTCGAGAATTCGTCCCCAAGGTGCGCCTGGAGGTGGTGGTCAAAGATGAGTTGGTGGAGGAAGTGGTGCGCACCATTGAGAAGGCCGCCCGCACCGGCAACCCAGGGGACGGTGTCATCTTTGTCCTTGAAGTGGAACAGGCGGTGCGCATCCGCACTGGGGAAAGAGACATCGACGCCATCAGGTCATTGAAAAATGAAAAAAAAGAAGAAAGCTGAACCAAAAGCCGAGGGAATGGAAGTCCTCAAGGAGGACTTTCCTGTCCAGGGTCTCGATTGCGCGGATTGCGCCCAGTTGCTGGAGAAGGCCGTTTGCAAGGTCAAGGGCGTGGCCGGGGCCAAAGCCGATTTTCTCAAGTCGAGCCTGCGGGTGGAGTATGCCCCTGACCAGGTGCATCCCGGCGAAATCATCCAGGCCGTCGAAGGGGCCGGTTATGCGGTTCCCGCCGAGGTTAGCTCCACAACTTTCGAAGTCGAGGGCATGGACTGCGCCGACGAGGAAAGGCTGATCAGGAAGGCCCTGGGTGACTTGGCGGGGATTGAAGGGATGGACTTCTTTCTGGTCTCGGGAACGCTTAAAGTCCGTTACAAACCCGCGCTGGTGAACCAGGAATCCATCATCCGGGCTATTGGCAAGGCGGGGTTTACGGCCAGGGTAAAAAGACTTGAACTTGCGATTCCGTCTTGGAAGGGCAGAAGGCAGGTCATTTTCCTGGGATTATGCGGACTCCTGGCAGGCTTGGGTTTCGCGGCCTCACAGATGGAGTTTGTTCTAGGACCTGTGCTTGTGCGGTTAAGCTCCATATTGGGCCTCGATCTCATGCAAATGGGCCTCAGCAGCCATGTCCTGGCAGATTTTCTCTATACCGCAGCCATTATCGTCGGCGGTTTCTCCACGGCCAGAAAGGCGCTGGCGGCCGCCAGGAACTTGACCCCTGACATGAATCTTCTCATGACTGTGGCGGTGATCGGCGCCATGGCCATCGAGGAGTGGATGGAAGGAGCCGTGGTAGTATTCCTCTTTTCACTGGCCAATATTTTGGAGAACTACAGCCTGGAGCGGACGCGGCGGGCCATCCGCTCTTTGCTGGAACTTTCTCCGCAGGAAGCCACGGTGATAAGGGAAGGGCAGGAATCGGTAGTGTCGGTGGAAGAAGTACATTTGGGAGAAACGATTATCATTTATCCCGGTGCCAAGATACCCCTGGACGGCGAGGTTATCGAAGGGACCTCCACGGTAAATCAGGCCCCTATTACAGGTGAGTCCGTGCCGGCCAAAAAAGAGCCGGGGGATGCGGTCTTCGCCGGATCGATCAATCAACGCGGCGCGCTGAAGGTTAAGGTGAATCACCTGGCCGGCGACACCACCTTGGCCCGGATCATTCACATGGTGGAAGAGGCCCAGGCCCAGAAAGCCCCCTCCCAGGGCTTCGTGGACCGTTTCGCCCGCTATTATACCCCGGCGGTGATTGTGGCGGCGGGGCTGGTTATGGCGGTACCGCCCTTTCTCCTGGCCCAGCCCTTCAATACCTGGTTCTACCGCGCCCTCGTGCTCCTGGTCATAGCGTGCCCCTGCGCCCTGGTTATTTCCACTCCGGTGGCCATTGTATCCGGCCTGGCCGGCGCGGCCCGTAGCGGCATCCTCATCAAGGGCGGCGTGCACCTTGAAAATGCCGGCGCTATCCGGGTGATCGCTTTTGACAAGACGGGAACCTTGACCCGGGGAGAACCTGCGGTAACCCAGGTGGTACCTCTCCCGGGCTGGAACGGAAGCGAGGTTCTCGGCATAGCCGCGGCGGTGGAGAGCAGGTCTGAGCACCACCTGGCCCAGGCGATTTTGAACCGGGCGGAGCAGGAAGGAATTGGTTTTACCAAAAAGGTGGAAGAGTTTGAAGCAATTCCGGGCAAGGGGGTGAAGGCCAGGCTCAATGGAGAGACCTACTATGTCGGCAGCCACCAAATGTTTGCCGATTTGGAACTTTGCCGGGAGGAACTCTGTGTTCGGGCCGAGGCCTTGGAGAGCGAATCTCAGACCGTAGTAGTGGTGGGATCAAGCCGGGGGCCCATGAGTCTGATCGTCGTTGAGGATGCCTTGCGCCCGGAAGCTCCGGAGGCGGTGAACCGGCTGCGCCAAGCGGGGATCGAGAAGCTGGTGATGCTCACCGGCGATAATCCCAGCGCGGCCCGGGCGGTAGCCGACCGGCTCGGCCTGGACCTTTTCTACGCCGGATTGATGCCGGCGGATAAAGTGGGAGCCGTGAGGCAGCTGCTGGAAGAGGGAAACCGGGTGGCCATGGTGGGAGACGGCGTCAACGATGCGCCGGCGCTGGCCGCCGCCACGCTGGGCATCGCCATGGGCGCCGCGGGCTCCGATGCCGCCATCGAGGCCGCGGACGTCGCCCTGATGTCGGACGACCTTGGCAAGCTGCCCGTGGCTATCAAGCTCAGTCGCAAAGCGCGGCGGATAATCAAGGCGAATATCATCCTGGCCATAGTTGCCAAAGCTATATTTCTGGCCCTTGGTACAGTGGGATTGGCCACCCTCTGGATGGCCGTCTTTGCCGATATGGGAATCTCTCTCATGGTGATTTTAAATGGTTTGAGGGTCTTCCGGGTATCATCACAGTGATTGAAAAGGAGGAATCTGGCATGCAAATAAAGAAGGTTAAGATTATGAGAATCTTCTTGAAGATGGCGCTATCTTCCCTCATTCTGCCATATTTGCTGGTTGGGCCGACTCCATCGACAACGGTCTGGGCTCAGGTGGGTGCCCCGGCCATGATGGAAAAACCGGCTGCCGCGCCGCAAGAAAAAGAGGGCCCTCCCACCACTTGCGGACCGATGGTCAGCGATACCTGCTTGCCCGTTGGGAAAAGCAAGTTCGCCATGCAGGTGTGGTGGGCCCTGTCCTTTTACCCGGGAGTGTTCACCAAAAACTGGCGGTCCGTGAGCGCCGGCGGAAATTTCACCACTTTTTCCATGCCGGTCAAATTTGTCTATGGTCCCACCAAAGACCTATGGTCCCACCAAAGACCTGGAAACGTATATCGTTGTTCCTTTTATTCAAAACTGGGCTAGCGGTGTAAATACACCCGGTCCCAATGGCGAAACCTCCGCAAGCTACGGTGGCATCGGGGATATTACGGCGGTGGCCAAATACAACCTGTTCCCGGAAGGCGATTATTATCCGGCCGTAAGCGCAGTGGGCGGAGTGGGGTTCCCCACCGGCCACGCCTCTCGCCTCAACCCGGGGCGTCTGAGCCAGGATGCCATCGGCACCGGGTCTTTTAACTTCATCACCGGCGTCAACCTGTTCAAATACCTGAAGCCGGTTTTGGTGTATAGCCAGCTCTGGTTCAACACCCCGGTGAACATGTATAAAATCACCGATGATCCGACCCGCAACGTCCGTTCCCGGGAATACCTGACCGCCAACCTGGCCGCGGAACTTCCCATCGCCAAGCAGTGGGTCTTGTTGTTCGAAGTTTACAGCAACTGGACCTGGCAGAACCTCCCCACCGTCTTGGGTTACCAAACTCCGCAAACGGTTATCGGCATCCTGCCGGGGATCGAGTTCCTGGCAACGGATAAATTATCCTTAGCCGCGGGAGCCTCCCTTGACCTCTGGGGAAAAAACGGCGTGCAAAAATATACCCCCATGATAACTGCTTTCTATACCTTTTAGGTATTCGTGGGAATCAGAACGAGATGTCCTGGCCATCCGTTCTTACCAATAAGTTAATAACAACAATTTCAATTTAAAAAATTCTACCGAGGTGGATGAACATGAGACATTGGCCGCTGTTAAGTATTGTAATTCTTTCTGGCTTTATGATGGCTGGCTGTGCCACCTCCCAGGAGCACAGCTACCTGAAGGAGTATGGGTTTTCGCATGTTGCCTTATCAGGTTTCCCAGGACGTTCATACTTGTGTTCAGGGAAAGATCACTGGGCGCATCACCCAAATCCAGGCGGAAAGCTTCTCGCAGAATATGGAGCCGGGTTTAGGGATGGACGTTCAAACCCCTGACCGGGGTGTGGTGCACGTGCATTTGGGACCCATGTGGTTCCTGGATCGCCAGGAGACCGATCTAAAACCGGGAGAGGAAGTGACCATCGAGGCATTTTGCTATAAATTGGCGGGGCAGGAAAGAGTTATTGCCGGCGAGGTTACGCATAAGGACCACAAATTGGTATTGCGGGGACCCCCAAGGCGTTCCCTATTGGGAGGCTTGGCGGAAAAAGTAAACCTATTATCGAGCCGGATGAAAATCGGGCTCCCTCAATCTCTTCAGGAGGACGAGAGGCAATGCGCTCAAAGGAAGAAGTTAACAACAACAAACCTCAACTCAATAGGAGCTAAACATGAGACATTGGATACTGTTAAGCCTTGTTAGCCTGGCAAGCTTCGCAATGGCTTGCAGTGCTACCCTTCAGGAGCACAGTTACCTGCGCGAATACGGCCATAGGGGCGGCAAAGGGGGATATCACATGTTTCCTTATCAAGTCTCCCAGGACGTTCATACTTGTGTTGAAGGAAGGATCAGCGGACGCATCAGCCGTCTCCAGGCAGAATCCTTTTCGTCGGATATGGAGCCGGGTTTAGGGATGGACGTTCAAACCCCGGACCGCGGTGTGGTGCACGTGCATTTGGGGCCCCTGTGGTTCTTGGATCGCCAGGAGCATGACCTTAAGCCGGGAGACGAAGTGACTATCCAAGCATTTTGCTATACATTGGCGGGGCAGGAACGGGTTCTCTCTGGCGAGGTTAAACATAAGGACCACACTTTGGTATTGCGTGATCCCCAAGGCGTCCCCTATTGGGAGGGCTGGCGGAAACGGTGAGACAACGCCATGCGTGAAGCTGAAGTGGTTTAAATGCAGCGAGCCGAGGTGTTTTATATTGATATTCCATCGGCTCGCTGTAATTTAAGGTTAAAGAGATTAATTATTGCGAGCAAACGATAGACTGGCGGAAGATATTACCACCAGGACTGAGCCGATATTATGCACCAGTGCCCCCGTAATGGGATTAAGTAACCCGCTCCCGCTGGCCAATACCGCCGCCAGGTTGAAGAACATGCCGAACCCGATGTTCCATTTAATGATGCGGATCATTTTGCGGCTTAGCCTGACGAGAAACGGAATCTTGGCGATATCGTCGTTCATCAAGGCAATGTCGGCAGTTTCCAGTGCCACATCCGTCCCGGCAGTTCCCATGGCGATGCCGACATCCGAGACGGCCAGGGCCGGCGCGTCGTTGATCCCATCCCCCACGAACATCACCACCTTGCCTTTTTTCTGGAAGTCCTTGATGACTTGCAGCTTGTCCTCGGGTTTCATTTCCGCCCAGGAATGATCTAGCCCAACGGCTTGAGCAATCGTCAGGGCGGATTTTTCGTGGTCTCCCGAAAGCAGGCCGATGCGCTCCATCCCCAGCCCGTAGAGCTGCCGCACCGTATCTGGGGCAACGGGGCGCACACGATCCGCCACACTGATGATGCCCAGCGGCTGCTTATCCTGATATACCACCAGAGGGGTGGCTCCTCTTTCTTTGATTCTTTCCAGGGGAGGGCGCAAATCCAGGGGGATGGTCATAGCACCGCCGCAGAGATAAGCACTGCCCACCTCCACCATTCTCCCCTGGACGCAGGCCCGGACACCCAGGCCGATCCGGGCGCACATCTCCTCCACCTGGCCGATGGTGACCCTGGCATAGTGGGCGGCCTTCAACACCGCCCGGGCCAGGGGATGGGTGCTGTGCTGTTCGACGCAGGCCGCCAGGGTTAAAACTTCTTGGGCATCAACCCCTTCCGTGGTGATAACTTCGTCCACCCGGGGCCTGCCCTCGGTCAGGGTTCCGGTCTTGTCAAATAGAATCACCTGCGCCCTGGCTGCGGCTTCCAGGAATTGTCCGCCCTTGACCAGAATGCCGTCTCGGGCGGCTCGGCCGATGGTAGCCACGATGGCGGTGGGAGCGGCCAGGATCAAGACGCAAGGACAGCCGACAATCAGCACGGCCACGGCCCGGTTCAATTCCCCGGTCAGCATCCAGGCTGCCCCGGCGCAAGCCAGGATCAGCGGCGTGAACCAGCGGGCGTACCGGTCGATCAACCTGACGGCTTCCGGCTTATGCGCCTCGGCTTCCGAGACGAGGCGAATCACCTTGCCCAGGGTGGTATCCTCGCCCACCGCCACGGCCTCGATTTCCACCACGCCATTATGGTTTAAAGTGCCGGCAAAAACCGCATCGCCTGGGGTCTTATCCCGGGGAGCGGACTCGCCGGTAACGGGGGACTCGTCCACCGAGGTTGCTCCTTTCCGAACCACGGCATCCACCGGAATCCTTTCCCCCGGCTTCACCAGGAGGAGGTCGCCCACCCGGATTTGGGAGACGGGCCTGGTTTTTAGGCCGCCGTTGACGATGACGGTGGCCGTCTGGGGAGAGAGGTCCATTAGGGAGTGAATGGCCCGACGTGCCGCGTCGCTGGTCGCCTGTTCGATCAACGATCCCATGACCATGACGAAGCTGACGACGGCTGCGGTGAGAAACTCTCCCTGGACGAGGCTGGCGATGATGGCCAGGCTTACCAGTTCATCCACGTTCACCTGGCGGCGCCAGAGCCCGGTGACCGCGCCCCAGAGAATGGGAAGGCCATTGAGAACCACGGAGGTCAAGGCCAACATCAGATGGGGAATAGTTCCCGGTCCGTAGACTTTGTCATAAAGGTAGCTTGCCAGGGCCAAAAGCCCGGCCAGAAGGACTCTGGCGAATTCCCGAGATTGTAAAAGGTGCCGATAAACCCCTAAATTTGCAAAACGGCCGATCATGATTATGCTTCTGGTCCCTTTGTTTTTTATTATTATACCATTAAAGTCTCAAGCGGGTGGCTTTTCCCAACTCTCAAGAGGTGCATGGAAGGATGGGATCAAGTCCCCTCCTCCATTTTGGTGTTGAAAGAAGGGGCATTCTTCATGGCTTTTTTGCCATAAAGAGCCGGGAAGGGATGTTCAAAGGAAAGATAGAAGAATAATCCATATTCTCCGCTGGAAGGCCCGATGCCGATGGGGACGCTGAAGCCGGGGACAATCTGCAATCCGTTTTCGAAGTTGAGGGCGAAACGAAAGCCCGGGTTGATGAAGAGGGCGTGCTCCCGGACGCCGGCGCCGTCCGGCGCAACTGGCGTGTTCGTTTGCCAGGCCGTCTCCAGCATGAGATTGAAGTTTTCATGGAGCAGGTAGATGATGCTGGCCCCTGCATTGAAATCGAGCGCGTGAGCCTTCCCCCCTTCCGGCCCCCTGGCGTTCGGGACAAAGGTCAGACCGGCGTTCCAATGCGTCACAAATTTATCGGAAAGCGTCAGGCTGATGGGAAGGTTGGTCTGTAATCCGGGGTTGCCTCTACCGAAGTCCTTCCGGAAATCGCCCGTGGGGAGTAACAGGGAGAGACGGGGAGCCACCGCCACCAGATCTTCTTTCATGACCAGCTGGTAGCGGTAGTTCAACTGCACGTCGCCCAGGCCTGTCCTGTAGCCGTCATCAGTTAAACGGAATACCGGAATGTTATAGGACAACTGGTGGGTCTGACCGGGAACGGGCCATTCCTGGACAAAGGTATAGGCCCATTGCTTGTTTCTCAGATTATATTGGAACGAATTGATATGCTGGACAACCCCGTATTCCTGGTTGTACGCCTCTTCGATCAAGAAGGAATTGTCCTCAATCTTGTTCACTTCTTCTTTTGCAAATCCGGCGGAAATTGCCATGAACAACATCATCCAAACCAACAATAAAACCCGCCAAACCATTCGTAAGTCTCCTCTCCTGTTTTATAGGTAAAAGCCCCAAAATGCTTCTCTTAAAGAAGGGCGCCAACAGGCTGGTAACCCTCTGTTTCTTCATCAAAATAAGTAAGGAATAGGTCTGTATCCTGACGGAGCATCACGCCGCCGCACCGGATACAAAGGGCTGTACGATCATCCAGAAACCGGCGATCCGCTTATCCTTGGCGGGACAATCCAAACATTGGTATCCATAAAATGGCATAAAACCATCTCCTTGGCCTGATTATTTGATAATGAGACTGAGACTAATTCTCATTAATTTTCCAAAAAAAATTAAAGTGCTTTATCTCCGCTTCTCCCGGCATTGGGAACAGTAGCCGAAGATTTCCAACTTGTGGCCAGTGGGTTCAAAATTGTTGGCCTGGCCGATGCGCTTTTCCGCTTCCTCTACCCCATCGTCCCGGAATTCCACGATTTTGCGGCAACCCAAACAGCGCAGGTGGCAATGGTGCTCGTGGCCATATATGTGTTCGTAGTGCAGATGGCCATCTTCAAAATAAACCTCGTTTACCAGGCCGCTTTCCACCAACAAGGGCATGGTGCGGTAGATGGAAGCCCGGGAGATACGCTGGCCTTTTTGCCGCAGCCGTATGAAGAGCTCATCAATGTCAAAATGGTCGTGCTCTGCAAAGACCTCCTCCAGAACCGCCTCCCGCTCGGGGGTGAGGCGCATACCCTTAAGGGCCAGAAATTCGGCGAAGACTTCGAGTTCTGATTTCATTATGGAAACTGAGACTCGTTTGCAGTTTATTTACCCTGACCAGAAACGTTTGTCAAACATTTTTTCAGGGCGTGTCATTTTTTCAGGGCGCCGAAGCAGTAGAAAAATGAACGATGGGTGGGCTAATATAGACTCCTACGTTGGCAATGGGATGTGCTATCGACAGGGCGATTAAACCTTGACTTTCGGAGGGCAAATCGTTACATAAAAAACATGTGGTTAAAAAGGGGAGCCGTACTGCTGGTTATTCTGCTGACAAGTGTTACCGTCCTGACGGTCATGGCAGCGGCAGGCGTGATCCATTGCCATGAATTGGATCATAGCCACCATGGACTACAATCAGGCTCCTGTTGCACCGATAAAATCCCCACCTTATCCGGGAACACTCCTTTGATCATCCCGGATAATCAGAGTTTTTTTCAACAATTGCAAATCACCTTCCCCCAATATTTCTTTGTAGCGGAAATCTTCCAACCCCCCCGTTCCTAAAAACCCTGCTTTTTCAACTACTTTTCTGTTTTCAGCAGGTAGGTATTAAGCGTATCTGAGCGGACTGGTTCGCGTTGCGTGGACGTAAGTGGAGAATTGTCTCTGCTTGTTCCATGCCGCAATGCAATGCCCCGAAGCCCAAGCTTTGCCTGCGAAGTCACCATCGTAACTTGTGGAGGTCCTTTATGCATTACCGGCAGTGGAGGCTTCTCCCGGCCCTTGTTCTGCTCCTACTCGGTCCACATATGGCCATAGCGGGCCAGAGGTCTTATTCCCTCAAGGAGCTAGAGGAGATAGCCCTGAAAATCCATCCTTCCCTGCAAGTCTCAGGAGCGGAAATCAAGAAGAGTGAAGCGGAGCTGCGCATCGCCCGCCAGTATCCCAACCCGGAAGTGGAAGGCACGTTGAGCAGCCAGAAAGAACTTCCAGCCGGAGACACCGGCAGGGGCTACACTATCAGCCTGTCCCAGACTATCGAGTGGCCTGGGCGCCGGGGCAAGAAGCAGGAGGCCGCCCGCTTCGGCATCAACTCGACCCAGCAGAAGCTTGCCCAGGAGCAGATCAACGTGCAGGCCCGCTGCCGGGAACTCTATTACCGGGTCCTTGCCGATGAGCACCTAGTGAAAATTGCCGGGGAAAACCTGGAGACGGCCAAGACTCTTCTGAATATTGCGGAAAAGCGGGTCAGCCTGGGAGAAAGCCGTCCCATAGAGCTGGTTAAGGCCCGGGTGGAATTTCTCTCGCTGGAACGGGAGTATGGCAAGGCCAAAACCGCCCTGGCGGGAGACCGGCGGGTTTTGCAACAATTTTTGGGCGGAGGTTTGCCTGCCGATTTCACTGTTTCCGGCGAAATTGCAGGCCTGGAACCCCTCGTTCCCTTGAAGCGCTGGCAGGAAGCAGTCCTGTCCTCCCACCCCTTGTTAGCTGCCCAGGAAGCCCAGGTCCGCCAGGCGGAGAGCACCCTGGGGGCGGAGCGCCAGGCCTGGGTGCCGGATGTGACGGTCAAGGTTTTTCATCTCAGAGATGTGGACCTGAGCACTACCGGTGGCGGTCTCAGTTTCCCCCTCCCCTTGTGGAACCGCAAGGAAGGCGAAGTGGCCCGGGCTGCTGCGGCCAAGAGCCAGGCCAAGTCCGAGCTCCGGCTCCTGAAGCAAGAACTGGAAACCAAGTTGGCCGCCCAATACAGCTTGTATGAAACGGCCCGGCGGCAGGCCGAGTCCTTTCAGACTGCTATTTTGAAAGAGGCCGCCGAATCGCTGCGAGTGGCCCAGTTCAGCTATGAGCATGGAGAGACCGGCTTGCTGGAATTGTTGGATTCCCGACGAGTTTATCGGGGGACGGAACAGGATTACTACAAGGCCCTGCTGGATTACCACCTTGCCCGGGTGGAACTCTGGCGGCTGGCCGGCGGAGGTGTCAAGTGATACGGGGACGTTTAACCAAAAACCGGTGGCTGGTGGTCATCTTGGCGGCCCTTTGTCTAACGGGTCTTTTGGGGTGGTACATCTACGAGCGGTACGAGCACGATCATCATGCTGACCACGACCAGGACCATGACCATGCCCAGCATGTGGATAAGAATGCGCAGCATGCTGATAAGCATGACCAGCATACTGATAAGAAAGAACCCGAGGCGCCGTTGCCGGGGCAGGTGAAGTTAACTCCCGAGGCTATTAAACAGGCCGGAATCCAAACGGCTCCCGTGGTTCTCGGTCCCCTGGAAAACCGGGTGTTATTTACCGGCGAACTGGTTTTTAACGAAGAGCGCCTGGCCAAAATCCGCTCCCGGGTGCCGGGCCGGGTGGTGCAGATTGTGGCGGATTACGGGCAGGCGGTGAAGCCGGGTGAGGTTCTGGCGATCATCGACAGTGTGGAACTGAGCCAGGCCCAGATGGCCTCTCGACAGGCCGCCGCCAAGTTCCACGCCGCCCAAAAGGCCTACGACCGAGCCCAACAGCTTTATGAGGGCAAGGCCATCAGCCAGTCCGAACTCCAGGAGCGCCGAGCCCGGCTGGAAGTGGAGCGGGCCGATCTGGAAAATGCTCAAAATCGTCTCCGTCTCCTGGGGGCCGGCGGCCCTGCCATGCCGAAAGGCTCTCGATCCGGCCCAAAAACGTCCTTGCCTACCGTCTCCGGCTCTGCCTTTGCCTTGCGTACTCCCATCGGCGGGCGGGTGGTGGATCGTAAAGTCACTCCCGGCCTGGTGGTCAAGGAGGACGAGGAGCTTTTCACCGTGGCCGACACCTCTGCTTTGTGGTGCTTCGTTCAGGTCCCCGAGAAGGATCTGCTTTCAGTAAAGGAAGGTTCAAAGGCGACAGTAAGCGTATCCTCCTTGCCCCGGGAGGAATTCCCCGGCCAGGTGGATTACCTGGCCGATGTGGTGGATAAGGCCACCCGGACCGTCCGGGTCCGGGTGCGGGTGGATAATCCACAGAACCGCCTCAAAGCCGGGATGTTTGCCAATATTGCCGTAGGGGTGGGACAGCACACCGCCCTGAGCATACCGGAGAGCGCGGTTCTGGCCGCCAACGGTGATCTCTTTGTCTTTGTGGAAATGGCTCCCGGCACCTATCAAAAACACCTTATCAAGGCCGGAGTAAAGGGCGGGGGACGCATCGAAGTGCTGGACGGCTTGGAGCCGGATGAGCCGGTAGTGGTGCAGGGAGGCTTCACCTTGAAGTCCGAACTGGAGAAGGGCGCCAGCAAAGGCGGCCTCGGCGGCGGCCATGGGCATGCCCATTAACGTGGACAGCAAGGAGAATAAAGATGATTGAAAGGATTATTCAAAACTGTCTGCAGCATCGCTTCCTGGTTCTGATCGCCCTGGCGGGGCTGGTAGCCTACGGGAGTTACACCGCGCTGAAGCTCCAGGTGGACGCCTTCCCGGACGTCACCAACGTCCAGGTGCAGGTCTACACCACCTGGCCCGGCATGTCTCCCGAAGAAGTGGAAAAACAGATCACTTTCCCCATCGAGGTGCAGTTGGCGGGCCTGCCCGACATGACCGAGCTCCGCTCCGTCTCCCGGTTCGGGTTTTCACTGATCACCGTGGTCTTCGACGACCACGTGGACCTCTACTTCGCCCGGCAACTGGTGTTGGAGCGCCTCATCGCCGCCAAGGAGAAATTGCCCAAAGGTGCGGACGCGGTACTGGGACCCATCGCCACCGGTTTGAGCGAAATCTACCAATACACCTTGGAAGAAGAGAACGCGCCGCCGCCCGCCTCACCCGGCGACGAAACCGCCCGCCTGATACGTCTGCGCACCATCCAGGACGCCATTGTCCGGCCCCTGCTGAAAACCGTGCCCGGTGTCACCGACATCAACTCCTTCGGTGGCTTTGTCAAGCAATATCAGGTGCAGGTGGACCCTGACCGGCTGCGGAAATTCGATCTTAGCTTGAAGCAGGTCTTCGCCGCTTTAGCAGGAAGCAATGCCAATGCCGGCGGCAATGTCCTGGAGAAGGGCAGCGAACAGGCCCTAGTGCGGGGTTTGGGACTGATGCAGACCATTCAGGACATCGAAGGCGTGGTGCTCAAAGAGGTTAAAGGCACCCCGGTGCTGGTCAAAGACGTGGCCAAGGTGAGCGAAGGTCCGGCCAGCCGTTGGGGGGCGGTGCTCAAAGACGGCAAACGGGAAGAAGTGGCGGGCATCGTCCTCATGATCAGGGGGGGGAGCGGCCGGGAGGTGGTGGGAGCGGTCAAGGAAAAGGTCGCCCAACTGAATGCCGGCGGCATTCTCCCCAAAGGGGTGACGCTCAAGGCCTTTTACGACCGCACCGGCCTGGTCCGGGACTGCATCAACACCGTCAGCCGGGCTATCGCTGAGGGCGTCGTTCTGGTGATCCTGGTGGTTTACCTCTTCCTCCGCAGTCTCCGGGGGGCGCTGGTTATCGCCCTCACCCTGCCTCTGGTGGCCCTGGCCACTTTCATCGCCATGCGGCAGGTGGGGCTGTCGGCCAACCTCATGTCCCTGGGAGGGCTGGCAATTTCCATCGGCATGATCGTGGACAGCACCATCATTCAAGTGGAAAACGTCATGCACCGCCTGGGAGAGATGGAGCCCGGCGGAAGCTTCAGCCGGACGGTGCTCAACGCCGTCCTGGAAGTGCGGAAACCCAGCCTCTTCGGGGAGTTGATCATCGCCTTGACGTTTCTCCCTATTATGACCCTGCAAGGCATGGAGGGGAAAATGTTTGCTCCCCTGGCCTTCACCGTGGTCATTGCGCTACTGGCCTCCCTGGTGCTTTCCATTGTGGCGATTCCGTCATTGTGCTCGTATATGCTCAAGCCGTCGGCGGAACGGGTGAGCTTCGTGGTCCGGGCGGCCCAGCGGGTTTACCGGCCGGTGCTGGCCCTGGCCCTGGAAAACCGCAAGACCGTGCTGCTGAGCGCCGGAGGCCTTCTGGTATTGTCTTTAGCCGCCGTGCCTTTTCTGGGCACCGAGTTTATTCCTCGCATGGATGAAGGCTACATCACCAATATCACGATACGGTTGCCCTCGGTCTCCCTGGCGCAGTCAGTGAAGATGGAGCGCCAGATGCAGCAGGCGCTCTTGAAATTTCCCGAAGTGGAGTCCGTGGTCTCCAAGATCGGCGCCGCGGAGATCGCCACGGAAGCCCATGGGGTGGAATCCAGCGAGCCCCTGGTGACCCTCAAGCCCCGGAGCCAGTGGCGCACCGCCCGCACCATGGAAGAGTTGATCGCCAAGATGCGGGTGGAACTGGAGAAGATACCCGGAGTCGTCTACAACTTCTCACAGCCCATCGCCCACCGGGTGGACCACCTGGTTTCCGGGGTCAAGTCCCAGGTGGCGGTCAAGATCTTCGGGGATGATATGAACCTGCTCCGGGACAAGGCCGAAGAAGCGGCCGCCCTTCTTCAAACGGTGCGCGGGGTCACTGACCTCCGCACCGAGCAGGTGGCCGGTTTGCCGAATCTCAACATCAAGATAGACCGGGCCAAGCTTTCCCGCTACGGCTTAACCATAGCAGAGGTGCAGGAGGTCATTGAAACCGCGGTGGGCGGCAAGGCGGCCACGGAGATCATCGAGGGCCAGATGCGCGTCGAGGTGGCGGTGCGCTTCCCGGAAGAACGGCGCAACAGTCCCGAGGCCATCGCAAACATCCTGGTGGCCACCCCGGGGGGAGGGACCGTCCCTCTGGCGGAGTTGGCCGAGATTTTCGAGCGCGAAGGCCCGGTGCAGATCAGCCGGGACAATGCCCGCCGCCGCATCGTGGTGGAATTCAACATCAAGGGCCGGGACACCGGCGGCGTGGTGGCCGACGGCCAGAAGCTGCTGGCCTCCCGGCTGTCCCTGCCGCCGGGTTATTACATCACCTGGGGCGGCACCTTCGAGAACCAGGAGCGGGCCATGCAGCGCCTCCTGCTCATCGTGCCCGTCACCCTGGTCCTGATTTACCTGCTGCTTTTCCTGACTTTCGGGTCGCTCCGCTACGCCAGCCTGATCATGCTGAACCTGCCCATGGCTCTGATCGGCGGCATTTTTGGCCTGCTGATCACCGGCCAGTATCTGAGCGTCCCCGCGGCCGTGGGCTTCATCGCCCTCTTCGGGGTGGCAGTGCTGAACGGTGTGGTGCTGGTCTCCCAAATTAACCAACTCCGCCAGGAAGGTTTTCCGCTGGATGAAGCGGTGCGCCAGGGCTGCGAGCGGCGGCTGCGGCCCGTGCTCATGACCGCCCTGGTGGCCATCCTGGGTCTTACCCCCCTGCTCTTTGCCAGCGGTCCGGGGTCCGAAGTGCAACGGCCCTTGGCGGTCGTGGTGGTCAGCGGCCTGTTCACCGCTACCCTGCTCACCCTGGTGGTCCTGCCGGTGCTCTATCGCTGGTTCGCCGAGCGTCTGCCGGAGATTTAGGAGGTGCCTCTTGAAAGAAATTCGAGCTTATATCCAACCCTTTATGCTTTCCAAGGTAACGCAAGCCTTGCAGAAAATCCCCGGATTTCCGGCCTTGAGTGTCATGGAAATCCGGGGTTTCGGCCGGGGCAAGGTGCTGGCGCCCGGCGACAAGCTCGTCCGGGAGTTCGTCCCCAAAATTCGTTTGGAAACCGTGGTCAAGGACGAACTGGTGGAAGAAGTAGTGCAGACCATAGCGCGGGCGGCTCACACCGGCAACCTTGGAGATGGCATCATCTTTGTCGTTAACGTGGAACAGGCGGTGCGCATCCGCACAGGGGAACGGGACATAGCCGCCATCAGATCCATGAAAAATGAAAAAACAGACCTCGATTAAAAAGACCAACGGACTGTAACGATAAACCATACCCTTTATCGGAGGCTGAAATGAGAAATTCGAGAGTTATCATTCTGGTTTTACTGGCGATATTTCTGGCGGGATGCGCCCAGACCCAAACGATTCCCTATGAAGCCGCGAGGGGGGGGCGCGGACAAGGTTTTCGCAAGCAACCCTATAAATGCCTGATCAATCAAGCTGACTGCAAACCAGGAGAAATCAGCGGCAAAATTACCAAAATAACCCTGGAAACTTTTGAATGGTTTAAGGACCCCGGGTTGGCATTGGAGGTAAATACGCCGGCTGAAGGATTGGTGCATGTGCATCTGGGCCCGGTCTGGCTCCTAGAACGGCAAATGTCCCAACTCAAGCCTGGAGACCAGGTAAGCATTCAAGCAAATTGCTTTACGGTGGGAGGAAAAGCACGGCTGGTTGCCACCAAGATTTCCCATCGAGCCCAGACCGTGCAATTGTCTGACAGCCAGGGACGCCCTTATTGGGAGGCCGTGCAACCGCGCTGATTAAGAAAAATACTGACCAATGAACCAGTATAACCCAGCACTGTCCGGTTAGGAAATTGCATGACAACCGGTAAACATCATTTGAAAAAAATTCTCCCGGAGGCGTTTTTTTCCTTGACAAATTAGCTTGTGAACAAGTGCGGTTTTCGTAATATCCTAAAT
>JBFLXM010000007.1:0-97612 GCA_040757175.1 Thermodesulfobacteriota bacterium
TCCTCCGCCTCTTCTGGAAAAATCAACTTTTTCATCGTCACCTCCTTGGGTGACGATTATAATGGGTTAAATAAATATATCAAGCACTAAGTTAGCGCTTATGCCCCTCAAGGGGGAGGGAGAAAGACCCTGAAATCAACCACTGAATTCAAGAGGATCGGTCATATGCATCGGATAAAACGATTTTCCCTGCTCTCTCTGGTGGTGGTCCTGGCCGCCGTCTTCCTGGGCAGTTCCGCGGTTCTCCCGGCTTCCGCTCCTGCCGGAGACCGCCTGGCCGTCTCCGGCCTGATCACCAACCCCATGGGCAAGGGCCTCAAGGAAGTGGCAGTGGAAGTGCTGGTGAACGGCCGGCACGTCAAGCCGGTGGGCAAAGCCGCGGAAATCATCACCGGCAAACCCGGCGGTTTTGTGGCGGATTTTATCCTGCCGGCCGGAACCCTACCCAGGGCAAAGGTGGAGGTGAAGGCCGCCAAACCCTCCTGGAAACCTATTCCCGCCACCGCGGTGAAGGTAGTGGACGCCGGGGCCGACGCCCAGGGCAACCGCATCTTCCAGGCTTCCCAAAACCTCAGCATGCAGCGGACCACCACCCCGGCCTTCTGGATCGCCAGCATTATCCTGCTGCTGGTTTACGTGGTCATTTCTTTTGAATGGATGCACCGCACCCTGGCAGCCTTCCTGGGTGCGGCCATTATCCTCTTTGTCACTTATACCCTGGGCTCTTTCGACAAGTCTTATTTCATCATCTCCTTCGAAGACGCCATGCACGCCATCGACCTGAACGTGGTCTTCCTCCTCATGGGCATGATGATCTTCGTGGGGGTGATGAAAAAGACCGGCATGTTCCAGTTCCTGGCCTATAAGGCCTTTTCCTGGGCCCGGGGCAACGTCTTTGTCCTGTCCTTCGTCCTCCAGGTGATCACCGCGGTGTGCTCCGCGTTCCTGGATAACGTCACCACCATGCTCTTGATGATCCCGGTGACCATCGAGATCGCGGTCACCCTGAAGATCAACCCCCTGGCCCTGCTGATCCCCGAGGTCTTTGCCTCCAACGTGGGCGGCACCGCCACCATCATCGGCGACCCGCCCAACATCCTCATCGGCTCCTACGCCAGCCTCACCTTCGGCCAGTTCGTCCAGAACCTGGCGTTGACGTGCGCCGTCTGCCTGGTGGTGTCCAGTTTCTGGTACCTCTGGTGGTATAAGAAGGATTATCTCCAGGCCGAAGTCAAGGACGTGGGGCGCACCATCGCCTATCTGCGGGAAGAATACAAAATCACCAACAAGAAACTGACGGTTCAAGCCCTTTGCCTCTTAGGCTTTACCATCCTGCTTTTCGCCCTCCACGGCATCTTTCATATGGAGGTGTCGGTGGCGGCCCTGATCGGGGCCATGGTGCTCCTGGCCATCTCCCGGGTAGACATTGTGGAGATGCTGGAGCATGAGGTGGAGTGGCCCACCCTGATCTTCTTCGTGGGCCTGTTCATGGTCATTGCCGGCGCCGAAGAAACCGGCCTCATCCAGATTATCGCCAACTGGGTCAAGGACGTCTCCGGGGGCAACCTCACCACGGCCATTATCCTGGTCCTTTGGGTGAGCGCCATTGCCTCCGCGTTCATTGACAACATCCCCTTTACTGCCACTATGTTGCCCATCATCGCTTTTCTGAACCAGACCATCCCCGGCGCGGAAAGCGGCGTGCTCTGGTGGTCTCTGGCCCTGGGCGCGTGTCTGGGGGGAAACGGCACCATGATCGGGGCCTCGGCCAACGTGGTCACCGTGGGCTTGTCGGAAAAGGCCGGCTACCACATTTCCTTTCTGGCCTACATGCGGGCTTGCTGGTGGCCCATGATCATCACCGTCACCATCAGCATGATGTATCTGCTCCTTTTCTACTAAAGAAGGTTCTGCACAAATCCCTTGAGGGGAGGACGGGGGTCCACAGCCGCCCCTATCACCCTCCCCTCAAACGCTCCTCCCCATCCCACCTTCTTATACCATGTTCGCATTGCAGGGGCGGGTTTTAAACCCGCCCCTACAAGTGATATCAATATGTTAGCATGTTATTTTGTTTCATTTCAAAGCGAACATGATATTGCACAGCCTGGGAAAGCATCGATCTCGTATGGCTTTTTCGCCGCTGGCTCTCCGACCTCCACTGCTGCCTGATACCAAGTCGCATTCTTTCGACAATTTTTCTGTGGCGGACCCAGGTGTCCGCCCGATAGCGGGCGCACACGCGGGTGCGCCCCTACAATTCCGCGTCGTTTGATTGCGACTTGGTATGACCTCCCGGTTTCGACCTGATTTTGTTGAGAGTTGGGGCTAATCAGTTATTATTTCTCTTTGCTAATTTTTTTCTTCCAGGGCCATCATCCTTTAGTCAAAAACTGAAGGAAAATATAGGCCGCGTAAAGAAATGCCATGAAAAAAGCCCCCGCGCTAATCCATCGCAACGGCTTCTTCTGAGGCCGGTATACCAGTTCCGCTCCGGCTATGCCGGTCATGATAATTGCCATCACTCCCGTGGCGGCATGTTCGGGGGCTACCGCCTGCAGCAAGGGGCCTGGAAGATACAGGGCGTCCATTAATCCCAGAACAGCCAAGTTTATGAGATTGCTTCCGAAAAGGTTGCCAACCGCCAAATCCACGGCCCCTAATCTTAAAGCTCCCATGGTGACTGCCAATTCCGGCAGAGAGGTGGCAATGGCGACAAAAATAGTTCCCACCAGAGAAAGGTGCCAACCCATAAGGCCGGCCAGGTCTGCGGCCACCCGGGGCATCCAGGCACCCGCGGCTGCCACCACCAGGGCATTCAGTCCGAACTTCCATAACGCCCCGGAAAAACTTGCATTATCATAAACCGGCATTTCTTCTTGTTCAGCCAAAAATGCCGCCCGCTCCCGGCGCTGATAGCGAAAGATTGACCGCATGGCCACCAGGTAACAGAACCACAGCACCAGGGAGCTGAGGCCGATATGCCCCAGAGTGATGCGAGATACCGGGAAGGGCGGCGGCAGCAGCCCCATAACGGTGACCCCCAGCATTATTATCCCAAAGGCTACGCCGAGAAGGTGGCCGCGATCTGCGGCAGTAAGCACCGGACCGGGAGGATGAAGCAGATCCACCCCTGCCAGAATTAACAGATTAAAGACACAGCTTCCCAGAAGGTCACCCACCGTGATATCAGGAGCATGCACCCACAGGACGGCACTAATGCCGGTGGCCATTTCCGGCAGGGAAGTCACCGTGGCCAAGACCACCAGCCCCAGCCAGGTCCTCCCCATGCCGGTCTTCTCCGCCAGGATATCGCCATATCGGGACAATTGGGTCCCAGAATACGCGATAACTCCCGCTACCAATAGAAACTGACCCCAAATAGCCCAAGCCGACAAATTCCCATCCTTCCTGGCGAACACCTTCCCAAGGCAGGCGTCTTGCCGTTTTATGCAGGATTCCCGCTGAATTTGCTCCGTTACCTGGAAAGATAAGTCAGCTTTAAGCGAAAACCACTCTTATTCGAGAAAGGTACCGGACTGAGGTCTATGCCCTCCTGGAAGGGATTAACGGGAAGGGGGGTGAGTCCTGGGAGACCTTTAAGGTGAGACTAGAAAAAGCCTTGGAAGGATATTTCCTCCTGGGTGCAAAGTCAATTTGGGCCTAGCAGTGTAATGTCCGGTTAGAATCCAAGCCGGTCTCCTATTCGTGGTTCCCCTCGAGGTATGACCCCAAGCAAGTAACTTGAGGATAGAAGATGGAGGTCTATGCGCACTAGCTTGCCATGGCCAAAACTTATCTGATTTATTGAGAAAATTATGATATGCTCTGCCTATTCGCATTGGAACGATGCAATCAAAGCAGGAGGTGGATAATGGAGATTTCCAAGGCCATTAACTTGTTCATGGATTACCATCGGCTGAACTCCCAAAAATAATACGAACCGTTCTTATGGCGCATTGCTGGCGAAATTTAATGAGCACTTTGCAAAGAGAGAACTGGAATCGGTATCATCCGAAGAAGTTCTCTCATTCCTGGTCGGTCTCAATGACGGCTGTAATCAGCTAACAAAGCACACCCGCTATTCCTACCTCAAAGCCTTCTTCAACTTCATTCGCAATAATCTGGACGAACAACTGCAAAATCCTTGTGACACCCCCATGCTGAAGAAACTCTTCAAGCCAGGGAAATTGGGGCGCTGGCAAATCCATGAGAAAGAGACTATCGACGAGATCATTTTTCGGACCACCAAGGCGAGAAACCGCCTGATGCTGGAACTCATGGCCCGGGGCGGCATGCGGGTGGGCGAGGTCCTAAAACTCATTGCTGGTGATGTCGACGATCAAAAACTCATCATCAGAAATCCCAAGAGCGGCAAAAGCTCTGAAGCGGTCTTTATCCCCAAAAAGCTGGCAGAAAGGTTGAAGGACTACATCAGAGCAAGGGGTATCGAAGGCGACCACAGGGTTTTTCCGATCTCGTATACCGCGGATAGAGTTATGGTCCGAAAAGCCGGCACTCTGGTGGGGGTTCATCTAAGGCCACATGACTTAAGGCGCCATGCAGCCACGTACGCCTCCCGCTCCGGTGTCCCCGTGGAGATCGTCAGTAAGGTCATCCTGAGGCACGCCAATCTCTCTACCACCCAAAGGTATCCCGGAAAGGTCAGCGATGTGGAAGCGGTAAGGTGGATCGAGAATCTTTATGGCTAATGCCGACAACCAAGGCGGGGCCAGCTAGGCCCCGCCTTGTGTAAGGTATACTAAACTTGAAACAGTAACCAGGTTTCCAGACTTCGGCCAAAAATCTGAGAGAACCGTTTGGCCATTTCCAGGGAATGACGCTTTTCGTTTAAAAGAAGGGAAGTAGTCTTGTGGATCACGCAAAGCTCTTGTAGCCTGTGCGACAGCAAGGTCAAGGGGGGATAAGGCAAAATTTCCGGAATATGTTTCCCGGATGCAGGGGTTCCATGGCTATCACGAGATTAGGCTACCTTTGGGGCCAGTCGCTCAACGACAATGCTGGAAGCGCGCTTGCGTATCTGAGCAAGATCATAATTCATCTGCATCCTAAGCCAGGTGTCCGCCGTACTGCCGAACGCCTTTTCAAAACGGACCGCCATTTCCGGTGTGACGTGGCTGCGCCCGGCAATGATGTTGTGAAGCTGCTGGCGCGTGATGCCAAGCCCCTTAGCGGCTTCCGCAACACTTAAGCCCAAGTCTTCAAGGCACTCCTTGACGAGCTGGCCGGGATGCACAGGGTTTTTCATCTCCATGGTTTTGTCTCCTTCAATGATAATCGACAAAATCCACGTCGAAAGCGTCACCATCTTCGAACCGGAAAATGATCCGCCAATTCGCGCGGACAGTCACCGAGTAAAAACCTTTTCTTTCTCCCTTGAGGAGATGCAAGCGAAATGTCGGCAAGTTCATGCCTTCAATCTCCTGAGCGGCGTGCAGGGTCGAGAGAATGACCCTTATCCGTGTCAGCATATCCGGCGGCAATTTGCCGCCTTCGTCATCCTCAAAGAGCCGCCGTAATCCCTTGTGTCGGAAGGTTCTTATCATCACCAATCATTGTAAAATGTCAATTTACTTTTTACAAGGTTTTTTTCTGTTCAAGGGAGGATGAATTAAGGGAGAACCAGGGAAAAATGCAGATATTTTATGGATAGTGGAAGTTTTTAAGACCTTGATAAGTCTCTCAGGATAGCAGTACTTGACACTTTTGTTTGACCAAATCCGTCTCCAGGAATATTTCTATTATTCAAGATGCAGAACCATGGAAAAGCTGTTGAACATGGCCCAGACTGGTTCGTTTTCGCCAAGTTCGAGTCGGTCACAGCTTTTACTGGTCACCAAGGAGCATATCCCAAAATTAATTAAAGAGGCAGAGAGGAAGCCCATGACCCCGAGCATAGTAGCCTAATACTCTGAATCTCCTCTCGATTGTCGCCCCTGCACCTTTCCTTTCTTTATCCTATTTCTACCCCCACCTCTCTGAGAGAAACGCTATTCACGGCGAGGAAAAGTGCAGCTCACTCCGTCATTTCCGTCAGCAAATCCCAATCAAGTATATCGACCTTTTGCCTGGCAACCCGGACCAAACCCGCATTTTCCATTTCCTTTGTGGTTCGATAAAAGGTCTCGTGGGTCATACCCAGGAGGGTTGCCAGTTCTTTGCGGGGGACGGGAAGGGTGATGGAGCGGGAATCTTGCATCTCGGAAAGGAGCACCAGGTAGCTGGCGATTCTTCCTTTGGGCGCCTTGAGGGTTAAATCTGACAGGCGCTGCCGGAGGCGAATGACTAACAGGGACAACATGCGAATCCATTCGCCCGCAAATTTTATGTCAGCGGTTACCAAGGTCATGAATTCCTTCTTTTTTATGAGGAAGAGCCGGCTGTCTTTCAGGGCCGCGGCAAAGCAATGATAGGTATCGGAATACAGGCTGGCTAAGGCAAAGGCGCTGCCGCGGCCGGCGATCTCCTGGGTAATCTCTTTACCTTGGGGAGACAACCGGAAAACCCGCACCGCGCCTTCCCGGACCATATAAAGCCCCTGGGTTTGATCTCCAGGGGCAAAGATCATCGTCCCCTTTTTCAGGCAGATCTCCTGGGCCATCTCTTCCAGCTTCTCGCGTTGTTCCCGCGCCAGATTAGCGAAAAGCGGGAATCCTTCCAACATTCCTGTCATCCCCGGCAATTTTCATCCTCTCTCTTGGGGACATTTTCGTTTTTATGATTCAAATCATACTTCTTTTTAAGGCGCCGTCATACCTTTTATCCATCAAGCGGATCATGGGAGGCTTATGGATAATGAGGGTTCGCGCTTTATGGTGCTGCTCTTGGGACTGATGGCCTTTTGGTGCAATGGCGACAATTACGTGGCTGCGCCGCTCATCGTGGAGGTGACCAGAGACTTCCATATCGGCACCAGCACGGCGGCGCTGATGGTCACTGCGTACATGCTGCCTTTCGGCCTCTTTACCTTAATTTTCGGGCCGCTGGCCGACCGTTACGGCAAGGCCAGGGTCATTAACCTGGCGGCCTTCGGCTCGGCCATCTTTTGCGGCCTGGGGGCGCTGGCCACGGGTATCGTCTCCTTAAGCCTGATTCGAGCGGTGAGCGGCGCTTTCGCCGCGGCTATCCTGCCGGTGACCATGTCCCTCATCGGCGACACCTTCGGCCGCGAGCCGAAGGCCCTGCAAAATGCCCTGGGTCAGGTCCTGGGCCTGGCGTTTCTGGGTGGGGCCGCGGGTACCGGCATCGGGGGAGCCTTGGCTTACCTGGGGTCCTGGAGATTGGTCTACCTGGTTTATGGCGTAGCCGGGTTGGTCCTGGCAGTGCTCATGCTGAAGGTCACAAAAAAGGAACCCGGCACCGCCGCCGGCTTAAACCTGAAGGACGCCTACCGGGACGCTTTTGGTATTCCCGCTCTCCTCAAGACGGTGAGCATAATTTTTCTCATGGGCAGCTCGGTTTTCGGCAGCTTCACCTATGCGGGAAAGTTCGTGGAAACCCGAACCGGTTACAATATCCTTTGGGTCGGGTTAATCCTGACCTGCTTCGGAGTTGCTACTGTCCTGGGCGGCCGCCAGGCAGGGGCCTGCAGGCAGAGATTCGGTAACCGGGTTCTCCTATTTGGGGCTTTGCTGGGCTCAGTCTGCTGGGCTGCTATGGGAGCCTGGCGCTCTCCAGTTTTTATCTCCCTTTCTTTAGCGGGATTCGGCCTGGGGTTCATCATCATTCAGTCGAGCCTGCTGACCGCGGCCCAGCAGTTGATGCCCGCCAAACGCGGCACCGTCATGTCGCTGGCCTCATTCAACATGTTTGTGGGCGGCGGTGTGGGCACCTGGTTGAACGGGCATATTCTGAACCAGTGGGGGTTTGAGCCGGTATTTTTCGGAGCCGCGGGACTGATCCTGCTGGCTGGAATCATTGCCTCCAGGCTTCTGGACCGAATTTCTCCGGCGGTCCCGTCCGTTGCCTCATGAGCGCGGCGCCCAGGGAATGCCCGCCTGTAAGACGAATTTAGCATAAGGTTATTTAAATCGCGCCGGATTTCCCAACTTTCGGGGTTAAATTTGATAAGAAACACTTTGAATTCGAAACGCTCCCCCGCTTTCCTCATTGGAGAAGTTAATGCAATTCATTTCAAAAAACCTATCCATTATTTTCTCTGTTGCCGCGGCTATCATTATTATCCAGGCTGGGGCAAGCGCCGCGCAGGCAAAGGATTATCAGGTCCTTACCCTGGAAGAATGCCTGTCCCTGGCCCGGCAATATAATCCGGTCCTGGCCGCCAGCCGGGAGAAGGTCCAGGAGTTGCTGGCGGACTACCAGGCCGCCCGGTCCAGGTTCTTCCCCCGACTGGTACTGACGTCCTTCTATACTCGCCAGCCCCCGAATCGCTTTGCGCCGGGCGGCTCCACCCCGAATGAACTGTTCAAGCGAGAAGGCTATACCGGCGTTTATGGCAAACAGTTAATCTTTGACGGCTTGAAGACTTATTACAATTCCCAGGCAGCTCAGACCGGCACCAAGGCACAGAAACAGGAAGTCCAGAGGACCGCGGATGAGGTGGCCTTTACGGTGACCGAGGCATTCTACCGCCTGATCGAGGCCAAGGAAGACCTGAAGGTGGCCCGGGAAGCCCTCAGCCAACGCCAGGAATTCGGGAAATTAACCGAGGCTTTTTACCGGGCGGGAAAAGTGACCAACCTGGATTTCGTCCGGGCCCGGTCCCAGGTTTCCGAAGCGGAACAGGCGGTGGTGGAAGCGCAAAACGCGGTGCGCCTGGCACGGGAAATCATGGCCCGCACCCTGGGATTGAAGGAACAGGTGCAGGTGGACATCAAGGGGAGGCTGCCCCTCGAATTTGCCGCAGCCGGCGATCTTGAATTTTTGTGGCAGAACGTTCTGAACACCAATCCGGAGATCAAGAGGCTCGATCTGGAAATCTCCCAAAACCAGAACTTGATTAAGGCCGCCCGGGGCGGCTACCTTCCGGAAGTCAGTCTTCAGGCCGGCAGCGACGTGCGCCACCGGGACCTGGGGGGCACCAAGCCGGAATGGATCGCCGGGGTTTTCATGGAATATCCCTTCTTCGAAGGGGGCCTGACCAAGGCCCAGGTAGCTAAAGCCTCCTCCCAACACCAGCAATTGCTGGAGAGAAAACGGGACCGGCTCAACGGCCTCAAGGTGGACCTGACCGCGGCCTGGAAGGACCAGGAGAACGCCCGCCAGGGAGTGGCCACCACCAGGCAGACCGTGATCACTAATGAAGAAGCCTATGCCAGCGCCCAGGCCCTCTACCGCCACGGCAAAGCCATTGGCCTGGACGTCCTCCAGGCCCAGGTGGACCTGACCGGCTCCCGCTTCCAACTTATCAGGTTTGCCGTGGCCTATGAAATCGGGAAGGCCCGGATCAAGCAAATCATCGGCTCCGGCCAGTTAAGGTCTCAACAGAGCGAAAATGGGGGGAGGACGAAGTGAAATTTCCTGGGGGAAAGAAGGCCGTGGGGCTTGCCATCGGCCTGATTATCATAGGTCTGTTGGGCTACCGTGTTTTCTGGCACCGCCCGCCGGTGCCGGTCTTCGCCGTCAAGAAAGCCGAAGTCCGGGGCAAGGTGCACGGCCCCGGCACGGTGCAGTCCAAGGTGCCGGTGGCGGTGAGTCCCAAGATCACCGGCATCCTGGAGAAACTCTATGCCGACCAGGGGGACCGGGTACGGAAGGGCCAACTCCTGGCGGAACTGGATGCCATAGAGTTAGGGGCCAGGGAGGCCGCGGTCCGGGCCGCCAAAAACCGGGCCCAGCGGGACCTGGCCCGGGCCCAGGCGGATTTGGGCAAGGCCCGGGCCAACCTGGCCCTGGCTCAAAGCAATTACCAGCGGGACCTGGAAGTATTCAAGCCCGGCTATATCTCCAAGGCGGCCTTTGACACCACCAAGGCCCAGCTACGAGTGGCGGAAAGCGAAGTCAACGCTTTTCAGGCCACGGCGACGGCCTTGCAGGCCGCGGTGAAACAGGCCGAATCCGAGACCCAGGCCGCGGCCGCTCTCCATAACTATACCCGCGTCCTGGCCCCCATGGACGGCCTCATCACCGTGCGCAAGGCCGAGGTGGGCACGACCCTGGTCCCCGGCAGCCCGGTGTTCCAGATGGTGGACCTGGACCAGGTCTGGCTGGCCGCCTGGATCGATCAAGCCCTGGTGGGGCAATTGCGGGTGGGGCAGCCGGCCCGGATCATCCTGCGCTCCGGAAGGGTTTTCACGGGTCAGTTGGCTCGGATAACCAAAGAAGGCGATACGGTAACCAGGGAACTGGAAGTGGACGTGAAATTTGAAAAATTGCCCGAGCCCCTGGTCATGGGCGAGGAAGGGGAAGTGAACATCGACACCGGGCGGCAGGCTGCAATGGTGGTGCCATTGTCGGCCATCATTGCCAAAAACGGCTCCAAGGGCGTGCTGGTGGCGGACAAGGGTATCTTGCGTTTCCAAAAAGTCGCCTTGGGGTTGCAGGACGGCGTCAGGACTGCGGTATTGGCAGGCCTGCATGAAGGCGAACTGGTGGTGCTCAACCCCGCGGGCCTGCTGCCCGGCAAGAAAGTCCGCCCGGAAATCAGGCAGATGTCCCAGGGGGATTGATGGATTTAGCGGTTTACGACCTCAAGCTCCATAAAGGCCGGTTTATCGCCACGGTTATCGGCGTGGGGCTGCTGTTTGCCATCGTCCTGGCCATGAACGGCCTGTACCGGGGGAACATTTACGAAGGCCTGGCAGTGATCAATGCCATCAACCCGGACCTCTGGGTGGTGGAACGCTTCCGGGGCGGCCCCTTCAACGAACAGTCCACCATGCCCGAGTATTACCATTACAGCGTCAAGGCGGTTCCCGGGGTGGAGCAGGCGTCTCCTTTCATTTACTACACGGTTGAGCGGCAGATCGGCCGGGAGAGCCGGCATTTCAGTATCGTCGGCTACGACGTCTTCGGCGGCCTGGGCGGGCCGCAGCAGATTTATGCGGGCCGGTCCCTGCAGCAGGCCCACTACGAGATGGTGGCCCATCCCAAGCTGGGGCTGCGCCTGGGGGATAAGGTCCCCTTGGGCCTTCACACTTACACGGTGGTGGGGCTGAGCAAGGAGGCGGTGGATACCAGCGGCGACCCCCTGGTGTATCTGTCTCTGCCTGACGCCCAGGAAGTGCTGTACCAGAAAGACAACGAGGAGGTGCGCACCCAGCGGCAGAGGCTGCTGCTCACGCTGAACCGCCAGGGCAACCCCCAGGACGCCCAGAAACTTCTGCCCCAGTTGGCTCCCGACACTCATATCATCAATGCCATCCTGGTAAGGCTCAAACCCGGAGCCAACCGCGAGGAAGTGGCCCGCCATATCCGGAGTTGGCTCTATTTCTCCGTCTATACCACTCCGGAAGAGGCGGAACTGATGCTCAAGGGGCGCCTCGCGGGGATGACCAAGCAGCTCCTGATGTTCCGGGTCCTCCTGCTGATCATTTCCGTGGTCATCATTACCCTGGTCATCTACACCTTCACCATGGAAAAGATCCGCTCCATCGCGGTGATGAAGCTCATCGGCGCTCCCAATAAGGTGATTATCCGCCTGGTGATGGAGCAATCCATGCTTTTGACCGTCAGCGCCTTCATCTTCGCCCTGGCTCTCATCAACAATACTTACCACCTCTTTCCCAAGACCGTCCTGCTGGTGCCCATGGACGAGGCCATCACCTTTATCGTGGTCTTTTTAGGCGGCATTTTGGCCAGCATCCTGGGGCTGGTGCAGGCCTTGAGGACCCAGCCGGCTATGGCCCTGGGGGGGCAATGATGGAAGTACTAAAAATCGAAGGCCTCTCCAAGATTTTCGGCTCCGGCCGCCTGGAGGTGCGGGCCTTGGAGGATATAAACCTCTCGGTCGCTGCCGGGGACCTGGTGGCCCTGCTGGGACCCAGCGGCTCGGGCAAGACCACCATGCTGCTCTGCACCAGCCTGATCCTGGAACCCACCCAGGGGAAAATCGTCTTCGACGGACAGACGATTTTTCAGAAAAACGGCTGGTCCGGAGGAACGGATATTCGCCGCGTCCGGAGGGAGAAGATGGGCTTTATCTTCCAGTCCCACAACCTCATTCCCTTCCTCACGGCCCGGCAGAATGTCCTGTTCCCCTTGAGCCTGGTGGGGGTCAAGGGCGAGGCCGCGGACCGCCGGGTCTTGGAACTCCTGGAATATATGGAGATCGCCGACCGGGCCGATTACCTGCCCGCGCTCCTTTCCGGGGGCGAGCAGCAGCGGGTGGCCATTGCCCGGGCCCTGGCCAACAACCCCAGGCTCATCCTGGCCGACGAGCCCACCGCCTCCCTGGACACCGAGCGGGGCAAGAAGGTCATGGAGCTCCTAAAGAAAATCGCCAAGGAAAACAAGTCGGCGGTGATTGTAGTGACACACGATGTGCGGATGATCGAGGGGTTTGACTACGTCTATCACCTCAAAGACGGGCGACTCAACCATTCCCGCTAATTTCCCCTCTCCCAACGGATTCCACCGGGTAGTCAAAATTTTTTTGAAAAAGTGCTTGACAAAGAATTTTCTTGCGCTTATATATTTAAGCAAATACTTAATAACTTAACGAACGGTTGCTTTATGGAATCTCATTCCGCCGAACTCTTCAAGGTCCTGGGGGTGGACACCCGGGTGAAGATCATCGAACTCCTGAAGACCCAGGGGCCTTTGGGGGCCATGGAGATCGCCAAACAATTGGGGATCACCCCGGCCGCGGTCTCCCAGCACCTGCGATTGCTGCGGCAATCCGGCCTGGTGCGCAGCGAGAGAAAAGGGTATTGGATTCCCTATTCCATTAACGCCGAGGCCTTGGAAAAATGCGGCCAGCAACTGGCCCAGGTCTGCACCTGCGGCTGCAAGGGAGCCGGCGACGGACTTAAACCTGGGCCGACTAAAGCCGACCTGGAGTCACTGCAGAAATATCAAAGGGAATTGCAAAAGGAGCTCGCCTTGGTGGAGGCCAGGATCAAAGATTTGGAATCCAAATAAGCAAACAACCAAAATTTTTTGGAAATATATTTTAGTAATTGCTTAATAACTAACAAAAAAGGAGGTGAATCAGCATGTGTACGCCCAGAGGAACGCAGCATCAGGGGCCGGTCTGTCGTTGCGACTGCGGCTGTGGCCTTTCTTTCCGCAAGTTCTTTTCATCCCGGGAGGAACTGGAGTGCCTGGAGAACTACCGGGAGCAGTTAACGAAAGAACTGGCCGGGGTGGAGGAGCACCTGGGGAAAATCCAGGGAAAGTAAAAACTTGCGAATTAAACAAACCCAAAGACTGACTGAAGGAAGGAAATCAATCCAAATGAGTGCGAAAAAGAAAGTCCTCTACATTCAAACCAGCGGTGTGGAAACCCCGGAGCGCACATACGCTCCCTTTATCCTTGGCGCCACGGCCAAGGCAATGGATATGGACGCTTCCATTTTCTTTGGCATAAAGGGAGTGACGATCCTCCAAAAGGGGCAGGCCGAGAAGATCACATTGCCTCAGCCTTTCGGAGCTCTGAAAGATGCAATCGCGCTGGCGGCCGAGGCGGGGGTCCCGTTTCTTGTCTGCGAGGAGAGCGCGCGCATGCTGGGCATCGATCTCGAAGAAGGTTTCATCGAGGGAGTCAAAATAGTGTGCGCTCCGAACCTGAATAGCATGGTCGTCGAGTCTGACGCCGTAATGACTTTCTAAAAGCCCGGAAACGAAAGGAGGTGGTCCCCATGGCAGACCAGCAAAAGAAGTGCGGCTGTGGCTGCGGCTTGGCGAAGCCGGTGAAACCCGAGGCTGAAGCCGCCAAAGGGAAGCAGGAAGCCAAAGACCCCAAAGCCACGAAGTAGGCTTAACCATCCTTGACCGGAGGCAGGGAAACCCTCTGCCTCCGGGTGCATTCGAAAAATCGAGTGTGGACTTTTCTTCTAGGAGATACGCCATGAAATTGCTGGTTTTGAGCTTGAGTCACTTTTTCCATCAATTGGCCACCGTGGTCTGGATCGGCGGTATCTTTATGGTTCTCCTGGTGATTCTCCCCAGCGCCAGAACATCTTTGGAATCCCCGCCCCTGGCAGGCAAACTGATGAAAGAGATAACCAGGCGGCTCACCCCCATGGTTAACATCAGTATCTTGGTATTGATTATCACCGGTCCGATCATCGGTCATTTAAGCAAGAATATGACCAATCCTCTGGAATTTTATAATCATTGGACCCCCATGATGGGGTTAAAACACTTCCTGGTACTCTCGATGGTGGTGATCCATTTTTACCGGGGATGGTTTTTGACACCCAAGATAGGAAGATTATCCGTCCAAGCCGGGGAGACGCCTTCTTTATCTTCTCAGGTTGCCAGGCTGCAAAAGTTTTCCTTAAATCTCGTTAAAGCCAATTTGGTCCTGGGGCTCGCGGTTTTGCTGATTACGGGGGTATTGATGTCCGAGTGACCGCCTTTAATCATCATCGATTATCACCTGAACTACTCTCCTGATCTGCACCCAATGTCCGTTGACAGGCTATCCTCCCAGTTATTAAAATGGAGGTAAGAGAGAGCTGTTAAGATGACTAATGTTTTTGAAGAATCAGCCCAGGAATACGATGAGTGGTTTGTGCGGCATGAGTTTGCTTACCAGTCTGAATTAGCGGCGATCAAAGCCTTCTTGCCGAAAAAAGGCCAGGGTTTGGAAATCGGGGTGGGAACGGGAAGGTTTGCCGCAGCGTTAGGGATCAAAGTAGGGGTGGAGCCTGCCAAGGCCATGGCTGTTATAGCCAGGGAACGAGGAATAGAGGTCTACGAGGCTTATGCAGAAAAACTTCCTTTTGAGGATGAATCCTTCAATTTTATCCTGATGGTCACCGTTCTCTGCTTCTTGCCGGACCCTTTTTCCGCCCTTCGTGAAGCGACACGGGTCCTTAAACCCCAAGGTCGGCTGGTCATTGGGATGATCGACCCGGACAGTCCCTTGGGCCGGTCTTATATGGAAAATAAGGAAAGGAGCAAGTTTTACCGCGATGCCAGATTCCACCCGGTCCGCCATGTCCTGCGATGGCTGGAAGAGTTGGGGTACCTGTATCCCCAGACCTGTCAAACCATTTTTCAAGACCTACCGGCAATCAACGCACCAGAGTCGGTGAAGGAAGGTTATGGCGATGGAATTTTCGTCGTTATTGCTGCCCAAAAATCGACCAAACTTGTCCTAGCCAACAATCTTAAATAAGTCGGGTAACAAAGGGGATTTTCCCTTCCACGCTCCCCCCGAACTGCCGAAGAGTATCCAGCTCTTCCCAATAGGACTAAAATATATCTTGCCATCCGGGAAACTTATCGCTGGGCTATGGGAAAATGCAGATATTATCTGGCGAGTGCAAGTTTTCAGAACCGTGATAAGTCCCTGAGGATAGCAACTATCAACTCTCCAGACGGAAATGCCATTCCATCGACCGGCTGATAAAAAGCTTCCAGACCATTTGTGAAGGCAATGCGTTCGAACCTTCTCCCGTCTATGGACTGCAGCTCCTGCCGGAACCCTAGCACTTGAAAACCTCCGCCAGACCCGCAGCTACGAGAATTACTTTAGAGCACGCAGTTTGTCCTTCTCTTCAGGACTCAACCCTTGCAGGCCTTTGCACTTTTTGTCATCGAGGCGTTTTCTAAGTACAACCTCCAGGCCTTTGCGTGAGGAGTCGGAGTCCTTCCTTTCTGGAATCTGTCTTATGAGTCCGCGGGCGATCTCGGGAGATTCGCAGGTGAGTTTCGCGAGATAGTCATGGAGCCGCTTTTTAAATTCCTTCAGCTCTTTTGGTTTCTGGGGATCATAACGCGTTGCACAGTCAAGCGGCGAATCATGCGGCGCCAGGCAGGATTGCAGCCTCAGTTTCGGGGCGCCCGGGCGAGATGCTTTTTTTAATCGCTCCAGGACCCGCTGGCATTGATCCTTGTCTGCTACCATTGTCTTTAATGTTTCTAACTCATTGCTCAGGTTACGCAACTTATCATCTGCTAATGGCTCCCAGACTACTTTTCTGGCGTCGACAAGCTCTGTTTTGGTGAAACTATTTATAGAAGCGGCATAAAGGTTTGCATTCCTCAAGTTCGCGCCCTGAAGCTGGGCATTACCCAAGTCCGCGCCCTGAAGTTGGGCATAACCCAAGTTCGCACCCCGAAGATTGGCACCCCGCAAATATGCGCCCTGAAGCCCGGCAGACTCCAAGTTCACACCCTGAAACTGGGCAGCGCCAAGAACATGGAAATAAAAACCCAAGTCCACGCCCTGAAGCTCGGCCTTCTGCAAATTTGCACCCTGAAGCTTGGCAGCCTCCAACCAAGCATTCCGAAGCGAGACGCTCCTCAGGTCTGCGCCCTGAAGCTCGGCCATTCTCAAGTTTGCATGCTGAAGCTGGGCCTTCTGCAAGTGCGCGCCCCGAAGCTCGGCACCCTCCAAGTTCGCGCCCTGAAGCTGGGCCTCCTCCAAGTTCGCGCCTCGAAGCTGGGCACTTAGCAAGAAAGCGCTCTGAAGCTGGGCCTTCTCCAAGTTCGCGCCCTGAAGCTCGGCACCCTCCAAGTGCGCGCCCCGAAGCTCGGCACCCTCCAAGTTCGCGCCCTGAAGCTTGGCCTTCTCCAAGAGCGCGCCTCGAAGCTTGGCATCCCGCAAGTCCGCGCCGATAAGGATAACCTTGGATAGCCGGGCATGTCGCAAATGCCGGTCCTGCAGGTTAAGCGGCTCGATCTTCCTTAACCCTTCCTGCCATTCGCCTGAACGAATCTGGGCAAGCGTCTCCGGCTTCGGTGCTTTGGCCAGCAAAACCTGTTCATTCAGGGAAAGCCGGCGTTTTTCCCTTAGGAACCATCCTGATAATTTGGTGGAAGGAGAGGTGTGAACGTCGGAATAGTAGGGGGCCAACGATGGTTGAATGAGCACCACGATGTGGCGCTCGAGGGCCACGATGTGGCGCTCGAGGCGTTCGTCGTCAACCAGGAGGGCCGGCGGCAGCAGCAGCCCGACAAAGAGTGCAAGCAGTAAAGCAAGACTGCCGCGCGGCGCCAGTGGATTCCACAGCACCGCCAGGGGTAGGAGCAGCAGAAGACCGAGAAGAAAAAGGACCTGTGATTCTACGAGGAGATCTATGGCTCCTGCAAAAATAGCCGCGACGACGAAGCAGGCCAGATATAGTTTACAAGTCCAGGACGTTCCTTTCCAGCCTCGCAGAGGAGCCACTGACAGCGCCGACACCAGCAGTAGAACAAGGCCGGGAAGGACTGTTATTTCCGTTAAACCAAATAACATAAGAACGAAACCGGCAAATAGCAGCGCAAACGCCAGCCATACGCGTCGCCGTGGGACATACGCGGCAATCAAATCGCGCCAGTAGCCGCACCAGTCATCCCGGGGATGCATAATGAGGGGCCAGAGGATGGTGATCGCTAAAATATCGAGCCAGATCGCTAGGCGCTGACACCAGGTGACAGCCTCGTTCTGATATGCCAGAAATTCTAGCTGCAGTGCGAGCAGGGTGACCAACGGCAGCAACACCACCGTGATCGAGACCATCAGCCCCATGAGCGGCTGCACCAAGGGGCTCGGCCGGCCCACCAAGTAATAAGTATAGGGGAAGATGTGCAGGCGGTCGCGCAGCCCGCCTAGGCCTTCCTCAGGCGGCGCCGCGGCCTCAAAGGCAAAGAGCTTGCGCGACAGTAGCTGGAGCTGCAGCAGCAGATTAAAGTGGATCAGCACCACGATGAATGGAGCGAACGCGTAAAAACCGACAATCGGCACATCCACATTTACGACCGGAAGCCTAATTCCTTTTCCTATTAGCAAATCAAAGTGGGTAGTGCTGAAGACGATGGTCAGTACATAGGCACATACCACCATGAAAGCGAGGTGCTGAGCGGCGACGCGCTCGGAGGAACTGTTGGCCGCCTCAAGCAGCGCTTCAGCTTCCGGTTTTCCGGCGCCGGCAGCGGTCTTCGGAATATCGGCTGTTTCTTCAAACAAGGCAAGATCCTTTCTAATTCAGCCCAGCCGAGGATAAAGAGGGGGATTTCTCCCCGAGTGTAAAACAAAATAATTATTTTGCAAAAAAAATCCAGATACATATCATACACCCGGGCAAAGGCACGACACCAATGTCTCAACTTCTCTATTCAGGCACAAAGGCAATAGTCTTGTGGTGGAAACGGGGAAGTAATAATGGAAAATATCTTGCCAGCCCCTACAGTTATCATTATGCTGGCGAAAATTCCAGATTTGAACTTCATATCCTCCGGGGTATTTGGAGGGGACAACGATTTCAGGCTCCTGCGTTTGAAAGAGCCCAGATTACCGGCAGTAAAGTGAGGGGGGCATCAGGTCGAGAAGAGTCGATATGCTATAGGCTATCCGGGGGGGGTCAGGTATGATCTCGCCCAGATCTAATCCAGCAGCAGCAATAACACCGGGACCAGGCCGCTGGTTAACCTTATCTCCACCGGAGACAGATCGCTGCTGCTCCAGTTATCCATCACCACCAGGTACGCCAGGTAGAGACCGGGTTTGTCAGCTATAAAGGTGGGGGTGGGGGATTCCGGGTCGCTGAGGGCGGCGGTGCTGCCGGCCGGCTTCCAACCCAGGGTCCACCAGTAGGTGATGGCATCCCCATTGGCATCGGCACTCCCGGTGCCGTCTAAGGTCACCTGGGAGCCCTTCTGGCGGATGATCTGGTCCTCCCCGGCGTCGGCCACCGGCGGCAAGTTTATATAGGTGATCTTCGCCGCGGCTGGGGGGCTTTCCCCCGTGGCATTTCTCACCACTAATTGGGCGGTGTAGTCTCCCCGGATATCGGCTACGAAGCCTGGAGTGGGGGAGGCCGGATTATCGAGGACCGCGCTGCTGCCCTCCGGGACGTTCAGGGACCATTGGTAGGTAATGGCCTGGCCGTTGGGGTCGTGACTCCCGGTGCCGTCCAGATTGACCCTGGCGCCGATGGTGGTGATGGTTTGATCCGGCCCGGGGTCGGCCACCGGGGGGTCGTCATGCAAACTGACCATCATGGTCATGGGTTGGCTGGACCCCTGGGAGTCGCTCACCACCAGTTGAATGACGTAGTCGCCATACAAGTCGGCGATGAAGGCGGGGTTGGGAGAGGTAGGGTCGTCAAAAGCGGCATTGCTGCCCGGGGGCTTGGAGACAATGGTCCACAGGTAAGTGAGGGGCAGGCCCGCGGGGTCGTAGCTCCCGGAGCCGTTGAGCTGGACGGTGGAGCCGGTGATCCAGATGGTCTGGTTCGGGCCCGGATTGGCCACCGGGGGTTGATAGGGAGGCGGGGTAACGGCTATCACCTCCCGGGCGGTGCGGTTGCCCGCGGCGTCGTACGTGTAGTGGATGATGGTGCCGTCTTCGTACTGCACTTGGTCGAGGCGGTTCAGGGTGTCGTAGGTGTATTGGGCGGTGGTGGCCAGTCCTAGAGACACCAGGAGGAGGCATAGAAAGGCTGCGTACACGATTGTTCTTATAAACTCTTTGTACATAACAACCCCTTTCCTCCCCTTAATAAATGGAAGAATCAATATTTAATATTTCAAATTAGTATTTAAAAAGAATAAAAACTGCATAACTTAATCTATTTTGCCTGGTTCAGGAGGCTCCAATATTGCAAATGGCCCAATCTGTAATTCTACTTCTTGAATATCATTATTTGGATTTTTTTCACTAGCATACACATTCCACTCTTTATTTAAATATATTGAATAGTATTGAATGGCCAAAAAAACCATTTTAGTACGATCTTTATTCACCCACTCGGCTATTA
Organism: Thermodesulfobacteriota bacterium; assembly: GCA_040757175.1. Taxonomy (GTDB): domain Bacteria; phylum Desulfobacterota; class Desulfobaccia; order Desulfobaccales; family 0-14-0-80-60-11; genus SURF-52. Next base: position 19,839 of record JBFLXM010000007.1, read on the forward strand.
ACTGATGGACCAGAGGCTTGCCCTCAACTCTAAAATCAACGAATTGCCACCATTTTCTATCATTTTCAGGATAGTTAGGTTGAACAAAAGGAAGCCAGCCCATATCTTTTAATTTTTTATTATAAAAGAGTAAAACCTCTTTAGAAGGAAAAGATAGCCTGACTTTATATTTGACAGCACGTACGTTCGGAATAATATCTTGATAGGTTTTTACGTCATAACTTTTGGGATAGCGCAGTCCGATGATATAATCCTCATCAATATTGCCTGACCACGAAACCCTGGTCCCGGCAGCAAAGAGCAAAATAAAGAATAACAAACATGATTTTCTCAACATATCTTCCCTCGCTTTGTGTCTTATGCTCCTGTTTTAGGGCTCTGACCTATATCCCGGCTCTTTGGGTTTAGGTGCGGTTCTCGGATCGAATGTCGGCGATGGCGGTGGCCCCCAATCGGGACTAGGAGGATTTCCGCAAATACACCCACCTCCATCTGCCGTACGCGTTCCTCTTGTTTTAGGAAGGTTTCGATAATCTTCACACAGCTTAGGCGATTTAGGATGAGGATCATCCCAAGGGATACACCTCCAATAGCACAAGCAATGCCAATGGGAAGGATCTGCACTCCGAGCAACCGGCACCCAAGTGCCTTTGCAAGGAGGTACCAGCCCTAAAAAATCAGTCCAATTTACTGGATTATTGTGCACAAACCCATACAAATTGAATCCACCCGCTTCTCCCAATGGGTCTCTGGTCAGCCACCTACTTAACGCCGGTACATAAAAACGATACCCGTAGTAGGATAACCCCGTCTTCTCATCATAAGGCTTGGTGGAAAATTGCATGGGCTGCAGGGAGTTGGCCGGGACCCGGGGTTCGCCGAAGGGGCCGTAGGCGTAAGTGGCGGCCACGTTGGCGTTCTCGTCCAGGAGCGCGGTGACGTTCCCTTTGCCGTCGTACAGGTAGGAGTAATGGACCGCACCCTGGTAGAGGTCCAGCAGCCCGCCGATGCCCCCCGGCAGGCCCTGGCCCCAGGTGTATTCATTGATGACGTTCTGGTTCTGGTCCCGTTCCTGCACGATCTGGAAGCCGCCGTTCATATAGCTTTTCCCATCGGTAACCTGCGGTCGCTCGCGTCCTCGTAAGTGTAATGGATGATGGTGCCATCTTCGTAGCGCACCTCGATGAGGCGGTTCAGGTTGTCGTAGGTGTATTGGGCGGTAATCGCCGGTATGGAGGTTGTTCGGAGAATGTTAAGAATAACTGTCATTGATATTAGTTCCATATAATATTTACCCATAACTATTACAGACCCTTTAGTTTAACCGATGCTATAATATACATTTGATTAAATTGAATGTTTCATCTTGTTTTAGTATATATTCTATAGCTGAGAGACTCTTTCGATTATATTTTGTAGAAAAGCTCCAATAAAAGCTCCGGTTATTGCGCCAATACATTCTGTAATAATAATAAATGATGCAATAGAAATAAATATGCCAATATAAACACCATAATATCCTATTCCAAAACTGCTGGAAACCATTGCTCCAACAACTACTCCTAGTGAACTAGAAGCTATTCCATAATATATGGATAGTGGAGAAATTAAAACACTTCCAGCTATTCCTCCCCAAGTTTGACCGGCCTTGGTAGACTTATTGATTACATATTTCTCTACAATAAACCCAGAAATTATTCCACCAATTAACACAGCGAAAATCATTGAAAGACCTATTGCTGATAGCCACGTTGCACGCCTAACTTCATCCTTTTCCGGCAGTATATTATAAGAAAGTAGCAAGAAAGCTATGATAAAGCCGGTAATAATTCCGGCTTTATTAGTTAAAATAGTTTTTAGCATATCTTTATCCTCCCAATCCTAAGCAATATAGATAACAATATTTGTGATCCTCAGCCAACCCATTATCATATTTACAATTATTCCACCTTTTTAATAGGCATCCGCGAATACAATTTGCCAAAGGATCATTGGGAAAAGTCCTACATAGTATATATAAATAATATTCCCCACATTTAAGATAAGGATCGCATGATGGACCAGGGGGACATCCAGGGGGAAATGGATTAGGAATAACAGCTTTTAACCCATTGGGATCTATATAATTTATCGGATTATTCCCCACAAACCCATAAAGATTAATCCCCCCTTCTTCCCCTATCGGGTCCCTCGTTAACCATCTTCCCAAAGCTGGGACATAAAAGCGATACCCATAGTAAGACAACCCCGTCTTCTCATCATAGGGTTTGGTGGAAAATTGCATGGGCTGATTAATTGAATTAGCGGGAATGCGAGGTACACCAAAAGGATCGTACTGGTAAGTGGCGGCCACGTTGGCGTTCTCATCCAGGAGGGCGGTGACGTTCCCCTTACCGTCGTAGAGATAGGAGTAATGAACCGCGCCCTGATAGAGGTCCAGCAAACCGCCAATGCCCCCCGGCAGGCCCTGGCCCCAGGTGTATTCGTTGACCACGTTGTTGTACTGGTCCCGCTCCTGCAGCAGCAGGTAGCCGTCATAGATGAAGCGGCTATCCTTAACCAGACCATTATTCTGATATTGCTTCTTCTGGAAGAGAAGATTTCCCAGGTAGATAAAATCGGTTTTATTCACCTTACCGTCGCTGCCCGCGTAGCTGAGGCTGGTGAGGCGGTTGCTGCCGTCATAAACCGCGGTGAAGGCGTAGCCTTCCGGGGTGTAACCCCGGGTCAGGTTGCCCGCGGCGTCATAGGTCAGGGTCTTCTCCCCGGGGTCGGTGATCCTCAAGAGGGCGTTGACGTTGTTGTACTCATAGTTCACCAGTTCGCCGGCATAGGGCGTGGGCGTTCCAGGCGCGGCCGCGGTTTCGGTGTCCCGCAGGTCCTGGTCGTTGTAGGTGTAACTGTAGCTGTCAATTACCGTTTCCCCCACCCGGGTGGTCGTCTGGGCCAAGCGGTTGAGGAGATCGTAGTCGTAAGTGGTCACCGCGCCGTTGGGCCGGGTCAGGGACTTGACCAGGGGGCTGGCCCCGGCATAGCCGTAAGTGTAAACCTGGCCCCCCACGTTGACACTGGTGAGGCGGTTCAGGGTGTCATACTTGTAGGCCACCGGCTGCCCCTTGCCGTTCTCCCAGGTCAGGTCGGTTTTACGGCCCAGGGCATCGTACTGGTAGGTAATCTTGTCATCAGCCCAGGGCGAATCCACGCTCAGCAGCCGGGAGTTGGTGTCGTAAGCGTAATAAAAATAGGTTACAGTTTCACAGGCGTTGATCAACCTCCCATGCCCATCATAGGTATACCCCGGGTGGATGAGACCGGCCCCCTTCAGCATTTTGAGGGGGGTATACCAGTAATCGGTTTTTATGCCCCGGGCATCTATCCGGTTGATGGGAAGATCGAAGCCGCCATAATCTTTCAAATAGGTTTCGAAGGTGCCGTCGGCATAGGTCTTCTTGGTCAGGCGGTTGCCGGAGTCGTAGGTAAATCCGGTGGTATTCAGCTTGGCATCGACGATGGACGTGCGGTTGCCGTTGGCGTCATAACCGAAGCCGGTGACCCCGCCCCCGGGATTGGTCACCGCGGTCAGCCGGTTAAGGGGGTCGTAGGAATAAAAGGTGGTCTGCTCCGAACGCTCAGTGACGCTGTCCAGTTTAAAGGGACAGCAGGTGGAATATTGATAACTCTTAAACCTGGTGTCCGGATAAGTGATCCGGGTCACCTGGTCCAGCTCATTGTAATCGTAGGTCAGGGTCAGGCCGGTGGCATCGGTCTGGGTTCTGACCCGGTCCAGGCCATCGTAAGTATATTGCTGCAAGGTTTGCCCGTCCCGGGTGATGGCCGTCAGACGGTGCCCGTCGTCATACAGGTATTGGTTGACGATGTCCAGGGCGTCTTGGACTGAAGTCACCTGGCCGTAAGCGTTGTAAGTAAAGTTGGTGGTATGCCCTAGACGATCCGTAATGGAGGTGATATCGTGGGTGTGGTTGTAGGTCAGGCTCACTTCCCCAAGATCGTTGATGATGGAAATCAAATCAACATTATTGGCGGCATAAGCCATGGTGGTAATTTTATTGTTTGGGTTAGTGACGCTGGTGAGCTTCCCCCGGGAATTGTAAGCGTAATAAGAAGTCCCCCAATAATCTTGAATCTTGGTGCAGTTACCGACGCTGTCATAATCAAACCATACGCTAGCCAGCGTCGCCGTGGGCCTGACCACATTACGGAACGTCCCCTTATTGGCAACAATGGTATTATTATAAGTCGTCTTTTTAGCACTTATATCATTATTGGTATTGGGATCCACATATTCCACATAATCCATAGGGCTGACATGCCAGGACCATTGTCCAGCCCCACCGGCAAAAAAATATTCCTCTTTCAAGCTCAGGGGATTGGTGATGGTAATGCGGTAATTTTCCCACATCTTCCTGGTGGGGTCCATGGTCCCCGGCGGCGGATAAAAAATTGAATAGGGCACCGGTCCCGGGTTGATCCCATCCGCGGGCTCGGTATAGAAGGTCCAGGTCCCCCGGGCATTGCCGATGCTGGTGAGATAGATGTCCTGATCATAGGTGAAAGTGGACCAATAGCCCCCCATATCAGTGATCTTGGTGAGGTTGCCGTTGGCGTCGTATTCAAAAGCCGCCTGACGGCCGAAGGGATCAGTGGCCGCGGTGACCAGGCCGGCGCTGTTGTAGGTCAGGGTGGTGGGGCGCCCCAAGGCATCGGTAATGGTGGTGAGCTGCACCTGGGCATTGTAGCCGAAGGTCAGCCTCAGGCCCCGGGCATCCCGCATTTCCACCAGGAAGGGTTGCTGGGAACCGCTGCCGGGGGGGATGTCATAGACATACACCGTATCTTCCGGGAACCACAGCTCATAATGACTGGCGCCGGTTTTGACCAGGGTATTATAGACCCGGGTGGGGGAGGTGTAACCCCCCAAACCGTCGGGAGTGTAGACATCCCGGCGGCCGTCGGGCATGAAGACCGTCACCTGGCCGCCGCTGTCCTCCACCAGGTAGGTGGCGTAGTTGAACTGCCATTTGTGGCCGAAGGGTTCGTAGGTGGCAATGGCCGACTGGGAGTTGTAGCTCAGGGCGATCTCCACCGGCGGGCCGATGGGGCTGTGGTACCACAGGGGGATATCCCTGACAAAGAAATTCAGGTTGATCTTGTTCACCGACCAGGCGGGGGAGCCACAGCCGGGCTTAGGTCGGCAAGGATCATCACCGGGGTTTGGTTTACAGTCAGGATCACCGGGGGGCGACTCAGGCGCCCCCAGATCATTCGCCGGCCGGGGAGCACCGCAGCACCCCCCGTAAAGATTCTCCATCTCCCGGGCGGCCAGGACCGCGCCGGGGAGTTTTTGCCGGCGGGCAAAGACCAGGGCGTGGCCGCCCCACTCCTTAGCGAATTCGGCGGTGGTTTGGGTAAAGCGGCTGCGGCTCTGGGGGTCGTAAAAGTTCAGGGCATCCTTGCCCGTCTTCTCCAAAACCCAGTAGTGGCCCAGGTCTCCTTGATGGACACCGCTCAATTGCATGATGGCCGGCAGAGGCAGCTTCTTAAGTTGGGAAACGGTAAGGCGCAGCCCGGTTAGGCGATAACCATATTCTGCAGCCACCCGTTGGAGTTCCTTCATGCTCTGGCCCCGGGGGGAAGAAGCCTTGAGGGCCAGCACCTTGGCCGCGGCCGCCTTTTTCCCGCGTTTTTCCAGTAGAAAGGCCAGGGCCTGGGTGCCGCAATTAAAGATGGCCGCCTGCTCATGCTTTTCCCGGGAGAGCCTTTGAATCCAGTGGGCGGCGTAGGTGCGATGCCGCCAGTCGGGGCTGGATTGCTTGAGGATCGCCAACTGTCCCATGGCTTCGGGAAAATTGCCTTGCAGAGTCTTCAAATTGGCCAGGCGCAACCGGGCCTTATGGACCAGCATTTGCGCGCCGGGATGGCCGTTGTTGGCATTTCCTTGGATGATTCCTTGGAAAGCGCCTTGGGCCTCCGTATAGCGCCCATGGTAAAGAGCATCGCAGCCGATATGCAAAACCGCCTCTGCGGCCCAGGGGCTGTCGGGATAATGGGCCATGTGAGCCCGGAATAATTCCACCGCCTCCGTATATCTATGCTCATTCCAGGCCTGCATGGCCGCGCCGAAAGAGGCGTTGGTCGCGGCGTTGGTCATATTATGGGTGGGATGCAGGGGCCCGCCCAACTGGCCGGCAGCCATCAGGTCTTCGAAGGTGAGGGGCCTGGAAAGGTCTAAGGCCTTGAGCGAATATCCCCTGGGATATGTTGGGCTTGCTTCTGCTTCATGGGCAAAAAGTGGTAAGATTATCTGTAGCAGGAAGATTAAGGAAGTGACAAGAAAAAGTCTATAACGTCTTATAACTACTGGAGAATGCGGAGATGAATGGGCCATCATTACTCTCCAATAATTTTATTTAATTTTTATAAAGCTTCCTTTTTCTCAAGGTGAAACTGGCCTTCCGGCCCGGTTAACGGCTGAAACTAAGGTTGGCTGCTTGATGAAAAAGTTATTTTTTTGACTGCTAAACTGTCTATGGGCGGCTTAACAGTTAAAAATGTACTTGAATCTTATTATCGGCATTTTCCCGTTAGCGGATTACTTTTTGGTCATTTTCCTCAAGGCTGCGTAGGGAGTGATTATTCACTCCCTATGCCCAGCATAACCAAGAAATAATTTTAAAGGGCTCTCAATATTCACTCTTCGGTTTGTGGTTTATCTTTCCCATTCATTTAAATATTTCGTTTAAAATTTGTCTGAGTTTTTTCCCAATCCTGCAGCAGAGTGCAAGGCGGTTGGGAAAGCTGGGAATTGCTGCTTAAAAGAAATGCAATGTGGCACTGTTCGGGGAGCAAAGGGTGGTTGATGTCTTGCCATCTGCGGGTATTATCGGGTGGGTGAGGGAATCGCCAGCTATGATTTGGAGAGAGAAAGTTTTCGAAATCGGAATAAGTTCTGGGGAAGAGCGGATCGCTGCTATCTTCATAGTACTCCGAGTAGTTTAATTAAGTGACGCTTAAAGGATCGCCTCGATTCCTTTGCGCCGGATCACGTTCAACAATACGAGTGCCGCACCGGTCGGACGCTTAGCCCCTCGCTCCAATTGCGACACATACCCCACCGTCACGTTCAGATAATGAGCGAATACCGCCTGGCTCATGTTTGCCTGTTCACGTATCGCCCGGATTTCTTCCCCGGTCAGCGGTTCGAGGTCGGCTTTATCCTTCACGCCAAGATGGCGCATGGTGATTTTCCCGTAAGCCTCATCAGTCAGAATCCCCGCCTGCTGCATATCCTTGGCTGTTTCAAGCAGCGCCTGGGTCAGCCGGGTTGGCTTTTTGTTTTTGCCCTTCATGTTGCCTCCTGCAAAATCCCCTCTGCAATCGCATGTTCAAGGAGTTCTTCATCCGCCTCAAGCCATGCCGCGGCAATCTCCCTCAGCGTGGCCAGTTCATCGTCATCGATGTTCTCACGCTCGTTTTTTGCGAAGCCGTAGAGAAACACCGCACGCTCACCGGGGCGGTAGGCGATCAGAAACCGATAGCCGCGTGAGCGTCCCTGGCCAGCTCGCGCCCCCCGCTGCTTGATAACGCCGCCGCCCAAATCGGCGTCGACACTTCCCCGGTCTGCGCGGTCGATGGCGCTGCGCAAACTGTGATCACTGATCTGCTCATGGCGTGCATAGCGCACGAACCACTTGGTTTTAAAAATCCGCACGCTACCCCCCCCTAACACTATAAACTATAGCACTACAGACTATAACAATCAACCCTTTTCATAAAATTTTTTTGTAAACCTGCACCGCAGGTAATGTGGGACCCACGAATATCCCTTGCCAGGATATGCTCCCCTTTATCCCTTAGTTAAGGGAGATGCAATGCATCTAAAAGGACGGAAAACGATGGTGCTTGTCAAAAAACTATGCCACTTTTGGCACCTGGTGCGGGCCATATCCCTTGCAGCCACTTGCGCCCCCATATCCCTTATTTAAGGGACAAGGAATGAGAAAAAACCCGGGAAGACGCAAAAACGCCTCCTGCAAGAGATATGGTGACCGCATATCTCTTAAGCAACAAGGGATACAAGGAGTAAAAATAAAAAAGGCCGAAATGAGATAGTGAAGCTGAAGAGAGTAGATGACTGGAGTTAAAAGCTAACAGGAAAAGAGAGCTTTCGGGAACCACACTCCTGCTATTTTCTGGCAGAAAGTGAAGAACAGATTGCGGAATGTCAGGAGGCTCTATGGAAGCAAAAGCAGGGTCGCTCTTAATAGATTGGGAAAACAGCAAGAAAATACACGGTAATCGGTTGACGTCTGGCCTTTTGCTGGGAGCTGGTCTGATTATATGCCTGCTGGCCCTTTTTGGTTTCAGCGGGAAATTCTGTCTGACGGAAGGCTGTCAGATCTATCGGGGTTACAAACTCTGGGGAATCAGTCTGCACCATGTAGGCGTTGCGGTATTCGCCCTTGGTTTTTACTGGCTTTTCAAGAGGTCATCGGCCTACACCCCTTATATTCGCCTGTGCCTGTGGGTGGAGACGGCCCTCCTGTCCTTTCAGACCTTCTACCTCCCGTGCAGCGAATGCCTGATAATCGGCTTGATCTGGGGGCTGCTGGGAATGCTGACCCTCCCCCGCCACCGGGTGATGAAAGTCTGGGTGGTTCTCTTCCTGGCGGCATCGGCGCTGCTGGTCAAAGACCTGATCAAACCCTGGCCGGTTTACGGGAGCCAGGACGCAGCAATGAAGATCTTTTTCAGCCCCTCCTGCAAACACTGCCGGGAAACCATTCTTAACCTGATGGCCGGGGGTCATCGGGAGGATGACGTAGCCTTTTTCCCCGTCGCCCTGGAGGGGGATGACGCCGGACGGGTAGCCAGATTCCAGCAGGAACTCTCCGAAAGTCTCAATTTGTGGCGGGCCTTTCAAGCGTGCTGGTCCTCCCCGCAACCCTGCCCCCTTAGCCTTTTAGACTTGCTTAAATTACACCTGGGTCTCCTCCGCAACAAACTGACGCTTGCCCGGTTGGGGGCCAAGGAGGTCCCAATCGTCCTGAGTAAATCTGTTGTTTTTGGGGGGGCCGGTGGAGGGTGCAGTTTTGCCGATCCTCAGGCCGATTGCGCAAATTAGCGACAGGAGTCGTCGATGCATGTAGTTAGCCAAGATATAGATATAGACTTGGACAAGGAAGTCGCATCGCTGTCAGCCAAAGCATCCTCTTTAGTGCAGGAGGTACAGGACCTTCTCAAATCCCAGAAACCTCAAAAGTATAAGCCGGATGACCCCCATGAAACCAGGGCCAAGTCGATCTGGATACAGCTTAAGCAACAGAACGGCTACGAAACGGTCTCTATCATTTGGAGGTATGTAAAATACTTTCACCAACGCACTCAAAGGCCATATTACCAGGACATAGCCCGGGGACGGGGTTATTGCATGCCTCGCGCCAGATTTATGGCTGCCGTCCGCGGTTACCATACCGAAATTCAAAAAGAACTCTGGGAATACGAAAAGGAGTTCGCAAGAATCAGACAAAAACAGGCTCTTTTAAGCCAAGCCCGGGGTGTTTTAGTTCAATTTCAAAAAATGGCTGGTAAGCAATAACCGCGTTCCCTGGCATTTCTTAAGGAGACTGATCAATGACCCAACCTGTAAGCGTTGATGCAGCGTTAATGGAGCAATTCGAGGGCCAGCAGGTGCCGTTGTACGAAATCGACGGCGAGATGTACTTGGCGGGGGAGGACCTGGGTAGGATGCTGGGGCTGGCGGATCCCCGGAATGCCGTCCGAAAAATCTATAACCGAAACAAGTCCGAACTGGAGCCGCATTCACGCGCGACCAAATTGACCGCGCGTGATGGCCGACCTCGCATCACCCGCCTCTACTCTGAAGTTGGCTGTTATCTGGCGACCATGTTCGCCAGGACCCGCAAGGCTCGGGAGGTGCGTCTCTGGCTGGCGTTAATGGCCCAGAATATCCGGAAAGCGGCTGCGGCACCAAGACAGGAGAAGTCGATGCCGGAGCAGGGGAAGTCGGTGCCGGACTCTTGGCCGAATACCTGGCGGGAGTCGTTGGAGCGGGCCTATTTCCAGGGATTCGGCCAGTCGGTGAAGATGTTTATGGAGATCGGCGCCGGCAAGGTAAACCTCGCCCGCTTGCTTTCAGTCATCCGGTGGCGGCTGATGGGATTCAGATCGGAAGAAGTGGCGAAGCTCGTGGGACTGTCGCAAGTCACGGTCCAAAAATACGAGCGCTTCCTGCGTGAGCACGGCATGGCGTTCCCCCGGGGGAGTACGGCGGCATTTAACCTGGATGCAACGTCGATCGGCGCAATGTTGGCCCGGGGGGACAAAGAGAGAACAAACCTGAAGCCGGGGCCTAAGCTCAGACGGATCAAGTGAGGCGGGACAACCGGGGCCATGTTCGAGTATATCAGGAAATTCTTCAGGAAAGAAAAACCCGCGCCGCTTCCCGCTCCTGTCCAGGAGCGTATGGCGAACGGGTCTGAGCGCCGTCCTATCCAGAATTACGTCTATCCTCCGGTCGCCAACGGCATCCCCCGCTTCCCGGTAAGAGAAATTCTGGCGGAGCACGCGGAACTGATCGAGCGCATCCGGAATCTCTCCGAAGATAAGGAGGTGTTTGATGAGCGCTGGCGGCCGGTAATTGACCGCTACGCCAACCTGGTCTATCTGCTGCCGGCGAGTGAATTCCATCACCACCGGGGGGCCGGTGGTCTTCTCTGTCATGGGTTGGAGACCTCGCGGTACGTGCTGCAGCAATCCTATGACCGCCTCCACGGCATGCAATTACCCCCTTCGCAGCGGCAAGATGCCCGGGAACGCTGGCTCTTTGCAGGATTTATCGCCGGTCTAACCCACGACTCAGGGAAAACAGCAGAAATGATAGTAACCTCGGCTGGCGGGGCGACTTGGGACCCTTTTACCACACCGCTGGCTGAGTGGTTTCACTGCCTGCCGCCCCAGGATGACCGGCTTTTCATATCCTGGCGGCGGGGGGGCCAGGACCACCGCCGCAAGGCGCTGAACCTGATGCACCATATCTTGTTGCCGGATGATCTGACATACCTGCACGAAATTGAGCCTTTCTTACTGGACCAGATATACGAAGCGATTCTTGGAGAGAAAGCTCCGCGCAATGATCTGGTGGGAATGGTCCAGGAGGCGGATATAAAAAGCCTGAGGCAAGACCTTAAGCGATCTAACGTCCTTGCCGATCTTGGCCCCGAAATCCGGCAGCCCCTTGCCCGCCATCTCGTGATGACCATAAACCGCCTGATTAAAGAGGCGCAGGCTCCCGAAGTGAAAGATCTCATCAATAATATGCGGGAAGCGAAAAAGGCAGGACTCTCTGTTAAGGAATTTTGCACGATCCATGGCATCGATGAGAAAGATATTGATCGCTGGCGGCGCTGGCGTTCCAACAAGCCCGGCTCCGTGCTCTGGGTGATCGGCTCCGAGGTGTATCTTGTGTGGCCGGAGATGGTTGACGACGTCACCAATATGCTTTATCGGGACGCGACTCCTGGAATCCCCACCAATCCTTATCTGCTGGCGGAAATCTTTGAAGATCATGGGCTGCTGACCATGGCTCCGAACGGCAACCGCCTGTGGCGGATAAAGCCCTCGGTAATCGACGCCGGCGAAGACGGCCTGCTGGCCTTGCGGCTTAAGGATCCGCGCTACGTCATGGAGCTGATCCCCCCGGCAATATCCGGCCAAGTCCGGGCCGAAGGTGATGAGATGCCTTTTGACGTTGATTCTCCACCGCCCTCTGAAAAGCCGGAAGATCCTGGACAAAAGGGCTTAAAAGACCAGGAGGGAGTATCAGGAGAACCCCCGCCGCCCGGGTCCCTGAAAAAACAACCGGGCAAATCGCCAGGGGCCCCCGCTCCCGTCCCTCCTGGCATTCCTTCACCCGAACCTCCAGCAGCCCCTGACCTCCGGACGCTGGAAGAACTCCAGGAGTATTTTGCCTCTGCCGGTCCCGGGGGCCGGGCGTTGCTCCAGTTTGCCGGGGAAATCGCCCGCGGCGCCAGGTGCGAGGGCCAGGATTACAAGAGTGCGCCACAACTGGCTCTTTCCTGGGGGGATACAAAATTCACGAATGCGACAGCGAACGACCTCCCAGAGATCATTGAAAGCCTGGCGAGGGCGGAATGGCTGGTGCTAAATGGGACCAGCCGCGTGCACATCGAGCCGGGATTCGGCAAGTGTATGAAGTTGAAGGAAGGGGAAACCCTGTTGTTCTGGCGGCTGGTGTGGGTCCTGGGAGAAGCAAAATCTCCTGAGGCGGAGGCCTCTGCTGGGCCCGCGGCGGCCGGTGCCCCTGTGCCCGCTCCTGCTGAGGAAGTCCAAACCCCTTTCCATGAGGAACCGGACCCCCCGGAGGAGGTTCCGAGAGATATACTTTCCCTGGCGGCCAAAGACGAAGAGGTTCCTGATTGGGTGATCGAGGTGACGGCGCTCCTGGAAAACAACGGTCCCCTCGAATACAAATGGGTCACGGAGATAGTGGAGAACCGAACCGCCTGCAAATTGGGAGTTTATAAACTGGTGGCCAGTTATTTTGTGATCGAGGACGAAGGCGGCAAGATGATTGTCACTCGCCGCAATCCTTGATCATTATTTTCTCCCTGGCCTTTCATAAGGAGCAAAACTATGGGCCCAAAAGGTTTCCGGTACAGCTATCCGCTTCGGCCGAATTACGAACTCCAGTCTTTTTACGTCTGGATCTTTGGCGGGATGATGGCTTTTATGGTTCAGAGATATACCGCCTGCCTCCCCCCGTGGACTTTCCGGCTGTGGATGGGGGTCTGCCTGGCGATGGCTGGCTTGCGGGTAGCACAGGGACTTATGTTTTCCAGGCGCAAGGCCCGCATGGAGAGGACTCCCGTAGAAAAGATCGACCGGCAAGGGCTGGCCCGGCAGGTTAAAAGCGGCCAGGTGTGGCTGGGGCAGAGCTTTGCCTGGACACCGGCAGCGATCCAGCTTGCCTGGGACATCCTCAAGTCTGGAGACACGAGGCTCCTGCAACTGAGCCGGGGCCACTGGATCCACGGGCTGGGGGCCAGGGACCGGAACATGTATATCCCCCTGGACCTGATGCAAGGCCATACCATGATAGTCGGCAGCACCGGCACCGGTAAGACCAGACTGATGGATCTGATGATCGACCAGGCCATCAGCCGGGATGAGACGGTGATCATCATTGATCCCAAGGGGGACCACGACCTCCGGGAGAAGGCGCGCCTGGCTTGCGAGGCCCTGGGTCAGCCGAAAAAGTTCGTTTATTTTCACCCGGCGTATCCTGAAAAAAGCATCCGCCTGGACCCCCTGCGCCATTTTACCGAACCTAAGGAACTGGCATCTCGGGTGGCGGCTTTAATCCCCTCGGTAGGGGGTAAGAGCGACCCTTTTAAGGATTTTGGCTGGAAGGCGATGAACACCGTGATCCAGGCCATGGTGTTTCTCGGGAAAAAACCGAGCCTCATCAATCTGCGCAGGTATGTTGAGGCGGGAATCGACGACTTGTTGCAAAAGACCTTGAAATATTATTATGCGACTTATTTTCAGGAGAATGTGAAATGTACCACTAAGAAAGAGCTAACCAATCTTAAAGAACGATATAAAAACCAAGATATCCATAAGAAACCGGAGGCTGCGGTTGACGGCCTGGTCGCAATGCACGACCATAACCGCGAACATTTTCAAAAAATGATCGCGAGTCTGATTCCCATTTTGAGCATGCTTACCTCCGGAACGTTGCAGGAAATGTTGTCGCCCAAGTCTGATGACAGCGACTCAAGCCAATTAGCAGATATTGCTTCTATTATTGCGGAAAATAAGGTATTATACATCGGCCTCGATAGTCTGGCCGACTCCATTGTCGGCAGCGCCTTAGGGTCGATAATGATGGCGGATCTAGCTGCGGTGGCGGCCCGGCGTTACAACTTTCCCAAACATAAGAAGCATTCGACAAATCATATATTTCCTCCGGTGAATGTATTTATAGATGAAGCGGCAGAAGTAGTGAACGAGCCCACGGTGCAACTGCTCAACAAAAGCAGGGGAGCCGGATTCCGGGTGGCTATTGCCATGCAGACCCTGGCTGACCTGGAAGTGCGCACGGGTACGGCATCTGGGGCGCGACAGGTGATCGGCAACACCAATAACTGGATAATCCTGCGCATCATCGACGCGGAGACCCAAAAATACATCGCCCAGGCTCTGCCGAAGACCGCGGTGAAAGAGATGAACTTGGCATACCGGAGCGGCTCCGACACCAGTTCTCCTCTATCATATTCCACAACTTACCAGGAATCCCTGAAGGAAAAGGATATTGAGCTTTTTCCGGCGGCCCTTCTGGGAATCCTCCCTAACTTGCACTATTTCTGTCGGCTTGCGGACGGCACCACGTGGAAAGGCAAATTGCCGATTCTGGAGCATGAGAAACTCACCGAGTTGAAATTGCCGGTGCCGGCCGATAGTGGCCGGGTAAAGATGATGGCTTCACAACCAAGGAGTCTGACTTCATAAGGAGGAAGCGGTGGGAGAGCAGGAGAAGCAGGATATAAGGTGGGTCCGGTTAGAAGAGATAAAGTTAAGCCGCCTTTACAAGGAATTGGTGCCGCGGCCTGCCGATAGCGACCGCCAGTTGCTGAAGGAATCCATTGCCGAGCGTGGCTTTGACCCGGCTCATTCCCTGGTATTGAACATGGACATGTTGCTCCTGGACGGCTATAACCGGCATGAGATTGGGCAGGAATTGAAGAAGGAGTGGGTTCCTGTAGTGTTCCGGGACTATGGTGGCTCGGAAGGTGAGCAGGAATTCATTATCCTGGCGGCTGCGGCGCGCAGACATTTGACCTCGGGGCAGCTTGCGTTCATGGGGCTTAAACTACTGGAGATCGAGGAAAGAAAAGCCAAGGATAGGCAGAGAGCTGGGCAGGATAAAGGCCGTCTGCATCGCCTCCTGTTATCCCAGGCGTCTGCCCAAGACGCCGGAAGGATAATAGATTGTGAAGACGAAAGACCGGAAACTCAGGAATTATCCGAGGTTGGTTTATCCAACCAGTTGGATAAACCAGCTGCTAAAGGGGCAGCTATTAAGCTTGCCGCTAAGAAAATTGGAGCCAGCCACGAGACTATTCGCCAGGCCAAGGTAATCTCCGAGGCGGCAAAAACCAACCCGGAAATCGCCAAGGATGTGGATGAAGTCAAGGCGGGCAAAAAGAAAATAAAAGTGGTCTACGCCAAGGTGAAATCCTGGCGGGAGGAAAAGAAGGAACATCAACAGCGGATGGATGAGGAAGATCAGGCATTGGAGGTGCCCCGGGAGGAGCTGATGGAAACTCTTCGGGAGGCAGCCAGAATCAAAAATATGCCGATGCCGGCTGTTGAGGCCCTGATGGAGTCTGATCCCCAATTCTTGCAAGTATGGAAGCACATCCGTTTGGGGTTGGTGACCCTTACCGTGGGCTGGTGTGTAATCTACTGGAAAATCCACGTTTGGTTGCGGGCCCAACAGGGTCTGGAGCCTGACAAGAACCTCAGCCGCATGATATTTCTGGAGAAGAAAAAATCCCTCCTGGTTTTTCTGATGCAGTTTGCCCTGCGCATGTTGAAGGTTGATAAGGTGCCTGAGATTATGGTGGAGTGTATCACCGGCATAGACCGCAAACTGTTTCCATATATGTATGCCTGGGAGGATCGTCTGGATCTTTTAGCCGAGCGATTGCGGATAAGTTCCCGTCTGCGGCCGGAGGTTATCGAGAAGGCACGGTTATTATGGGCGAAAGGGAAAAAAGACGATTATCGCAATTTGATCACCCTGAGTATCATGGGTGACCATCAAAAGAAGCTGATGAAGGAGGAGGAGCTGGAACGCCAGAGATTCGGGAGACATTAGATTTGAACCATGAAAACCTCAGCCGCCAAGTATACTCAGCGGCAATGAATTTGGTGCGGCGCCGATCATTTATTCGAAGTTATTTACTGGTTCTCTGGCCTGATTCGGAAAGGTTGTTGTTGGAAATGGCCAGGCGTGTGGGGGGCGAAGTCCATGCGCATGGGGCTTCGGTGCCACTGCTTTCGGCCAGTTTGGAGTGGGGGATCCGGAATTTTGACCGGCACCGGAAACAAGATGGTTATGACTCCAGCACCTGGGTCTCCAACGTGTATCTCCACTTTTGGCAGGGGGCCATGGAGATGGCTTCGCTGGTTATGGGCTTTTACGGCCATGTGGCCGGCGAAGTATGGAATCCGGCTCGTCAGCCCTTTATAGACTGGAGGGTGGAGCACCCCGGGGAGATTACCTGGCAGTTTCAGCCGGTAGTGCGGCCGGCGTCGGAAGCTGAACGACTCTTTCGTCTGCTTCTCGGTCGTGAGGGTCCCAGGCCATGGGTTGTCAAAGAGGTCTTGCGGAGGTTGAGAGATGGCAGCTAACGCTAAGCCGCGCAAACCGTTATGGCAATGGCTTTTGACTGTTATTTCCATGGAAATTGCCATAGCCTTTTTCATGGTCCCGGGAGCGACGCTGGAGAACCTGCATGTCCAAGAGATGAAGATGATGGAAGCTCAGTTGGGGGAGGAGGCCTCACAGCAGTTACAGGCATTGGCAGAGAAATGGTTTCAGAAGGCGTTCGTGGACACAGGAGCAGTGGCAGCCAGCGAGAATTATTTCGAGAAGAACAACAACCACCGCGACCCATTTGATGACCGGGGATTTGGAGCCTGGATGCAAAAACGCACAGGTGTTCTTTGGCTGGCTGTGCGTTATGGGATATATCGCTGGGGGATGTTGGTTCTCTGGCTGCCGCTGATATTTGCCGCGGTGGTGCCGGTTTCTCTTGATGCGGCGGCTCGGCGGAATATCCACAAGTATGAGTTCAGCTATGCCAGCCCGTTAAAACATAAGAATTCTTTACGAGCGCTGAATATCGTGATTTTACTCGTTTTATTTATGCCTTTGATGCCGGTCGCGCTGCCGCCATTGACGATTCCTGCGGGTATGCTTATGGGGATGGCGGCCTGGTGGGTGTTCTGGGCCAACATGCAGAAGCGGTTGTAGTCCTGGAGGATTTCCCATGCATGAATTGCAGGCTCTTAATCAGGTGACTGCCGGTGGATATCTCGCACCCGGTAACGATCAGGTCCATAAATTAATTCACGAAATTGCCAACGATACCGAGTCGTTCATCACCAGGGTGCAGGCTAGTGACTCGGTGCTCAACAATACCATCGAACCTTATCCCGACATAGACTACCTGAAGCAGTTTGCGGTTTCTTACTATTGGACAGGTTCGAAAATAGTCAACGTCTTTGAAGTCGTGGGGACTGCTCATCCCGATTACATCGGGGCCGCCTGGATTACCATGCTGCGCCTGGGCAAGCGCATGAGGTCCATCAATCTGCCCCTGCTGCAGGAAAATCCCGGGTACTACTTTGACACCGCGGATAAAGAACCGGAAATGCATTATGCCCGGATAAACGGCCATCTGTACATCAGCGGCGAGGGGAACCACCGGACCTCCATTGCCAAAGCGCTGTTTGCCTTCCTGGGCTTACAGAAATTCGGAGCCGTCAAGTACGAGGAATACCTGGTGGATGAGGATGCGATGACCATCTTCCAGGAAGTCCACCGGATGATACGGGAAAAGGCCCTGCCCATAGATATTCACCCGGTGAAGGAAAACTACAAGCGGGAAGATACGCCCGGCTGGAAGAAGGACTATTACCGCCTCTCCTTCAAGCTGGTCAATTATAAAAAAGACCGGGAGATCGTGATCAACAAGGAAGAGTTGAAAATCCTGGGGCAAGAACTGGCCCAGGCCTCGCTAATAAAAAAGATATTCAAGCGGGGGAAATATCTTGATTTTTTGTTTTAAGAGGAAAGGCATGAGAATATCCCCGGAGAGACGGCCGCAACGGTTTGCCGCCCTGATACTATTCTCCCTGGCCTTTCTCTTTCTTATCTCGCCGGCATGGGCATGGGAGTGGCGAGTGTATTTTTCTCCGGGGGGCGGGGCGACGGCAGCCGTTGTCCAGGCCCTGGGCCAGGCGCAGCGGTCTGTCTATGTGCAGGCGTACACCTTCACCTCGCCTCCGGTAGCCAAAGCTCTTACGCAGGCCCACCGGCGCGGTGTAACTGTGGCGGTGATATTGGACAAGAGCAATTTGAAAGACAAATACTCGGTCGCGGATTTTCTGGTTCATGCGGATGTCCCTACCTACATCGACTCCGCCCACGGAATCTCCCACAACAAGGTCATGGTCATTGATGAGCGCCTGGTGATCACTGGTTCCTTTAATTTCACCAGGGCGGCGGAGCGTGATAATGCTGAAAACTTATTGCTGATAGAAGATGCAGAGTTGGCATCAAGATATTTAGAGAACTGGCGGAAGCATGCAGCCCATTCGGAGAAATACCAGGGGAAAAATCAGAGTCGAGGAAGGGGCTATGGTGGAGCCCAGGGGAAAAGATAATTTAAGGACCTGTTAAAGAGGGTTTTAAAGAGGGTCATAGAAGCCCGTTAGGCCCTCCTATTTTTCAATAAAAACTGAAAAGTTGTAGTCAGATTTTGAGGATTCGGCAGGCAAATTTGCCTGCCGTTTTTTTATGGTGTAGGCGGGAAATTACCATTTAAGGGCAATGCTGTTCACTTAAGCACCTAAAGATGAGGGAATGACATTTCCCATCTCATTCTGAGGGAGCCGAAGGCGACCGAAGAATCTCTAACTTCTTGGAAAAAAAGAGATTCTTCACTCCGCTTCGCTCCGTTCAGAATGACAAAATGTAGGGTGGGCACTGCCCACCAATTCCTTTGGACCGCTTAAGTGAACCGTATTGCATTTAGGGGGACATCAATGCCACGGCGCTTGCTCATTATCTGTTTGGCGGGATCCTTGATCTTCACCCTGGCCCTGTGGGGCTGCAATGGGCCCCAGGGCAATTTCGACCAGAATCAGATCAAACTCGGTATGACCAAGGCCGAGGTGGTCAGAATATTGGGTGAACCGCAGGAACGAGAAACCAAAACCCTTGGTCCCTCGAACGGAGAGGTACTACGCTGGCGGTTTGGGCCCAGGACGGTCGTGCTGACCTTCACTAAAAATCAACTATCAGGCAGACAAATCGTCGGGCCCGCTAAGAAGACCCGGGATAGTTAGGAGAGCCATGATGAAAAAGACCTTTTTGTTTATAGGCTTGCTTTTAACGGCCGTACTCCTTCCGGCCGCATCGAGGGCTGAATTAGTGGCCTTGTCCTACACGGACACCAATAATGTGCAGCAAACTGTGGCGCCTTCCCAGCAATGGATTAATCCCTCCGGAGCGATCACTGTTTACCTTGCTGGCCCAAGCGTGTCGCCAGACACCACGAGTTATGAGGTGGGCTACGCTTTGATCAACGATAGTGGTCAGACGGTAGCTCAAGGTACTTCCGGGGTTGTCTCCGTTTCAGACCAGTTCACGGTTTTGGGGCAGACCTATTACGGCAAGATAATGACTTTCTCTCCAAGCTGGGTGGATGGCAACTATACATTAAGGGCTTGGATTTACGCAAATCTGGGTGGAGCAGGAGGGGCAACAGGAGTGGATATCTACCAAGATTATCCACTAACCATAGACCATACTGCACCGCAAGTTACGATATACAACGGCTCCACTCAGTTACCCAATCATGGAACGATTCCGGATGTAAGTCAGATCAATATAACTCTGGCAGACAACATGGACTCTAACCCCCAAATTATTAATGTTCACCTCTCAGGAGGTCCTCAGAACATTTCGGTTGACCTGGCCTATCAGCCGCAAAGTGGCGGGTACGTGCCGGCTTTTCCGGCATTGTCCCCTTCCGGGAGCCAGGAATATTCCTTGGCGGTTTCAGCCAAGGACGCTACAGGTAATATGACTGCTCAGGCAGTGGCTTTCTACTATTCGCCTGTTCCATCTGCCCCCCCGAATATTGTTTCCTGGCAGGCATACCGCTCTGATACAGGTTGGAGTAATCCTGCGTCCGGTGATCTGGGGCCATGGCGCTTCAACACCGCGATCGCCATCTCCCAAATACGGGTGGTGGTTGAGGCCCGCAATTATGTCCAGGTGTTTGTTGAGCCGGTAAGTGGCACCTGCACGATTCCCGCGGGGCAGACGGAATGCACCCTTAACACCAACATCGTCGCCTCCGCTGGAACAATGAAATGGTATCAATCCAACTGCTATGTGCAAAGCCAGGATGGCATCTTAACCTCTCCTTCGAAACGTACAGATTTTCAGTGGGACCTGATCCCTCCGTCTTTTGTGGATCACAGCATTGATCAGACCGGCAAGACGGTCAATTTCGTTGTTAATGAGCCTCAGACGGGGGATTTTGGCGGAGCGGTCGGCCTAGCCTCGGGCTGGGCAGTGGCGCACAACACTGCGAGTGGTCAGGATACGCAGTTAAGCGGCACGGCTACCATTATACCGGTGGAAGGGGGAAGCGGCGTTTCGTCTCATTATTTGGTTGCCATTAACTATGGCGCTCTTGCTGAAGGCAATTGGCAATTTACTCTTTGGGCCAGGGACAATTTCGGCAATAGCACCAGCTTGTCAGCGGAGACGGTTTCCACCGACCAGACGCCGCCGCAGATCACTTATTTAAACGGGAGTTCGCCGCTAGCCGACCACGGGACGTTAACGAGTCTGGATCAGGTGAAGATAACCGTGACGGATAATGTGGATCCGAACCCCCAAGTTGTCAGCTTGGAATTTTCAGACGGCCACCAGGTTTCAACGATGAGCTACAACGCCCAAGGCGGAGCGTACGTGCCGGTGTTTCCTCCGTTGCTTCCTTCCGGGAGCACGGAATACTCGATGAAGATGACGGCCAAGGATGCAACGGGAAATGTGGCGACAAAAAGCGTCTATTTTACCTACGTACCCCAGCCGGTTAACCTGCCGTCCATGAACCTGCCCGCGATTCCGGCAAACGTGGTTCATAGTGACGGCTCTCAAGCGCTGAACATTCCCATCACCAACGGTGGTGCGCCGATTTCAGGATCTTATGACGTGTTGGTGGCGTCAGGTCCCGACTCCACCACCACGGTTACGGTTCGGGGCGCAGCTATTTCCCCTGGTCATCAAATGATTTTGACGGCTTATAATTTCAGCGCTACTGACGGCAGGCTGATCTTGCCGATTCGTGCCGATGAGCCGGGGCAGGTTAATTTACAGGTAATCAGCAACGCCCCTAACTCGCCGGCAGTAACCGCACAGTTCAATTTCTGGCGACCGGAAATTGCGCTTACTGCCGACCCCGGCTGGGGGGTGCAGCCTTTCGTCCAAACTCAGAAGATCGGCGCCACGGTCGGCAGCGGGCCCTGCCAGGCGACCATGAATGCCGTGGAAGCTCAAGGTGCGGACCCCATCGATTCCCCTAAATGCCTGGTGGAGTTCACCCAAAAACCTGCGGCTTACCAAATTAAGAGCGGTCTGCTACAGGGGGTCCTGGGAGATAGTGACGCCCTGGAAGTGGATTACCAGGTCTCGGTCTATAGCGGCGGTCAGAAATACGTCTTCGGCAGCGGCAGCCATGCGCTGGAAAAATTGCCGATCACGGACGTCTCGGTGAAGGTGACCCCGACACCGGGGGAGCAGGTAACGCGTATGCTCCAGAACCTGCAGGTCGAGGTAAAATCTGACGGAGCTATTCCCTGCACGCTTACCAACTCGCAGTCCGTGGCCCAGAAAAAGGCCCAATCCGGTACGGTCTGCTTCCTGCGATGGACGCAGACTCCCAGCGGCTTGCAGCCGACCTCCGAAAATACCGGGGCACTGTCCGGAACCCTCCAGGACCCGGGAGATCAGAACTTGACCCTGGCGGTGGATTTGTATACTCCGGCTGGAACCCTAAACAATGCCTTCAGTCGCAGCCTTACTCTAACCGGCATTAACCCGAACCCTCCCACCATCGACGTGTCTGCCGATGTATATGGGCAGAAATTGGAAGAAGGGAAGTATGCAACGACTGACCTGGCCCAGGGCCAGTTTGGCCGGCTGTCTTTAAAATCCAGTACCGGGGGGGAACTGCTACTGGAGGTTGATGGCGGCGACGGGGGTCTGAAAACCTACCAGTATGATACCCCCAATAAGTCTACCAGCTACAGCCTCCTATTGTTTGCTGGGTCTCTTACGGCATGGCAGAACAAAACCATCACCACAAGGGCCTATTATAAAGACATGCCGGAGGTAAAGGCTGAAGCGACCCTTAACGTGATTGGAGTGCCGTCGCAGCAGGTGCAGGCGCGGTTGACGGCGACCCAAGAGGCTACCGACACCTCGGGTGTCCCGGTTAAGTTGGAGGTGGGTCGGCCGGGTCACGGCACCGATATCATCTATACCCCTGAGAAGGACGGCAGTTGGGAGGCCCGCTTTGGGGTGATTGACAATAAGCAGCAGTTTAATCCGGTAACGGATTACCAGGACGTGCAAAGCGGGGTATTGGAAACCACCCTGGGGGGCTTTGCCGTGGGCTACACCCAATTGTCGGCGCAGGTCCGGCTGAAAACTCCGGCAGGGGCGTCAGGGTATAATCGTGAGATTAACTCCAACAGCTATTACACCACTATATTCCGGGGAGCTGCTCCCCAGGGAAAATTAATCTGCCGCAACCCGAGCGGGCCGGCGCCCTTGGGGACGGCAGTAAGTCTCCAATTGGACAATGCCTCATCAGAGGTATTGGGTGATGTCGCCTGGGAGATAAGTTCTGACCAGGGCGCAATCTGGCAGCCGGTTACCACTAAAACGCGCAGAGACGCCAGCTTGAAACTGAGCAGCGGCCAATACCTGGTGCGCGCCCGCCTGAGCAACAGGATCACGCAGCAGTCGGGCTACACTGACAGCTTGGAGATGATCTCCTATAAAGTGCCGCAACTGATTGTCAATGGTCCCCAGAGTGTATATCTCGGTTCGCCGATTAACCTGACGGCCCAGGTTCAAGTGGATGGTCAGGCGTTGCCTGCGGACGGGGCGGTGGTGGAATGGTACAACCTTAAGAAGGAAAAGATCCAGGACGGCCCGACGCTTTCGATTGCAACCGACACCCCGCAGGTTTTAATATACCGGGTGCGGGCGCGATTGAAGGATGCCCCGGAAACAGACATGGCAGCCTGGATGAATGTTGACTTTGCTGTGAGGACAATTGCGCCGCGGCCGATAGGCGCTATCCTGGCAGTGCCAAACTATATCGAGTACAACACGGTGGCCGCCCAGAGTTACACCCTCAACGCCCAGCCGGTGTTGCCCATGGGCATAGATACCGACCATTTTTCCATCCAAAGCGAGTGGCATCTCCCCGATGGCCGAATTGTTTCCGGTCTGAATACGAGCTACAGCCCCACTTCCCAGGATGCCGCCAACAGGCAGGCGTTGTTTAAATTTGTCTCCTGGATTGACGGATATAAAGATCAGACAACGGTAACCTATTTGCGGGCAATAGCCGTAGGGACGTACATCTGGCCGGCGTTTGAACTGGATTATAAGGCAACGCCGGCAATGGCGCCGTCATCGGTGATCTTGACCGCAAGACCCGTGGATCTTGATCCTTATAAGTTGCAGCAACCTGTCTGCGAATGGCAGTTGCCTCCGGGAGCGCAAAAGGTGCGGGACCTGGATCGCGGCAGCCGCTCTATTCTGGTGAATTTCCCCGACCCCGGAGACTTTGATGTCTCGGTGCGAATAACCGACGCCCGGGGTAGTACAGCGCAGGCCGCAGGTACGGTGTCATTGGCGGAAGCGCCAGGCTGCCAGGTTACTTTTAATCCCATTTATTCCAACCCCACAAAGCGGGAGTTACTGGATGTAAGACCGCAACCCAGCGCCAAGTGCGTTCATCCACAGGACAGCCTGGTTTCCTGGCAGTTCAGCGTAGACGATCCGGAGGCGCAGATTATGGGGGTGGACCAATATGCACTGATTAAGGGCCTGCACGCGGGAAGCTGGGTGATCCACCTGCATGCGGTGTCCAAGCTGGGGAAAACGGTGGATGTTGATTATCCCCTGACGGTCGTCCCCAATCAACCCCCCACCTGTACCTTCAAAACCTATGACACCTCGGATGCCAGGTGGTTCAATGCCGCCTGCAAGGACCCTGACGGCCGTGTTGTCTCAACCCGCTGGCTGCTGGATGAACAACAGCTAAGTCTGGCCACGACGGTGCAGATTAAACGCGGGACCAACGGAGTCCTCCGGTTCGAAGCCGAAGACGATGCCGGTGGCAAGTATAACGAGACTCTGAACACCCCATAGGTCTCAACCTAAATCACTTTTCTTCTTTAAGCCCCCCTGCCGCTTCTCAGCAGGGGGGCTTAATTTTTTTATTCATTAAAAAGCTCGCGGAAAAAAGCAGCTTTCGAGCCACACATGACCTTGTTGCCTGGATATAAAAGAATGGAATTGATGGTAAGGGAATCATCCCTCCAAGTTACCAGGAGAAGTTATGGAACGGGTACGAATACCTACTGAGATTGACACCCCACAGCAAATTCTCCTTTGGAGCAGCGATGAAATTATCCCTTTCCTGTTTTTCCTCTTCTTAGGCAACTTCACTCACCATCTACTCCTGGGCTTAGCAGTAGGAACGCTTATAGGGCACTTATATAAGAGGTTCAAAAACACGCGCCCCAAAGGGTTCCTCCTGCATTGGTTTTATTGGCATGGCCTGGGCAGGCCTAAGGGTAAGACGTTTTTGGCCCCCTTTAAACGGGAGTTCCTTCCCTGATGGATTGGCGGCGATATTTTTCTTCGTATAAGGGAGCGCTCCGGGAGAACAAAATCTGGCGGGTGCTTGCGCTGGGTTTGGTGATTTCTAATATCGTTCTGTCTGCGATGGCCTTCAGTACCCGGGATACGATTGTTCAGGTCCCGGCAAACTTATCGAAGGAAATCCGCGTTGGCTTAAACGTCGGAGACCGGTCTTACAAGGAGTCCTGGGGACTTTTCTTTGCCATGCTGCTCGGGAACGTAACCCCCAAGACCATCGATTTTGTTTTGGAGCGCACGGGCAAGTATTTGTCGCCTAGCATCTATCAGGACACCCTCAAGGATATGTACGCCCAGGCCCAGCAGTTAAAAACTAACAACTTGACCATAACTTACGAGCCCCTGGAAGTGGACTTTGATGAAAAAACGGGAAGGGTTCTGGTGAAGGGCCTTGCATTAATGCGGGGGGCTTATGGCGCACCCCAGACCCTGGCCCGCACTTACGAGCTTGGGATTGAGGTGCGTGATTATCAGCCGGTTCTCTCATACCTGGCATCGTATGAGAGGAAAGAGGAGATCGAAGTTGGAAAAGACCAGAAAGATCAGAAAAACAAGCCTGCTTCTGGCGGTGCTGGCGGGCCTGCTCGCAGCCATAGGTGATTCTCAGCCGAAGGCCGCGGCAGAGCCGATATTGGTGGCAGCACCCTCCGGCAGCGAAACGACAAAAGCTATGGCTGGTGAAAAACAGAAAAATGACAAGGCTGCATCTGCCCCTGACTCCCAGGATTCCCCTGCGAAGGAGAGAGAATCTGAGGTTTCCCGGCGAGTGATGGCGGCCATGGCAAAAATAAAGGCAGGCCAGGCCCGTGGAGGGAGAGGGCTTTCTTCCTCCCGGGAGGTGGTGACGGTTACGCCAGGGCGCAATGTGAAAATCAATATCGCTGCGGGTCATCTGAACCGCATCGTCACCCCCTTCGAAGATCCGGCTCTCCACACGGTGGACAAAGCCAAGACGCGGGTAGACGGCAATTCTATTTACGTGAGCCTTGGTAAGGACGATGGCGAAGCGGCCATGTTCATTACCGAGAAGGGACAAGATGATCCATCCATCTCTCTGACCTTGGTACCCACGGAGATGGCGCCCAAAGAAGTGCGCCTAAAACTGGACGGCAACTGGCCGGTGACCATGGGGAGTTCCTCTGGGCCTTCAAGCAAAGCAGCCAAATGGGAACAGAAGCAAGCATCATATTTGGATTTCATAGAAAAAATGTTGAAGCATACGGCCCTGGGGGAGATACCTCAAGGGTATAACCTGCGGGATTATTTTAACTATGACCCCCAGGTTTCCTGCCGGCTGCCGGTGCATATTGAGCCCCGGCAAGTTTTGGAGGGAAGCAGCTTCATAGTCATCATATCCAGGATTACCAATCGTTCATCTTCGCCTCTGGTTGTAAACGAGGAGGCCTGTTACCGTCCGGGGGTGAGGGCGGTGTCAGTGTGGCCTCGTGTCCGCATGGAGCCCCGCCAGACTGGGGAGATGTATACGGTTATGCGGCGGTCTTCCCCCCAGGCTCCACGTATTCGTCCCAGTGTTCTCAACCTATTGCCGGGAGAAGTTTTGCGGTGAGTCTTGACCTGAGTAATTACTGGGAAAAGATACCCCCCAAGTACAGGCAATGGGCGGTCTATGCATCCGCAATAGGCTGCGTCTTTTTGCTGTCGTATTTGTTTGTCACTGGCGGTTCTAAGAAAGAAGTGAATCAGGAAAACAAGAAGGTTGTCCGGGAGGTGTTTACCCCACAACGTTTGAATGACCGGTTTGGCATTCCTGGTTTAGCCCATGATTTGGAGGAGGCGAACCGCAAGATCGATGAACTGACTAAAAAACTTGCGAAAGTTCTGGAAACCAGGGAAATCCGGCAGGATCAGGAAAATTTAAAGATCCAAACCCAAGTGAAGCAAGAAGTAGAGCGGCAGGTTCAAGAGATCCGGAAGGAAGAACAGAAGGATGGGCAGAAGAATAAAGAAGTGAAAGCCCATCCTCCCGGCCCTCCAGGTCAGGCTCCGCAAGCTTCTCTGCCCAAAGGTCCCCCGGGTAAATTTGAGAAAGATAAATTTCCCGACTGGTTGCCGACTCAGGCCAAAAAAGAGGTATCCAAAACCGCCGCTCCCGGGAGCCCTTTGGCTGGCTCCCATACGGCTAAGGATATCAGGGTAATCACTGCTGAAAGCAGCGCCCGTGAGGCGGGGGGGGCGGGTGGCCAACCGGGGGACATCAAGGTAGTGCGGGGTGAGAAGAAGTCCAGATCAAATGATGAGAAAGGTACTTTTATTCCTGCTGGATCAATTTTCTCCGGCACGTTGCTCACCGGCATGGACGCCCCTTGCGGCCATGGGGCTAAACGCGACCCCTTTCCGGTCCTGCTGCGGGTAAAGAGGGTGGCCATACTTCCCAATCGTTATACCGCGGACGTACGGGAATGTTTTCTGGTGGCCTCTGGATACGGGGATCTTAGTTCTGAACGGGCCTATCTCCGCTCCGAGCGTTTTTCCTGCATCCGGGAGGACGGTAAGGCCCTTGAGAACCGGGTGGAGATGTTTGCCACCGGCGAGGATGGCAAAGCCGGCATTCGGGGCCGGCTGGTGGGTAAACAGGGAGCAATTATCGGGAGAGCCCTCCTGGCAGGATTTATGGAGGGTTTCTCCAAGGTTTTCGGCAAGTCCCCGGTGTTGACCATTGACACCGGGCAGCAGGGCTTTCAACGCGCCACCCCGTTCCAGCGTAACCTGAGCAAAGATTCCATGGAAGCCGCGGGTATAGCGGGTATGGGGAATGCCCTGGATAACTTGTCGAGGTACTACCTCGATATGGCCAAGGACATGTTTCCTGTGGTGGAGATCGATGCCGGCCGCGAGGTCGATTTTATCCTGATCAACGGGGTAACCTTGAAACTCCAAGGGAATATCTGATCAATGCCCAAACTGCTCCTCTTGTTAATAGTGGTTCTGGGGATGGGTTGCAGTTCTCTTAACCTGCAAGAAAACCCGCTGGAGAAAGCAGTGGGGCTACCGGTTACACCTCCCCCATCCCGCTATCGCGTGGTGTACCGGGACCGGAGCACCCTGGTGGATCCGGCGTTCGCAGCCATCGAGCGACGCTGGGAATACCTCTTAGAAGCCAATGAACCAAGGAGAGGGATATGGGAAATAAGGGAGTTAAGGGAGTTCTTGCAGCGGCCCTGATAGCTTTGTTGGCAGCGGTTTCGGCTTGGGCGGAGCCTCCCCAGGGGTCCGCACCACAAGGGTCGCCCCTTGGGAAGATCAAAACGGTCAAGGCCCTACCCATCAATGGGATGGTGATGGTCGATACTGATCAGGGGGTATTTTTCGCTTCAGATAATGGGAGGTTCGTGATGAAAGGGCCTCTCTTCGACATGTGGAACCGCCGGGAAATTAAGGATGTTGCGGACGTTGAGTCCATGGCCTCCAGGGTTGACCTCCAGAAGATAGGGGTGGATTTCAAGCAGTTGGCTGTCCTTAATTTTGGGGAAGGAAAAAAGGAGGAAGTGTTTTTTATATCCCCCACCTGCCCCGCTTGTAAGACGGTGCTGGACCAGGCAGCGAAACTTGCGAAGGAATATCGTTTCAAAGTGGTGTTACTTCCCCAAAGCCGCGAGGACATGAACATAGCACGAAGCATGGTTTGTTCCAAGGATCAGGACTGGGCTGTAAAGACGCTCCTCAGTAGAAATTATAAAGGTCTGCCACCCGGAAATTGTCCTTTAACCCCGCTCCAGAAAAACTTGGTAACAGCCCGTATGTTGGGGATAACCAAGGTTCCCTACCTGATTCGTCATGACGCCATGCACCATAACGGTGCGGTGAATGACCTTGCCGCCTGGTTGAAGGAAGCCCAGGACACAGGAGGTCATTGATATGCGCCGCTGGTTTGTCCTGTCCCTTGTCTTCGCGCTGCTGACCGGTTGCAGCACCCTCAACCCCTATAACAGCGATTTCGGCTGTGAGGGACATCCCGATGGCGTGAACTGTATGTCGGCCCGGGAGGTGTATCGGGAAACGGACTACAAGTCTTCCCTGAGCCGGGAAGACATGCAGGACAAAAAAGGCAATAAAAAGGGGAAAAGGCCTGATGAGCAGCATCCGGCAGCGGCATCATCGGTTAATCCGGCAGTAGACCCGCCGACATCAGCGGTGCAAGGGATGCCGTACGAGGGTCCGCTGCCGTTGCGCACCACAGCCCAGGTAATGCGGATATGGGTGGCGCCCTGGGAATCCCGGGACGGCGCACTGAATATGCCATCCTATATCTACGTGGAGGTGGTGGAGCGCAAATGGACGGTGGGGGAGGCCAAGATGCATGTGGCTCCTCAGGTTACTCCCCTGCAGCATGTGGAAGCTCCGGATGCTGAGGGAGCTGCTCCCAGGACACCCCGTCCTCAACAGTTGAGAACTCCCCCCAGGCCAGCTCAGCAGCCCGCCAAGCAGCAGCCAGGGCCATTTGGCCGCGCTACTGGTCCGGAAAAATCGAAAGCTATACCGGGATTGCCAGGATTTAACGGCCCCATGGGGCAAAATCCCCAGCAAAATGT
Organism: Thermodesulfobacteriota bacterium; assembly: GCA_040757175.1. GTDB lineage: Bacteria > Desulfobacterota > Desulfobaccia > Desulfobaccales > 0-14-0-80-60-11 > SURF-52. Next base: position 49,224 of record JBFLXM010000007.1, read on the forward strand.
ATTTCCAAAAGCTTTCTCAGGATTACCTGAGGAATTTTAAAGCAAAGGGAGGGTTGGGCATAATGTTTAAGGAGAAAGTCAAAAAGGTCTGCACTTTTTTGTTTCCCGCGGTGACGCTGGCCGTGCTAGCCGTGCTGGCGATTCTGCCTGAGTGGGCCCAGGCCTCAGGCGGCACCGGGGGTCCCCTGAATACGGTTTACATGGATTTGTGTTCCTGGACTAACGGGACCGTCGGCAAAGTTACGGCATTGGCGATTGGCCTGGTGGAAACGATTGGCGCCATTGCCAAGGGGCACCTTATGCCCCTGGCCGTGGGAATCGGCGCGGGCTTTGCGTTGTCGAACCTGCCCGGGATCATTGATTCCATTTTTACTGCAACCCTTTACTGATAATGAACCGCAACCCAAAGAGAGAGAAATTCAGCGATCTGTTACCGGTGCAGACCTACGACCCGGAAACGGAAATTTACTACCTTTCCCCCCCGTCTCTGGGCTTTGGTTTCTTTTGCTGGCCGTTGAGCGGAGGTGACCAAAAAGTTTTCGACCGGCTGAACGGTTTGATGAATTTGCAGTGGCCAGCGGGAAGCATGCTGCAATTTTGTCTATACACCTCCCCGGACTTGGTTACAGAACGGCTATTAGTTCCGGGGGACAACGGTATCCCGGAAGTATTAAGGCGGATGCGGCAGGAGCGGGCGGAGTTTTTACGTCAAGCGGGCAACCAGCCGTTGGACGGCGGTTTCCCGCTTCGGGACATCCAATTGGTGATCACCGCCCGCCTGCCGTTGTCCAAAAATATCCCGCAGGATCACGACAAAGAGCAAGCCGTCCAGTTGAAGCAGTCAGCCCAAGAGGCTCTTAAGACGTGCGGGATAGTATCTCGGGCTTTGACTGCTGAGGATTACATCCGCTTCTTGGAAACTTTGCTGAACTGGAATGACAATGCCTGGTGGCGGCATGAACCCTACAGTGAATATGATCCGAAGCGACTGATTTGTGATCAGATAGTGGATTACAGCACCGATCTGCGGATCAACAAGGATAATGTGCGCCTCGGCCCCAAAGTCGTAAAGGTATTGTCGCCCCAATTTCTTCCAGAGGAAACCTATTGCGGAATAGCTGACCACTTTCTGAGTGACCCGCTGACCGGCAGCCGGGGAATTCGGGATCCGGCGCTGATCAGCGCCGCGGTCTATTTCCCGGACACTGAAGCACGCCGGGGAAGACTGGAAAAATTGCGGCAATGGGCTACCAAGCAGGTTTATGACTTCCTGACGAAGCTGAACCCCAAACTGGAAAAAAAGAAAATATCCTATGATGTTTTGTTTGATGAAGGCCTGGACCGCGGTGACCATTTAGTGCAGGTTCGATTGACCGCGCTGTTGTTTTGCAGTGAGGATCGTGCCAGCAGCGCGGTGGGGTCCCTCCAGAGCTTTTGGAGGGAAATAAATTTGAAGTTGATGGTCGACGAATTCATCTGTGGGCCATTGTTTCTGAACTGTCTGCCCTTCGGTTCCGAGCCGGTAGTTATAGATGATTTGGATAGATATCACACCATGGCCAGCCGCCAAGCTCTGCCATTCCTTCCTTTGTTCGCCGATTGGAAAGGAACCCGAACCCCGGTCATGCAGTTTGTGGGGCGGGACGGCCAACTGATGGGTTTTGACCTGTTTGACTCCGAATCGAATTTCAACGCTGTAATTGCTGCCCAAAGCGGCAGTGGCAAATCGTTTTTGACCAACGAGTTCATCACCCAATACCTGTCCACCGGTGGCCGGGTGTGGGTACTGGACATAGGTCGGTCTTACGAAAAGCTGGCGGACGTGCTGGGCGGTACCTTCATGGTCTTCGATTCGGAATCCCAGATATGTCTAAATCCCTTCCCCCTGGTCAAAAATTATTCTGAAGAAGGAGACATGCTAAAGCAGATGGTGGCGGCGATGGCAGCCCCCACCGTGCCTTTGGACGATTTTCAGAATTCCGGATTGGGGAAAGTGCTTGGTGAAATGTGGGATCAGGAAGGCCCCAATCTTACCATCGACCGGCTTGCCGAGTCTTTTAAGGCCGAGAATGACGTCCGGCTGAAAGATATTGGCCACCAGCTGTATCCCTTTACAAGTAAGGGAGAATACGGCCGCTTTTTTAATGGTCCCAATACGGTCGATTTTAAGGGCGACTTTATAGTCCTTGAACTGGAAGAGTTACGCGGGCGTAAGCATCTCCAAAAGGTAGTGCTGTTTCAGCTTATTTACCAGATTCAGCAAGCAATGTTTTTGGGGGAGAGGGGTCAGAAAAAACTTGCCATTGTTGATGAAGGTTGGGACCTGCTGACCCAGGGGGAGGAAACTGCCAAATTCATCGTAGCCGGGTTCCGCAGGTTTCGAAAATATAACGGGGCAGCCCTCGTTGTAACCCAATCCATCAATGATCTGTACGCCAGCTCCGGCGGGGAAGCCATCGCCGAAAACTCTGCTGTCAAGATCCTGCTGGGACAAACTCCGGAAGCCATCGATCAGCTACAGGATACCAAACGGCTGGATCTGGGCGATTTCGGGTATGCGTTGCTTAAGACGCTGCACACGGTTAGGGGAAAATATTCGGAAATCTGCTTCAAAACAGAAAGCGGCCTTGGTGTAGGCAGGCTGTATGTAGAGCCCTACAAAAAGTATCTGTATTCCACGCAGGCCTCGGACATCCAGGCGATCAAGAATCTGCAAAACCAGGGGCTCAGCCTGATGGAAGCCATCAATACCTTGTTACCACAGTCTGAGGCGCATCCGTGAACAAGCGGAATCAATTCTGGCTGCTCTTTGCTGCCAAGGGTCTGCTGGTGGTGACGCTGATTATTGCGGCAGAAATGTGGATCGCCAGCCGCTACCATATCGGCCTGGTAGCAAACATTCCTTGTCTGCCGGCCAGGATGTATCTCTACCGGTTTACCTCCTCCGAACAGTTTGGTCGCGGCGACCAGATGGTATTCAAGACGGATTCGCGGCATTTTCCTCGATTTCAGGTGGGCACCAGGTTTTTGAAGACTGTTCAATGCCTGCCGGGGGAAGAGGTCGATATTGACTCAGCCTGCCATGTCCGTTGCACCGGGCCGGATGGTCCCGTTTATGATTCAAAACTGGAAGACGGTGTATTGCAGATTTTAGGCCGGAGTTGCACCGAATTAGCCTCCAGGTACAGGATTCCTCCGGATAACTATTTTGTCGTGGGGACTTTCCCCCACTCTTATGATTCCCGGTACTGGGGGCTGGTTAAGCCAGAGCAGGTGGTGGGAAAGGTGGTTTGGGTGCTGTGGGGTTACGACTCCAAGGACCGGGAGAAAGATTTAGCAATGTTGAAAGCGGCCGGAAAAGGATCATATGACCGAGCCCAAGAACCTGAACCATATTAGTAATAAGCCGGCATATAAATAAGAGCATCAGGATCAGTAAAGATACCAGACACCGCAAAGGAGGAAATGAGTTGTGAAGGAAAACGGCACCGTCAAGTGGTTCAACACCAGAAAAGGTTTCGGCTTCATCGAATTGGAAAGCGGCAAGGACGCTTTTGTGCACTACTCGGACATTGAAGACCAGGAAGGGCGTAAGAACCTGCGCCAGGGCCAGGAAGTCTTAGTAAATGTGGTTCATGCCACCAAGGGATTGAAGGCCGTCAATGTCCAGGCTCTTTAGCATCCTGCTATTTCCATGGGTGCTGAGGTCCTTCCACCTGGCGGCTTGCATTCTGCTCCGGGCCCTCATGATTCCGTTTCACCCCCGGGATCAGCCCGTGATCCCGTCTCAGTGAGGGAAATTTCTAAGGTGGGGGCTTCAGTTGGTTTGGTGTCTAAAGAGTGTCCTGAAGCCCCACAAAATTATTAAAACAATGGACCCCATGAAGGCATCTGATTCCCCGGAGGGGGATTATGAATCGAGTTTATACCGGTAAAAATGAGAAAGCCGAGGAAACAGCGCGTAGCACCGCAGGACTTGTCCATGATCTAAATAACTTGTTGATGATCCTTCAAGGCAATATTGAATTACTCAATATTATAAATGGAGAATACGGGGCCTTGAAGGAAGTATTATCTATTATGGAAAGTGTAGTGAATCAAGTTAGGGAAATCGCGAAAAGTCTTATGGATGTTTGTATTCTTAATTTCGAGAGGTCTTTGTCCCTTAAAAACGAAGCAAATGAAATAGACATTAACCAAGTGGTTCGCATCGTAGTAGATATGGTTAAATCACGGCTTCACAACGGGGTTTTGATTACTTCCAAATTAGAAGCCGGCCTCTGGCCGGTCCATGGCGATGTGTTAGAAATTCAGCGGTTGTTGGTCAACCTTGCGGATAATGCTTACAATGCTATCCCGGCAACAGGCATTATTAGAGTGTCCACGACGAACATTAATCGAGAAAGTAATTACTTTGTGTGCCTATCGGTGCACGATACCGGCATTGGCATGGAAGATTCGGTGTTAAATCAGATATTTAAACCATTATACACGACAAGGGAAAACGGCCATGGAATGGGTATGTCAGTGGTAAAGCAAGTGACAGAAGAACATGGAGGATTCATTGAAGTAGAAAGCATTCCGGGAACAGGCACAGAAGTCAGGGTATATTTCCCGGCTCTCAAAGATCAGGCTGCTATGGGTGGGTCCTGAAGGCTCTCCCTTAATCAAAAAATCATAGGAGGCCCTGTCATTATGCCAGGAGAACCGGCAGTGCAAATGAAAAAACCCTTAGAGGCAGAAAACCTTTTACGGGAGTTCCAACCCTATGCGATTCTGCCCGCGCTCCAGGCCACCATCCGGCGCTATAGCTGGCAGTCGGTGGTGGTGCGCCTGGCGGCCGTGGCGGTGGTGGCGTGGTTCTTCGCCCATATTCCCATGGGTAGCATCAATCCTTATAAGCCAACCATTATCGGCTGGCCGCTGGTATGCCTGCTCCTTCTGTGGATTTGGGAAGGTCACATCAAGTTTATGCAGGCCAAGTATTGCGAGATGTACGAGGCCGCCAGCCAAGGCCAGGAGGTTCATTTAACCTTTCCTGCCCCCAAGGGGTTCAACGTTTCCGGATTATGGGTCCCCACGGTGGTGCTGCATTATACGGTGTTGATCGGTCTCTGTTTCCTGGCGAGATGGTTATAAGCCAGACAGGGGAGCGGGGATGACCAGATCCCGCCAAAGCCTCCTCCCCCACTCGCCGGGTTTCTGAAGATGAACGGGGTCATCCCAAACCGACTGGTGGCGGACTCCATCAGGGCTTTCCCCTGAGCCATATCGGGGGGACACTTGACCTGGGGGAGCCGGTTCTTGCCGGCTCGCCCCGGGCAGGCAGTTTGCCAATCCTCCTTCAGGGAGAAAAAATTGCTCCCGGATAAGTACCTTGACCTCAAAGAAGCCATCATCAGCGCCGGGTACGAAGAGGAGATCACCTGGGCCGAGACGGTGAAACCGCCTGAAAGTCCCCTGACGTTCTTCCTCGAATATGCCTGGGTAGTTATCAATTCGGGCATGAAAAACCAGGTTGCTCGAACCATCTGGTTAAGGGTTCATGGAGCCTTGCTGAAGGGCCGGCATATTTCCACAGTATTCAAGCATCCAGGAAAGTCCAATGCCATTCAAACAGCCTGGGAGAACCAGGAAAAGCTATTCAATGAATATTTAGTTCAACCGCCTGAATGGAAGATAGTCTGGCTGGAGAAGCTACCCTGGATCGGCCCTATTACGAAATACCACCTGGCCAGAAACTTAGGAATCGACGTATGCAAACCCGACCGTCATCTTATGCGCATCGCCAGCCGGTACGCGAAGACTCCGCAGGAACTGTGCTCCGCACTGGCCCGGGTTACCGGTGACCGGATCGGCACCGTAGACCTGGTGATCTGGCGGGCGGCGAACTTGGGAATGATATGAGCAAGGCGCCAATTCAAATAGAGGAAAAATGCAAGTGGATCGTAATACATGGGCTCAAATCGCCTCCTTATGTTTAATCGTGATTGTTTGGTCTGGCTATTTCATCATCATCTCGATTTTAGCGGACCTCCTGATGGATAAATATTTCAGAGGCGATGCGGACGCTCTTCTTATTTGGCTCGTTGATTTTGATCACCGCCTGCTTGTATTCACCATGATCTGCTGGCTGATTGTCTTCGTCATGGTGGTAGTTGCGAAATTGCAGGAATGGTTTATAGGCCGTGCAAAGCAAGTAGAGGATTCATTAGAACAATCGCGAGAACTCGTAAAGTGATCACCCGGAAGGTATGGTTGGCGGTATTCCTCGGCCTTTTATGGGTAGCCCCCGGGTATTCCCAAAAGGACGAAGTGGCGAATATCGCCAATCAAGCACCCGCCAAGATAGATGAATTTGCGGGGGTAGCTCAAAAGCTAGCCGATCGGGCCCCACATCAGATGGAGCAGTTTGAAGAAGTAGCCCGGGCCCTGGCCGAGAAATCCAAAGAGCAAGTCCAGAAGGACGGCATGGAAGCCATCCGGCCGCTATTTCCGGATGGAAAGCTTCCGGAGAAGAGTACGCCAGCCCCGAAGACGGCTTCCATCTTACCTGCCGGGAAGGACTCTCGTCTCCTTCTTTTTATAACCCTGGGGCCGGACCCGGACAGTCGCCTGGAGCAAAACCGGAGATTGTTACAGGAGGTGCCGCCAGGTACGGAAGTGATTTTGCGGGGCCTGCCTCACGGCAAACGGGGCCTGGGCGACCTGTTTCGCTATGTCCACAAGCTGACTGGCGACCGCCGCGGCCAGAAAGAAAAAATGCCCCGGGTGCTTCTGGACCCTCGACTATATCGCCAATACGCGGTGGATGTCTCCCCCACCATGGTCTATGAACGAAAAGGCAAAGCCGTAGCCTGGGTGCGGGGTCTGGTCAACAGCCAATGGCTTAAAGACCAGGTAGAGAAAGATAAGCGGACAGGGGACCTGGGCAAATACGGCCCCACTGAAGCTATTGAAGAGCGGGATTTTCTGGAGGAAATACAGGAACGCCTTGCCTCCATTGACTGGGATGCCAGGAAGGAGAAGGCCTGGGAACAGTATTGGACGCATTATTCGTTCTTGACCCTGCCCCCGGCGAATAATGACCGGGTTTATCAGGTTGAGGCTGTCTACGAAGTCCCCCAGGATTTCCGGCTGCCCGACGGCAAGGTGCTCGCCCGCAAGGGAGATAAGATCAATCTATTCGACAGGGTGAAGCCCCGGTTTGTCCTGCTGGTGTTCGACGGTTCCGTTCCCCGGCAGTTGGCCTGGGCTAAAAAAGCGGCCCGGGAATTCCAGGGACGATATCGGGTCCAGTACCTCACCACTGCGCTGCCTGAACGCACCTGGCATTCCTTCTCCAAGCTGGAAGAGAAGCTGGAAGCCCCTCTATACCTTCTGAACGATGCTGTCCGGGAACGGTTTCGCCTGGAGCATTCCCCCGCCATTGTGCGCCCCCTTGCCGACCGTTTTGAGGTCCAGGAAATCAGCTTGAAAAAAGAAAAAGACCAGGGAGGGGGCGATGCGACGCCAGGGGCTCACTAAGCTGATTATTGCGACGCTTGCCGTTTCCTTGGTCTTTGTCCCGGTCTCAGTTTGGGCCGCGTACGGCAACGTCTGCCCCAATGGCAACGTGTTCACCAGGCTGTTCACAGACGTTTGCTGGAGCTGCATCTTCCCGGTGATCATAGGGGGACTTGCTATCGGTGATGAGGATAGGGCCCCGGATGGTCGAGCAGAGCCTGATCCGCCGTTTCTGTGCTTCTGCCAGAGCCCCCGGCCCCCTGGATTTGAGTTCGGCATTCCCCTGGGTTTCTGGGAACCGTCCAAGCTGGTGGAGATGACCCGGGTTCCTTTCTGTTCCCCCACCCTGGGGGGCTTGCGGTTGCAAGTCAACAAAAGTCGGCTGTTGAGCGGAGACACGGATGTTCATGCGAATGAAACCAACAATAAGATGTTCTACAACTACCATTTTTTTGCCTTTCCCTTACTGATCATTATCGAGTTGTTCACGGAGATGAAGTGCAATGCTGACGGCTTTGTGGACCTCGACCTCCTCTATCTTTCGGAACTGGACCCCACCTGGAATGATGATGAACTGGCCTTTTACACCGCACCGGAGACGGTGCTTTTTGCCAACCCATTTGCACAGATGGCCTGCCTGGGGGACGCGGCGATGGGTTTGGCGGGAAAAACCGTCAACGAACTGTTTTGGTGCGCAGGAAACTGGGGATCCATATATCCCTTCAGCGGCACTACGCTTCACAGCGCCTCCCGGCCCCTGGTAAGCAGCTTGCAGGCGGCGCGGGTGCTGTCGGCCATGCACCGCCGGGGCCTGGCCTGGAAGACCATGGGGGATGACGCCCTGTGCAAAGGATACATTTTCCCCATGATCCCCAAGACCCAATACCGGCTGGAAATGTATTTCCCGGTGGCCGAGAGCGATGACAACCATGCAATCGGGGAGACTCCCTTTCGATGGGGGGAATGGCGGAACATGCCAGGTTTCGAGGACTTTATTTATTGGGTGTGGCGATGGGACGACTGCTGTCTAAGGTAGTTTCCATTTGCTTAACCGCTTTACAGGTCTGGGTTCCGGCCGCAGTCCTGTATCTGGCGTATCCCCGCCACGCGCATGCCGACGCCTTCATGGACGCGGCCCGTCAGGGCCAAACTTTCGGCCTTGGCATCTTGCCCGATGCCACTACCTTAGGGGGGCAGGATCCCGCGGGGAATGTCCATCTGAATTATCAAGGTAAGACCGCCACCATTGCGCCGCAGCAACTGTTCCCTGACACGCAGAACACCACTGATCCCGGGTCTCAGAGCACTTACGGCAACGATGCTCAGGTGAAGAACCAAGCCAATAACGCAGTACAGGACATGGTGAACAGTCAGAGCAATACCGGGAAGGCTTACCAGGCCCTGATTAGCGGAGCAAACAGCTTTCCCCACATGGACATGAGCAATCTTAGCATGTGGAACCAAACTGATGAGACGCTGACCCAGGTGTTAACCCAGGCTGCATCCAGCAATTGCGAGCCGGTGACCACCGGCGACCCCATCACCACTACCACTCATATCCCGGACTACCGCACGTGTGAGCGGATCGTGTTTCCAGGCAGCACGTGTAAGTGCCGCCATGATTATTCCGTAGAGCTGTTGGGATGGTACAGCGTCGGGGCGAAGGGCCAGTCCACAGGCAGCATTTCTATCACGGTAGACCTTAAGACGGGGCAAATTCTCACCTGCTCCGGGGGTTCTTATTGCCAAACCACACTTTACGGGGCCTCTGCGCCGCCGGCAGATGCATGCAATGCCCCGGCTACGGGAGTTAATAAGGCGGTTTCCTACTTCCAGCCTTATGCCGGTGTCACCATGACCCAATCGCCGACCTGTGCCAATAACTTCGTGGCCTCCTTCTCTATCTGGCACTCTTCCAAGAACCCGGAGTGGCTCTTCACGGGCACCCTTGTTGTCGGCATGTATCACGTGGTGGACAACGGCTGGACCTGCGATCCCGGCTGCGCGGTGCTCCTGAGCAACCCTGATGGCGATAATTTCATTCATCCCCAGTCCTATGCCTGCACTGCAGGTCCTAATGACAATTGCGAGTTTTTCTCCGGGTCGCAATTTTGCCAGGGCGATTTGCCCTCTACTAACCCGTTCGCTTCCAAGGGCATCAGCAATCTCTGCCAGGAAGTGACTGTGACTTTGGATAACAGCTTCAACAGCGGACAGATGAATTGCTGGACCGACCCCCAGGGGCAGGTGCATTGTCCCACGGCCAATGGCGGTCAAACAGATACCTGCAAGCCGCTGGAGGAAAACCCGGCGTGTCTCTATATCAGCAGTAGTTGCATAGATGGCGCCCAAGACCCGGGGTCCGGGGTCTGTTATGCCTTCAACGTGGTGTTTGATTGCGGCCAGGACGTTCCAATTACAGATCCGCAGACCACCATGACGTACATCTGTAATGGGGTGCTTAAGTGCATGGGGGAGGGCTGCATCAATGGGCAGTTTGATCCCAATAACACGGACTTCCCCAAGGCTGCCGCCGCGTTGCAGATGGCTCAATACGCTCAGCAGGACCTGGACTGCAACGCCGATCTCCAGAACCAGAGTGGCCAGGGTTGCTCCCTCTTTAATGGCCGGCACATGGAGTGCAAGAAGGCGTTGGGCGGCTACATTGATTGCTGCGAGCAGCCTGACGGAGTGTCCATTATCGAGTACATCAGGCTTATTACCACTCTCAATTATGTAATGAAGGCGGAGTGGGACCTTACCGGGGTGTTTCCGGAAATATTCGCTACCAACCCCCTCAACGGCGTCTGGACCACTCTCAAGTCACCATATGATTTCATGAAAAATGTAATCTCCTCCGCCTGGGACAACCTGATAGGCAAGAGTCTTCCTGACCTGCCATTTAGCAGCATGACGTCTACGTTTTCGCAAACCATCATGCAAGGGGCTTATGATTTCATAAGCGCCATCTCTCCAGACCTGGCAAGCAGTATGTTTGAGGTCGGCGGAGTAACTGGGATTATTGAGTTTTCAGAGACTATGCTGACTTTTATTAACATCGCCAGCTATGTAATGTGGCTCTATACCCTTTACCAGCTTTTCGACATCCTGGTGCACATTATTTGGGCCTGCGAGCAGTCGGAGTTGGAGTTGGGGGCCAAAAGGCAGCTGAAGGTCTGTCATTTTGTAGGATCGTATTGCAACTCCCGCTTCCTTGGAATCTGTTTGGAAAAGCGGGATTCGTTCTGCTGCTTCAATTCTCCTATGGGCCGCATCTTTCAGGAGCAGATACGCCAGCAACCTCAGGTTGGAAGGCCCTGGGGGAGGGCACAGGAGCCCGATTGCCGTGGCTTGACAGGACCTGACTTAGCCCTGGTCGATTGGAACCAGGTAAATTTAGACGAATGGATAGCTCTTTTAAACCTCGCAGGGAAATATCCTACCCAGAAGACCATGACCTCAAATGGATTGACGGGGTCCGGTTCACCTTGGAATTTTGATCACAATGGCCGCCCTGATGTAATACAGCGGACGCAGGAGCGCCTGAATTACACAGGGGAGGATTTGGAGAAGCTGCGCAACAATAAAGCTCTGCAGATGTGGGGCGTGAGTCCGTAAATTGCTGACAAAGCTTCAATTGCCGGCGATCGATGCCATTTCAACATGAATCAGATTTTATTGTCAGGCAGCGGGGGGATCATGAAGATACGTTTTAATCTCGGTGCAGTTAAGGTGGGAGTATTCCTCGGTATCGTCTGCTTCTGGCTGCTTCCGATCGCGGGTGCCTCTAGAGGAAATACAGCCCATAATTCCAAGCCGGATAAGACCAAGGGAAACTTGGGAGAGAAAGCTGCGGCACCCCGGCTTGATTCCAATTATGGTTCCCTCCCTATTTATTTCATCGAGAACCGGGGTCAGGTGGATAAGAAGGTGAAATATTACGCCGCAGGCAGCGGACACACGTTTTATTTCACCAGAGAGGAGATAGTCCTGAGTCTGACCCATCCGGGCCATGTAGCAGAGGGGGAAACGCCTGGCTTCCTGGAGCGTGGTCCCGGTCGTCGCTTGACCCGGCAGGAACGCCCTGAAGGACCGGCGCCGGTTATGGCCAGTGTGGTGCGCGTGAGGCCGGTGGGGATCAAGAAGAACGTCAAGCTTAAGGCTCTTCAACTCCAGGGTTGCAAGGTCAATTATTTTATCGGCAATAATCCGAAGAAGTGGCGAACCGATATTCCCACCTACGCCGGGGTGCTCTATGAGGGGGCCTACCCGGGCATTGACTTGAAGTTTTACGGACATGGCCGGGAACTGGAGTACGACGTGGTGGTATATCCCGGGGCGGATCCGGGGCAGGTGCGCTTCGCTTATGAGGGGGTCGAGGAGCTGCGCCTCACCGCTGAAGGCCACCTGGCACTTAAGCTGCCGGGCGGCGGGGAGTTAATCCAAAAGAAACCTGTGGTCTACCAGGAGATCGCCGGGCAAAGGATAGCCAGGGAGGCCCGCTTTGCGGTACAGAAGGGCGGGGCCCGGCTGCTGGCGGGCTTCGAGGTGGCCTCATACGACAAAAAGTATCCCCTGGTCATCGACCCGGTGTTGATCTACTCGACTTACCTGGGTGGCCACGATTATGATGAGGCCCTTGGTATCGCAGCAGACGCGGCCGGAGCCGCCTATATTACCGGCTGCACATCTTCCAGCAATTTTCCCATTACCAATGCCCTGCAAGGGAGCAAGGCAGGGGGTCAAGATGTCTTTGTGTCCAAGCTGACCCCCGCGGGCAATGGCCTGGCCTATGCCACTTATCTGGGCGGCAGCAGCGATGATTATGCTTATGGCATTGCGGTGGACGCGTCCGGAGCCGCCTATATCACCGGGGCCACTTATTCCAGCAACTTTCCCACCGGTGCTAACGCCCCGCAGAAGACGTTTGGAGGGGGGTCTTACGATGCCTTTGCAGCCAAAATCAGCCCTGGGGGAAACACCCTGGTCTTCTCCACTTACCTGGGAGGGAGCGGCGGTGATCGTGCCAATGGCATTGCGGTTGATCCTTCCGGAGCCGCCTATATCGCAGGCGGCACTGGTTCTCCCAACTTTCCCACCACTGAGAGCGCCTATCAAAGGACATTCGGTGGGGGATACAATGCCTTTGTTGTTAAGCTAAACCCAGCGGGTGACTCCCTCGCCTATTCTACTTTTTTGGGAGGGAGTGTTGCGGATAATGCCAATGGCATTGCAGTGGATGTGACCGGAGCCGCATACGTTGCCGGGCAAGCCTCTTCCCCAAATTTTCCCACCACTGCGAACGCATATCAAAAGACCTTCGGCGGGGGGTATAGTGATGTCTTTGTGGCCAAGATCAGTCCTGCGGGCACAGCTCTGGTCTATTCCACTTATCTTGGCGGAAGCAGCGATGAGTTGGGAAAGGGAATAGCGGTTGACTCGGCGGGAGCCGCTTATGTTACCGGATTCACTTATTCCTCCAGCTTTCCCACCACTCCTGATACCGTGCAGAGAACGTACGGAGGGGGGGCTTGCGATGCCTTTGTAGCCAAGCTGACCGCCGCGGGTGAAGGCCTCACCTACTCCACTTATCTGGGCGGCAGCGGCCAGGATATCGCTAATGGTATCGCCCTTGATTCTAACGGAGCCGCTTATATTACCGGCTACACCTCCTCCAATAACTTTCCGACTGCTAACGCCCCACAGCCGGCATTCGGAGGGGCTCGGGATGCCTTTTTGGCCGAGTTGACCCAAGGAGGCAACGCCTTCGCATACTCTACCTACCTGGGGGGTGGCACCTGGGATTGGGCCAATGGCGTTGCTTTGGACACGGCCGGCAACGCTTATATCGCCGGGTACACCTTCGGCGACTTTCCCACTCGCAGCGCCTTTCAATATGGCTATGGGGGTGGAGGCGGAGATTCCTTTGTGGCTAAAATCGGGGATGCTCCTCCCCCCACCGGCAAAGGTATCGTCCCGGCTATAAGTTTGCTGCTGTTGTTGTCAGACGATGAATAGATCAAGGCGGAGGCTTTGGTGATTAGGGGAAGGAATTACAAGTTCTGGATGGATATGATTTTAAACGTCCTAATCGCTCTAACGCTGATTTTTATGCCCAATTTGGGGTATGCAACTTCTCACAAGGATATCTCGGGTCTCTCTGAGGCCCTGGCCCGCAACCCCGTATACTATTCCCGGGGCGGGTCGTTGGAATACGGGGTGGCCACCGATTGCTCAGGATTTACCCAGTTCATTTTCCGCCATGGGTTCTCGGTAAACCTGCCTCGCTCCAGTGTCGAACAGGCCCGGGTAGGCCAGGTCGTTACCCGCAAGATGGACTTCTCCAAGCTGCTTCCCGGGGACCTGCTATTGTTCAGCGATCAGGAACGGCCCATTGGACACGCTGGCATTTATCTCGGTCATGGGTTGATGATTCACGCTTCGAGTGCAAGGGGTAAGGTGGTTATCACGGATATCAGGGAGGGCTACTACAACGATAATTTTGTGGTGGCCAAAAGGTTTCTGAAAGAGCCTGGGCCCAAGCCTCCAATTTCCACCAGGCCCAGGGTGATTGACAGCAGCCCGGAGTTCCCTGGGCCGCCTCCAGCACTCTTTCCCATCTCCAACATCATGCCAGCTATTGCGTCAAAGCTGCTTAAAATATTCTGGCCCTGGGATATATGGGCCTCAATTATAGGATGGGATCAGCGATATACTTCTGACCGTTTACCAAGGCGCACTACCAAAATGCGGGAGGCGTTATCTTCAATATCACAAACCAGGCGATAATCCCCTATGCGATAACGCCAAAAAGTCCCAAGTGGTCCAGTAAGAGGCTTACCGAGGTCTCGTGGATTTTCAAGGGTAGCTAAGTGCTCATCTACGTAATCGAGAATCCTTCGGGCAGTCTGTCTGTCCAGCTTACGCAATTGTTGTTTTGCGGTATCAGAATAATCAATCGTCCAGGCCAAGGTCTTTCCTCACCTGGCTGGATGAATAAGTGGCTTCTTTCCCCTTTCGGATGCGTTCCAGGACATCGGCTGCGAGGTAATAGTCTTCAAGATCGTCAATCTTTTCGCTGAGCGCCTCGCGAATATAAAAGGCCTTGGTACGACCGGTCTGGCGCGCCAAAAAATCCAGGCGCTTGTCAATATCCTCCGGCAATCGAATGGAGATCGGCATCGGCTCCCTCTTCTTCGTTTTTTTTTGATCGTATTAAATACGATACATGTATCACATGTATTAGGCAAGTTAATTCTGAGTGAACCCAGCCGGTAATTGCGGCGAGAACAGCGCTCCTGGTTGGTTTTGCTCCGGAGCGAAGAGCATAATCTTTTGGCGGCATTCAGCCATGGTCCCGCAGTTCTTCCCGGATCACCTTGCGGATTGTTTCTTCCAGCATCTTGTACTGGTACTGGATATAAGACCGCAAAGCGTCATTCATCATGGTCTGATAGTTGCCGCCGCCAATTTCATTCACCTTCTCGCGGAACCATTTCAGGATGTCGGCGTCGATGCGGATAGTAATGCGCACCTTGCCGGGCTGGACCGGGGCCACCGGACCACGCTTGCCCTGGCTGAAATCATATCCTTTTCTCATAAATTCTCACCTCCTTCTTGGTGGCTTTGCGGGCGGAAATCAAGCGGACATCATCCAGACCGATGGTTAAGCCAGCAAGCGTCGTTGCAACAGAGTCTGCATATCCCGACGCCCGTCGGCAATCAGAAGCACATAGACGTTTCTATCCATGACCCGATAAATTATGCGGTAGGGTTTGAAGAAGATCTCGCGGTACTCTTTAATCCCTATGGACAATAATTCTTTAGGGTAAGCTCCACGGTGAGGGTTTTCCGATAGGCTATTAAATGCCTTTTTAAGCTGCTCAAGAACATGATCCATCTTGCCCGGAATATCATGTAGGTTGATGTAATCGCATATATCCTCCAGGTCGTGCGCTGCGTCATCGGTCAAGAAAACTGCGAAGGCCATCAGCCGGCTTCCTGTGGCTCCCGCAGCCTCTTGATGACATCGGCTGCAGGTTGAATCTTGCCTTCTTCGATCTGACGAGTGCCAAGCACCAATATTTTCAGCAGAGCCATGGTCTCCTGCGCCTGCTCGTAACTTTCGATGTCCTGTATGACCACCTTGGCTTCGCCGTTTTGGGTGATGATCAGGGGGCCACCCTGTTTCCCCAGGTTACGCACGATCTCTGCGGCATGCGCCTTGAGATAACTGATCGGCTTGATTTGGATGGACAGTTTCATGATCTACCTCCCGCATAGATATGACTAATTATAGTCTTTAAACAGGTCAACGTCAAGTCCGGCTTTCAAGAGGTTGACATCCTCCTTTTGGAAAATTACTAAGAAAACGAACATATAATTAATCATAAAAGAGCCTATTAAATAGCTTGACATTTATAGTCTGATATGGGACGCATTAAAGTAGATTAAGATATATTCATAGCCTTCATAAGTTCAGCCCTTAAAGAACATGGAGAAGAAAGAAGTCAGGAGAGGAGATTGACAGAATCCCCCAAAGTAATTGGCTACCTCCGGGTGAGCACCCAGGATCAGGACCTGGAGAAGAACAAGGCCGAGATCCTGCTCTTTGCCAATGAGCACCGGCTGGGGCATGTCGAGTGGGTCGAGGAGAAGGTCACCGGTGCGAAGACGTGGCGGAAACGGGAGATCGCCAAGGCCGTAGAATCCATGAACCCCGGGGACTGGCTTATCGTCCCGGAGATTTCCCGTTTAGGCCGGTCCACCCTTGATGTTTTGGATATTCTGGCGGAACTGCGGAAAAAAGAGGTCAATGTCTATGCGATTAAGGGTGCCTGGAAATTAAACAGCACCATCGAGAGCAAGGTCTTCGGGACCTTTATGGCTCTGTTTTCAGAAATCGAGCGGGACTTTATTTCTGCGCGAACCAAGGAAGCCCTTGCGGCCCGGAAGGCTGCCGGCGTGAAGCTGGGGCGGCCTCCAGGTCCCGGCAAAAGCAAGCTTGACCAATATCGCCCAGAAATTGAGGCCTTGTTAAAGAACGGCTCCACCCTCATATTCATCGCGAAACGCTATGGAGTGGGAATGACCACGCTCAAAAACTGGCTCAAGAAGAACGAAATCGATAGGATGCCGCGGCCGTAGTAAATATGGCGAAGGTGTCTCAAGTTTCCGCATCCCCAGAGCTTAATGGATAAACCTTTAGTTAATCAAGGAGGCCTTCATGGTTCAGATCGTTGCGTTGGCGTTGATTCTCTGTTT
The DNA here is from genome assembly GCA_040757175.1 of Thermodesulfobacteriota bacterium. Lineage (GTDB taxonomy): Bacteria > Desulfobacterota > Desulfobaccia > Desulfobaccales > 0-14-0-80-60-11 > SURF-52. The sequence continues at coordinate 65,994 of JBFLXM010000007.1, forward strand.
GTCAGCACTTGGCTGCGGTGGCGGGAGTAGCTCCAGATCCAAGATGGTTAAGGCGGAACCAATTTCACAGAGCCAGGAAACGTCGGCGCCGACCGCAACGATCCCCCGGCCGGCCGGACATTCGTTTGCCTACATGGTGGCCTTAGAAGGTGGAGCCAAGAGAGTTTTTTTGCATGATCTTCCGAGAGAAGAATACGTCAGAAAGTATGAGTTAAGGGGTGTATCTGACAAAAGTTTTCGATACCGGGAAAAGACGGTAAAAATTAATAATGCTGGCCTGTTGCAACTGATTGGGCAGGGAGCTTCGCTCGCTCTGATGCCCGGTACAGGAGCCGCGGCCACGTCCGGAAATATCGCCAGGGCCGCTGGGGGTGCCGCTATATCAGGGGCCACTGTTGGTTCATCCGGTCGGAAGTTAACCGATTGGCAGAGAAAAATGTTGATGGTTCAGGTAATGCCTTGGATGCCCGAGTCGGAGGCCAAAACCCCTGAAGAGGCCGCGGCCAAGATGTGTCAGATCCTAGAGCAGGCATTCAAGGGGGTCCCGATGGGCGATTCCGGCCTGGTTGACCTACCCAAGCCGGTCTTGCTGGATAATCCGCCAGCGGTCATTATCGACGCCCTTAATTACACTGGCAATGCGTGGACTTGGGCCAAAGGACCGGGGATAATTTTCACGGCCTCAAAAACGGATCCCAGCCAGCAGAAAGTTTTTGCCATGAACGATGACGTCGGGACCTGGACAAAGATCAGCGAACGCCTTCCTCGGTGGTGTTTCGTCTTTCTCAACGGCCGACTGGCTGGCAACGGCCAGTATTTCATTGGGTATCCCATTATGTTTTGGCAGGGAAAGCCGCATTATTTTGGAAGTTGATTCACTGAGTTAGCAGACAACAATATCGTGAAAAACCGAAGGCTCCTTAACTGAATAGGTTAAGGAGCCTTTTGATGTTGTTCATAGCCGGGTGCTCCACGTGCAGCACCTTTAAAACGGAATTAAGCCTCAAGTTTTTTCGGCGTCAGTTTGTACCCCATAGCGTGCATGATGGCGTTGATACTGGCAAACTCTGGATTTCCTTTCTCTGAAAGAGCTTTTTGAATGCCCTTGCGGCTCATGCCCGTTTCTTCGGCCAGCTTGGTCAAGCCTTTGACACGGCCCAGAACCCGCAGGGAAGAAAGCAACGCCTTTGTATCGCCGTCCTTTGCGTATTCCTCAAAAAGGATGGTGATATAATCGTCAATTTCCTCCGGATGGTCGCGGAGATAGGATTCCTCAACATCGGTAAATGTTCTATAGTTTCTCATGGCTTAAATACTCCTTCCAGTAGGCTTTGGCCTCTCTGATGTCTTGGCCTTGGCTTCCCTTTTCGCCGCCGCACAGCAGAACGACAACGTTGTGTTCATCCTCTCCGAAGTAGACCCGGTACCCGGGGCCAAAAAACATTCTCAACTCGCTCACACCTTCGCCGACAGGCTCACAATCCCCATAGTTTCCTTGAGCTAGCCGGGCAACGCGGGCAAGTATGCGTTTGCGCCCCATGATGTCCCGCAGCTTGTAGAGCCAATCCGTAAACGGCTCTTTTCCGTTCTCATCCGCATAGACGATGACGCTCTTGGGCTTTGCTTTCTTTGGCATTAGCCCTGCTCCTTATTAATATACAACTGCGAACTATAGGACGCAACCAGAAAAAAAGCAAGGGGTGACTGAGGGTGATAGGAAAAAAAATCAGTAAGAAGGAATTGGGGGTGTAGGATCAAGATCTCTGGGGCGAAGCCGCCCATAACGAAGGCCGCGTAACTGCGGCTTGCAAACTTCCAGACAAACTTTAACCACCTCGGGGTCATACAAAACTCCCGATTTTCCGGTAATCTCCTCGAAAGCCTCAATAAGCCCCATGGCCGGGCGATGAGGGCGGTGGGACGTGATGGCGGCCACCACGTCAGCCACCGCCAGGATCCTGGCTTCCATGATGATTTCTTTCGCAGATAAGCCATGAGGATAACCGGAGCCGTCAAGTCTCTCATGGTGTTGCAGAACCGCTTGGGCTACCGGCCAGGGGAAATCAATTCCCTTAAAAATATCATGTGCAATCCCTGGATGGATTTTTACCAGGTCATATTCCTGGGCGGTTAATTTGTTTGGTTTACAAAGAATCGTGTCCGGAATCGCTATTTTCCCCAGGTCATAAAGAAAGCCCATTACCCTTAACCCTTCGATGAATTCAGGCTCGGCGCCCATCTTTTTCGCAATAGCGCAGGCGATATGCGCCACGCGGTGCTGATGCCGGGCCATATACAGGTCTTTGGCGGCAACGGTATTAGCCAGGGCCATTACTATGCCGCACAAGGGTTTAAGGGACATTTGGGCCCCCGGAAATTTCGTTACACGGCCTGTTCCAGCGGCGGAGGCGATTCTTCACCAGCCCCCAGCATGGAAGTCTCGTGGCCCGATCCCTTACCAACCTCCTCTGCTTCGGAATCTTGGCCGGTGGTTTTACCCGCTTTCCGGGGCTTCCGGCCATTTCCTCCAGGAAGGGTTTCAGGTGCTTGCGGCGCCTCAGGAGATGCAGGCTCCTTCGCCTCTGCGGAGGTCAATTCCCCTTCCGCAATGGCCGCAGCGTCAGTCGCCTCTTCCTGGGCTTCTGCGGCTTCTTTCTGGTCTTTCAGGGCCTTCTCTTGCCGGGCCTGGTCCAGGGTTTCCCGGGCAAGGGTGGTAATCCTTCTTCCCGCATCCCGGATGAGCTGGAACCATTTCTCCTTGGCCTTTTCAAAATCAATGGGATTAATGATGCGGCCGTTATGCAAATCCCAGAGCAAACTTACCAGTTTGTCCATATTCTCCACCATCTTGGCGTATTCGATGCCATAAGGGTGGGTGATTTCCACGACGACTGTTAACGGATGCGGGAAGAGAGTTTCCCTTTTAACTCCCTCTTCCGCAATCAGGGTTTCGAGCCTGGCGCACTCATTTTCCAGGTCTTTCCCCAGGGTCTTGAAGATTTCCTCATCCACGGATTCCAGCAGGGTGAGAACCCGGATGTCCTCCACATACCTCTGCAGCGCGAAGCCGATGATACAGGCGGCGCCGGCGATTCCAGGAATGAAGTTCCCCAGAGACTGGGCCTGGGGAGTGCAAAGAGTAATGGTTCTCTTGATAAAAGGCCGGCCCCTCCAGTCGGGCTCAAAAAGACGGGGGCGGCGGGGGCGATTGGTTGGCGGCGTTTCCTGCGTTGATTGAGGCGCTTGAGGGTCCTTCATCTTCTTTTTTCTATACTTATTTTTAGCCATAGCCCTCTCCTTCAGCCGTATTTATTAACAGGATACCTACCATATGGGATTTTCAATTTAGGGGCGGAAAGCTGCTATTTTCTGTGAGCTTTCCTGATTCACGAAGGAAATTTCAGAAAAAAATGAAAAGCTATAGTGAAAAATGAAGGATTTGATCGCCAAATAGATTTTCATTCGGCTATGGTCGATCTTGCAGGGGTTAATTCTCCTGCTGCATTAAAAACTTAAACCATAAAAAGCTATTCAAGGTGATGCGGGCCGCCTTGAGCGCCGAATTTGGCGCAGCCGCTTAATAGCGGTTATGCTCGCAGAAAAAAAAGAAAGGCCGCCCATATAAGGTGGCCGCAAAAAAAAAGAAAAGATAAGACCCCGCTGGTGAGTTTTTTCCAGGCCCGGGGCGCATGATTCCCTCCTTCCACGGTTGCGTGGAGGAGATGTTCATGCAAGGCAGCAAGGTTAGGTTCCCGAGCTGCCCAAACGAAATTAGGGATTAATACAGCAGTGAAACCCCAATCAGGGGGCATGAGAAGGTTATCCCCCCTGACAGGGGATACGTGTCTCTGCCCTCAGACATTATCTAAAAAGGGAGGTAGAGACAATGACAAGGAATTTTGCGGACGTCCTTGCTGAATGGCAGGAGGGAAGAAGGCCAAGGCCGGGAACAACCTGTATAGCGGAGGATGTTCCAAAAGAATTGATTATCAATGTTTGGGGAAGTGTTCCTTCAGCAGTAGCTTTGGAGGGGACAACTTTTACCTTTAAGGAAACTCGACCGGGGTTCTATCGGGTGACAGTTCGATTTACTTAACTATTTGGGGTTCGGTTTTTTGCTGAATATCCCAAATAAAAAATTCAAGAAAAGAGCGGCATTCAGGATGGCGGTTTATTAGCTTTCTGAATCGTTCGTTCATTTCTGCAATTTCATCATCTGAATAGGCCCCGCGGTCGTGAAGCCAGGAGCCTTTCTTAAAACCGCCGTCAATTACTTCCATAAGCCCTATTCCTTTCACCTGTTTATATACATCAAATCAGGTGGGAAATCAAGGGCATAACTAAAAATCAAACAAAATTTAAAGAAAACAGGGAGAGGAGTTATCTCATTTTGAGGGTGCTTCTACGCCCGCAATTAAAAGGAGGTTCCCTATGCAGGTTGAAAGGGAAATGGATCAGGGGCTGCCACTCAGCCCCAATGCCCTCGTGGTGCTGAAAAAGCGCTACCTGATGAAGGATGAAAGGGGCACTGTAAAGGAAGAGGCCGCAGACATGTTCCGGCGCGTGGCTGATACCATCGCCCAGATCGATCTTAAATACGATCTGGATGCGGACATTGAAGCCGCTGCGCAAAAGTTCTACGACCTCATGGCCGGGCTGTACTTTCTGCCCAATTCCCCCACGCTGATGAACGCCGGCCGGGAGTTGGGACAGCTCTCAGCCTGTTTCGTCCTGCCAGTGGATGACAGTATCGACAGCATTTTCGATGCTATCAAACACACGGCCATCATCCACAAATCCGGAGGCGGGACCGGCTTTTCTTTCTCCCGGATCCGTCCGGCCAATGATCCGGTGATGTCCACCAAGGGGGTTGCCTCCGGGCCCCTCTCCTTCATGAACATCTTCGACGTGGCCACGGAAACCATCAAACAGGGCGGGACTCGCCGGGGGGCCAACATGGCGATCCTCCGGGTTGACCACCCGGACATCGAGCAGTTCATCACCTGCAAGAATGACAAAGATCGCCTCACCAACTTCAACATCTCCGTGGGCATCACCGATGCCTTCATGGAGGCGGTGAAGGCCGAAGCGGACTTTCCGCTCATCAACCCCCGGACCGGGGAAGAGGTGAAAACGGTTAAAGCCCGGGCCCTCTTCGACTTGATCGTGGAGAGCGCCTGGGGCACCGGCGAGCCAGGGATCATCTTCCTGGACGCCATCAACCGCGACAACACCCTGCCCAACGTGGGGGAGATCGAGTCCACCAATCCTTGTGGAGAGCAGCCGTTGTTCCCTTACGAGTCCTGCAATTTGGGCTCACTCAACCTTTCCAAGGTTGTCAAAAATGGGGAAATAGACTGGGACCTGCTGAAAGAGATGGTGAGAACGGCGGTCCACTTCCTGGACAACGTTATTGACGCCAACAAGTTCCCTCTGGAGGCTATCAGGGAACGCACCCTGGCTAACCGCAAAATCGGCCTGGGGGTCATGGGCTTCGCAGATCTTCTGCTATCCATAGGAATCCCTTACAATACCGAAGAGGCGGTAACCAAGGGCGAAGAAATCATGGCCTTCATCCATACAGAATCACAGCTGGTTTCCGCGAACCTGGCCGCCAAACGGGGAAATTTTCCCAATTACCCTGGCTCTCAATACGAGAGTGACGGCTTTGCCCGGATGCGCAATGCGACAACGACCACCATCGCTCCTACCGGCACCATCAGCATCATCGCCGGCAGCTCCAGCGGCATCGAGCCGCTGTTTGCGGTCTCCTATGTGCGCCGGGTTCTGGAGGGCACGGAGCTGGTAGAGGTCCATCCCTATTTCGAGGAACTGGCAAAGCGCCGCGGCTTTTACAGCGCGGAGCTGATGCGCAAGATTGCGGAGAAAGGCTCCATTGCGAGCCTCCAGGAGATACCCAAGGACGTTCGGCGACTCTTTGTCACCGCCCACGAGGTCTCCCCGCAATGGCATATCCGCCTGCAGGCGGCTTTCCAGAAATACACCGACAACGCGGTTTCAAAGACCGTGAACTTTCCCAGCCAGGCCACTCCGGATGACGTCCGAGAGGTCTATCTCATGGCTTACGAGATGGGACTCAAAGGCGTGACTATCTACCGGGATGGCTCTCGGGATCAGCAGGTCCTGAGCTTCGGGGCTAACAAAGCCAATAAACTGGAGTACATCACTCCCCGTCCCCGTCCTAAAAGGACATCCGGTGATACAGAGTGCATGAACACCGGTTGCGGCAAGCTGTACGTCACGGTGAACAAAGACGACCTGGGATACTGCGAAGTCTTTGCCAAGATGGGGAAGACCGGTGGCTGCGCTCAAAGCCAGATAGAATCAACTGGCCGACTCATTTCCTTGGCGCTGCGCTCCGGCGTGAAGATCGATTCCATCATCAAGCAATTGACTGGAATCCGGTGCCCGAGTCCCGTCTGGGGGAACGGCGAGCAGGTTCTCTCCTGCCCGGACGCCATCGCCAAGGTCCTGGCCCGCGAGGCTAATGTTGAGCATCAGGAAGAGATGCCCACCATGGGAGCCTGCCCCGATTGCGGCGGGGCCATGGAACGGGAAGGTGGCTGCATGTACTGCAAGTCATGCGGCTTCTCGCGGTGTTAGGGCTGCCTGAACAGTAAATTCCCTGAAAAATAAAAAGACCCCGCTGGGGAGACGCATTCCCCGGCAGGGGATAGATGCCTCCTGACAGGACAACTTTCTGAAGGAGGTGAAGGTATGGAAATTGGACCCCTGGAAATCGGTCTGCTGTTAATGTTTTTAGGAGCCTGCTGTCTCCGACTTGCAAGGCGGGATGATTATTGCTACGGATATTGTCCTTTGATGAAAAGGCCGATTTTTCCGGCAAGCGAGACCGACCTGCCTGATTACGAGGAAGAGGATCTTCTTGATCACGATGAGCCCAAGCCATTCGTGATCGATGTTGACAGCAACGAACTTCCCTTTTTGATAGGGGCGCAGCTTCCCAATCGCCCCAGGCTCCATATAGTTAAATAACCCCATACCCGGGGGAGGACATTCCCCGGTTGGGGGGATAGTTCTCCTCCGGCTCAAGCCAAGAAGGAGAACCATATGGAAAAGGAAGCAACAGCCAGAAACTTGGAAGTTGTCCGCCCCATGTCCCTGGCAATGCCGGAAATGGACGTGGAAATGGCGGTGCAACGGTTCCAACAGATTGGAAAATTTGTCAAAAGCATAATGCAAGAAAACGTTGATTTCGGCGTTATTCCGGGCACAAAGAATAAGACGCTCTTGAAGCCCGGGGCCGAAAAATTATGTACGTTTTTCGGTCTGACCAAGGAAATCGAGATCCTGGACAAGGAATTGGACTGGACCGGACAAGACCACGGTGGAGAGCCGTTTTTCTACCTGCATTACAAAATTCGGCTATCCCGTAACGGCCGGTTGATCGCCGAAGCAGATGGTTCGGCCAACTCCTGGGAGAGCAAGCACCGTTATCGTCAGGCAGAATACAAGTGCCCGAAGTGTGAGAAAGAAACCATCCGTCGCAGCAAGGAAGAAAGGGGTGGCGGCTGGTACTGCTGGGGCAAGATCGGCGGTTGCGGGGCACAGTTCCCAAAGGGAGATGCGGCGATCGAATCCCAGGATGTCGGGAAGAGAAAAAACCCGGACCCTGCCGACCTGGTGAATACCATCCAGAAAATGGCCTACAAGCGGGCCCTGATAGCGGCCACGCTGGTCGCAGTCAACGCTTCGGAATATTTTACCCAAGATATGGATGACCTCTTGTCGGGGAAAAATGATAAAGAGGATTCCAAGTCAAATGCTTCATCTGCAAAATCCTCTTCGCAAGGCTCTCAGAAGTCCACACCGAAGCAGGGTAAGGAATCGCCTGGCACTTCCCAAGACTTCCCGGGAGATGAACAGAGGCTGATCCCTATGACGATTCCTGATATCCTCAAGGCCTGCCAGACCAACATGTTAATACCTTCATTCCCGGTTCCCATCATCACCACAAAGAAGGTGGCGATCGGGGAGTGGGTTAACCGCTATTGGGAAGGGGATATCCTGCAAGTGGTTTTGGAGATCCTTCCGGACAGGGAGAAGACCACCGGCGTAACAAAAGAGAGAATCACTAATAAATTTAAGGAAGCAGGATACGAGGTCGTCTTCCAGGAACCCGGAACCATGCAAAAGGGCCTGGCCCAGGAAGAAGCAGTTACTCCCCCTCCGGAGCAATCAAAGGAGCATACCTCCTCTCAGAACCGTGACGGCAAGACGAAGTCATTTTTCTAAGCCACAATCCTGGCAGAAAGTGACCCTTACCAAAATCCCCGCGGGGGAGACCTTATCCCCCGGTGGGGGCATGGTCTCCCCTGGTAATTTCGGGAGGAAACCATGTCATACTCAATATCAAGACTCATTTTGTACGGTCGCTGTCCCTGGGCCTACAAAGAAATCTACCTGAATAAAACTCCGCAAGAAGAAAACGAGTATCGCGAAACCGGCCTGGAGCTTCATCAAAAGGTCCAACCGTACCTCGTCAGGCTGATTCGGAAAAACCTGCAATCCGATTGGATATGGGCAGCCGCCCAAGAATCTTCTTTAAAAGATGTTGCTGAAGTCTGGAGGAGGTTCTACCGCGGTTTTTCTCTACCGGCAGGGTTGCAGGACCCGGGAGTGGAACGCAGGTTGGCTTTTACCCGAAACTGGGAGCCCTGCGGGTACTTCGCACCAGAGGCTTTTTTCCGGATGGTCCTGGACTTTCACTTCCGGCAGCACGCCCAAGCGGTAATTATGGATTGGAAGAGCGGCTGGAAGATGATGGACACGGTGGAGGATGATCCACAGCTCCTGACCTATGGCTGGGGATTGTGGAGAGCCGTATACCCGGACGCAAAGAAGTTCCAGTTGAAGCTTTATTTTCTCCGCTATGGCCAGTCGCGAAAAATCACGCTTACGCCGGAGCAATTGCAAAGCGTTCCTCGGAAGCTGGAAGAGAAGATCGCCCAGATCGAGGGAGACCAGAAGTTTGAACCGCGACCGGGCTCCTTCTGCGGGATGTGCGGCGTAGCGGCTCATTGCCCCCATGTAGCCCGGTCCCTGGTACCTCGGGAGTTAATAGCTCCGAGCACACTGGAGGAAGTGCAAAAGGCTGCAGAACAACTGCTTGCCCTACGGGTGATGTCGAAGACCATAACCGCTCGCCTCAAGAATTGGGCTGCCATTAACGGGTCCATTTCCGTAAGAGACCAGGTATTCGGGCCTTCGTTCATCGACACCCTGGACACCAAGCAAGTGGTTCAGACGCTCCTCGATGACGGCATGGACCGGGAAGCCATTTGGCCTCTGCTATCCGTGTCCAAGACCGCATTAAAAAGCACCCTCAAGAAGCTAAAGCAGAGCGAACTGCTAAATCAGGTCATGACCCTCACGTCGGGGGAGCCCGAGACGCGGTTCGACTTCAGGAAAGCCGAAAAAGCCATCTCCAACCTGGAGAACGGTCAGAAGCAGAAAGCCGCGTAAGCGACTGATAAATCATTCCTACCGGGGAGAGATTTTGTCCCCGGGTGGGGAAGTCTCTCTCCGGAGGTGAAGATCGAAGGAGGGGACTATGAGCCTGGCGGAACTGACAAATCTTGAATTTGAATACCAGCATCGGATCAAGGAACTGGTACAGAAGGAAGGCGGTGCTGCCTTATTGGGCACCGAATTAGGCCTTCGCCTCATGACAAACCTAAAAGTAATCCAGGACTTAAAAGCGAAAAAAGCGGCTTAAACCGCAAAAACAAATAACCCCAACGGGGGGAGTGCTATCCCCCCTGGGGGGCAGCTCTCCCCTGCGGAAAACACCAAAGGAGGATGGCTGATGGAATTAGGATTGGTTTTATTGTTCCTCGGTGCCTGCTGCATGCGAGCCGGTAAGCGGCTTGGCGTTGAAAATGGCGGTCCTTGCGTGGGCCAAGATGTGAGGCACGGCTTCTGGCAGAGGTTGCAGGGTATGTGGAAGCCTCGCATGGAACCCGCTACGCCCGACAGTCCCAAATACCCAGAAGATAAGGAAAGTCGGCTCCAGATCCGCCAGAAAATGGATAAAAAATCCAAGCGGCTGGAGACCCACATTTCCTACCGGGAAATGGGAAGAACGGTAAGCATTAAATGCCAGGAAAACATGGCCATGGCCTTGATTGCGGGTATGAAACTGACGTTAGGACCTTTGGGCATAAAAGCCCGGGAAGTCCAAAAGGAGATCGGCGGTTTCATTCCTCAAGGGAAAGAGGACCGCAAAGAAAAAGGGTCTCAAAACGTAAGACCGTTCAAGGTCAGGCCGCGAGTGGCAGAGAACAGGGAAGAGGAAATAAGGCAAGAAGTCGGTGAGGAAGAAAGATGGGCTTCCTTCTGACCCGAATGCCTTTGAAAAACAAAATACGGGCTGGGGAAGATCCCCCGGCAAAAGGAGGAGGATACGAAAATGGCCGGAATTAACAAAGTCATTCTGGTGGGAAATCTCGGTGCCGATCCTGAAATTAGGTATACCGCGGGCGGCACGGCAGTGGCAAAGTTCAGCCTGGCGACCAGCGAAAAGTTTAAAGATGGGCAGGGAAACCCGCAGGAACGCACCTCGTGGCACCGAGTGACGGCCTGGGGCAAACTGGCCGAAATCTGCGGCCAGTACCTGACCAAAGGCAAGCAGGTCTATATCGAGGGCAAGCTCCAGTATGGCTCCTACGAAAAGGACGGGGTAAAGCACTACACCACCGACATCATCGCCAACACCATGCAGATGCTGGGTGGCGGGGGCAACGGCAGCCGCCAAGAACACGAGCCGCCCTTTGCGCCTCCGGAAGGCGGTGTCCCGGACGATATGGAGGATATTCCCTTTTGAGCGGCCATAGATAGGCGGCTCAACCAATGACTCCCGCCAGGGGGAAGTAGGCTCCCCTGCGGGGGCGGCTTCCTCCTGGCGGCGTATTAACCTGGAGGAAGCTATGGAAATATCAATCAAAGACATCTTGGGGATCGAATCCCTGAGTCTAAACCTTAAAGCTCCTATCTCTATCATTGTGGGAGAGAACGAGGCGGGGAAATCCAGCATTCGGGACGCCATTCAATGGTGTCTCACCGGAACTGCCCGCGGCCGGAAAACCCACAATGAGCAGGCTGATCTGATCAGGAATGGAGCAAAGTCGGCGGAAGTCAAAATTACGCAGACCAGCGGTGTGATTAGCCGCAAGAAAACCCCTAAAAGTGCTCCGGCAGTTATTGGGCCGGTCCCCAAAGACGAAGTCATGTCAGCTATTTGTTGCGATCCGCTGACATTCCTCTCCTTCCCAGAGAACATGCGCCGGGAGATTTTTTTTCGGTTGATCCCGGGCTTGAATCCGAACAGGAAGGACATTGTGGACCGCCTCATATGTTGGCTGCCTGAAGAAATCTCGGAAGAAGCCATATGCGATTCGGTGGGGGATCTAGCCAAGCTGGCAGCTTCCAACGGCTTCAAGGAGGCTGAAAATGAGGCTATCACGCGCCGGCGCATCGCCAAGGCACTAATAAAAGAGGCGGGCAATCTCGAAGACCCGAAGCAAAAGGCCACAATCGGGGACAAGGAATATATACTCCCTGATTTTCAGGAGGCCCAGGTCATAGAGGGGTTGGCAAACCTCCAGGAAAGCCGTGATGAACTCCTCCAAAGACGGGGTAAGGCCATTGGTAACATGGATGACCTTCCGAAACTGGAGAAGGAGTTGGCTGATCTGGAGGCTAATCCCATTGAGCCGCCAAAGTCTGGGGAGGTAGAACGCTTGCAGGCTGCCCTAGAAGTCAGCCGCCGCAGTCTGGCGGACCTTCAAAAACAGGTGGATAGCCTGGGGCCCGGCAAAGCTCCCAAGTTCTTCCCGGTGGTGTGCCCGGTCTTTCAGGGTTTCGAGATCGCTTGCCCCAAAGCCAGGGGAATAGCTGTCCAAGGGCAGAAAGCCGCTGACCCTGTAAAGGCCGAAAAGCTACAGGGATTCTTGAAGAATGAAACAGAGCAGGTGGGGCATCTGGAGAAGGAACTTCAGGAGGCCCAGGCCAAGCAAAGCGCATACGAGCAGTATCCTCAAAAGTGTCGGGACCTGACTGCCAATATCGCCAGGCTTAAGACGCAGGCTGCTATGACGGCCGACCTGGACAAGGAGATTGCCGTCCTGGATGCCCGTATAAAGATCGGGCAGGACCTCTTGGCAGCGGTACGCACCTTCTGGCAGCAGAAGGACGCGTTTGATGCAGCCGTGGCCAAATTGGCCCAGTCCGAGAAAGAAGCCTCAGTTTACGATGCCATAGCCAAGGCCCTGGCGCCGGAAGGTATCCCATCCCGGATGATAGCCGAGGTCTTGAAGCCGGTGAACGATCTGCTGCAGACAGCGGCTGAACATCTGTTTCCCGGGCGGACCTTGATGCTGAATAAGGAGCTTGCCATTGAACTATCAGACTCTCCTTACGTCACATTGTCCAAATCCGCCAAGTTTCGAGTGGGTGTAGCTTTCCAATACGCCTTGACGAAGCTGGCCGGGGCCCGCCTCCTCATGATTGATGAGGCGGACATCCTGGACCCCGGAAACAGAGGCCACTTGATCGACTTCTTGCAGGCAATACGGCAGGACTTCGACAACATTCTGGTGTTCGCCACATCTGATCACGCCGACCCTTCCCCGGTGCCGGAGATCCAAGTCTGGTGGCTGGAAAAGGGAAAGATCACGGCTATCAGGCAGCCCATGGCTGCTTAAGAAAACCCATTAAGCCCCGCTGAGGGGGGAGACCCCCTGGCAGGGGTGGTATCCCTCCCGGGGGAAAGGAAACCCTGGAGGGAGACCATGGAGAGCATGGAAAAAGTGAGTTGGCTGTGGCCCTTTAAAGGGGGCACTAAGAGAGAACGGCTGTTAGCTCTGCCGTACGTCGGGTTACTGGCCCTGATGGCCGTGGTTTTCTACTTTTTGTCCTGGGCCCTGGCCCCCTATTTTTAATATGATACTGCTCCTCTGTGAGAGGTGGTTTTGTCCAAGAAAGGATAACCGATGCCAATTTACCAATATGAATGCGCGGATTGCGGTTTCCAGGATCAACGCCTGGCCGGTGTCAATGACCACATGGCCATCTGTACCAAATGCAAAGGCGTAATGGTGCGGCGGGACCTGGATATGTTCGAGTCGTATTTTTTGTCCCTGGAGGAGGGAACCGGGGCTGCGGCAGGACAAATGAACTGAAACCGTTCTAATTACGGATAAGCAGATTGTCTGCTATGGCCCCATCGGGGGGAGGTGATTGCCCCCTGGGGGGGGTGGTCATCCTCCCGGAGGAGGTCGAGGAGGATGACATGCAGCAAAACAAAGAACAACAATGGCAAGATGCTCTATCGGGCATCTTGCATGAATTTCAGCGGGGCACGATACCTGAGGCCATTGCCCTGGCTTTGTTCACCGCAGCCGATATTCCATCGGCCAAGTGGAGCCTGTTAAACAGGCTTCTGATGGTGTTGGCGGGGACTGGGGACGCCCGGGGAATCAGACAGTGGAACCAGGTAGGCCGGCGTGTGAAGAAAGGCGCGCGTGCTTTCAGGATATTTGCCCCGCGGTTCATCAAGGTGAAATCATCGCAGAAGCTGTCAATGTCCACAGAGGATGAAGATCAGGAACCTGCGGCGACTGCGGACACCAAAGAAAAGAAACGCATAGTGGGCTTCCTGCTCATTCCCGTTTTTCGGGTTGAGGATACGGAAGGGGAGCCTCTTTCCTACGAAGAAGCACTGGAAATTCCCGATCTGCCTCTTATGGAAGTGGCCCGGGCTTGGGGCCTTGAAGTAAAGGCAATCCCGGGTAACGGTAGGATTTACGGCTGCTTCAGTGCATCAGCAGGCAGAATCAGCCTGGCATCCCCGGAAGAAAAGGTTTTCTTTCATGAACTGGCCCACGCCGCGCACAGCCGGTCAGGTCTGCTTCAAGACAGTGCTCGGTGGCAGCGCGAGATGGTGGCGGAGCTTTCTGCCGCGGTGCTGTGTCGCGTCTGCGACCGCCAGCCTGAAGAGAACCTTGGGGAGAGCTTCGGATATCTACAGGGGCAGGCAGAGAAAGCGGGACTCACCGTGGTCCAGGCTTGTCTATCGGTGTTGAGCGAGGTGGAGACAATTCTGAACCTGGTGTTTTCCGCAGCGCAGTGCCCGGACGCAGTATCAGGCAGTGAAGGGCTGCAGGAGGTGGCCTGATGGCACCACAGGGCACCATCTATCTTCTTTATTTCGATCAGCCCCTGGCCCACGCCCAACACTATGTGGGCTTCGCAGAGAACCTGGAAGCCAGGCTCGAACAACATCGAAAAGGTAACGGAGCTCGTCTATCTGCCGCTTTTGCCGAGAAGGGAATAGGGTTTACTGTTGCCCGAACTTGGCCTGGAGACCGGTCGGAAGAGCGCCGCTTCAAAAACATGAAAATGGCTCCCCGGATGTGTCCCATTTGCCGGGAGATCAAAAGACTTAAGGGTAAGGAGGCGTAACATTTGAAAATTCGGTTGAAAGGAAATTTAGAGACCGGCCAGGTATGGCTTAACGGTAAACCTTTACCCCTGGCACCTTCCTTAAAGATCAGAAACCATTCGCCTACGGGCTTCTCCTGGGGCTACCTGGGGAGCGGCCCGAGTCAGCTTGCTCTGGCGATTCTGCTCGACCTCTATGGCCCAGAATATGCCCTTGATTGCTACATGCAATTCAAAGAGGACGTCATAAGCAGGCTGCCGCAGGAGGATTTCGAAACGGAGATCGACTTGGAGTCTTCCTGTAATAGTTAAATAGCTGAAAGAGAAAAACCCCAATGGGGGAGAGAATCCCCCGATGGGGGACATCTCTCCTCCTGGGGATTAAAAAAACAAGGAGAAGAGGATGTCAAAAGAAAGTGCTGTTTCTGTGTCGCATGAGGTAGCAACCTGCCGTATTTGTGGTTGCACTGAGGAAAGAGCCTGCGAAGGTGGCTGTTCTTGGGTGGAGGATCCAGAGAATCTTGGCGACATTTGCAGCCAATGTCTCACTAATCCGAGGCACGTCTGGAAAATCCCCCTTGAGCAGATTCGCCCGGCTCCGTGGAATCCACCTGAACGCCTGATTCCTGATCCGGAAATGGCAGATAGCATTATGAAAGAAGGTCAGAAGCAAGATGCTCTGCTTCGGCCGGTTGAAGCTGAATCTCCGGTCAGATTTGAGATTGTTTTTGGCCATCGGCGGTATGCTGCCCGGCAACTGCTGGCTCAAAAGGTGGATGCTGCTCTGGGGGTGTTGAGCAGCAAGATTGAGGAAATGAGCGAAGAACAGGCAATGATTCTCACCGGCATCGAGAACCTGCAGCGAAAGGGTTATACCGGATTTCAGGAAGCCCAGTTCTTCAAATTATGCGCTGAAAAGCAGGGTGATTCGGCAGTCAAGATCCTGAGCGAGCGCATGTCATTACGGGAAGGCTATATCCGCAAGCGCTTGCGGTTCCTGGAGTTGCCGCAACCGGCCATTGATCTCTGGAAATCCGGAGCCTGGCATATTGGGCACCTGGAGCAGCTCTTAAGAGTAGGCGACCAGGTGGAGGCCTTCATGCAGGAACTCGGTAAACGCCAATGGGATAAACCGGCTGAGTTAACCGTCAGGCAGTTGAGGGAGAAGGTGGACCGCCTGGCTGTCCCGCTTCACTCCGGCCGGTTCGATAAGTCTGAGTGCAAAACTTGTCCCAAGAATACCGATGTGCAGCGCAAGCTCTTCGACACTGAGAAAGAAAAAACTAAATGTCTCGATCAATTGTGCTTCCTGAACAAGCAAGAGGCCTGGCTTAACCTGCATTGGGCTGACTGCAAGCAAAACAAGGCAAAGACCCCGGTGGCCATCATAGGGGATTACAATACCAAGACCACCGGAAAGTTTGACGACTGCTCTTGCCAGCCGGCAGAGAAATGTCTGGCCTGTCCGAAATACGCATCCATTCTGGGGCTCAACCTGGAGCCGGTCTATCACTCGACTCTGATGGTTTGCATTGGGGAGGAAAGCTGTTTCAATGGTGTGAAGGCCGCGGCCAGAAATGGCAAGGCTGAACCGGCTACCAAGACCAAGGCCAACGAGAAAAACCCTGATGTGCCCCGGGTTGCCTGGCATGGCGAATATTACCGCCAGGAATTCTATCATCAAGAACTGCCTGGATTGATGGAGGCGCTTGATTTGAACGATCCAAGGCGCCTGCAACAGGCTTTAGCCATGGTGGTCTATGAGCATCGCAATAGCCTGGAAGATTGGCTGGACCAAAACACCACCCTGAAAGCCGAGGCCCTGAACTGGAAAAACTTAGCCTACTTCCTGGATTGGGTGAAAAACCAGGTGCTTCTGGAGGATTTGCAACCTTTGTTGAACAAGGCGCAGATCCAACTCGGCTTAATGAAAGGCTATCAGGCAGTCTTTCAGGATGCCGATCGCCAGGCCATGGCCGAGTTCCTGGATATCGACTTCGCCAATTTCCAGGTCACGGAAGAATACCTCCAGAAAAAGACCAAAGCAGAGTTGGTGAAGTTCATCGTCCACGACTCCCGACTGATGGAGGTGGACAAGTTCCAGGAATTTATGGAGCAGCGAGGCTATCCGAGCCCCGAGAAGCTGGCCCAGGCGAAGAAAGGCGCGCTGGTGGATCTTATCCTGCAATGTCCAGTCGATTTGCATGGACGGCTGCCCAAGGAAATCGCGGACCTGCCGAAACTGCAAGAGGAAGGGGAATGATATGTCTATTTTTGGCTATTCCCCGGAAATCTGCGGACGCCCCCAGAGCCTCTATTCTATGGACCCGGATAAATTCCAGGAGGCCGACGCACAGCTTACAGAATTGGAGCGACGGCAAGAATGGACGTTGCTGCATGGCGACGGCACTACTGTGGAATCGCTCAACAAGGATAACGATCTTTGTAACGGCCAGCACAGCCTTGAAGCCAAACACATAGGGTGCTTGGCCGATGAAAGCGAGTCCCTTAAGTTGACGGCCTAAACGTCTGAATAAACTAACCCCATTGGGGGGAGCTTCCCCCATTGGGGGAGGACTCCGTCCTGGAGGGGTGAGTCGGGTTACCTGACTTCATCAAACTTTCAGGAGGAAAGATCATGTCATCACCTACGTCATCGGCGACCATCGAGTTTCCTTTCCCGATGATTGACGCCGAAATCCGGAACATTCTCGAAAGAGAAGGCGTGCGGTTTAAGCCTCGCGTCTTCGGCCCAATCCTGGAACTGGACGATGTGTCCGGCGACAGCCTGGAGTTGGAAAATCCCCTTTATGACCTGGAGGTTGATGTCGAATTCGGCATCTTCCGGCTGTACAACGGTGAAGCCAGGTATGGGGAATTTGATGACCTGGAGGAGATGCTGGTCGAGAAGGGCATTCCCTTCGATCGGGATAGCAGGCCCGATTGGAACCGGCTGGCTGAGTTAAGGGTGTACCGGCCTGGTGACCCTCCCTTTGATTTAAGGATTCCCCAAGACGAGGAACTGTGCAGCTTGGTGCACAAACTTCGGGAAAAGCTCAGTGCAATTGAAGTAGGGGCTTTTTCTGAAGTTCCCGGCTTGCAGGAGATCGTTAACTGCCTGGATGAGCTAGACCCTGCGTTTCCGCCCCTGGCGGATTGGGTGAAGGGTGCTGCCAAGGATAAGGAGGCTGCCTGATGATCGCCTGCAGGGGAAAAAACGGATGGTTTAACCTCCATCAGGCTGAAGCCTACGCCTATCCCAAGGAGGACGGAACTGGATATATCAGCATATCCTCAAAGAAGCCTTATAGGGATGTGGCCCCGATTTATTTACAGGGCCCAAAGGCCGAAATCGTGGCCCTTTTGGAAAGCCTTAAGGCTCAGATCGAAGGCGAGCCTTGCGGTATGTTTGAGCTCCGCAACGCAGAGAAGCCCAACGACAGAAAATGCAGTGGAGGAACCAACCCGGACCTTTGCGCCTGCTGCCATCTCAAGATGGAAGAGGAGGTGCTTATCAATGGATAGGACGGCTCTATTATCACTGCCTGAAGAAGACCTCGATGAGATGGTCCACGATCTGAAGGGTCAAGAGGCCGCGGAGATCAACAATCAGGGAAAAGAGGCCCAGGTTGCTTATATCCTGGGAGAAGAGGAACCACGCTCTGTTACCGATAACCCTGAGCCTACCATCGAAGAATGCGCCGAAATTGGCAGGAGGGCTCTGGTGGCAACTGGTTTTTCCGTGGCCCCCGATGATCTGGAAACCTCAATTAGCGACCTGGTGGCGGACCTGCTCCACCTGGCCCGCCTGAATGGTATCGATCCGGACCACGTAATCGAGACGGCCCAGATACACTTTGACGCCGAGGTGGAAGAGAGGGGGTCCCAGGTATGAGCAATCACAAGGTTGATCACCTGGTCCTTAATGGGCGTCGCCTTCGGAGAATCAAGGCCGGCTTGGACAAGTTGATTCGTTCAGCCCGGGATGCCCATCGCCGCGGAGAAATCTACTATCTCGCGGCGAGTATGGACGGCGGCAAAATGCGGAACCTGGACGACCTGGTGATGCACCTGGAAGACGCCAGAAAGGAAATCCGGGAGTACATGACTCCCATTAAGTAAAGCAAATTCCTTAAAACCCCGCGGGGGGAAGTTACCCCCTGAGGGGTAGCTTCCTCCTGGAGGCAAGGAGACAGGAGGAAGGACATTGGCAACGAAAAATAGCGACATAAAACCATGTGCCAACTGCACCGTACTAATTGATCTGGAGCATGAGGGCCACATGCTGGATCCTGAGAAAGGGCTGCTCTGCCTGGATTGCGCATTATGGTTCAATGGGGGCCAAAAACCCTCTCGGACACCGTGGGTTGCCGAACCTGAGGAGGCAAGCGAGGGGAGGAGGATCGCAATATGCTCGCCGAGCGGCGATGCTATCGTGGCCGTTATTCCTCCGGAAGACCTTCCTGCCGACGCACGGGACTGGACTGAGGCTGCCTTTATCATCAAGGCCGTTAACTCCCATGAGGACCTGGTGAAGGCGCTGGAGCATGCTGTAGCCATGATGGAAGCTTCCATTGACCGTTACGGCGAGCCGGCCAGGTTATTCGACCTGGATCATTATCGGGCCGTCCTGAGAGGAGCCGAAGCTCAGGCCTGGGAGAATTGCCTCATGAACGCACCCCAAAGGATCTTGAAGCTTTTGGGGTTGGCGAACAAGGAAGATAACATGTCCGAGGGTTTGACGTCTGTGGCATAAGGATTAACTGAACAACGAACTACAACCCCGCGGGGGAAGCTCTTTCCCCCAAGGGGGGAGAGCTTTCTCCTGACGGGAAAACCACAGGAGGAAGCTATGGCACGAATCGCAAGCCAGGCCAAAATGGGGTATTACCCGACACCGCCTGGCATCGTAAGCCACATCAAAAAAGGCATATCCCTCTCAGTAGGCGAGGCAACTTACCGACTTCTCGACACCTGTTGCGGAGAAGGTGAAGCCCTGGCCCTGCTGGCCAGCGGACTCGGCTCCAGAGTCGGGACTTTCGGAGTAGAGCTTGACGAAACCCGAGTCAAGAAATCCTCACAGAGACTAAACCGGGTCGTTTGGGGAGATGCACTCACCGAACTGCGCGTCTCCACCAAGGCGTTCTCGCTTCTTTGGATCAATCCCCCCTACGATTGGGTGCGCCATGTAAGCGCCTAGAAAGAGTGGAGAAATCCCACAGTGCAGGAAACTGTGTACGCCCCCAAGTTAGCGGTGCCGGTAACGGCTGAAACTGCGAAAGCGGAACGTGAACACAGCATCTTGGGAAAAGGCGGAAGGAGAGCAAAAACGTCTAGCTCAATCCTGCCGTCAGCGTAAGTCGTATATGGTGAAAGCTGTATTGCCTGAATCCTAGTCTGAGCGGCTTTTTAGGGAGCAACAGCGTAGGACGTTTGAGACGCTGTGCCGGGAAAGCAACTTCAAATCCTAATCGTGAAGTTGACCTGCCTTCCCGGAGCATCCTCTATATGGAGGAAAAAGACGAAAGGGACACCTAAGTACGACGTATCTCAATCTTGGTGAAAACATGGGATTGCCTAAGCTGGTGTGCTGCATGGCAGTCATCAGTATGGCAACGGAGCCTTCGTATTACCCGAAGTGACCTCGTAATGGAGGTTGCAAGCCGTACTCAACCGGCTCTGGAATCCTTGTATAAGCACATGGGAACATGGCGAAACCAAGGACTACAGGGGAAAGGAAGGCAGTAATGTCTTAGAATCTGCAAACCCAAAAGGAGGTATCGCTAATGCGTGCCGAAACGACGATTAGGGCAGTAGATGCTATTGCAAAGGCTTCTCGGAACGGCAGAAGGATAAACGGCTTGTTCCGGCTTTTAGGGAACCCTGATGTTCTCTGGAAGCAGGCGTATGCGAATCTGTATCCCAATAAGGGAGCCATAACGAAAGGCGTGAGCAACAACACGCTGGACGGGTTCTCCGAGGAACGGGTGAATCACCTGATACGGAAACTGAACGCCAAGGAATACCGTTTTGCACCGGCAAGGCGCACATACATTCCCAAAAAGAATGGAAAACTGCGTCCGCTTGGCATTCCGTCTGGTGACGACAAGCTTGTTCAGGAAGTGGTCAGAATCCTGCTGGAACAGGTCTATGAGCCGGTTTTCTCTGAAAACTCTCATGGGTTTCGCCCTGGCAGAAGCTGCCATACGGCTCTGAAACAGGCAAAGATTAACTGGACGGGCGTTAAGTGGATTATTGAGTTCGACATCAAAGGATTCTTCGACAACATCAATCATAAAAAAATGATTGAGATACTCGAAAGAAAAATTGATGACAAACGCATATTCACGCTGGTGCAGCTGATGCTAAAGGCCGGTTATATGGAGGATTGGACCTTCCATCCTACATATAGTGGTACTCCGCAAGGCGGTGTTATTTCTCCCATGCTCGCAAACATCTACCTCCATGAACTGGATGTATTTATGGAAAAGATGGTTGCCGCCTTCCATAACGGCAAGGTACGCAAGCTCAATCCTGAGTATGTGACGTTGGAGAGCCGGTTAAACTGCGTTCAGCGCAAAATCCACAGACAAATGGAAAACGCCCCTGACGATAGGGACGCTCTCCAAATGCTCTACCGTGAAGAGGACGCGATAAAAGCCAAAAGACGGAAAATTCCGTCCGTTGACTACTTTGATGCCAACTACAGACGGTTGCGCTACATCCGATACGCCGATGATTTCATAATTGGAGTCATTGGTTCAAAGCAGGATGCGGTCAACATTCTTGAGGCAGTAAAAGAGTTTGTTCAGAATGAACTTGCTCTGGAACTGTCCGAAGAAAAAACCTGTATTCGGCATGCAAGGACAGGTGTTCGGTTCCTTGGATACGATTTACGTTCCTATACGAACAGAAAACATCTGAAAACAGTCAAAAGCTACGGAGTCAAAGGCTTGAGGCGCACTATCGTAGAACTCATGCAACTCCACATCCCCGGCGAAAGGCTGGCCAAGTTCTGTGGTGAACACAGATATGGAAACTATGGTAATGGCACGGTCAGGGCACATTCCCGCCCGGAACTTCTAGAAAGAAGCGATGCCGAAATCATATTGACCTACAACGCGGAAATGCGGGGAATCACCAACTACTATGCACTTGCTACAGGGTATAAACAATCCCTGAAGATGCTCATAGCAAAGGCACAGTTCAGCTTCTTCGCTACTATGGCGAACAAGTACGCTGTGAATACCCCAAAAATCATGCGGAGACTCAAGCTGCCTAATGGCAAAGGATATGGAGTGACAGTCGAAGTCAACGGCAAAACAAGAGTCTATCCTCTTTTCAGACTGGCAGACCACAAGAAACCGACCACAGCGGATACGCAAGTAGACGCGAAGCCCAAGACCATATGGTTCACGCAGAGCACGACTGAACTCGTTCAGCGGCTCAACGCGAACAAATGCGAATATTGCGGCAAAGCCGGTGGCTATGCGGAAGTACATCATGTCAGGTCATTGAAAGACGTAGACAAAAGCAAGACCTACTGGAAGCAGTTGATGAGCCAGATGCGCCGAAAGACGCTCGTGCTCTGCAAAAACTGCCATATAGACTTGCATGGGCCGGGACTTCCGGGCTGGCGCATGATGGCCAAAGCAAAATGACATTATGGAGAGCCGTGTGCATCGAAAGGTGCAAGCACGGTTCGGAGGGGGGAACAGGGAGGCCCAGACCGGGTTTCTCGTTCCTACCCTACGATAGTGGGGGCGGTGGCCGGCTGGAGGCGAGGTTCCTGCATGGGCATCTGAAATACCTGGCGCCCAAGGGGTGGTTGATATTCATCATCCCCCTGGTGGCCTTGAGGAGCGTGAAGGATAGCCTCTCACAATTAAGAAACCTGCAAATTTACGCCTTTCCCGAGCCGGAATACGCCGTATTTAAACAGGTAGTCGTGATGGGCCAGAATTCCCGCACCTCAAAAAGTGATGAGCAGCTAGCCATGCTTAATGCTCTGGTATATCTGTCGCCTGCGGATGCCTGGGAAAAGCTGCCAAAGACAACGGAAATCCCGAAGGGGTCAATAGTTCTGCCTCCTTCTCCGGCCGGCCGGCTGGTATTCGACAGCGAGCGGTCGAACATGGAAAGGGCGGCGGAACTGGTGGCCAAATCCCCACTGTGGATAGATTTCGAGGTAATCACCACTCCCGAATCCTTGCATCAGGTTGAGCCTTTAGCCCCGCTTCGCAAAGGGCACCAGGCCACGTTGCTGGCCTCGGGGCTGATGAACGGTGAGGTGGAAAGCAATGGCCGGCACCTGGTGATCAAGGGATCGGTGAACAAAAGTGCGGATGTGACTACCGAGATAACCGATTCCCACAAAATCGAAACTCGGAAAGAGAAATTCCACATTGGCATTCGGGCCATCGACCTGGATACGAAAGGGATTTTCCAGATTTCGTGAACGAAAGGATGGATGAGAAATGAAGAATTCGCAAGCCTTTGAATGGCCTGTGATCGATATGTATACCCGCCAGATGGCGATCACTGACGGAGTATTGGTGGACCTGATGCAGCCCGGGTTCATTGGCCTGGTGCGGCAAGCCGGGATTAAGTTCCCGGTCGCCATGACTGCTGCGGCTTTCCAGGACTACGTGGAATTGACTCCCAAAGCCAAAGAAGCGGGCAATGACATTAAGGGGCGCCTCTGGGATGTTCTCTGGATGCTCCGAACGGAGATCCTGAAGAGCAGGGGTAGGAACCTGAGTGAGATCTTGTTCCAATTCTACTGCGTCACAGACCGGATCAAGCCCTCGCTTTGCACACTCAAATCGGTGGTCGGCCCCGGGGACGATGGTGAGCCGGTTATCACCATAATGAAACCCGAGGAGGATTGATCCATGGTTGATCCTGAGACCGCTAAAGACTCTGAAAACCCAATGAAAACAATACGAGAGGTCAGGTCCATCGACAGCGTGGGTTGCTGGACCGACAAGTACATAATCGTTGGTAAAAATATCTGCATGATCTCCCTGTTTGGTACGCCAACCCGGGTGAATACCATGCGGGCCATAATCTTGAAGGGAGAGACTGTCTACCTTCAGGATTGCTGGACCTGGAAGAACGCTTTCCCGGTCAAGAGGGCCGAAAATAAGTTGAAGGCCATAAGCCGGCAACTGGCCCCCGGGGTGGCGCATTGCGTGATCTACGCTCCCAACTACCTGGCTACCGAAGACGCTTTTGGAGAGAAAATCTTCTTCGGCGACTCAACGGAGCAGGTTATGGAGACGTTCTTCCACGTGGTCCAAAAACGATATTCCACACCTTTCCTGCCGACATGGACGGAATGGCTCTGGAACCAAATGGGGCAAGTGGAAAACATCAACGCCCTGGGGTTCAACCAGGTCCAGGGTGTGAAATTCATCGAAGAAAAGGACTTGGAAGAGCGCCTGTTTGCGGCGGGAGCCCCTTTAAGCGGCGGCGCCATCGAAACCGACGAACACGCGGTTATGTCTTTAAAAGAGTTTCTCAGTGAATTTGGAGAAGCTCTGAGGGCAAAGATCAATCTGAGTCCCGTTTACGATCCGGAGAAATTGGATGAATGGGACCAAAAGATGTTGAAAAGGATGAGCTGCCTCAAACGGGAGCCCTTTCAGGCGCAGGCAAACGCTATCCTGGCATTGGCGAAAGGGTTTTATCGGCAGGGCAAGAGGGCCGAAATCCTGGTCGGGGAGATGGGGGTTGGAAAAACCATCTGCGGCGCAGCAGTTCCGGCCTTAAACCCCCACAGAAACCATCGGACGATAATTATGTGTCCAGGGCACCTGGTTGAAAAATGGATGCGGGAGATTCGAGATACGGTTCCCAACGCCAAGATCGTCAACCTGAACAATCCCGGACTCAAAGAACTCTTCGCTCTGAAAGGCAAGAACCCCCAGGGCATGGAGTTTTACGTCATCGGCAAGGAGCGGGCCAAAAACCATTTCGCCTGGGTGCCCGCGGTGATCATGCGAGGGAAAACTCCGTACTGTCCTCAATGCGGCAAGGCTATCGACCTTGAAGAACTAAAGGGTAATTACGAGAAGCGCAAGCTCAAATGCCCGCGTTGCGGTTCACCGTTATGGCAAGCGGACCGCAAGGGACCCCGGCGTTATGCCAAAGCCGAATACATCAAGCGCCACCTGCCGAAAGGCACTTTCGACTTTTTCATTCCGGACGAGGTCCATGAATGTGCGTCCTGAAAGGACGTCTATCTGAGGTTCGCTGAAATGCGAGCTTCGTCGATCCGTTTAAGACGAAAAGCTATATCGGGGTGCGCTGTCATGGGAGCATGACAGGGTGCTAAGCCCGATGAAAAGGTACCCCTGAGGGATAACCATCAATCCCAAGAGAGTGGGGGCCAGCCTCAATGCCTACCTATGGTTAGGGAAACCGAACCTGTGGTTGAAGCCTGACTTCGACTGCCAGTCAAAGATGGTTGTGGCAGGGTCATGGTGGCCGTTGGGTCTATTCGTTGCCCAATGGATGCGGCCAGCCGTAGTCTCTCGGATAAAACGGTAAAATCCGTGAGAACACTGTGCAGGTATAGCAGGAACCTAAGGGTAGGATGGAAAGACAGATAGACAGTCAACAGGAGATCCCAACTGTCCGGTCCACGTTACAGGTCACTGACCTGGGCGTGGAATGGGCCACTCCGCTAATGTGGATAGTTGGAGTCGGAGGCGTCGTAGTAGTCTGAGCGACAAGGCTGCACAGAATGGAGACATTCCGTGTGGTCGGAGCAGGTGAAAGTCCTGCGAAAGTCGACCACCATAAGGTGAGTTCCGGGAAAGCCGGGCACATGGCGAAGGACGCCAGGCATAGTAATGAAACGAATAGGAAGTAGGCCCCCTAAATCCAATGGAAAGGGGGTGGTCGCCATCAACACGACACCATCCGACGAAGGCTCAAGAGGTAAGAGCTTAGACAGGTGGATAACCCGAACCCAAGCCAAATTGGCATACCGGAGTAAATCCGGGAAAGCCTTTTCCAAGCTTAGGAACCTCTTAGTCACAAAAAGGGTGATCGATATTGCCCTGAAGCGTGTCCTGACTAATGAGGGTGCAAAGACGGCAGGGGTTGATGGCGTCACAAAGAAAGACCTTTCAAGTGAGAAAGCCAAGCTGGCCTTCAGGGAAGAAATCTACCAAGAGCTGAAGGAAAAGACTTACCGGCCAAGCCCGGTTCGGAGAGTCTATATCCCCAAAGCGAACGGTAAGAAACGCCCCTTGGGAATCCCCACGATCAAAGACAGAACAGTTCAAGCCATGCTGAAATTGGTCCTGGAACCAATCTATGAGCCGCATTTCCACAAGCACAGCTATGGGTTTCGCCCATACCGATGCACGCACCATGCGGCCGTAAGAATAAGGGACCTGGCAAGGCGGGGATATAACTGGATCGTGGAAGGTGACATCAAGGCTTGCTTTGATGAAATCGACCATGAAACTTTGATCGATGTCCTGAAAAAGAAGATCAAGGATGGGTTCGTCATTAAACTCATTCGGGATCAACTCAAATCAGGAATCCTTGAGCGGGACCAATTCTGGATCACGGAAGAGGGAACGCCGCAAGGTGGGATCGTCTCACCGCTACTCGCCAATATTTTCCTCGATGGGCTTGATCAGTTCATTGTGAGCAAATACGAATGCCTGAACGATTCAACGAGGCAGCGTATGAGGAAACATAAAGGTGGGTTTTTAGCGGGAAAACTTGGTCCAACGCAGAGAAAAATCCTGAGTCTTGCGTGGGAATCCACAGGCACCAGGCAGATCAGCAAAGAGGCCGACATTACTGCATCGACAGTCTGCACTACGGCCAAACGCCTGATAAAACGTGGACTCCTGGTGCAAAGCAAGATCAAAGGAGCCAATCAAGTCGTGTACCAAACGACGAAGATGGGTAAGAAGCAATACTTCAAATGTCAGAAGCAGAAGAGGGAGCTACAGGGTTTAACCCCGTGCTTCATCGTTCGCTATGCTGATGACTTTGTGGTGATGACCAAGTCCCAAGAGGACGCAGCCAAAATCAAATGGGAAATCGGAAAATACCTCGAAGGTACCCTGAAATTGAGGCTGTCTGAGGAAAAGACGCTGATAACCCATGTGGAAGAAGGGATCAAGTTTCTCGGATTTCGAATCCGGAAACATCCCGAATATCGCAAGGGAGCTGTGCTGATTGAACCTCATCCGGATAAAGTGGTGGAGTTCAGAAGGAAGGTCAAAGCATTCTCTAAGACCGCCTGGAGAACAGGCAGAGATGCCGGCGACATTACGCGGCTCAACCAGATCATCATTGGATGGGCCAACTATTACCGGCATGTTTCAAGCTCAAAAGTGTTTGGAGAAATCGACACCTACATCTGGCACCGAGTCTTTCTGGATACCTATAAGGTAAGAGCCCATGGAAGTCGCATGCGGCCATCCAGAAGAGCCCACTATCTGGCCAATTATCTGCCCTACAGGGTGGATATTAAGCCAAATAACAGGTGGCACAAGGGCCGGAACTACGGTAGGTGGGCTGACGAAGCTCAAACCTGTGCTCACATTCTGGCAAGGATGAAGTTCTTTCCAATCCAGTATGTGAACCTCCACCCGCAACTCTGCCCCTTCGACGAAAGGGAAAGAGCACAGATGGAAGAAGACAGGCGGCTGAGACAGGTGATGAACCATGCACGCATGAGCCTGCCAAACTTCAATCCTGATTACGGGTCTGAATGGCTTGAGGTCAGGTTGGAGGCACTAAGGCGGTCCAAGGGGAAATGTGCGAGATGTGGAAGAAAACTAAAAGCCATACGCTTCACAGCGGCAAGGCTGATAGGCCACCACATCTTGCCCCTTAGAAAGCATAGCAACAAAGCGAAGGCTAATTACTTGGAAAACGTGATGCCAGTATGCCCCAAATGCCATGTTGTAGTAGAGAGGCACGGCCTGGCTGACTAATTCGTTTCAGAACTAAGCTGGAGAGCCGTATGCGTCGAAAGGCGCACGTACGGTTCGGAGAGGGGGACGGCTTTCCCGCACCTTGGCGACAAGGTGGTCTGGGCGACCCGACCTACTCTACGCAAGGCTGGCAGTACCGCACAGGGGCAAGCCATGGCCTGCTTAGCGGCATCGGCCCGGCGAACTTTGGCGCTGACGGGCACATTGATGGGGGGCTATGTGACAAATCTTTTTTACCTGTTTTGGCGCATGTTCCCCGAATTGATGGCGGATAAGGCCCCGTACGGAGCGGAGAAAACCTTCGCAGCCAAGTATGGAATTCTGGAATTCATCCGCAAAGAGCCTTTAAAGGATAATGCCCATTCTTTGGGAGGTCAGAAGGCAAAAGAATTAGTAAAGGAGAAACCTGGAGTTTCACCTTTGCTGCTGACTGATTTTCTCCTGGGTAACGCTGTCTTTGTGAGGCTCGCGGACATCTCGGATAAATTGCCACCCCTTATTGAGGAAGTTATCGGGGTGCAGATGCTTACCGACCAAAAAGAAGCCTATATAGGGCTGGAAAGGAAGCTCAGGCAGGAATGCAGCAAGGCCGTGCGCATAGGGGACCTCAGCTTATTGGGCGCGTTAGTCAACTCTTTGCTGGCGTACCCGGACGGCTGCCGTAAGGGTGAAGAAGTCTTTCATCCTCATACCGGGCGATTCATTGCCGGGGCCCCGGCGATTGAGGCCGGGCTGCTTCCCAAGGAAGATAAGCTGTTGGAGCTGGTAGTCAACCAGGAAATCTCTCAAGGCAGGAAGTGCCTGATCTGCCTGGAGCATACAGGCAAGAGGGATCTGATTCCTACCCTGGCTGAACGGCTGGAAAAGGCCGGTATTTCACCGTTAATTCTCCGGGCCAATAAACCTGCCGTAGCCAAGAGAGAAGCCTACATCAATTCGATGGCCGGCTTATACGACGTGATGATCGGCAACCCTAACCTGATCAAAACGGGTTTGGACCTGATCGAATTTCCCACAATCATCTTTTTTCAAACGGGTTATTCGGTTTTTACCCTGCGGCAGGCCTCCCGCCGGTCCTGGCGAATCGGCCAGAAGCAGCCGGTAAAGGTCTTTTACTTAAGTTACCTCAAAACCATGCAAGAGACTGCATTGGCGCTGATGGCATCGAAAATGGAAACCGCGCTGGCGGTCGAGGGCGACTTGAGCGACAAGGGCCTGGCAGCACTGGCGGAGTCCGGAAATTCCATGCTCATCGAGATGGCCCGGGCCCTGATTGATAAGCAAGAGGTGCCCGGGCTCGAAGAAGCGTGGCAGGGATACCAGCATCAACTGATGCAGGCTGATTCTTTCCTGAGCGCCGGCAAGCCCGAGCAGCCCATGGAGATCATCAGCCAAACCACAACCACGGTTACCCAGGGCGGCCGCAGAACCACGGTCGCGATAACCAGGGTAATCGCAGGAAAGGTCTACCCCAGGAAGAGAGCCGCCGTTAGCCATGCAGGTCCCAATTTGCTGCTATTCGAAGCCGACACCCCGGCTCCTGCCGAGGACTATGAGTTCGCTGGTTACGTGGGTACGGAGCGGTATCTTTTCCGGGAAGGGCAAGTTCTTTATAAGGGCAATCTCGTGGGTGAATACAACCAAACTGGCAGAGGAAATATCAACGATAGACCCATAGAACTGGTCAAATCCGGCCAAGCCTACCTGGTGGTGGAGCTGATGCAGGAGGCGGCCTGACGACCCCCATGAGGGAGAGATGGTTATCCCCCACGGGTGGCCATCTCTCCTTTATGAATCGTGGAGGACTTGAATGATGCAAACCAATTACAAATACAACTATGAGGAACTGCGGGACCAGGCCATGGGCCGGTGGGGCGGGATTCTTTCGATCCTTGCTCCGGAACTGGAGTGCGCCCTGGAAAGGGCGCCCAGGCATGTCCCGTGCCCGGTACATGGAGGGAAAGACGGGTTCCGCCTGTATGAAGACTTCGAAAAGACCGGTGGGGGGATCTGCAACACCTGCGGACCGCAGCCCAACGGCTTCATATTGCTGCAATGGATCCGGGGTTGGAATTTTTACCAGGCCCTGGAAGCGGTATCAGAGGTCCTCAACGGTGGGGCGCCGGTGGTCCAGTGCCGGGAAAACCTCAACGGCTATTCATCCCGGGCCCATCGGAAAGATGATGGCAATCTCCGGAAACTGCTGAACCGGATGGGGACTGAGGCCGTGCCGCTCACCGATCCGCAGGCCGAGCCGGCCAGGAGATACCTGGAAAGCAGGGGAATAACCATTCTCCCTCCCTGCGGTCTGCGGTATCACCCTTCTTTGAGCTACTTTGACGAGGAAGATGGAAAAGAGAAGGGCAGATACCCCGGCATGATGGCCATGCTGTCGGACGGCCAGGGGAGACCTGTCACGCTGCATCGCATCTACCTGAACCAGGACGGCTGCAAGGCTCCGGTGGCTTTCCCGAAGAAGACGATGCCTTATCCGGCATCGGCTCGGGAACTGACAGGGGCCGCGGTGCGGCTGGGTCCGGCCGAGGATCTGCTCGGGGTGGCCGAAGGTGTGGAAACCGCCCTGGCGGTTACTCAAGCCACGGGCATGATCTGCTGGGCCACGACCAGCGCTACGCTGTTGAGTAAAGTCATCGTGCCGGCGCAGGTAAAGCGGGTGGTGGTCTGGGGTGATCATGACACCTCAAAGGAAAGGGCGGGTCAGGTAGCCGCCGTGCGCCTGGCTACCCGTCTGGTGGAAGAAGGCCTGAAGGCGAGGGTGCAGATACCGCCGCCTCCGCCCCCGGGCCGAAAGTCCCGTGATTGGGCGGACGTGCTATTTGAACAAGGAAAGGAGGGTTTTCCAAAGACATGGTGATTTGAGCAGCTTGTCTGATTCAGCCCCGTTAGGGGGAGGCAACTCCCCCTGACGAGGCGGTTTCCTCCTTAAGGTCCTTTCACCGGGGAGGGAGAGCGCATCTGTTGCTGGTGCGTTGTCCCTCCCCGGTGGGAGAAAAATCTTTGAAGGAGGATATCATGGCTGCTCTATCTAATCTGGAATTTGAATACCGGCGCCAGGTTCGAGAGCTGTTCCAGCAGGAAGGTGTTGGCTGGATGTACACCAACCAGGGGAAAAAGCTCCTGAAGAATCTGGCGGCTATTGAGGCCCTGAAAGCCTCAAATGGAAGATGACCTGCTGAGGGGAAGGAAGGTCTTGAAAGACCTGCCCTCGGGTTATCGAAAAATAAAGATGAAAAAATAAATCAGTACTCGCGACACCCTCAGTATCCGGGTCAGGAAAGGAGGTATTCGTTAACCCGGGGAGCTTCGATATAAGAAGCTCCCCGGGTTTTTTTATGTCCTTGCCTGGTCTTTATGTTTTCCACAACCAGGTTTGGCAGGCAAGAACTGGATATGTGGGGCGCAATCGCCCGAAGGCTCTTAGTAGAACTTCAACGCGGTACATCCTGGACGGGCAGGAGTTCAGGGGCTTCGTCGCAATCGCCCGAAGGCTCTTAGTAGAACTTCAACCCCGCCCATTCCCCGGCCAGTATCGATGCGGGTTTGGGACCCCCCAAAGGGTAACCTCTCTGAGAATCGCACTATGGTTCATAAAAGGCCCCGTCGTCACCAGCTTCTCCAAGCAAAGAGCCATTTCTTTCAACTGGTTAAGCCCGGAGGGTAACCTCCCCGGTTTTTGCAGGTTTTCTCCATGTTCGTTAAATAATAATGAATTCAGCATCTTGAGTGACCAATCCCTGCCCCAGGACTTCAATGCCCGGCACACAGGCGCCGCACAAGGGGTAGAGCCGCAGGCTGTCGTTCTCCTGGTCCAGGTGCTTGAGCACCCGCTGTTTCAAGCGGTCCAAGTCCCGGGCCTCCAGCCGGGCCTCGAAAACGGAGAGTTGCACCCGTTCGCCGAAATCCTTCAACACCTGGGCCACCTTCAGGCGGCGGCGGTCATCCCGGATACCATAGCTGATAGCATAGAACATGGCGTTTTACCAGAAATTTTAAAAGTAGTTGTGTTAGGGATCAGGGGTTAGGGGTTAGGGGTTAGGAAAAAGATGGGTTCCCCTATAATCCCGATGCCTTATTCTTAAGTGCGGTCAAAAGGCCGTTGATGATGCGGCCGACTTCACCGACTTGGTCCAGGAGGCGGCT
>JBFLXM010000008.1:0-4288 GCA_040757175.1 Thermodesulfobacteriota bacterium
TTTTCGAGTTGCACCTAATATATATATATCCGTCTTTTAAAAGTCAACTTTTTTCGAATACCTTTTTAAGTTCCGCCATAAGGACGATAGGAGGGATGAGCGGAGGGGTTTTAACCGTTTCGAAAAACAGCGGCGTGGTTCTTATGGGAAACGGATAAAAAGATCTTCGAATGTAGCAGAGTCCGAAAAAATGAGGGCAAGCATAGACCTGGCATTGGTTTACCCTGCCGCAAGTATGTTTAACCAAAGAATTATACCACTATAGCCTCTCCGGGGCGCGGTAAAAGAGGCTGCCTTCAAGATCTGCCGCCTCCGCCGAAACCCCTTTTTCCGCAAGGGCCTTGAGGCCCCGCCCGGTGGTGATGACGGTTCCCCTGGAACCCATGACCACTCCATTTACCATGACGACCTTCCCGCCGGCCGCGGTCAGGAGTGCTTCGTGGGAGTGAGGATCAGCTACGACCAGGTCACCGTCCGCTCCCGGAGAGAGATGGCCTTTCTTCGGCAGTCCGAGCATCCGGGCCGGGGCCCAGCAGCACTTCTGTACGAAATCCAAAAGGGTCCAGGCTTCGAATCGCACCAGACTCAGGCCGTGGCTGAGGAGGTAGTTGCGGGGGATGCCCCCGCCGTCCGTGCTCAGGGCCGTTACGATGAAGCGGCCCTTCTCATCTTTTTCCGTTGCGGTGAGAAAAGCGGTGGACCGCCGGTTGACCGGGAAGGAGACCGTGGCCTCGAAGCTCACCTCCTCCAGGAAAGCCGCCCCTTCCTGGGGAACCAGGTAAACGACCTCCCGGGGAGTGTCCTTTTGCACCCGCATGTACCCGGCCCGGGCGGCGGCCAGCATACCCCCCCGGCTGACCTCAAAGCCCCCAGTCTTGAGGCAGGTTCTGGTCACGTGGCTTCGGGGAACGCCGTTTTCCAGTTCCGCCGAAGTCCCATTCCAGGGTCCGTTGTGAGATTCGCTGACCAGGTGGGGCCGGGCAGAAAGCTCTTTCAGGGCGATCATGGTTTCCGGTACCGGGTGGCCGTGGGTAAGGCCCCGGCAGTAGGCGGTAATATGACAGATATGCAGCCGGTTGGACCCAGCCAGCGACAGGGCCTCCAGGAGACCGTTAAGGTTGCTCCCGTTTTCCGTCGTTCCGCAGTGAAACGCCGCATAGGCCCGGGCTTGATTGGCTACTTCGATGGCCGAAGCCGTTGTCTCCGGAGTGAGGGGATGATGGCCTCCCACCAATTTAAGGCCGAAGGCGCCGGCAGCCAGGGACCGATCCAGGTAGGCGGCGATTTCCTTTTTTCCCGCATCCGGCCCGCTGATGCTGACCCCCGGGTCCAGGCGGTTCAGGACCGCCACGCTGATGCCAGCCCCGTAAAGCGCTATTCCCTCCAGGATGTCCTCGACAAATCCCCCGCATTCCAGGCAGCAGGTCACTCCGGCGCGGGCCAGCATGGGAAAGCCCACGGCCCTCCGCGAGGGGGTCAAGTGAACATGGGTGTCCACCAGCCCCGGAAACACCCATTTCCCCCGGGCGTCGAAAACTTCGGCGGCATGGTCCGGATTCAGGTCCGGCCCTACCTCAATCACTTGCCCTCTTTCGAGAGCCACATCGTACTGGCCTTCCCGCCGGCTTGCAAAGTCAACCAGATATCCGCCCTTCACCAGGAGATCAACCTTGGCCATGTTACCCCTCCCTCCAATGTGGAATAGAAAGAAATAAGAATCCTGCCCTATGTCCCCATCCTCTTGATCTTCCGGCCGAGCAGGACCCGGGGGTCGAAGATGTCCCGCAGGGAGTCCCCCACCATGTTAAAAGCCAGGACGGCGAAGGTCAGAACCAGACCGGGGAAGAGGGCCAAGTACGGACTTTGCAGGATGTTGGCCACCCCTTCCCGGATCATGTTCCCCCAGCTCGGCACCGGCGGCTGGATGCCCAGCCCCAGAAAGCTCAGGGATGCCTCCATCCGGATCGCCGCGGCGATGCTCAGAGTTCCCATGATGATGATCGGCCCTAGAATGTTGGGCAGGATGTGCCGGAAGATGATCCGCATATCTCCCGCGCCCAGGGCCTGGGTCGCCCGGACAAAATCATGATTGCGGAGGGCCATCGTGGGAGCCCGGGCCAGCCGGACATACTGGGCGATGTGGGGAAACCCGATGGCAAAGACCACCTTGTAGACCCCATGCCCCATGAGGGTCACGATCATCAAACCCAGGAGGAGAGAGGGAAAGGAGAGCATGATGTCCACCAGCCAGGTGACCGTCCGGTCGACCCAGCCCAGCTTGTAGCCGGCCACCACCCCGATGGGCACTCCGATCCCGATGGAGATCAGAACGGAGAGGACGCCTACGAGGAGCGCCGGGCGGGTCCCCCAGATGATCCGGCTGAGGAGGTCCCGTCCGAACTCATCGGTCCCCAGCCAGAACTTGCCCGAGGGCCCCTTGAAGGAATGGACGATGTGCTGCTCGCTGAAATCGTAGGGCGCGATCCAGGGCGCCAGGACGGCCACCGTCACCAGGCCCAGGATGACGAAGAAGCCGCAGAAGGCTGTCTTGTCCTGCTTAAGGACCCTCCAGATATCCGCCAGCAGACGCGCTCCCATCTTTCCCGGAACTCCCTCCGGCGGTTTTTCGATTCCCGGGCTGGCTGTTTTTCCTGGCTTTTCACTCATACTTTACCTTGGGGTCAAAGAAAGCATAGGTCAGGTCCACGATCAGGTTGACGATCACCACGATGAAAGCGAAAACCATGAGGCCCGATTGAATCATGTTGTAGTCGCGCTGGGTGATGGCCCCCAGGAGGAGTTTCCCCATGCCCGGGCGGTTGAAAACCGTCTCGGTGAGGATCGCTCCTCCCAGGAGGGTTCCGGTGTAGAGGCCGATGGCCGTGACCACGGGGATCATGATGTTCTTCAGGGCGTGCTTGAAATAGACCTTCTCCGGCCTCAACCCTTTGGCGAAAGCGGTGCGGACGTAGTCCTCGCCCAGAACCTCCAGCATGGAGGAGCGGGTCAAGCGGGTGACGTAGCTCGCCTGGATCAGTCCCAGGCTGAGTGCGGGGAGGGCCAGCTTATACAGGTGTTCAGCAAGGGTCCCAGTTTTGATCTGGTGGATGATGGGAAACCAGCCCAGCTCGATGGAAAAAATTAAAAGGAGGAGAACGCCCAGGTAAAAAGCAGGGAAGGAAAAACCCGCTAAGGCCACGATCCGGCTCAGGTAGTCCACCGCCGTGTTCTTGCGGATGGCCGCCCACACGCCCAGCGGGATTCCGATCACCGCACCGATGAGCATGGAAGAGATGGCCAGGTTCAACGTGTATGGGAAAAGGGCCCAGATCTGCTCGCCGATGGGCCGGTTGTTGATCAGGGAACGGCCCAGGTCGCCCTGGATCATCTGCCCCATGAAATCCAGGTACTGCTTCCACAGCGGGGCATCCAGCCCCATCTCCTGCCGGAAGGTTTTCAGGGCCTCTTCCGTGGCGTAGTTCCCCAGCACCACCTGGGCTGGGTCAGAGGGGACCACCCGCATGGCGAAAAAGACGATGGTGGCCACCGCCCACATGATCGCCAGAGCGGACAGGATTCTTTTTGCCACGTAGGCCTTCATGAAAATCCCTCACGATTTCCCGCGGTCCCAGAGGCCTTGCGCCTTCGCGTCATTTCTTCCCCCGTGTCCCGGCGTCCTCGCGTCTCCGTGTCATTTTCCTTCCCCCGCGCCTTCGCGTCTCCGCGTCCCCGCCTCTATTTTTTCAGGAGCCGTGAGGTTTCCCGGAAGTCGTAGATGGACCCGCTCTTTTGTTCGAACCCCAGATCCAGATGCTTCCCCTTGGCCATGGCGTAGAGGCGGGTGAGCAGGGGGAAGCAGACGGCGTCCTCCATGATCTGTTTCTGGGCCTTCTCCCAAAGCGCTTTCTGCTTCTTCATGTCCAGCTCGAAGCGCGCCTCATCGAGATATTTGTCCACCCCGGGAAGTGCTTCCCCGTAATGGGAAAAGTTAATGATCGCCGTCTTCTTGCCCACGATCGAATCGGAGTGATAAAACTGAGTCAGATAGGCATCCCCGGTCAGCGGGTACCGGTAGGCGCCGTAGATCACCACCGGATTGGCGTCCTTGCGGATGAGCTGGTGGTAGGTGGGATGGTCCACCACCTTCAATTCCAGTTCCACCCCGATCTTTTTCCATTGCTCCTGGATTACCTGCATGGGGGGAAGGTAGATGTTGGAGTTGGAGATGTTCATGGAGAGCTTGAACCCACCGGGGCACCCGGCCTCAGCCAGAAGCTGTTTGGCCTTG
>JBFLXM010000009.1:0-53843 GCA_040757175.1 Thermodesulfobacteriota bacterium
CCCATCATCGTCCGCCTGGAGGGGACCAACGTGGAGCAGGGCCGGGAGATTTTGAACAATTCGGGCCTGACCTTCACCGTGGCCACGGACATGCGGGACGCGGCCCAGAAGGTGGCGGCCCTGGTGGCGTGAGCAGTGAGCAGTGGTCAGTGGTCAGTGGTCAGTAATAAGTAATCAGTAATCAGTAAAGATGTGAGATGGTTTTGGTTTTTTACTGCTTACTGCTTACTGCTCACTGCTCACTGCTCACTTTTGGAGATAGTCCCATGAAAAAATACAGTGCTATTATCCTCGCCGGGCTTATCTGCTTCCTTCTCGCCGGCGTTCCCTGGGCCCAGGCCCAGGGAGACGGGAAGGGAAAGCCGGAGCTCTATGACCTGAAAACCGTGGAGACCCTTCAGGGCATCGTGGTGGCCGCACCCAAGCCCACCCCCAAGGGCGGCATGCCGGAGCGGGCCCAATTGACCCTGAAGACGCCTAAGGAAACCCTCACTGTTTACTTGGGACCGGGCTGGTTTCTGGAAAAACAGGGATTAAAGATCGGCAACCTGGACCAGGTCCAGGTCACGGGCTCCAGAATTCTGGTGCAGGGGCAACCCGCGCTCCTCGCCGGGGAAGTCCGGAAGGGAGAGCAGGTCCTGAAACTCCGGGATGAGCAAGGGCAGCCCTTGTGGCGCGGCTCCCGGAACCCTTGAGGGGCAAGGAGATAACTTCCTCCCCCACAAGGAGGGCTCATGGATAAGCAAAAACTCAATTTCGTCATTGACGCCTTGATGTTCCTCTGCCTGATGGCCATGGCCGGGCTGGGGTTCCTCATGCAATATGCCCTCCTGCCGGGCCGGCAGGCCTGGGCCAAATACGGCGGAAACGTGGAGCTTACCTGGCTGGGCTGGGACCGCCACGACTGGGGCGATATTCACCTCTACCTGGCCTTCGCCCTCCTGGGTCTGCTCGTCATCCACCTCATTCTCCACTGGCAGATGATCCTGGGGCTCTATGCCCGGCTGCTCCCCGAATCCCAGACGCGCAAGCGCCTGGCCTGGGGGGTCCTGGTTCTGACCGTGCTCCTCCTGTCTTTTCCTTTCCTCATCACCCCTGACGTCCGGGAACGAGGCCGGGGCGGCCAGGGGCGCGGCCGGCAACACAGCGCCTTAAAAGCCTTACCTTCTTATTCCGGCTTCCAGGCTCAGTTGGTGAAGCGGAATATACTAAACCCTAATAAAAGGACATAATCATGAAAAGACTGAACCTTATTCTGGCGTTAGCGGCAATCCTAGTGCTGCTTATAGCCACCTCCGCCTGGTCCCAGCCCGGCATGGGTCAAGGCGGGAAAGGCCGCATGGGGCAGGGCGGCGGCATGGGCATGCAGTATAACCCGCAAACTGTAGAGACGGTCAGCGGGGAAGTGGCTCAGGTGCAGCAGATGCAAGGCCGGGCCGGGGGGGTGCACCTGCAATTAACAACCGCCAATGAGACCCTGATCGTGGTCTTGGGCCCCTCTTCCTTCCTGCAGCAGCAAAAGGTGAAGATTGCCGCGGGGGACAAGCTGGAGATCAAGGGCTCCCGGATACAACATCCCGAGATGGCCATGCTCCTCGCCGCCGAGCTGAAAAAAGGGGATCAAGTGGTGAAGCTCCGGGATGAAAACGGGACGCCTTTGTGGTCCCGGCGGGGACAGAGACAGCAGTAACCCCGAGGCCTTTAGGGACCGGAGCGCCTGCGCTGGTCAGGGTGCAGCTTCAGAGAAGCCGATTCCCCCGAGGCCTTTTACCCCTTCAGGACGCCCATGAGAACTTACGAGAGCTATAAGTTATCCAGGGCCTATATATTCTTTACCCTGGGATTACTGCTGGTCCTGGCCCTGACGAGTGTCTATGTTTTTTCCGGCGGCCTGGGAACCATGCGGGCCAAAGCGCCGTTGCCGCCCCCTTTACTCCTCATTTGGTGCGGCTTTTTGGTGGTGATGGTTTTTTATTGTTTGCGGTTTCCCTGGGAAATCCGCTTTCTAGACGACGATACCCTGGAATTTCGCCGCGTTGGAGGAACCAAGGTGATTTCCCTCCGGGAAATCACCGCCATTGAGGGCATGTTTTTGCGGCCGGGGTACCTCAAGATCAAGTATACCCGCGGGACCATCTGGCTGGTTTCCCAGATGACCGGGCTTTACGAACTCATTTACCTGGTGAAGTCCCGCAACCCGGACGTGTTAATTAAAGACTGCTGAAGAATACGGGCTCCGCGATAGTGATGAGACCTCTGCGAAAGTCTCGTGTGGAACAGCCGCCCCGGCTGTCCACCCTTAATCTAGTCGCAGGCGAGGGCGCCTGCTCCACATATTGACTAAAGAAGACGGCAATTGAGACTTTCGCAGGGGTCTCGTGATTACTATCCTGGCAATATACTAACGAAAGGTGAGAAATGAGCGTTCTGGTAAACAAAGAAACTCGGGTGGTGGTGCAGGGCATTACCGGCAAGGAGGGCTCCTTCCATGCCCTGGCTTGCCGGGATTACGGCACCAAGGTGGTGGCCGGGGTGACTCCCGGCAAGGGCGGCCAGAAGGTGGACGAGATCCCGGTCTTCAATACCGTGGCCCAGGCAGTCAAAGAGACAGGGGCCAATACCTCCCTGATCTTCGTGCCTCCGGCCTTTGCCGCGGACGCCATCCTGGAGTCCGCGGCCGCGGGGGCCAAGGTCATCGTCTGCATCACCGAAGGCATCCCCACCCTGGACATGGTCAAGGTGATGAAGGTCCTGGCCGCCACCGATTGCCGCCTCATCGGCCCCAACTGCCCGGGCATCATCTCCCCGGGGCAGGCCAAGGTGGGCATCATGCCCGGACATATCCACCAGGAAGGCCCCATGGGCCTGGTCTCCCGGAGCGGCACCCTCACTTACGAAGCGGTGCACCAAATGACCCTGCTGGGTATCGGCCAGAGCACCTGCGTGGGCATCGGCGGCGATCCCATCATCGGCACCAACTTCATCGACATGCTCGCCCTGTTCCAGGCCGACCCCCAGACCGCGGGGGTGGTGCTCATCGGCGAAATCGGCGGCACCGCGGAAGAAGAGGCCGCGGCCTTCATCTCCAGCCACCTCACCAAGCCGGTGGTGGCCTTCATCGCCGGCCAGACCGCGCCTCCGGGCAAACGCATGGGCCACGCGGGGGCCATCATCTCCGGGGGCAGCGGCAAGGCCGCGGACAAAATGGCCGCTCTTCAGGCCGCGGGCGTGACGGTGGTGGCCAACATCGGCGACCTGGGGGCCACGGTGAAACGGGTTATGGGGTACCGGGTCACTTAAAGCGGTTTTCTGTTTTCTGTTTTCTGTTTTCTGTTGAGGTTTTGTAACCATTCGCTGGCCAAGGATATTTGTTGTCTTAAAAAAGCCGATTCTGTCATTCTAAACGGAGCGCAGCGTAGTGAAGAATCTTTTAAGCACGATATCCTTCACTTCGCTTTGTTTGACCAACAAGGGTCGTTATCATCTTTTACAGAAAACAGAAAACGGAAAACAGAAAACAGTTTTTTAAAATGAAAATCCTCCTGCACATCTGCTGCGCGCCCTGCGCCATTTACCCGGTGCAGTCCTTAACCGGAGGCCAGCACTATGTGCACGGATTTTTCTATAACCCCAATATCCACCCCTACCAGGAGTTCGTCCTGCGGGCCGCGGCCCTGGAGGAATATGCGGGGGTGGAGAAACTCCCGGTAATCTGGGACCGGACTTACGACCTGGAGAAGTTTCTCCGCCTGGTGGTCTTCCGGGAACAGGAGAGGTGCCGTTTCTGCTACCACCTGCGTCTGACGGCCGCGGCCCGCACCGCCAAGGCAGGCAATTTCGACGCCTTCACCTCCACCCTGCTTTACAGCAAGTATCAGAAACACGAATTGATCAGGGAAATCGGGGAGCAGGCGGGGCGGGAGGTGGGGGTGCCTTTCCACTACCAGGACTTCCGGCAGGGCTGGCAGGCCGGCCAGGCCCGGAGCAAGGAAATGGGCCTCTACCGGCAGCAATACTGCGGCTGTATCTACAGCGAACGGGAAAGGTACTACAGGGGTTAGGGGTCAGGGGCCAGGGGTCAGGGGCCAGAAATTCTAATCCCTAGCCCCTAATCCCTGATGTCTGATGTCTGATGTCTTCTCAACGTGCGTATTGCTGGGCTTTGCGGAAGGCTTCCTCGGCCTCCTTGTCCTTGCGCTGGTCTTTATAGAACTGCCCCAGGTAGTTCCAGCCCTCGGCGTAATCGGGTTTCAGGGTGACGGCCTTGCGCAGTTCCTCTTCCGCCTCCCGGTAATTCCCGGCCCGGGCCAGGGCGCTTCCCAGCAGGCTATGGGCCTCCGCCCAATCGGGCCTTAAGGATATGGCCTTGCGGAAGGATTGGGCCGCGGCCTCATCCCGGCCCTCACCGGCCAGCAGCAGGCCATGGTTTAAATAATCCTGGGCGGCCCGTGCGGAGGCCGCCTTGACTTTTTCCTGGACCCCCTGGGCCCAGGAATACGGCGCCGCGCCTCCCAGGACCAGACTGAGGGACAATAATACGGTCAACACCAATAGCCTCATATCATCTCCTTAAAAAAATGTATGGAATTGGGGGAGGGGGATAAGGCCAGTTTCCGGTGAGCAGTGGTCAGTGATCAGTGATCAGTTTTTTTCTCTGATCACTGGCCACTGACCACTGACCACTTTCTCACCCCACCGCGCCCACCGCGGCCAGGTAGAGGGCCACTTCTTCCCGGCCGTCCACTTGTACCAGTTGTTCCACTTCACCGTCGAAAAAGGCCCCCACCGGGCAGCAGCCCAGTCCCAGGGCGGTGGCCGCCAACATCAGGTTCTGACAGATGTGGCCCGCGTCCAGAAAAAGATAGCGGATGGCCCGTTCCCGATATTTTACCATGGCCCGGTTGAGAATGCCGGTCCAGAGAAAGGCCGCGGCCCCGGTGCCCATAAATTGTTGGGACAGACAGGCCGTAACCAGAGCTTGGCGGCAGTCCCCGGCCGCCACCAACTCCAAGGCGAAATCCGGGATGTGGAGGTGCCAGATGCCCTGGTCCAGGCCGGTGACCCGGTGCGCGGCCACATAAGTCTCCACCGGATAGAGCGCGCCCGCGGAGGGCGCGGTCCGAAAGAGAAAATTATGGCTGGCCAGGGTCACCCCCTGGGTGGCCCATAGCAAGGCCGTGAGCTCTGCCAATGACAGGGGCCGTTCCTGGTATTGCCGCTGGGAGCGGCGCTCCCTCAGACAGGCCCAAAGATCTGCGGGCGCCGGGCCGGGAGCGGGGGCCAAGGCCAGGCGTTGGGGGGCCTGGGGGTATTCTTTAAACCGGGGAGCCCGGGGATAGGCCGGACCCGGCTCCCCCAGGCTCTCCCGGCGGTATCTGGTCTCTTGCAGGTAGCGGCGGCCGATGCCCGGCTCATCGGAGCTCATAAGGCCCTCCTGGCGTAAAAGCAAAATCTCTCGCAAAGACGCAAGGACGCAAAGACGCTAGAGGGAAATGTGGAACAGCCGCCCCCGGCTGTTCCTCGGCCCGCTGCACCAATCCCTGGTCTTTGCTGAAAGCTGATAGCTGACAGCTATTTCTCCCGGCGGGGGCGGTTCCGCTCATAGATGATCTTCAGGCCCTTCAGGGTGAGATAGTCATCCACCCAGTCGATGCTATTGGTCTCGGAGGCGATGAGGCAGGCCAGGCCGCCGGTGGCAATGACCTTGGGCCGGTCCTTCAAGGCCTCCCGGATGCGGTTGACAATACCGTCCACCAGGCCCACGTAGCCGTAAATAATCCCCGCGTTCATGCTGCTGATGGTGTCTTTGGCGATAATGCTCTTGGGCTTGACGAAAATTTCCACCCGGGGCAGTTTCGAGGCCTTGAGGAACAGGGCCTCGCAGGAGATCATCACCCCCGGGGCGATGACCCCTCCCAGGTATTCCCCCAGGCGGGAGACCACATCAAAGGTGGTGGCGGTGCCGAAATCCACCACCACGACACTGCCGTGGACCTGTTCAAACGCGGCCACCGCGTTGACGATCCGGTCCGCGCCCACTTCCCTGGGGTTATCATAATGGATGGGCATGCCGGTCTTGATGCCCGGCCCCACCCAAAAGGGCTTTACCTGCAGATAACGTTGGGCAAAGCCTTCCAGGGTGTTGACCATGGGGGGCACCACGCAGGAGATGATCAAATCGGTGCCGGGCTCCAAAGTGAGGCCCTGGGCCTGAAAGAGATTGCGCAGCAGGATTCCCAGTTCGTCGACGGTGGCATCCTTTTCCGTGCGGATGCGCCAGTCGCTCAGCAGGTTCTCCCCCTGATACACCCCGATAACCGTGTTGGTGTTGCCCACATCCATGACCAGCAGCATGAAGGTTCGCTCCTCAACTCAACAGCTTTTCCAGAGTTTGGGCCAGGTCTTGGGCCACGCGTTCAATCTCCTGGGAATTATCCCCCTCCACCATGATGCGCAGCAAGGGTTCCGTCCCGGAATAGCGCACCAGGAGGCGGCCCCGGTTCCCCAGGCGCTTTTCCGCATCCTGGAGGGCCTGGCGGGCCCCGGGCACGCTCCCTAAATCCCGCCTCTCTTTGACCCGCAGATTGATCAGGATTTGGGGGAAGTCCTCCATGACCCGGGCCAGGTCCGCCAGGGGTTTGTTCTCCCTCAGCATCACGGCCAACACTTGCAGGGCGGTGATGATACCATCCCCGGTGGTGGTGTGGTCCAGGAAGATAACGTGGCCCGACTGCTCGCCCCCAAGATTATAGCCTCCCTCGACCATGGCCTCCACCACGTAGCGGTCCCCCACCGCGGTGCGCAGCAGGCGGCAACCCAGGTCTTGTAAAGCCACTTCCAGGCCCAGGTTGGACATGACCGTGCCCACCACGGTCTTGCGCCGCAGTTTCCCCCGGCGGTGGAGGTCCAAAGCGCAGATGGCCATGAGGTGGTCGCCGTCCACCACCTGTCCCTGGTGGTCCACCATAATAACCCGGTCACCGTCCCCATCAAAAGCTATTCCTAAGTCGGCCCGGTGGCGTTGCACCAATTTGGCCGCCACCTCCGGATAGGTGGAGCCGCATTTGTAGTTGATGTTCTTGCCGTTGGGACGCACTCCCACGGTGATCAGGTCCGCGCCCAACTCTTCCAAAACCTCCGGGGCCACCTTATAGGTGGCGCCGTGGGCGCAATCCACCACGATCTTCAGGCCATCCAGGTCCAACTCTTTGGGGAAGGTGTTCTTGAGAAAGGAGATGTAGCGGCCCCGGGCGTCGTCGATGCGGAAGGCCTGGCCGATCTCGGTGGCCGTGGGCCGGGCCTCCTCCACCCCCCGGTCGGTCATCAACTTCTCGATGTGGGCCTCAATCTCATCGGGGAGCTTGAAGCCGTCACCGGAAAAAAACTTGATGCCGTTGTCCTGATAGGGATTGTGGGACGCGGAAATGACCACCCCGGCATCGGCCCGCATGGAGGAGGTGATGAACGCGATCCCCGGGGTGGGCAGCGGCCCCAAGAGCAGCACGTCCACGCCCATGGAGCAGATGCCCGCGGTGATGGCGTATTCCAGGAGATAACCGGACAGGCGGGTGTCTTTGCCCACCACGATACTGTCTTTTCCGGGGCTGGTTCTGATGACGTAGGCCAGGGCCCGGCCCAGTTGCAGGGCCACCTCCGCGGTCATGGGATAGATATTGGCTACGCCCCGGACGCCGTCAGTGCCGAACAATTTTCTGGTGACATCCATTGTCTGTTAAAAAAAACTCCATTTTTCGTAAAAAACAATATTAGAATTTATCACAATCCGGCGCAAAATAAACCAGCAATCCCCTTCAGATTCTTCTCAAGGGGCCATTCCTGGGGATTCGGGAAATTCTCCTGGCGCCTATGGGCCGGACTGAGGGCAATTTTGCTGGTGATTTTCAAGATTTCATAATGATTATTTATGTTCAAAAGCAGTATATTTGCTTAGGGATCCAACTTTTTGAAAACTACGGACTAATACCAAGTCGCAATCTAACAGCAATTTTTCTGTAGGGGCGAACCTTGTGTTCGCCCGCCCCCACAGGGCGAATACAAGATTCGCCCCTACAGCTCAATGCCTTTTGGGGGCGAAATGGTATAAGCCCAATTTATCCCGGATGGTCAGGGGGTACCCAGGAAATCCCATGAAACCCTTTGCCTTTTTTAGATTAATCTCCCTGGGCCTGTGCTGCCTGGTGATGCTGGCGGCTTTTCCCAAGGCCGCGGCCACCCAGCAGGCGGGGGGCGAGCCCCCGGTTCCGCCCGCCCCGGTTGCCCCCGCGCCGGTTGCCCCCGCGCCGGTCACACCCGCTCCCGTTGCTCCCCCCCCGGCCACACCCGCCCCGGTTGCTCCCCCCTTGGTTACACCCGCCCCGGCAACACCCTCTCCGGCGAAATTGGCCCTGGATTATTTTGTCAGCGGCGGCGCCCATCTGGAAAAGGGCCATCTGGATCGAGCCATTGCCGATTATACCGAGGCCATCCAGTTGAAACCCGATTTTTTTGCGGCTTTTCTGAACCGGGGGACCGCCCGGAGAAAAAAAGGGGAAGTGGATGGGGCCATTGCCGACTACACCCAGGCTATCCGGCTAAAACCCGATTTATACGATGCCTACACCTTACGGGGAATCTGTTATAGCAAGAAGGGCCAGTACGAGGAGGCCATTGCCGATTACACCCAGGCATTGAAAAAAAAGCCCCATTATTTGACATATTTAGGTATGGCCTGGGTTTTAGCCACCAGCAAAATCGACAAATACCGGAACGGCGCGCGCGCCATGGAATTAGCGGCAAAAGCGGTGCAGTTCCATAGAACCCCCCAGTCCTTGCAGACCCTCGCGGCCGCGTACGCCGAGGCCGGCAAGTTCAAGGAGGCCGTGGAGACCCAGGAAGAGGCTCTGGACTTGCTAAAAAAACCAGGTCCCGTTCCCCCCAAGGACCTCGCTCCTTACGAGCGCCAACTCCAGGCTTATCAGGGCCACAAGCCCTGGAGGGAATAGCAGGGCGGCCTTCAAAATCTCCAGACCATAGAACCTATTTTAAAACCTATCCCGAGGCTTCAGATAGGTTATCAGCAAGCAAAAGATT
Organism: Thermodesulfobacteriota bacterium; assembly: GCA_040757175.1. GTDB lineage: Bacteria > Desulfobacterota > Desulfobaccia > Desulfobaccales > 0-14-0-80-60-11 > SURF-52. The sequence continues at coordinate 9,091 of JBFLXM010000009.1, forward strand.
GGGAGGGGGGTTCTTTAAGTCCCCCTTTGTTAAAGGGGGACTTAGGGGGGATTATCAAGCGCTTAGATAATCCCCCCTACCCTCCTTTAGAAAAGGGGGGGTGATCCATTTTCCCCAAAAAACCTCCTGGATGAGCCAAGACGACTCCAAAAATTAGTTTTGAAATGACTAATCGGAGCCTGCCAGGTTTTTGGAGATAGACCCTTCCTACATCTCATCCGCCCAGTGGATGCAGCTTACCGGGCAGGCGTCCATGGCTTCCTGAATCTTCTCCTCCGGGGCGCCCCCGGGATTGAGCACCTGGGCAAACCCCAGGGATTCATTTAACGCAAAAACCTCGGGGCAGATCTCCACGCACGCGCCGCAGGCGATACACTCCTCTTCCACGATCAGGGGCACATGATCCGCCATCAGTATTTTCTCCTTTACTCAGCTACGCCCTGGAAGGAAGGTGGAGCAGGCGCCCTCGCCTGCTCAGGAACAGCCGGGGGCGGCTGTTCCACATTTTCTGGCCTGGTCCAGGTCCCTGACCCCAAATCATCTCTGCTTTTTCTGAAAAAAGATAGTCACGCGGTGCTTCGCCGGTCCAGTGCGCCCCCGGGAAAAACGTCCCAGACCGGGGGAAATTTTCTGGGGCAGCCTCTCCCAGTCCTCTGGAGCCCCGGCCGCGCCTCCCGCGCCTTCCCCGATGAGCAGCAGATAACGCAGGGATGGGGCCTCCCAAAGGGGGGCGAGGGACTGCCCCGGGGGCGGCCAGGCATAGACCACCGCCTGGGGCCGGAAATCCCGGATCACGTCGAAGACGTCCCCCGGCTGCACCAGGGGACAAACCGGCAGTCCGGCCTGGAACTCCCCGTCTCCCCGGTCCACCGCGAGAAAATCCAGGCCCGCTCCGGCAGTTAAAGGCCCCAGGGCCGCGGCGAGATACCCCCGGCCGGCTCCGGCCTCCAGCAAGCGCGCCACTCCCAGCCGCCGGAGATACCTGAGCAGCCGGGGCGGCCATTCCCGGGAAGGGAAAAAATAAACCCCGGTGGCCTGGGACAACCCCATGAACCAGGCCTCCGGGTCCGCCAGACGCGCGCAGATTTCCTGCCACCGGGCCTCCGGCAGCAGATAATCCAGGGGGCCCTCACCGGGCTGCGGCAGACGGATTAAGGCCCGGGCAAATTCCTGAAAGCGCCGCTGCTCTGGAAATTTTGCAGAAGGTTGGAAAAATTCCAAAATCCCCTCTCACAGGCCCGTTTTAGACCCTGGGAAAAGCCCGATGGGTCTAGGCCCTCTCCTTTTGGATTGAAGTTTCTCTGTTTTTTGCCATAATAGCAACGACCCCTTGTTCTATTTTTCCCATGGGATTAATTTGGGTCGCCCCCATTTCAACCATGTCCTATTTCCCTAAAAAAATAAAGCCGGCACCGGAAGGCCACCAGGACTTTCCCTCTCCTTTGGGCCTCGCCGGCAGGACCGGCAAGTTGCTGCGGCTGGGGCACCTCTTCTTATTTTTTTTGGCTCTTCTCCCAGGGTTTGGGGGGTGTCAGGTGGGGGGCAAGTCCGGGGGACATGCCCTGTGCGTCGCGGGCTCCACTTCGGTGCAGCCCTTTGCCGAGAAACTTTCGGAAGTCTACATGCAGCAGCACCCGGGGATGCGCATCGATGTGCAGGGAGGCGGCTCCAGCGCCGGTATTTTCGCGGCCCAGCAGGGGGCCGCGGAGCTGGGGGCCTCATCCCGGGAACTGGTGGCCGCGGAAAAAAACCTCCACGAAATCGCCATTGCCTGGGACGGCATCGCGGTGATTGTCCATCCCGGCAATCCCTTGAACAATCTCAATCTGCAGCAGTTGCGGCAGCTTTTTCAAGGGAAGATCACCAACTGGCAAGCTCTGGGCCTCCCCCCCCATGCCATTGATCTCATCACCCGGGAGGAAGGTTCCGGCACCCGGGAAGCCTTTGAACACCTGGTGATGGGCAAGACCTATATTACTCCGGCCGCGCTGGTGCAGGACTCCAACGGCGCGGTGCGGGAGATTGTGGCCGGGGACCCTTACTCCCTGGGTTATATCTCCGCGGGCCTGGTGGATGAGCGGGTCAAGGCGGTGGCCGTTGACGGCGTCCTGCCCACCCGGGAAAACATCAAGAAACAGACCTATAAGCTGGTGCGCCGCTTTTTGTTGGTCAGCCGCGTGCCCCCGGCCGGGGATTGTAAGGCCTTCGTGGATTTCATCCTCAGCCCCCAGGGCCAGCGGCTTCTGGAGGCTGAAGGTCTGGTGGGAGTGCAGTAGTGGATAAAGGGAAATTTATCGAAAGGGTGCTCTTTCTCCTGGCCCTTTCCTCCATCAGCTCCCTGGTGATCATCACCATCTTCATCTTTGTGGAAGGCCTGCCCCTGATCATGCACACGGGGGTCAAGGATTTTATCTTTTCCACCCATTGGGCCCCCACCAAGGGTTTTTTCGGCATCGGCGCCATGATCGTCTCTTCCATCCTGGTCACCCTGGGGGCCATGGTCCTGGGGGTGCCCCTGGGACTGGCCTGCGCCATTGTCCTGGCGGAGTTTTCCTCGGAAAGGCTGCGGCGTCTGCTCAAACCCACCCTGGAATTACTGGCCGGGATTCCCTCGGTGGTCTATGGTTTTCTGGGGGTCATCTGGCTGGTGCCCCTGATCCGGAATCACCTGGGCGGCCCCGGCCTGTCGCTTCTGGCCGCGGCGGTCATCCTGGGCATCATGATCCTGCCCACGGTGATCAGCATCTCCATCGACGCGCTCACCGCGGTGCCGGACGTCTACCGGGACGGCTCCATCGCCCTGGGGGCCACCGAGTGGCAGACGGTGCGGCGGGTGGTGCTGCCCGCGGCCTCCTCCGGGATTATCACCGCCATCATCTTAGGGATGGGCCGGGCCGTGGGGGAGACCATGGCGGTAATCATGGTGGCCGGTAACGCCCTGAAAATCCCCACCTCCATCCTGGACCCGGTGCGCACCCTGACCAGCAACATCGCCCTGGAGCTGGGCTATGCCGCGGGCCGCCACCGGGAGGCCCTGTTCGCCACCGGCATCGTGCTTTTTGTAATCATCATGATTCTCAACTTTTCGGCCACGATCATCACCAGGCGGAGATAAGCGTGAGCCGGCGTCTTCATCCCCGCGTTACCCAGGCCCTGGTCAAGACCGTCCTGTGGACCCTTACCGGCCTCACCCTGCTGATCCTGGTTTTCATCATCGTCAACATTTCCGTGAAGGGCCTGCCCCAGGTAACCTTGAGTTTCCTCTCCCAGGACCCCCAGGACATGGGCCGCCACGGAGGGATTTTCTCCACCATCGTGGCCACCGTCTACCTGACGCTGCTGGCCATCGCCCTGGCCTCCCCCCTGGGGGTGGGCACCGCCATCTACCTTACCGAATACACCCGGGAGGGCTGGGCCACCCGCATCATCCGCTTCGGCGCGGAATGCCTGGCCGGAGTGCCCTCCATCATTCTGGGCCTCTTCGGCTTTGTGCTCTTCGTCATGAAACTGGGCTTCGGCTGGTCCATCCTCTCCGGCGGTCTGACCCTGGCCATCATGGTGCTGCCCATCATCATCCGCACCTCGGAGGAGGCCATCAAGGCCGTGCCCCAGGAATACCGCCAGGTCTGCTATTCCCTGGGCATGAGCCAGTGGCAGACCATCACCCGCATCGTGCTCCCCAGCGCGCTTCCCGGGATCACCACCGGCATTATGCTCAGCGTGGGCCGCTCCCTGGGGGAGACCGCGGTGCTCCTCTTCACCGCGGGCGCGGCCTTGCGCACGCCCACCTCCCTTTTCGATTCCGGGCGCACCATGGCCGTGCATTTCTACATCCTGGCCCGGGAGGGCATCTCCATGCCCAACGCCTACGGCACCGCAGCCATCCTCATGGTCTCCATTCTCCTGATCAACCTGGCGGCCTACAGCCTGATGCAGCGGATGATGAAACGGTTTTCGTAAGAAAAACAATATGAACGCCGAACCCCACAAAATCCGCCTGGAGGACCTCTCCTTTTTTTACGGCGATTTCCAGGCCCTGAATAATATCAACCTGGAGGTCCGGCCCCGGGAGATCTTCGGTCTCATGGGCCCCGCCAAAAGCGGCAAGAGCACCTTGCTCCGGGTCCTGAACCGCATGTGCGATCTCATCCCCGGGACCCGGGTGACCGGCCGGGTCTGGCTGGATAACGCAGATATCTTGGCCCCGGACTGCGACGTGGTGCACCTCCGCCGCCGGGTGGGGCTGGTGCTCAGCAAACCCATGCCCCTGCCCCGCTCCATCCGGGAGAATCTGGTATTGGCCCCCAGGCTGGCCGGCCGGCCGCGCCAGGAGATGGAAGAGCTGGTGGAAAGAAGCCTCCGGGCCGCCCAGATCTGGGATGAAGTTAAGGACCGGCTGCACGATTCGGCCTTAAAACTCTCCGGCGGCCAGCAGCAGCGCCTCTGCCTGGCCCGCACCCTGGCCATGGAGCCGGAGGTGGTGCTGCTGGATGAGCCCACCAGCGGCCTGGACCCTATTTCCACGGCCAAGATCGAAGAGACCTTGTTTGAACTGAAAAAGAATTATACTATCATCCTGGTGAGCAACAACACCAAGCAGATCGCCCGGGCCACGGACCGCACGGCCTTTCTGCTGATGAGCCAGATCATCGAAATCGGAGACACCCCCCAGGTCTTCACCGTACCCAAAGATAAACGAACCGATGACTACATCTCCGGCAGATTCGGATAAATCCCTCCAGTGCCCCCTCGAGGGGATCATTGCCCTCAGGCGTCTCAATCTCTACTACGGCGACTTCCACGCCCTGATAGAGGTCAACGGCGCTTTTCAGCAGCAGGCCATCACCGCGCTCATCGGCCCTTCGGGCTGCGGCAAATCCACCCTGCTCCGCACCTTTAACCGCATGAACGACCTCATCACCGGGGTGCGGCTCACCGGGGAGGTGCTCATCGACGGCCAGGACATCTATGCCCCCGGCACGGACCTCATCCAGCTCCGCAAAAAAGTGGGGATGGTCTTTCAACGCCCCAACCCCTTCCCCTTGTCCATCTACGACAACGTGGTCTATGGTCCCCGGCTCCATGGCCGGCCCCCCCGCCAGGAACTGGAGAACCTCCTGGAACACTCCCTCACCGCGGTGCAACTCTGGGAGGAAGTGAAAGACCGTTTGCAGACCCCGGCCCTGGCCCTCACCGAAGAGCAGCAGCAGCGCCTGTGCATCGCCCGCCTCCTGGCGGTGGAGCCGGAGATCTTGCTGATGGACGAGCCCTGCTCCGCCTTGGACCCCCTGGCCACCCTGCGCATCGAGGAACTGATGCGGGAGCTGAAAAGGCTCTACACCATCATCATCGTCACCCACAACATGCAGCAGGCGGCCCGGGTCTCCGACGACACGGGCTTCATGTACCTGGGGGAACTGGTGGAATTCGGGGAGACCGCCCGGATCTTCACCCGGCCCCGGGACGTAAGGACAGAGGATTATATTACCGGGAAGTATGGGTGATCATTCCCTGCCTTAATTATTCTTAATCTGCCCTCTCCTCAACTTATGGCGATATCATTTACGGCCATGGGCTGATCTGGAGTTATGATGATTTCCCGTGCGAAATCCTTGCCGGGAGAATTATCAGAGGCCAGGATGAAGGAAATGCCGTTGGCGTTTTCCCAGCGCCCCATAACATGCTTATGGCCGAACAGGACCAAGTCCACCCTATTATAAATGGTGCGCATTAATTGGCGGGCATCCGTCAATTCCATCAAAGGGTCATGGTGGATAAAGGGATGGTGGTGGAAGAACAGCACCCTTTTGAAAGCCTGGGAAAATGGATCCGATAAAATGGTGTCCAAAAAGCGGAGCTGCCTCTCTCCCACCTCGCCGCAGGCAAAATCAAAGGGGTGTTCCGTTTCCCGATTGGTATCCAGGGCGATGAGCATGATTTTCAGATCGCCTTCCCGGAGAAGGTTGACCACCGGCGTCTGGTCCCCGGTAAAGGTCCCCCCCTGCTTCAGGGGCAGGGATAGTAACTGGTCGAACCGTTCCGCCCTTTCCCGGCTATAGAAGTTGCCCGCGGCTCCGAAGTCATGGTTGCCCGGGCAAATAAAGATTCGCCCCTGAAAAGGCGCCAGGGCCTCAAACGCCCGGTGGAACTGCTCCTCGTGGCCGTCGTCGGCGATGTCGCCGGTGATGATGAGATTATGCCGGGGATAATGTCCCTGGATGTATTCCAGGGTTGCCGTGGCCTGGATATTGTCTTCCTCATGCATATGAAAATGCAGATCGCTTAGATGGATGAATTTCATGGCTTTTTCCTCCTTGGTCAATAAGGATGGTAAATGTCTTCTCCTCCCTCAATAATCATTTCCCGCTCAGATGCTCCAAGACCCGGGCGATGGCGGAGATGTCCTCGTCCCCCCAGCCCCGGGCCACGCCCAGGCGGTAGAGATGGAGCAGCATCTGTCCCAGGGGCACCGGCGCGCCGGTGTCAAAGGCCGTGTCCACCAGGAACTTGGCGTCCTTGGCCAGGTGCTTCAGGGGGAAGGCCGCCGGATAATTCTTCTCCCGCAGGTTCCCGGCCTTCACCTGGAACATGGGGGCGTTCATGGCCCCGGAGGAGACCGTGTCCAGCATGGCCTCGAAATCCAGGCCCCCCAGCCGGCCGAAGTTCAGGCATTCCGCGAACCCCGCCATCATCACCCCCAGGAGCAGGTTGATGAACATCTTCATCATGGAGCCCTGGCCTAAGGCGCCGCAGTAAATCACCTTCTTCCCCATGGTCAGGAACAAAGGTTCCAGCCCGGTGACCGCTTCTTCCCGGCCCGCGGCCAGGATGACCAACGCCGCGTCTTCCGCGGGCTTCTTGGTGCCGGAGACGGGGGCGTCGATGAAGGTCGCGCCGGTGGGGGCCAGCCTCTCCGCCAACTCCCGGGTGTACCGGGGGGACACGGAGCTCATGTTGATAAATACCCTTTTTTCATTAAAGGCCGAGGCCGCGCCCTCCGGGCCCCAAAGGAGATCGTTCAGGGCTTCGGGGCCGGTGACCATGGCGATGATCACGCCGGTGGCCTGGGCCAGATGGGCCGGGGTGGAGGCCACCCCGGCCCCCTGCTGGGCCAGGGGTTCGCACTTTTCCGGAGTGCGGTTATAGACCATGAGGGGATAGCCGGCCCGGAGGATATTGGCGGCCATGGCCCCGCCCATAATGCCCAAACCCAGAAAACCGATTTTTGGTTTCATCTTTCCACCCCTCGTTATTGGCTATGGGACATCTAATATCTTAAGACCGCACTTTTCCCCAGTCAAACTTTATCCTGTCTCGGCCCACTCCCCTCAAAACCAATTTCCCCATCCCCCTATTTACATTCCCTCCGGGGATGTGGTAGTTTTGCACCATGTTATCACAAAGGAGGAGGGGGCAATGAACGCAGCATTCATCATCCTGGGAGCCCTGGCCGTGGCCATTGGCGGCTACCGCTGGTACGCCGGTTATGTTGACCGCAAGGTGGTGGAGGCCGACCCCAACCGGGTGACCCCGGCCAAGATGTACATGGATGGGGTGGATTTCATGCCCACCTCTAAAAATGTGCTTTTCGGCTACCAGTTCAAAAGCATTGCCGGCGCCGGACCGGTGGTGGGCGCGATTATCGCCCTCCAATGGGGTTGGCTCCCGGCCCTGTTGTGGCTCTTCCTGGGAGTCCTGTTCATCGGCTGGGTGCACGATTATCTCGCCGGCATAGTGGCCATGCGCTCCGACGGCCTCTCCCTGGGCGGCTTGAGCTATAAGCTGATCTCCCCCCGGGCCCGCACCATTCTGCTCTCATTCGTTTATTTTTATCTGTTGCTGCTGGCCGGAGCCTTCGGGGGCGTCATCGCCGGAGCCTTGATCAAACTGCCTTCCGGCCCCCTGGCCGTGCTCATCCTGGGCCTGTCCGGCGCGCTCGCGGGCCAGATGCTCTACCGCTGGCGGGTCAACATCCTGGTGATGACCGTGATCTGCGTGGGCCTAGCCCTGGTGGGCATCAAGCTGGGGGAAATGTTCCCCGCGCCCGCCCTGATCGGCTCCCTGGCCCAGAGCAAATTCACCTGGGGACTCTTTGCGGTGGTCTTCTGCTATATCAGCGCGGTGCTGCCCATCTGGCGCTTCGGCCTGCCCCTGAACTACGTGGCCTTCTATATCGTCATGTTCGGCCTGATCGGGGGGATCGTCGGCATCTTCGTGGGTCTGCCCCCGGTCACCGCGCCGGCTTATAACCAGTTCACCATCGGCATCGGCCCCTTGTGGCCCATTCTCTTTGTCACCATCGCCTGCGGGGCCTGTTCCGGCTGGCACGCCATGGTCTCCAGCTCCGGCACCTGCCGCCAGTTGGAATCAGAGTGTGACGCCAAACCGGTGCTGGCCGGCTCCATGTTCACTGAAATGGTCCTGGGAGTGGTGGCCTTAATGACCGCGGCCGCGGCCATTCCTTATAGCCAATACCAGGCGTTGATGAAATCCGGCGGGGCCGGCGCGGTCTTCGCCACCGGGCTCTCCAACCTCCTGAACATCATCGGCCTGCCCATCCCCTTCGGCAAGACCATGGCCACGGTGATCATCATCATCCTGGCCATCACCGTTATGCAACTGGTGCTCCGGTTCATGAAGGTGGCGGCCGTGGAATTGGTGGGCGATCAGATTCCCATAATGCGCAGCGGACCGGTGGCCACTTTTGTAGCCGCAGTCCTGGTCATGCTGCTGATCCAGACCGGCTGGTGGCAGTACCTGTGGATTCTCTTCGGGGGCGCTAACCAGTTGCTGGCCTCCCTGGCCCTGCTGGTGGCCTCCCTCTGGCTCCTGTCCCAGGGCAAAAAGGCCACCTTCGCCCTCATCCCCATGTGGTTCATGTTCATCACCACCATCGCCGCCCTGCTCTATACTTCCTATAACCTGTTAAGCAAGGTGGCCGAGGGCAAGGTCAAAGGCGAGGCCTTAATCGGCAACGGCCTCATGGGCATCGTCGCCCTCTTCCTGGTGGTGGCGGCCTGCTTCCTCCTGGCCGACGGCCTCAAGGCCCTGAAACGCTACCGGGAGCCCGGCCGCGCCATGCCCGCGGAAGGGAAGTAAGGCTCAAAATTAACCACCAAGGCACCAAGACACAAAGAATCACTAAGGAAAGGCATTATGGTTTGGCGCCCTTAAGAATCTCACGCCAAGGCGCCAAGACGCAAAGAAAGACGCAATAATTTTTTATTATATTCTTGGGCCTTTGCGTCTTTGCGTGAGAATTACCGGGGCGCTAAACCATAATCTTCTCTCTTGGTGAACCTTGGTGTCTTGGTGTCTTAGTGGTGAAATAATTTTGGAGGACACCCGCATGACTGAAGAAAAAAAAGGCGGTTTTCTGAAGGCCGTCAAGGAATTCATCTATGGCATGGCGGCCCATGATTCCGCCCGCTTTGCCCTGAAGACCCGGGCCAACATGGAGCACCTCTTCATCCTGGTGACCATGGGGGACCTGGTGGGCGTGCCGCTTTTGCCCCCTTACTACTCCCTGCGCCTCCTCCCCTACGTGGTGCCCCAGATCGCCACCTGGAAACGGCGGATGCTCCGGGAGAAGGATTTGACGGATACGTTGGCGTAAGGAAGCTTTCAGCTTTCAGCGATCAGCTTTCAGCTTAAAGAGAATTTAATTTGTGAGAACCTATATTAGATGATGGTCCCTTGCCTTAAAGTACTTTTAAGAGTACACTTAAGAGTATTTTGGGAGGTACACCATGGGAAAATTACCCAATCTGGTGCCAATTAGCGATTTAAGGCAGGATGCGGCCAAGGTCCTGAAGCAAGTAAAAGAATCCCGGGAACCCCTGATTATCACTCAACGTGGACGTGCCGCGGCCGTCTTGCTTAGCGTGGAATCATTTGAGCGTTCCGAACGGGATAAGGAACTATTGCGCCTCTTGGCCAGGGGAGAACGGGAGATAGCCGCTGGCAAAGGTTATGACCTGGAAACAGTATTGGCGGAGGCCAAAGCACTTTCCGAGCCGGACCGGCTTTTAGTTGAGGAATTGAAGGGCCGCCTCCAAGAAGTGGCGGGGGACCGGCTCCAGGCGGTGATCGCCTATGGGTCGCGAGTCTGGGGGCACCCTACCCCCGAATCTGACCTGGACGTGGCCGCGATTATCCGGGATTTGACTCCGGAAATGGAAGAAGCCTTGCAGGAAGCGGCTTACCAGGTTATGTGGGACCATGATTTTTACCCCCTCATCTCCCTCAAGGTCTTTGACGCCAAAAAATTTTCGTTCTTACAGGAACAAGGGTTTTCTTTTTATTGCAAGGTGGCCCAAGAAGGGGTTCACATGTGAATCTTTCGGCGGAAGTTAAGGCCTTGATGACCAAGGCCCGCCATGCCTTGGAAGTTGCGGGAAGGCTTCTGGACAGTGAGGATTTCGGCGAGGCCGCGGGTAGAGCTTATTATGCCATTTTTTATGCAGCCCAGGCTCTGTTAATAGCCCACGGCATTAAAGTTGTAAAACATTCATCCGTGGCTTCCGTGCTGGGCAGAGAATTTGCGAGAACGGGGAAGATAGACCCCAAATTCCACGGCATAATATTAAATGCCCGTCAGGTTCGTGAAACCGCAGATTACGAAGTTTTCGATGAGGTCAGTGAATCCACGGCCAGATCAACCGTGGCGGACGCCCGGGCCTTTATTTTGGAAATCGAGCGCCTCTTAAATGAATGAAGCATATATTATCCAGCACCTGGGCGGTAATTCTCATCACCCTGGCGATCTTCTTTCTGTCCGCCTATCTGCCGCCGCCCCTGAAATTTTTGTTGTGGGTGCTGTGCGTGATCAGCATTATTTCCCCTTTAGTTAGAGGAATAATCAAGGGGATGAAAAATAAGAATTGATAAGCCGCAGGATGGCGGCCCCGGGCCGCCCTATTTCACCAATTATTCTGTCATCCTGAGCGAAGCGAAGGATCTAGATTCTTCGGTCGCTTCGCACCCTCAGAATGACAATGCTTGGCGAATAATTTTAGCTGAAAGCTGATCGCTGACAGCTTCACCGGAGGTGCCCCATTTCACTCGCCACATTCATCAAGGAACACCCGAAACGCCGCTATCTGATGTTCGGCGGCAAGGGCGGCCTGGGCAAGACCACTTTCTCCGCGGCCGCGGGCTACTGGCTGGCCCAACAAGGCCACAAGGTCCTGGTCTTTTCCGTGGACCCCCAGGCGTCTTTGTCCGACATCTTCAAGCAGGACCTCTTCGGCAAGGGGCCCATCAAGGTGGCGGACAACCTCTGGGCCCAGGAGATCGACGCGGACCAGCGGGTCAAGGCCTACCAAGACGAAATCCGCCAGAAGATCAGGGACATGTACGGGTTCAAGGACCTGCCCGAAGAGATCGAGTCCTACATTGCGGCCGCGTCCGCGGAGCCGGCCATGGAGGAGTCCGCCATCTTCGACGCGGTGGTGGACATAGTGGTGGCCGGGGATTACGATTACTACATCTACGACCTGGTGCCCCTGGGCCACGCCCTCTATTACCTCTCCATGGCCACCGTCTACGACGCCTGGATCGGCAAAATCACCTCCTTACGGGAGCAGATGAAGGAGTACGACCAGGTGGCCGCGCACCTGAAAAAGGACGCGACCATGGATGAGGACGCCATCCTGGACGAGCTTCTGTACATCAAGGACCGCATCCAATCCAGCTCCAGGATATTGACTGATAAAGAGAAGACCGCGTTCTTCTTTGTGTTGGTGCCCGAAGACATGATCATCATGGACACCGTCAAGGCCGCGGAGCTCTTCAGCAAATTCAAGGTGCCCCTGTCCGGCTACATCGTCAACCGGGTGCTGCCGGCAGATTTGGGACAGCAGAACATCCCCGAGTACCTGCGGCACCGCCTGGAGATGCAGGGCAAGTATCTGGCCAGGATTAAGGAGACCTTCGGGGCCCAGGTGCTGACCCAGGTGCCGGAGTTGGAACGGGACGTCACCGGCCTGCCCATGATCTCCCAGGTGGCGGATTATCTCTGCAAGTGAGGCGTCATGGACAATCAGATTACCACCAGTATACGCGCGTACCTCAAGAATCATCCCGGCCTCAAGTTCCTCTTTTTCGGCGGCAAAGGCGGGGTGGGCAAAACAGTGATGGCCGGGGCCACGGCCCTGTGGCTGGCGAGCCAGGGCAAGCGGACGCTGCTCGCCTCCACCAACCCGGTGCACTCCCTCTCCGGCCTGTTGGACCTGGAGGTCTTCGGCAAGATCACCCCCTTGCCGGGTATAGATAAGGCCTTCGCCTACGAAATCGACACCCGGGAGACCATCGAGAAATCCAAGAAGGACATCCGGGACAAGATCAACTGGTTCTTGCGTTTCGCGGACCTGCAGCTCAAGGCCGACGAGTTCGTGGACGCGGCCACCCTGAACCCCGCGTTCGAAGAATCCGCCATGTTCGAGAACATGCTGGACCTGATGTTCGGCGAAGAATTCGACGTCTACGTCTTCGACACCGCTCCCACCGCCAATGCCCGGCGGCTGCTGGGCATGTCCAAGATCTATTCCCTGTGGGTGGACAAAATGATGCGCAGCCGGGAGGAGGCCAAGTCCCTGCGCCAGCTTCTCTCCTTCTCCAAGAAGGAGGAGGCCGACCCCCTGATGGATTACCTGGTGGACTTCCGGGAGCGCATGGGCCATGCCCGGCAACTGCTCACCAACCCGGAGCTTACCTCCTTCTTCTTCGTGACCCTGCCGGAGGCCCTGCCCATCGCGGTGATCACCCGGTTCCTCAAGTGGTTCACCGACTTCGGCATTCCCGTGGGCGGCATCGTGGTCAACGGCCTCCTGCCGGAAGGCGACCCCACGACGACCCCGGAATTCGTCCGCAACCGGCGGGAGATGCAGGCGGAGCACCTGGAGACCATCTGGAAGCTCTTTGACGGCGACGTCCGGGCCCTGGTGCCCCTCTTTGAAACGGAAATCCAGGGGATCGCGCCCTTGCAACGCCTGGCGCAGACGCTTTTTGCCTAAATGAAAAGCAATTCCTTGGACATGCGCCTGGTGGAACTGCAGCAGGCGAAAGTATTGGAAATTCTCCACCAGGGAACCGGGGCCGCAGATAAGGTCCTGGAATTGGCCTTGAGCGCCTTTCGTTTTGCGGACCATGTCATCCAGGTGGTGGAAGCCGCCAGCCCCCTGCCCCAACCCATTGCCTGCCGAGAGGGTTGCCATTTCTGCTGCTGCAACCAGGTGGAACTGACGCCGCCGGAGGCCTTGTCTCTGGGGCTTTTTGTGGAGCAGTATTTTACGGATGAAAAGAAAGAGTATCTGCTAGAAGCCCTGCGCCACTCCGTTGAGCTGCAGACCGGAAAAAGCAAAGCGGAGATGGCCCGCCTCCGGCCCCCCTGCCCTCTCCTCAAGGACCGGAAGTGTTCGGCCTACCCGGCCCGGCCCCTGGTGTGCCGGGCCATGCACTCTCTAGATGCGAAAGAGTGTGAATCGGCTTACAAAAAACGCGATCTCACCAGTCCCCCCTATTACGCCCATCGGCACGATATCTATTTCTCCATCAGCCAGGGACTGGCGGCCGGGGGTCAGGCCGTGGGCTGCCAATCCACTCCACTGGAGCTGGCCCGGGCCCTCCTGGATTATTTCGCCCAACCCCGCGCCGGGGAACGGTGGCTCCAGGGGGAAAAAGTCTTTCAAATCTGATACCCGAGATGATCTGATACCAAGCCGCAATCAAAAGACAGCAAACTGTGGGGCGAACCTGGTGTTCGCCCGTTATCCGGGGCGAATACCAGATTCGCCCCGACGGAAAAATTGTCGTTTGATGGCGACTTGGTATAAGAAGTCTTTGGAGCTGCGGAACCGGAGGAGTGGGGGGAAACCCCCGTTTGCCAATCCCACCACGGAGCCTCCCCCAGTATACCTTTCTCCCTAGGCTTCAGTTTTCAAAACTTATCTCCACCACAAAGGACCCGCCAGCGGTGCTGAAAGGAATGGCGATGGTCGGGGCCTTGCACATATGCCTGATTTCGTGCCCGGGTCCGGAGACGACTGTGGGAATCGAGGTCTTAAAAGAATAACCATTATTCCCCAAATCATTGCGGGCCGTGCCGGAAATCATATTGGACAACTCGCCCACGGCATCCTTAATATCATCATTAACCTCCTGGAAGCTCTCCCCTAGCATGTTGGAAACAATTTGAATAATACAGCCCTTACTAAAGGTCAAAGACATGGAGCCGTTGGGCGGACCGGTAATACCCACAACTCCGGAGACATCACCGCAGGAAATTTTATCCTTCTTCAAGAAAGGTTTCCCTGCCTTCACCTCCGTAAAAGCCATGGTTTTTATTACGCCGATGGTGGCGCTGAGAAAAGGGTTAATAAATTCAACGTTCATGATATTTTCCCCTAAGCTTTGGCACTACGTTTTGCAAATATCTGTTCAATCTTAGCTTGTACAGTCTCTGCAGTAAATGGTTTAACGATGTAATTATCCACACCCGCTTTAACCGCATCAACAACATTATCAGCTAATCCTTCCGCAGTTACCATTAAAACGGGAGTATCTTTGGCATTCTCTGTAGCCCTGATATTTTTTAGGAGATCAAGCCCCGTCATATTCGGCATATTCCAATCGGTTACCACGAAATCGATCTTATCTTCCTTGATCATCTGCAGGGCATTGGCCCCATCATCAGCCTCCACAATATTGGTGAAGCCGATTTGTTTCAGGATATTGCGCACAATTTTACGCATGGTGGCAAAATCATCAACTACCAACACCTTCATACCCATGTTAATCTCAGGTTTCATATTGCCCTTCCTTTTTTTCGTTGGCCTGCATAGATTAATCGGCCCAATCCTTGATGTTCTTTAAGGGAAAAACCGGTTTTATAACTCGGGGGCGCTGCCGGGGACCAGACAGACCACGATTAGCGGCTCCTGGCCGGAATTGCGTATCTGGTGCTCTTCATGGCCCCGAACGAACACCGCCTTCCCGGGATTGAGGGGATGCCATTGCCCCTGGCTGTAAATCTCGCCGGCGCCCGCATGGACGAACATTTCATGTTCCCAGGCATGGGCATGCCGGGGCGTATGTCCCCCGGGGGCAAACTCAAAGACCCGCATACAAAAATGGGGGGCGCCGTCTTTCTTGCCGATCACCACCCGGGCGGCCACGCCTTTGGCCGCGTCGCTATTGAAGTGGGTAGCTTCCACTTCCCCATATTGTTTAATTATCACTACTTTTCGCCTGTTCGAAAAGTTCAAGGTTCAAGGACCAAAGTGGGGCGGGCATTACCCGCCAAATTTGAGGTTCGCAATAACTTTTCACTCTTTAGGGATGGGCCGAAGGCTCATGAGCGACTGCCTTGAAAAATTCTAAGCAGCAGCACAGGCTTTCCAGCCTGTCCGCTCGTTCCCAAGTTGCACTTGGGAACGCCCGATTGAAGCCAAGCTGCGCTTGGCGGACCAAAGCCCAGCTTTGGGTCCAATCGGGTTCCCAAGCACAGCTTGGGAACCAGTATGTATAGTGAACGATCTCCGCCAAGGTCTCAGGCCGGTTCATAGAGGGATGCTTCCTTCCTCCACCTCACTGTGAATAGGGAGAAGAGTGAGGTATCCTTGTTCCCATTCCTCTTGGGAGACAATGAGAACGCTGAGGTTGGTACCAAAGGCCAGGTTGATTTCAAAAACCCGGTGGATAATTTGCCGTCTAACGTCTTCGGTGATGGCCAGGGGCAGTTCAATCAACGTATCTAGGTCGGATTCCGCATCTGCGGTTCCCATGATCTTGGAACCGAAGACCTTTAACCGGGCCTGGGGCCAGTGGGCTTTGATAAAGTTGGAAAGCTCCTGAAGGGCGTTCTGGTCTTGACTGGAAAGGTTTTGGAGAAGTCGGCTGGTTTTCATGGCGTTGACCAACTTAGGTCAAAGAAACCTCTAAAAAGTGCAAGTCCACTCAGGCGACCCACTCACAAATAGTCTGAACGCCCGGAAATGGTCGGGACGCCCGGATTTGAACCGGGGACCTCCTGCGCCCAAGGCAGGCGCGCTAACCAGGCTGCGCTACGTCCCGATAAAAGAAGGTTTTCTGTTTTCTGTTTTCGGTTTTCGGTTTTCGGTTTTCTGTTTTCGGTTTTTAGTTTTCGGTTTTTAGTTTTCGGTTTTTAGTTTTTAGTTTTTAGTTTTTAGTTTTTAGTTAAAGATAATTGTTACTTATAGTTAACTCAAGGTTCAAAGTTCAAAGTTGATGGTTGCTTGTCGAGGCGTTTTTCATCCCAAACCGAAGACCGGAGACCGAGGACCGAAGACCGAATTTTGCATTTACAGTTCTTCCTTGATGGAAACGAGAATATCTTTTAATGCCGCCAGGGCCCTCGCCCGGTGGCTGATGCGGTTTTTCACCTCCGGCCCCAATTCCGCCATGGTGCGGTCGTACTCCGGCACCCAGAAGACCGGATCGTAGCCGAAGCCGTGGCTCCCCCGGGGCTCCAGGGCGATATACCCCCGGCACTCCCCCCGGGCCGTAAAGACGCGGCCGTCCGGCAGGGCCAGGGCAATGGCGCAGACAAAGCGGCCCTCCCGCTCCTCCCGGGGCACTCCGGCCATTTCCTCCAGCAGCTTCCGCCAATTGTCCGGGTCGGTGGGCGCGTTTGGCTGGGTGCGGTCCTGGGCGTAGCGGGCCGAGAAGACCCCGGGCCGCCCCCCCAGGGCCGTAACTTCCAGGCCGGAGTCGTCCGCCAGGGCCGGCAGATGCGTCAGCCGGGCCACTTCCCGGGCCTTGATCCCCGCGTTCTCCGCAAACGTGGCCCCTTCCTCGGGAATCTCCGGCAGGTCCGGAAAATCCACCAGGCTCAAAAGCTCGATCCCCAGGCCCTCCAGCAGGTCCCGCAGCTCCCGCACCTTGCCCGCGTTGCGGGTGGCCATTACCAGGGTAGGGGCAGGCATGGGGCCAGGGCTTCTTCCTGGATGCGCACGACTTGCTGGATGCCCTTCAGGGCCAGGGCCAGCATCTCCCCCATCAGGGCCGCAGGGAAAGGGCCGCCCTCGCCCGTGGCCTGCACCTCGATGAGGTCGCCTTTGCCGGTGGCCACGAAATTGGCGTCCACCGCGGCCTGGGAGTCTTCCTCATAATCGGGGTCCAACAGCAGGCGGCCTCCCGCCAGGGCCACGCTCACCGCGGCCACCGGCGCCCTCAGGGGCATGGCCTCCACCACGCCCCGGCGCCGCAGGTTCTCCAGGGCCAGGGCCAGGGCCACCAAGGCCCCGGTGATGGCCGCGGTGCGGGTGCCGCCGTCCGCCTGGAGCACGTCGCAGTCCAGGACCGCGGTGCGGGCGCCCAGGGATTGGAGGTCCACCACTGCCCTGAGCGAGCGGCCGATGAGGCGCTGGATTTCATAAGTGCGGCCCGAGACCCGGCCGCTCAGGCTTTCCCGGGCCTGCCGGGTGTTGGTGGACCGGGGCAGCATGCCGTATTCCCCGGTAACCCAGCCACCCCCGGAATATTCCCGGAACCGGGGCACCTGTTCCAGGACACTGGCCGCGCACAGGACCCGGTTGCGGCCCCAGGTCACCAAGGCCGAACCTTCCGCATAATCCAGATAACCCGGGGTGATGTTTACCGGCCTCAATTCTTCCGGGCCCCTGCCACCAGCACGGCGCATGCTTTCCCTTTCCAGTGAACAGTGAGCAGTGAGCAGTGAGCAGTGAGCAGAAAAAAACAAGACCTGCTGTGCCATTACTGCTCACTGCTTACCGCTTACTGCTCACTTAAAAGATTGGCGCAAAGTGTCCATGACCATCTTGTAGGTCTCGGCAAAGGAGGAAGGGGAGACGCGGCCCACCTCAATAAATTTCACCACGATTTCTTTGGCCACCTTCGTGAGGAGCTCTTCCCGGGGGGTAAGCGGCGCTGCTGACTCTTTATCCCGGCCCATAAATCCGCCTCCCATGCCGCAGAGATTTTTGTTATAGTGGAGGAAGGGGGAAGGGCGGAGATAGACCCCCTGCCCCTCCCCATAAAAAGCCCCGCGGTCAGAAGAAGGCCAATTCGAATGACCGGCGGGGCGGGGAAGAAGAACCGGATCACAGCCCTCCTTAGAGGGCATTATAACCGATAGAGGCCGCAAGGCAAGTGGAATCCCAGCCCCGCATCCGCGTCCTTCCCCCCCAGGTGGCGGCCCAGATCGCCGCCGGGGAGGTCATCACCCGCCCCTGGGCGGTGGTCAAGGAACTGGTGGAAAACGCCCTGGACGCGGGGGCCCGGACCATTACCGTGGAGATCGAGGAGGGGGGACGGGGCCGCATCCGGGTGGTGGACGACGGCTGCGGCATGAACCCCGAGGAAGCCGTCCTCAGCCTGGAGCGCCACGCCACCAGCAAATTGCGGCGAGAAACGGACCTCCTGAACATTTCCACCCTGGGCTTCCGGGGCGAGGCCCTGCCCAGCATTGCCGCGGTCTCCCGCCTGGAGATGATCACCTGCCCCCCCGGCCAGACCGGGGGCTACCGTCTGGTGGTGGTGGCCGGGGAGATTGCGGAGCGCTCCCCCTGGAGTGCGGCCCCCGGCACCCAGGTGACGGTGTCCCAACTCTTTTTCAATACCCCGGCCCGGCGCAAGTTCCTGCGCTCCCGGCAGGCGGAGCAGGCCTTCATGGTGGAGGGCCTCCGCCATCTGGCCCTGGGTTATCCCCAGGTGCATTTCCTTCTGAAAACCCCGGCCAGGACCCTCTTGGCTGCGCCCGCGGCCCAGGATTTAGGGGCGCGGGTGGCCGCCATCCTTGGTGCGGAAGTGGCCGCGCACCTGCTGCCCTTGACCCTGGAAAGCGGCCCCATACGCGTGGCGGGCCTGCTCTCCCCACCGGATTTTTCCCTGGCCAGCAACCGTTTCCAGGTCCTCCTGGTCAATGGCCGGGTGGTCCAGGACCGCATCCTGGGCGCGGCCCTGAAGGAAGCCTACCAGGGGCTGCTCCCCAAGGGCCGGCACCCGGCGGTCATCCTGCGCCTGGACCTGCCCCCGGACCAGGTGGATGTCAATGTGCATCCGGCCAAGGTGGAGGTGCGTTTCCAGGATTCGAGCCGCATCTACGCCCTGCTGTTAAGCGCCCTGCGCCAGGGGCTGGGTGGCGAGAAGGAAGAGCCCCGCTACACCGTCACCTGGCATCCCGGTTCCCTGGCCCGGGCCCAGGAGGCCGGGGCTCCCGCGCCCCTGCCCCTGGGGGATTTCCGGCCCCGGCCCCCTGCCCCAGCCGCGGCGGCCCCCATCCCGGCCCCGCCCCTGGCCCTGGCCCCGGTATCCTGGCGGTTCCAGGACCTGCTCCTCATCGGCCAGTTTGCCGCCACCTACATCCTGGCCCAATGCCCGGAGGGCCTGGTGCTCATCGATCAGCACGCAGCCCATGAACGGGTCTTATACGAGATGCTGCAAGATGCCGGGGCGATGTTGCGCCAGCCCCTCCTTTTCCCCCGGGTGGTGGAGGTGCCCCCGCTCCAGGCGGATTGGCTGCAAAAAAATCTGGAGCACCTGGCCCGGGCGGGCCTGGAGCTGGAGCCCTTTGGCGGCGCCAGTTTTCTGATCACCGCCGCGCCCCCCTGCCTGGCCCAGGCCGACCTGGAGGCCGCGGTGCTGGAGACCGTGGAGGCCTTGGCCCCCTTGAAAAGCGCCACCCAGCCCCAGACGGTCCTGGAGCAGGCCCGCCTCTATCTGGCCTGCCGGGGGGCCATCAAGGCCGGCCAGGAGCTGCAGCGGGAAGAGATGCAGGCCCTCCTGCAGCAACTGGACGAACTCGCGGTCTCCTCCCACTGCCCCCATGGCCGCCCCCTGTGGCGTCTGATTCCCTTCAGCGAGATCCGCCAGGGCTTCCGCCGGCCCCAATAATAACGTTTTCCAAGATTATCTGCTGCATTGCTCCAGTTTGCCGGCTGCCCCCGCAACCGGAAGTCTTGACTTTGAAATTTTTTTCACATAAGGTCTTTTTGTTCACCATGAATTCCTAAATTTCCTTGAACCCAGAGTCATAGCCAATGGATACCGCCCCGGGGATGTATGCCGACCTCCCCTATATCACCCTTTACTGGCTGTCCGGATTTGGCGACCCCAGGTACGAGATCTGGGAATCCAAGAAGGTCAGTATCGTCTCCACCCCGGAATCATTGAGATTTACCGTGTATCTGGCCTTCCCCTTGGAGATCGCGGACGAATGCCGGATTACCATCCGCCGGTACGAAGCGGGCCTGGCACTCTCCACCGACTGGTTTCCCGACGAGGAGTTTGAACTCCAGACTTTTTCTTCCCGGACTGACGGCTCCGTCATCTTGCAGAGCAAATACCTGCGGGAGGTATTTTTCATCCATCTGCGGAAACAGTACGAATAATGGTAACGCGGCTGCAAATAGCTATAATTAATAAATGGCAAGGTCGGTCAATAATAAAGTCGCAATATTAGTGGGCCCCACCGCGGTGGGCAAAACCGGGGCAGCCCTGGATTTGGCCTGGGAACTGGGGGCGGAGATCGTTAACGCCGATTCCCTCCAACTCTACCGGGAGCTGGACATCGGCACCGCCAAACCCACGGCCGCGGAGCGGGCCCTGGTCCCCCATCATCTCCTGGATGTTGTGTCCCCCCCGGAACCCTACGACGCGGCCCGCTACTCCCAGGAAGGCCGGGCCGTCCTGGCGGCGCTCCAGGGCCGGGGTGTGATGCCCCTGGTGGTGGGGGGCACCGGCCTGTATATCAAGGCCTTGCTTTCCGGGCTGTTTCTCGAGGGCGGCCCTGACCCCCGCCTCCGCCGGCAGTTGCGCCAGGAATTGACCGACCGGGGGCTTTCCCACCTCTATGAACGCCTGCGGCGCCTGGACCCGGCCAGCGCCTGGCGGCTCCATCCCCATGACACTTATCGCATCTTGCGGGCCCTGGAGGTGATGGAGGCCACCGGCCAGCCTCTCTCCGCCCTGCAAGAGGCCCACCAGTTCCGGGATTCTCCCTACCGGGTCCTGAAATTGGGCCTGACCCGGCCCCGGGAGGAGTTGAACCGCCGTATCGAGGCCCGGGTGGAGGCCATGCTGGCCCAGGGTTGGCTGGAAGAGGTCGAGGGCCTGCTCAGCCGCTATCCCCC
Organism: Thermodesulfobacteriota bacterium; assembly: GCA_040757175.1. Taxonomy (GTDB): domain Bacteria; phylum Desulfobacterota; class Desulfobaccia; order Desulfobaccales; family 0-14-0-80-60-11; genus SURF-52. Next base: position 30,204 of record JBFLXM010000009.1, read on the forward strand.
GGATCTGAAGCCCTTCCAGGCCCTGGGCTACCGGCACCTTATCGCTTTCCTGCAGGGAAGGTGGAGTTGGGAGGAAGCCCTGGAATTGCTCAAACGGGACACCCGGCGCTATGCCAAACGGCAACTCACCTGGTTTAAGGCCGACTCCGAAGTGCACTGGTATGCCCCAGAGCAGGAAAAGGAGATGCTGGCCACGCTTCAAACCTTTTTTGCATGAGCTATTTTAAGGGAGAAAGGTTGGAACTTTGAAAGAATACCGGCCCGCCGGAGCTGAGGTGATGTTGATTATTTTCCAGGTCTACTTGGGCAATTCTTTATAGACTCGGCTACGGTGCTGCACAGTAACGATTAAGACGGTTTGGTCGGCCTCCCGTACTTCATAGATAACGCGCCAATCGCCGACCCTGGAATATCTTTGTCCTTTGATCATTTCCAGTTCATAGGAGATACGGGGGTTGAAAGGATCGATGGCAAGCTGGTCTATCCTGTCCCGGATGCGGGTCGCAGTTTTCCGGTCCAAGCGCCCTAACATTTTATCGGCCCGGTGGGATACCTCGATCCCAAAATTCATAGGCCATGCTTCCGCTTACACTCTTCCCAAGAAAGATATTCCCCTCTCTTTATCTCCTCCACTCCCTTTTGAATGTCAGCCAGGTCCTCGGGGGAAAAGTATTCCTCTCCAATCTGCTCGTAGAATGTGTCCACAATCTTGGCAAACAATTCACCTTGGGGACTTTTGGCGAGGGCCTTGACCTTGGACAACAGGGCCTCCAGATTGCTGTCCTCCTGGGAGTCGGTCTGGATTTTTTCCTGTGACTGAGACATCTTGCTTGCTCCAGGTTTTTTTGGTTGTCTCTTTAAATAATATCATCATTATTTGTATCTTCCCTCTTATCCTGGAAAAATCAACAGAAATAGCACAGAGGAAGACGAAATTCGTTTAAGGCCAAGATAGCCAGCCAGTAACCTTTTTCAAGAGGCCGCAGGCGAAAAACTTCTTGTTGTGCCCAAAGAATTGGCTTTCCCCCGGTTTTATGCTAAAAGTAAATTCCACTATGGCTTCTCGGTCCGATACCCGAGCCAGCCTCACCATCCCCAACCTCATCACCCTGGCTCGCATTCTGCTGACGCCCCTGTTCATCATCTTCTTGATCCAGGGGCAGTACCGCAAGGGGTTGCTGGTTTTTCTCCTCGCGGGTTTGAGCGACCTGGCGGACGGGCTGGTGGCCCGCAGGTGGCACCAAAAATCGCCCCTGGGGGCTTATTTAGACCCCCTGGCGGACAAGCTCCTCCTGTCCTCCAGCTTCATCACCCTGAGCATCTCCCACGTCATTCCCCCCTGGCTGACAGTGGTGGTTTTCAGCCGGGACCTGACCCTTGCCTTTGGGGTGGCCATCTTCCGGCTGGCGGACTTGCCCCTGGTCATTGCCCCCACCTGGTTGGGAAAATGGACCACCACCCTGCAAATAGCCACCGTGCTGCTGGCGCTGGTGGGAAAAATTTGGCCCTTGCCGCTCCTCCTGTTCACTGCCATCATCTGGCTGACGGGTCTGCTTACCGCCCTTTCCGGGATCCATTATGTCTACCGGGCATTGAGGTTGATCGGGCAGTCCCCGGGGCCCCACCGGGGGAAAAACAATAATGGCTGAAGTCATCGATTTGGAGGGCTTCCGGCGCAAATTGGCCGCGGATCAGGCCTTCCGCACCTGGCTGGCCCGTTTTAAAGAGCAGTTCGGGCCGGAGACCCGGCTCCAGGACCTGAGCCCCCACACCCTCCTTTACCTGGCCAGCCCGGGGGAAGATAACCTCTACGTCTATTTCGATCTGATCATGGGGGCCCAGGGTCTGGGGGGATCGGTGCGCTTCCGGCTGGATGACCTGGACTACACGGTGAAGCTGCAGATCATGGACACCGCATTCGCGTTGGTGGACCGGGTGCGGTTTGAAGTGATGCGCCGCCTGGGCTGGGTGGACACGGTGCCGGGCATGGACACCCCGCTCATCGAGTTGGTGCAGCAAGCCTGGCGCAAAGGCTCGGCCTTCGCCCGGGAGCTGCCCCATCTGTCCAGCCGGCATCCAGAATATGAAGGCTACCTGAAACTACACCCCATGGATCAAGCGGTTTTCCTGAGAAGGCTCATTCCCCGGGCAGTATCCCAATTCCGGACGCACTTGGAAGAACAACCGCCTGATTAAGACTTGTTCATCCGCAGTTTGGCCACCCCCGCGTCCACCATTCCCAATTTCTTGGCCACTCCGTAGGAGACATCCAGGTTCCGGCCCTGGATAAAGGGACCCCGGTCGGTGACCTCCACGGTCGCGGTACGGCCGTTGGCGGGATTGGTAAGGTTCAGCTTGGTGCCGAAAGGCAAAGAGCGGTGCGCGGCGGTGTTGGCAAACATATTAAAGGGCTGGCCGTTGGCCATGGTCTGGCCATGATGGTTCGCACCGTACCAGGAGGCCGTTACCAGGGTACCGGCCCGGGCGGAGACGTTTTTCTCCATGGCGTAAGCTATGGGCACTTTCTTCCCCTGGGGAGGCTTGGGCGGCGCCGGCTGGGGGGCGGCCCCCTCCTTTCCGGCGTCTGCCCCGGGGAGTTTCAATACCTGCCCCACCTGGATCAAATCCGGGTTTTTGATCTGATTGATCCGGGCCAGTTCCATGGGGTCGGAGATCCCCAGTTTTTTGGCGATGACGGTGAGAGTGTCCCCCTGCTGCACCACATATTGCGGGGATGTGGCCGACTGCGGCGGCGTCTGGCTGGATGCGGTTTGGAGCACTGCGGCGAAACTCTCAGACGAGGCTTTGACTTCCGGCCGCAGATAGGCAAGACTGGACTCAAGTTGGGGGATTAAAGCAATCATGCCCCACCTCCTGGCACCCTTTTTTGCAATTCCCATACCTAAGATTTAAAGGTTTATTATGGCGCAGGTTTTCCTGCTCCCTCCCCAAAACGGGCTTATTTACAGGGCAGATTTTGCCTAGAACCCATCTCAAAACCATTTATTGCTGTCGTCTTGGCTCATCCAGGAGGTTTTTATAGGAAAAAAGATTACCCCCCTTTTCTAAAGGGGGGCAGGGGGGATTATATAAGCGCTTGATAATCCCCCTAAATCCCCCTTTAGAAAAGGGGGACTTAAAACCCCTTCCAAAATTTTTACATGCTGAAACCGTTTCTTAGGGCTCGGAATAGGTTTTGCCACCATTTCGCAATCAAAAGGCATTGGACCGTGGCGAACCTTGTGTTCGCCCCTGGGACTAGGCGGAGACAAGATTTTCCCCTAAGGAAAAAATTTACGTTTACTGGCGGCGGGGGATCAGTCCGGCCAATAAAAAAGCCGGTTTCCCGGCTTTTTTGTTCTGTTGATGGCGTGCTGGGGGTTAACCAGTGGATTTCTTATACAGTGGCGACATCTCCCGGAGGTTCTGGACGATACCCGGCATCACCTCCAGCACCCGGTCGATATCCCCTTCGGTATTATCCTCCCCCAGGGTGAAGACCAGGGTGCCCTGCGCGGTGGCGAAGTCCATGCCGGTGCCGATGAGCACGTGGGAGGCCCGGAGCGACCCGGACGCGCACGCTGACCGGGTGGCCACGACGATGCCCTCATCGTCCAGCATCAGCATCAGGCTCTCCCCCTCGATATATTCCACCGAGACCGACAGCAGATGGGGGAGATTGCGGGTGGGATGCCCATTGATGTGAATCTCCGGGATCCTGGCCTTGAGCCCTTGCTCCAACCGCTCTTTCAAGGCCCGGAGCCTTACCTGCCGCTCCGGGATCGCGGTTTTGGCTATTTCCGCGGCCATCCCCAGGCCGACGATGCCGATCAGGTTTTCCGTGCCGGCCCGGCGCTTGTTTTCCTGGGTGCCGCCGTCTATCAGAGGCCACACCGGCGTGCCCTTGCGGATATAGAGGGCGCCCACGCCCGGGGGGCCGTAGAACTGGTTGGCTGCCAGGCTCAGGAGATTCACCCCCAGTTCCTGGACGTCCACGGGAATGTTGCCCACCGCGGCCACTGCGTCCGTGTGCATGACGATCTTATGTTTCTTGGCGATTTGGGCAATCTCGGCGATGGGTTCGATGGTGCCGATCTCGTTATTGGCCAGCATAACGCTGATGAGAATGGTCTCCGGGGTGATGGCCTTCTCCACCGCGCCGGGGTCCACCAGGCCGTGGGCGTCCACGTCCAGGGAAGTGACCCGGTAATCCAGGAGACGCAGGGTGCGCAGGGAATTGAGCACCGACTTGTGCTCAATGTTGGAGGTGATGATGTGGCGCCCCTTTTCCCGCAAGCCGATGGCCACCCCCTTGAGGGCCTGGTTGACGGACTCCGTGCCCCCGGAAGTGAAGACCACCTCCGGCGGGGTGGCGTTGATCAGAGCCGCCGCCTGGGAGCGGGCCTTATCCAGGGCCTGGGCCGCGGGCTGCCCCACCTGGTGGTCGCTGGAAGGGTTGCCGAAAATGGTCTCCAGATGGTGGATCATGGCCTCCTTCACCAGGGGGTGGAGGGGCGTATTGGACTGGTGGTCCAAGTAGATGAGTCCCATGGGGCGTCCTTCTTTATAGTTCAAGGTTCAAGGTTAGTAAGCACTGAACGTAAGGGTCAAAAGGGAAACAGGTTAAAAGGGGAAAGCTTGATGTCCTGGAAAAAGTCCTTTTTCCTCTTCCCCTTTTCCCCTTTTCCCCCTGTCTTCTAAAAAGTCATGCGACAAGTTTTTACCCAAAACTGAAGACCGAAAATGGTATTTAATGATCATGTTCGTGGGGCATCTCCTGGCCGCAGAAGATGCAGAAGGGAGACTCTTCTTCCACCTTCTTCTCACAATAAGGGCAGTAGCAGGCCTCACCCTTCTCCGGCAGGTGCAGCTCTTTATCCTCCGGCTTGGCCGCCACCTTGCCGGACTTGCGGTCCAGGTAATTTTTAATGGCCGAATGCAGGGCGTCGGCCCCCAGGTTGGAGCAGTGGAGCTTATTGGGGGGGAGTCCCCCCAGGGCCTTGGCCACGTCGGAATTCTTGATCTTCATGGCCTCATCCAAAGTCTTGCCCTTGGCCAGCTCGGTGATCATGCTGGAGACCGCGATGGCCGCGCCGCAGCCGAAGGTCTTGAACTTGATGTCCGCGATGCGGTCGCCCTCCACCTTGATATAGACGCTCATCATATCCCCGCAGACGGGATTGCCCACTTCTCCCAGGCCGTCCGCCTCCAGGATTTCCCCCACATTCCGGGGGTTTTTGAAATGGTCCAGAACGATTTCGGAATATGCCATACCTTTGCTCCAAGAATGGATTTCAATCGTGTTCAATTTTTTAATATAAGTTCTGTCAGGGTTAGGGTCAAGCAGAAAGGCAATTAAGGTTTTGTTTACTTTGGGGTTTTGGTCTTTCGCTCGAAATCGGTAAATATTTTAGTGAATAATCCGGCAAAGTTATTTTAAAATTTAGAGAAGTGAAACCAAGTCCCGGGAGAACCTCATGCTCCTGCACTGCCCCCGGGTCCAGGCCCGGTTTCTCCAGGAAAAGGTCTTCCTGGAGCATGACGGGCCGGCCTGGATGCTCTGGGCCGAACACGGCGGCGCCCTGATCCTGCGAGTGGGGAATTTACAGCTCCGGGAAATGGCCGGGGCGGGAGATGACTCCGGCCTCTTTCTGGAGGTGGACCTGTCCCCTGCCGGGAACGTCATCCACGAAATCGAAGGCTTCGCGGCCCAGCAAAATTTGCCTCTCTTATCTCCGGAGTCCCCGGAACCGGAATTCACCGCCCGGCCCCTCCTGGCCGCCTGCCATGTTTCGGCACAGAAAAAATTTATCTTTTCGGAGGAATCCCGGCTCCAGGTTCGGCCCACCCCCGGGGGCACGGTGGCGATGGAGGTCCGGGGCGCGTTTAAGGCCCGGGGCGTCCCCAGCCAGGAGGCCGACCTGGTCATCCATCTGACACCCGGCGACCTGGCGGGCCTCCTTTCCTATCTCCGGGCCGTGGCCCGGGCCCCAGGGTGATCAAGCCTTACCAACGGCAGAGGGATGAAGATTATGGCGGCTCTTCAGAATTACTGCCACATTTCGATATACTATTTTTAATCCCCCTTTTCTAAAGGGGGGTAGGGGGGATTATATAAGCGCTTGATAGTTCCCCTAATTCCCTCTTTAGAAAAGGGGGACTTAAAGAAGCCGCATTCCGCGGCCGCCACTTTGTGAGCTAATTTATGAATCCAACCGGCATCAGGTTATAAAGGGGCTTTTATGAACCTTTTTTGGGGTGTCCTCATGCTTATCTGCAGCGTTTTTTTCCAGCCACCGGCCGGGGCGGCCGCGGAATTGGTCAAATTGCCGCCGCCGGCCCTGAAAGGGACCGTATCCGTGGAGGAGGCCCTGAAGGCGCGGCGCACCGTGCGCCACTTCGCCTCCCGTTCCCTGTCCCTGGCCCAGGTCTCCCAACTCCTCTGGGCCACCGATGGGGTCAGCGACCCCCGGGGCCTGCGCACCGCGCCGTCCGCGGGGGCCACCTATCCCCTGGAGATCTACCTGGTGGCCGGGGAACGGGGGGTAAACGGCCTGCCCCCCGGCGTCTACCGCTACCGCCCCGGGGACCACGCCCTGGAACTCACCCTGAAGGGCGACCACCGGGTCCGGGTGGCCCAGGCCTCCTTAAACCAGTCCTGGATGGCCACCGCGCCGGTGATGGTGGTCCTGGCCGCGGAGTTCGGCCGCTGCACCGCCCGCTACGGGCAGCGGGGCCTTATGTATACCCACATGGAGTCGGGGCACGCCGGGGAAAACCTCTTTCTCCAGGCCGAGGCCCTGGGCCTGGCCGCGGGTATTGTCGGGGCCTTTGAAGACCAAAACCTGCACCGGGTCCTGGGCCTGCCCCGGGAGCACGCGCCCCTCCTGGTGATGCCGGTGGGGTATAAACACTAAGAAAAGTTCCAGGTTCAAAGTTCAAAGTTAGGAGTATGCCCACCCTTCTTCGTTTTTTCTCGTTCCCAAGTTGCACTTGGGAACGGATAATTTTCGCCCAAGCTTGGCTTGGGCACCTTTGAAAAATAAAGGGGATCGTATTCTGATGAAATGGGCTTGCCAGGCATAGCCTGGCATCCAAGGGGTTCCCAAGCTCAGCTTGGGAACCAGGATAATAGTCACCCTCCTCGTTCCCAAGCTCCTGTCCCGAAAAGTTCCTGGTGGTGGCACAGGCTTTCCAGCCTATGCGGATTACCGAGGCAGGCGGGACGCCCGCCCTACGATTTTTCACCGTTTCGGGTGAGCCAAGGGCTCATGAAATACTGCTTGGAAACGCAATTGTCACCGAAGTTCCTGTTTCGGCAGCCTGGATGCAATTTCCCTTCATCAGAAGCTTTTTGCCCGTTGACTATTGCCATTGAATGAATAAACTCTGATAGAAAACTGTTCTCCATGGGCCGTGGGAACATCCACATAATATGAAAATTTACAACCGCGCGGCCTCAACTTTGAACCTTGAACCTTGAACCTTGAACTTTGAACCTTGAACTTTGAACTTTGAACTTTGAACTTTTTAACCATAGAGGACCCGGCGTTTTGAGGCGATTCTTTTCTCTATTCTTAGGGTTGGCCGGACTGCTGCTCCTGGGGGGCGAGGCCTGGCCCCAGGCCTTTCCTCCCGCCACCCGGGCGGAGATGCGGGTGGCCCGGATGCAGAAGCTTACCGCCCGCGTGAGTGAAGCCGACGAATACCGGCTGGGCCGGGCCGTGGCCGCCCAGGTCCTGGCCACCCACCCCCTGGTCCGGGATCCCCGGCTCCAGTTATACGTCAACGAAGTGGGCCAGACCGTGGCCCGCAAGTCCTCCCGGCCCCAGACCTTCCGGGGTTATCACTTCGCGGTTTTGGAGAGCCTGGAGCCCAATGCCTTTGCCGCACCGGGGGGCACTATTCTCATTACCAGGGGTTTCCTGAAGCTGTGCGCCAATGAAGACGAACTGGCCGCGGCGCTGGCCCACGAAGTGGCCCACGTGGCCCACCGGGACGGCATCAACTCCATTGCCAAATCCCGCCGGGCCGAAAAGGCGGCCAGCCGCCGCATCGCCGCGGCCAAGGAGCGGGGGGGGCAGGCCGCGGAAATGGCCACCCTGTACGAGGACTCCATCCACGAGGTCTTCAAGACCATGGCCACCAACGGCTATGGCCGCACCGCGGAATGGGCCGCGGACCAGGAGGCTCTCCGCACCCTGGACCGGGCCGGATACAACCCCGGGGCCCTGGCCGCGCTTCTCACCAAAATGGCGGCCCAGGAGAAAATAGAGAGGCGGGGTATTTACCGCACCCATCCACCCACGGGCCTGCGCCTGAACAAGATCAAGATGCAGATTAAGGACCTGGGGCCCAATAAATTGCAAAAAGTGCGGGACCAACGCTTTAAAGAGCTAAAGATCTAAAGGTGGACATGCCTCCCCCGGTTAAAATCATCCTGATTCAACCTGTGCCCGCGGCCTATCTGGACAGCCCGGAGAACGTGGACCGGGCCCTCAGGCTGCTGGAACGCTGCCGCGGCCAGGAGGCCGACCTCATCTGCTTCCCGGAATATTTCCCTTTCTCCGGGGACGCGGCCCTGGCCCAGGCCGCCCGGGAACTCAAAGCCTACCTGGTCGCCGGCCTGGTGGAAGAAAGCGGCGGCCGCCGCTATAACACCGCCACCCTCTTTGACCGGGAGGGCAAGCTGGTGGGCCGCCAGCGCAAATGCACCCTGGGCAACCTGGAGCGCAAGGGTTTCGGGGTCACCCCCGGCAGCGGCTACCAGGTCCTGGACACCGACTTCGGCCGTCTGGGCCTGGCCGTGTGCATCGATTTCTGGGGCCAGCCCGAGGCCGCCCGCATTCTCACCGACCAGGGAGCGGACCTGGTGGTCAACCCCAGCATCTTCCCCATCCTCCGGGGCCACTGGCCCCAGGGGGCCCTGGTGCGGGCCTTTGACAACTACCTGCCCGTGGTGGGAGTGAATACCGCCTCCTTTGTCTCCGAAATCGCCGGCCGCCACTATCCCATGTATGGGGGCGGCTCCTTCGCCATCCAACCCCCGGGCCCCGAGGACGGGGCGGAACTCTCCCGCCTGGTGCGCACCTGGGATGACCTCCAGGATTGGCTGATCCTCAAAACCGAAGACGCAGAACAAATCTTCTCCATCCACCTGAACCTGGCCGGCCCCCGCTTCTGGCGCGCCGTCATCTGGGAACGATTCGGGATACAACGGTGAGAAAGGTGAGCGGTAAGCAGTGAGCAGTAAAAAGAATGTGGCGGCATGCACCGCACTTCATGATATCCCAAGGCAGGGGATTGCAGGCGCGCAGCCGCCGTTGCGGCCTCACCAGACCGGACAAGCGGGTCCGCCCCTTGATAATCGTCGTTTGTGCTGATAGTGGCCGGGTATTATTGCTCACTGCTCACTTCAGAAGGCGGTGGAGGTCCTGGAGGCTGGCCCGGGCCTGCAGCAGGGCCCGTTTGAGGGTCCGGGCGGAGGGGAGAATGGCGGGCGGCAAGGGAGCAGGAGCAAAGGGAGAGCCCCCGGTCTGCGGCTCCAAGTCTGCCTGCAAGATCATCAGTTCTTGCATAATCTGCTGGTAAGCGGCGGTCAGGGTTCTGGAGGATTCTGCCGCGGTTCTTTCCAAAGAAAGGAAGAGCTGGCGGGCACTGGTGCCCGCAGAGGTTTGCAGATCCTCCCAGGCGGCCTCCTCCTCCCCGGCTTTCTGCTCCAAAGCCCGGGTTAGAGGCAGCTCTGCAAGCTTGGTCTTTTTTCCGGCAAATTGTTTCTTTTTTGCCATATTTCCAGAAACTCGTTGGTGATTTGGTAATAATCCTGGGCCCCGGAACTCTTGGGGTCAAAGTCAAATATCGACTTTTGCACGATCTGGGCCTGGTTCAGGGCCTCGTTCTTCATCACCGGGGTGGTGAAGGTCTTTTCCTGGTAGGGTTTGAGCTGCTCCAGAATATATTCGTTGGTGACCCGGTTGCGCTTGTCGAACATGGTGAGGAGGATGCGGAAATGGTCCCCCTGGAACAGTTCTTCCAGCTCCAGGGACTTGATGGTCTCGATGCTGGTCAGGAGGTCAGCCAGCCCATCCAGGGAGTAGCGGGAGATCTGGCAAGGTATGATGATGAAGTCGCAGGCGAACAGGGAATTGACGGTGAGCACGCCCAGGGAGGGAGGGCAGTCGATGATCACGAACTCAAAATCCACCCCTTTCAAAGCTTGGGCCAGAATGGACTCCCGGAAGACCCGGGAATAGACTTGCTCCGCGGCCTGGGCCAGGTGGATGGTGGCCGGGGCCACAAAGAGATTGGGAATGTAGGTGGCCTTCACCACTTCGTTCACGCTTTTCTTGGGAACGGTGAAGACCTCGGCCATGGATTCCTGGAACGTATCCGGCTCCACGCCGATGCCGATGGTGGTGTGCCCCTGGGGGTCCAGGTCCACCATCAAGGTGCGGTAGCCCTGGAAGGCCAGGGCCGCGCCCAGATTGATGGTAGTGGTGGTCTTACCGGTGCCGCCCTTCTGGTTGAGGATGGCCACTGTGAAAGGCATGTTGCGACCTTTGGTCCCCCTCGGCGCCAGCCGCGCCGAAGGCCATAATTTTTTTCCTAGGGTAAAGGATGGGGGGCTTGCAGTCAAGGATTATCTCTCCCTGGCGGGAGCAGGGCAGATGGCACCATCTGTGCAAAAAAAGTATTGAAATTGCCTGATTTTTCAGACTATAAATATATCTGGAGGGTGTGCCATGTCCCAGGAAAGACGTCGCTTTAACCGCTTGGTGCTGTCGCTGCCGGTGACGTACGCGGTGGAGAAGGGGCAAGAAGATAGCAGCCTGGGTATCCTGAAAAACATCAGTCTGGGGGGCCTTTATTTCGAGTGCCCGCCGCCGGTGGCCTTTGGGGCCGGACAGATACTGAATCTTAGCATTGCCGCCACCCTGCCTTCCCTGGACCTCCAGGATACTTCCTATCTGTCCGCCAGGGGGGAAGTGGTGCGTCTGGATCAGCCCGTGGCCTCCGGCCGCACTTGCGGCATCGCGGTCCGTTTTCTGGATGAATTGATTTTTGCCGCTCCCCAAGTTTAAATACCTTCCCGGGCTATCCTGACTTGTTCGATAATCTGAACATAATCCCGGCAGCAGTGCCTTCTTTTTTCCATTTCTAATAAAATATCAATAAATTATAATTTAATTGGCAACTCCCCGGATCAATACCACCTTCCTGGGAATAAATAACTGAAACTGAACCTATGGGTCTTAGGGATTCTCTGGCAGGCGCCCAGGTGGCGGTGGCTTTCAGCGGCGGGGTGGACAGCGCGGTGGCCGCGGCCTTGCTCCAAGAGCGAGGTCTCCAGGTGGTGGGGGTGCATCTGCGCCTGGCGGCCGGGGGGCCCCCGGGGGAGCATCTCCAAGCCCTGGCCCACGGCCTGGGCATCTCCTGGTGCGAATGGGACCTACGGGAGGATTTTTCCCGCCAAGTGTTGGATTATTTTGCCGGGGAGTATTCCCGGGGACGCACTCCCAACCCTTGCGTCCGCTGCAATGCGGCCATTAAATTCGGCCGGCTCTGGAAGATGCTCCAGGAAGCAGGAGTCCCTTATCTGGCCACCGGCCATTACGCCCGGCTGCAAGGGGCGCCGAATGGGACCCTGGAACTGCATCGGGGCGCGGACCGCGCCAAGGACCAGTCCTATTTTCTGCAACGCCTCCCTGGAGAGTTATTACCCCATCTCCTTTTTCCCCTGGGGGAAATGACCAAGCAGGAAGTGCGCCGGCGCTATCTGCGCCTGGGTCTGCCTCTGGCCGGGGACTACCGGGAGAGCCAGGAGCTTTGCTTCATCCCCCAGGGCCGCTATCAAGAGTTTCTCCTGGAGCGGCTGGGCGGCCTGGGCCCCTCCGGTGAGTTGGTGGACCTCCAGGGCCGGGTCCTGGGCCGGCACCGGGGTCTGGAGTATTACACCGTGGGCCAGCGCCGGGGCCTGGGGGTGCCCGCGGCCGCGGCCTACTATGTGCTGGAGATCCGCCCGGAAACCAACCAGGTGGTGTTGGGACACCGGGAAGAACTCTTCTCTTCGGGCCTTCGGGCCACCGCGGTGAACTGGCTTATCGACCCTCCCGGCGGCGAGATGACTGCCCGGGCGGTGATCCGCTACCGCCACCCGGGGGTGGAGGCGCACCTCCACCTGGAAAATCCTGGAGAAGCAAAGGTGATTTTTGACAAACCCCAATCCGCGGTGGCCCCCGGCCAGGCCGTGGCCTTCTACCAGGGGGACCGGCTACTGGGCGGCGGCTGGATTGAGAATAGGATAATGTGAGATTCCTGGGTTCCGGGATCTTCCCCTAGATATGACCACCGAAAACCGCAAACCGAAAACCGAAAACCGTCTCTTCCGCATTCTTACCTTCGGCTGCAAGGTGAACCAGTGCGACTCCGTGGGCCTGGCCCAGGAACTTGCGGCCCAGGGCTGGCAGGAAGCGGCCCCAGGGGTGGCCCCGGACCTGATCCTGGTGAACACCTGCACGGTCACCGCCCGGGCGGACCAGCAGGCCCGCCAGACGCTGCGCCGCCTGGCCCGGGACTATCCGGGAGCGCCCCTGTGGGTTACCGGTTGCTACGCCCAGCGGGCCCCGGGGGAACTGGCCGCGCTGCCCGGAGTGCAGGCGGTTCTGGGGAACCGGGAAAAGCCCCGGCTGGCGTTTTATCTGGCGAAACTTCAGGAAGACCAAAAACCCCGGCTCCGGGTGGAGTCCTCTGCGCCGGCAGAAAGCTTCCAGGCTTGGCCACTGCCGGTCTGCCCCGGCCACACCCGGGCCAGGCTGAAGATCCAGGACGGCTGCGAACATCACTGCACTTATTGCATCGTCCCCCAGGTGCGGGGACCCCGGCGCAGCCTTCCTCCCAGGGAAGTGGCCGTGGCCCTGGAGCAGTTGGCCGCCGCGGGCTACCAGGAAGTGGTGCTCACCGGCGTCAACCTGGGGCAATACGGCCTGGACCTGACGCCGCCCACGAATCTGGCGGCCCTCTTGGCCGCGGTCCGTGACCGGCCCCGCCCTCCCCGCCTGCGCCTCAGCTCCCTGGAACCCCAGGAGGTAGACATCGCTTTGCTCCGGGAGCTGGCTGCCTTTCCCGGCTTCTGCCCCCATTTCCACCTGCCCCTGCAAAGCGCCGCGGCCCCGGTCCTGGCGGCCATGGGCCGGGATTACACCCCAGGGAAATTTCGGGATTTAGTCCTGGAAATCTGCGGGTATTTCCCCGATGCGGGTCTGGGACTGGACATCCTGGTGGGCTTTCCCGGGGAGACCGGGGACGACTTCGAGGCCACCCGCTCCCTGGTGGAGTTTCTGCCGGTGACCTATCTCCATGTCTTTCCCTTTTCGCCCCGGCCCGGCACACCCGCGGCCCGGCTGCAACGGGTGCCGCCCCCAGAGGTCCGGGAGCGGGCCAGAATCATGCGGGAATTGGGACAGGCCAAAAGAAGGGAATTTTTGGAGGCGCAACTGGGAAAGACCGGGGAGGTCCTGGTGGAAGGCCCCGCGCCGCAGCCTGGCCTCCTCCAAGGTCTCAGTGCTAATTATCTCCGGGTACTGCTCCCCGGCTCCTTGTCCTTGAAGAACCGCATTCTGCCGGTGCGCTTCCAGGAAGTCCAGGGGGAGGTCCTGGTGGGGAAAAAAATAGGGACACTTCCTATTTTTCATAAGAAGACCTAAACACAGCAGGGCAATAAATGGAAGATTAGGAAGCGACCCTATTTTTCCTATCTGCCCCCGGATTTTTGGAACTCATCGTAGCAGGACCAGAATTGGGCCGAGTCCGGACCCACCACCCGCTCGCAGAGCTTCCGGCCTTTGGTCATGCCCAGATAATTCTGATACGCGTTCTCATCCCCAATATACAGCCTTTGGGCTTTTTCATCCGTATAAGCATGATAGGTTACGCCATCTCTCTGGTAGGTGCTGATCACCCCCCTGGGGATGTTGTTCAGCAACGCCTGTCTCTTCGGAGTGGTCTCGTTGACAGCCAGCTTCTGGAATCCTGCTTTTTCCAGGAAATATTCCGTCACTACGAGGTCCTGGGTGGTGGGGGCCCCGGCACAGGCATTGAGCAACAAGGCCAGCAAGACCAAAAAGAGTGCGGCGATTAATCTGTCTTTACTCCAGACCGTCATTATGTCCTCCCCGGAGTGTTGTCGGTTTTCCCTGCTTATTTTTCGCTTAGAAGAATAGAGGTTGTCAAGAAGTTACCAAAGGAGCCCGGAAGATTCATTAGGGGAAGACGGCCTTGCCCCGGGGAACCTCATCCCCCTGGGGGGGAATAATGGTTTTTTTCCCAGCCGCCCCCCAGGGCTTTATACAAGGCGATGAGGTTGGTGGCCAGGGTGCGGGTGCTCTGGGTCAAGGCGTCTTCGTTGACATAGAGGGAGCGCTGGGCCGTGAGCACATTGAGAAAGTCCGTCTTCCCGGCCAGGTAGAGCCTCATGGACAGGTCCACGGCCCGGCGGTTGCTGATGACCGCCTCGGACAAAGAGCGGCGGCGCTCCTGTTCCTTGGCGTAGGCCACCAGGGCCGTCTCCACGTCCTTCAGCGCGGTGAGCACGGTCTGTTCATACGCGGCCAGGGCTTCCTCCTGGAGGGCGTCCTGGAGCTTGATATTCCAGCGGATGCGGCCCCCGGCAAAGATCGGCCAGGTGACAGAGGGGCTGAAAGACCAGAACTTGCTGGTGCTCACATTTCCTACCCGGGTCAGGTCATCCGCGGAAACGCCCAAGCTGCCGGTCAGGTTGAACTTGGGGAAAAGGTCCGCGGTGGCAACGCCGATGCGGGCGGTGGCGGCATGGAGTTTCGCTTCGGCCCGGCGGATGTCCGGCCGCCGCCGCATCAGGTCCGAAGGCAGGCCCACGGGAATCTCCGGGGGGGTGGGGGGAATGGGAGAGGCCTTGATCAGGTCTTTTTCCAGGGCCCCGGGCGGCCGTCCCAGCAGCACCCCCAAACTGTAAATCGCCGCCCGGGCCGAGGACTCCAGCACCGGAATCTGGGCTTCGGTGGTGGCCACCTGGGCATCGGCGTTGGCCACATCCAGGCGGCCGATAAACCCGGCGGCAAAGCGTTTGTGCGTAATCTGGGCGGTCTTCTTCTGGGCCTCAAGGTTTTTGCGGGCGATGGCAATCTGTTGCTGGAAGCCCCGGAGGTTCAGATAATTGGTGCCCACGTCCCCCACCAGGGTGATCAGGACGTCCCGGCGGTCTTCCACCGCGGCCCGGAGGTCGGCGGTGGCGGCCTCCATACTGCGCCGGGTGCCTCCGAAAATATCTATCTCCCAGGACGCGTCCAGCCCCACCTGGAATAATTGCTGGATTCCCCCCACGGTGGCGATGGCCCCGCCGCCCGCGGCTTCGCTGGAGCCTTGACTCTTTTGGTAAAGGGCCGAGGCGTCCGCCTGGGGCAATAAAGGTGCGCCCGCCACCCCCCGGGAGGCCCGGGCCTGGAGGATGCGGGCTTCGGCCTGGCGCAGGTTGAGATTGGCCCGGAGGGCCATGTCCACCAGGGAACTGAGCGCTGGGTCGTTAAAAGCGCTCCACCATTCCACCAGGGTCACCGGATGGGGGATGGTCTTGCTGGGCTGGGCCCGGGTGACCGCCTCCTGGCCGTTCCAACTCTCCGGGACCTTCACCTCCGGGGGCCGGTAATCCGGGCCCACGGCGCAGCCGATGGCGGCCATTAAGCCAAGAGGAACCATTACTATCAACAACAATATTTTTCGCTTTATAATGACATCAGCTATCATGGACAAATATCTTTCATTGGTGGCGCAGCCTTTCCAGGCTGTGCTCCTTGGTCTTTTACTCATACCGCAGCGCATTGATGGGGTCCAGCTTCGAGGCCTTCCAGGCCGGGTAGTAGCCGAAGATAATGCCCACGCTCACCGACACGGCAAAGGCCGCCAGGATGGCGTCCAGGGACATCTCCGTGGGCCAGCGGAGTAAGGCGGCAATCAGCACAGAGATACCCCGGCCCACCAGGATGCCGGCAATACCCCCGCAGAAGCAGAGCAATACCGCCTCCACCAGGAATTGCTGGAGAATATCCCGGCTCCAGGCCCCCACGGCCATGCGCAGGCCGATCTCCCGGGTCCTTTCCGTGACCGACACCAGCATGATATTCATGATCCCCACCCCTCCCACCACCAGGGAGATCAAGGCCACCGCCAGCAAGAGCTTGGTCATCATGGTGGAAGTGGAAGAGAGGGCCTTGGTCATCTCGGTCATGTCCCGGATGCTGAAGTCTTCCGGCTCTCCGGGCCGGATGCGGTGCCGCTCCCGCAACAACTGGGTGATCTGCCGCATGGCGTTGGGAATTTCGCCGGCGGATCGGGCCGCAGTGAGGATCTGGTCCACATTGGCGAAGCGGATGGGCAGAGGGGTATCGGCTTGCTGAATGGTGGATTGCTCCGGATAGAGGCTTACTTTGGTGGAGGGGTAAATCTGGCTCAAGGTATTGACCTTCTGGGAAGTATCGGAGCTGGAACCGGAGGTGGAGCTGGTGGACTGGGCGCTCTGGTTGACATTGGTCATGGAAGAGCCGGCTACCCGGTATTTGATGCTGGTCCAAGGCGCTACCAGGACGTCGTCCTGATCCATTCCCATCATGTTGGCGCCCTTGGGTTTGAGGGTGCCGATGACCTTAAAGGCGACGTTGTTCACCCGAACTTCTTTGCCCAGGGGGGACTCACCCTGGAAAAGCTCCTTGACCAGGCGCTGTCCCAAGACGCACACCTTGCTGGCATTACGGACGTCCTGCTCCGAGAACATTTCGCCTTCGGCCAGGGGCCATTCCCGCACCTGCAGATAGGCCGGGGTAGTCCCGTGGATAAAAACCGGCACCCAGTTGCGGTTACCGTAAATGACCTGGGTGCGGGCACGCACCACGGGGGCCGTAGCCCTCACAGCCGGGGCCTCCCGCAAGATGGCCTCGGCGTCCTGGGGAGTGAGGGTCATGACGCTGCCGGCCCCGAAGCTGACCCCGCCGCTGGCCGCGGTACCGGGCAAGATGAGCAGATTGTTGGCCCCCATGTTGGCGATGGTCCGCTGGATGGCGCTGGACGAGCCCCGGCCGATCTCCATCATGGCGATGACCGCGGCCACCCCGATGATGATCCCCAGGGTGGTGAGCGCGGCCCGCAAGATATTGCGGCGCAGGCCATGGAGCGCGGTGCGGACCATCCAGCGGATACGGGGCAGGGCCCAGAAGGGACGCCGGGTGGATTCCCCTTTCTTTTCAGGGGCTGTCTCCGGCGGGACCTGAGTCGCCGGGACCTCATCGGCCACCACCACCCCGTCATGGATGCGGATGACCCGCTTGGCGTAGCGGGCCACCTGCTCGTCATGAGTGACCAGGATGATGGTCACGCCTTCCTCATTGAGTTGTTTAAAAAGACCCAGCATCTCCTCGCTGGTCTTGGAGTCCAGGTTGCCGGTGGGCTCATCCGCAAAGAGGACGGAAGGATGATTGACCAGGGCCCGGGCAATGGCCACCCGTTGTTGCTGCCCACCGGAGAGTTGGGAAGGTTCATGATCCAGCCGGTCCCCCAATCCCACCCGTTTTAGCAACTCCTCCCCTTGCCGGCGCACCTCCTGATCCGACAAGTTAATGCCGTTGTAAGACAGGGGCATGATGACGTTTTCCAGGGCGCTGGTGCGG
Organism: Thermodesulfobacteriota bacterium; assembly: GCA_040757175.1. GTDB lineage: Bacteria > Desulfobacterota > Desulfobaccia > Desulfobaccales > 0-14-0-80-60-11 > SURF-52. The sequence continues at coordinate 47,894 of JBFLXM010000009.1, forward strand.
GGCAGGAGATTGAAGGTCTGAAACACGAAGCCCAGATTCTGATTGCGCAATTGGGCCCGTTCATCCGGGGACAGCTCCGTGATGTCCTGCCCCTCCAACCAATACTGCCCGGAGGTGGGGCGATCCAAGCATCCGAGGATATTCATCAGAGTGGTTTTGCCCGACCCCGAGGCGCCCATCAGGGCCACGAACTCTCCCCGGGCCACGGTGAGGGAAACGCCCTGGAGCACCGGCAAGTCGATCTCTCCCAGGCGATAGGTCTTATGAATATCTTGCAGTTCTATGAGCTTCATCGGTAATGACTCCCCGGGCATGCCGCCTCCCTAAGATTATTCCCGTACTTAATGCGGAGGCGGGGGAGGGGGGCTGCTCCCCTTTAAGGGTTGGGGGACAAAGGGGCTGGTGGAGCCAGCGGTGGTGGTCGCGCCCTCTTTTTGCTGCTCACCCACCACCACCTCCATCCCTTCTTTGAGTTGGGGGCTGTCAACCTCCGTCAGGGAGCCGTCGCTGGGGCCGAGGCGGACCTTTAACGGCTGCACGTAAGCGCCTCGGGGAATCCACAAGGTCCCGGTGCGCACCGCGTCTTTGCCCTCAGGGGTCGGCTCCTTCTTCTCCACGGATTTGCCCCCCCTGCTTTTTTTCGGTTGCTCCTCAAACCCGGAGGCAATTTGGTCCGTTTGGGGGAGCCAGCGCAAGGCGGCGTTGGGGGCCAGAAGGACGTTTTTATGCTCCACCACCATGAACTTCAGATTCGCGGTCAAGTAAGGAATGAGCTTGCCGTCACTATTATCGGTGTTGACCTCCACAGTGTAGGTCACCACGTTCTGGGTCATGGTGGCGTTGAGCCTGATCTTTCCCACCTCCCCCTGGAAAATGATCCCGGGATAGGCGTCCACGGTGAAGATGACCGGCTGGCCGGGCCGGATATTGCCGATATCCGCTTCGTTCACCGCGGCCCAGACCTGCATGCGCCTGAGGTCTTTGGCCAGCAGGAAGAGGCTGGGGGCGTTCAGGCTGGCCACCACCGTCTGGCCGATGTTCACCCGGCGGTCGATGATAACGCCTCTGACCGGGGATCTGATGGTGCAATAATCCAGGTTTTGCAGATTTCTCCGGAGAGTGGCCTCGGCCTGGGCCACCGCGTCTCTGGCCTGGACGATGGCGGCCTGGCCCACGTTGACGTTGGCCTTGGCCACCTCGTAAGCAGCCTGGGCCGCGTCAAAGTCGCTTTGGGACAGGGCGTCGGAAGGACCGAGCTTTTTGGCCCGCATCCAGTCCCGGTCCGCCTGGAAGAGCTTGGCCTTTAGCTGCCCCAGGTCGGCTTCGGCCCGCTTCAGGTTGGCCCTGGCCTGGGCCGCCGCCGCCCTGGCCTGGGATACGTCCGCGGCATACAGGGCGTCATCGATCCGGGCCAGGACCGTGCCCGCCTCCACGTGGGAGCCGTAATCCACGGTCTTGCCGTCCCGGTCTTTGCCGAAGGAGACTATCCTCCCAGCCACCTGCGCGCCGATATCCACCACCTCTTCCGGCTCCACCGTGCCGGTGGCGCTGATGGCGGCCACCAGATCGCCCCGGGTGACGGGCGTCGTCCGAAAGGAGGCGTTTCTTTGGTGGTTGTCTCGCCAGAACCAAAGGACCAGAACCAGACCTAGAATTACCGCCAAGAGGATGAGGAGGCGCTGTTTTAAGGAACGCTCCCGGAAAATGGTCATCAGCTTAGTAAAAAGTCCTTGCGCCATAGAATTCCTTCAAGGTGTGAGAACGGCTCGGCCCCATTATGCTCTGAATTCGGGGACCGTCCCGCACCTGGGCAAACCTATTAGAATACTATTTAAGTATAACACGGGAGATCGTTAATTACGGCGGGCAGAATTGTGTATTTTTGCCGCTTGGGATAGCACGCCAGCATGGAAATTTTGGGGACAAGAAGGGAGGCAGGAATTAGGGGGCAGTGATCGGTGATCGATGATCACTTGATCTCTGAAAACTGGCTACTGACCACTGACCACGGGCCACTATTTTTGCTTGTAGCCGGTCTGGGGATAGATATTCCGCGGGTTCCAGAACATCCAGCCGCTGGCGCCGAAATCATCCGCAGCCTTGATCTGGGTGCGCATCTCCTCCGGGCCGAAAATCTTTCTGCCGAAGGCGTAATCCCGGAAGGCCTGGAGCCAGGGGCGGAAGCGCAGGGGCGAGGCCCCGGTGCGCTCCTGGGCCTTCTTCAGGGAGAGGTAGACGATTTTATAGGGATGAGCGACAGGATTGCGGTAGTTGGGAATCCCCAGATGATACCCGGAAGGGTATACCATGGGCGAGACCAGGTCCACGGCCTTGACCAGGGGATCGATCTTTTGGCCGATGTCGGTATCGTTGGTATTCCAACAGGTATAGCCGAAGATGTCCGCGGCCACCATCACGTTATAAGGTTCCAGGGCTTTATAGGCCGCCTCCAGAAAGGCCGTGATGGTTTCCGTGCGGGTGTCTTCGTTGGCGGGTTTGGAGAAACCCGCGCCCTTGGTGTCAGGAAAGCGGACGTAATCAAACTGCACTTCGTCGAACCCCATCTCCGCGGCGATCTTGGCGATGGCGATGTTGTAATCCCAGACCTCCTGGCGGAAGGGATCGACCCACCGCAGTTTCTCCCGGTCCAGGTACACCCCGCCGTCCTTGGTCTTGACGGCCCAATCCGGTTTGGCCGCGGCCAGGGGATCGTCTTTAAAGACCACGATGCGGGCGATGAGGTAGAGTTTCTGCTCCTTGAAGCGGCCCATCAGCTCCTTCATGTCTTTGATGAGAATCGGCTTATTGGCGCCGATTTCTGCGGCCAGGGGGAGATCGACCTTGAAAGGGATAAACCCCCGGTCACCCTTGACGTCGATGACCAGGGCATTCAGGTTGTTTTCCTTCACGGCCTCCAGCGCGGCATTCCGCAGCTTTTTGCTGAAAACCCCGTAAACCGTGAGATAGAGCCCCTTGACCTTGAAGGGAGTTAAGGAAATCTCCCCCTGGGGGTTGCCCAGTTCCCCAGCGGGGATCTCCCGCTTGGCATAGCCCGGCGCGCGCACCTTCAGGGTCTCTCCGGTCCCTTCCAGACGGAAGGCGCCTTCTTTATCGGTGCGCACCGCGTTTTCGCCCAGGGTGACCGCCGCGGCTTCAATGGGGGCCTTGGTTTTGGCGTCAATGACTTTGCCTTCTATGGCCCGGGCCGAAGCGGAGCCCACCGCCACCCCCACCAGAACCAATAAACCGGTAATCAACCCCTTCATGCAGGCTCCCTTCAATAAAGTGAGCAGTGAGCAGTGAGCAGTAAGCAGTGAGTAGTGAGTAGTGAGTAGTGAGTAGTGAGTAGTAAACAGTAATCAGTAATCAGTAAAAAATAAGGTCAGATAAAGTCTGGAAGCCATTTCAAAACCGATTTTTGCAGTGGTCTTGGCTCATCCAGGAGGGTTTTATGGGAAAAAGGATTTCCCCCCTTTTCTAAAGGGGGGCGGGGGGGATTATATAAGCGCTTAATAATCCCCCTAAATCCCCCTTTAGGAAAGGGGGACTTTAAGAACCCTCCTCTCAACCTTTTGCTTGTTGATAACCTATCCGGAGCCTCGAAAACAGGTTTTGAAATAAGTTCAAGTTTTTTACTATCCCCTGACCCCTGACCCCTGGCCCCTGGCCCCTGGCCCCTGACCCCTGACCTCAATAAGTCTTGTGCCCCTTCTCTTGGATTTTCCCGGAGACGATGGCCGCAAAGGTTTTAATGCCATCGCCGTTGGTCATCAGGTAGCGGGGCTGGGCCATGATCTTTTCGGACTTATTGGCAAAGCGGCGGTCGATGCTAAAGGCCACGGCGTAGCCCGCTTTGGCGGCTTCCTTTTCCAGGTAGTCGTCATAGATACCGAAGGGCCAGGCCAGCAGATCGACCTTGGTGCCCAAGTGCTTCTCCAGGACGGCTTTGGCCTTAGTCAACTGCGTCTCCACCGACTTTTCATACTCCGCGGGCTTCATCTTCTTCTTGTCCTTCTTAAAATTGGGATGCCAGAAGGTGTGCGCCTGTATATCAAAGAGGCCGGTTTGCTGCAATTCAATCAACTGCTCCCAGGTCATACATTTAACTGAGGAAACCCGGGAAACGCAGGAGGGATAGCAGAACAGGGTCACAGGAATGTTGTACTTTTTCACCAGGGGCAGCATGTCGGAATAGACCGTCTGGTGGGCGTCGTCCGCGGTGATCACCACCGATTTGGGAGGCGGCGCCGGGCCTTCACCACGCAGGTGGTTAACCAGCGTCCGCAGAGGAATAACCGTGTAGCCGTTGTCTTTCAGCCATTTAAGCTGGGCCGCGAACACCTCGGTCTTCACGGTCATGCCGTCGGCCACGGTGGGGCCGAAACGATGGTAGCACAGCACCGGCACGCCGGCGGGCTCGGCGGCCAGCGCTACGGGGCCGCAGCAATACACGGCCATCCAGAGAAGGGCGGCAAGCACTCGGATCATTTAAGACTTCCTTTAGAGCATGGAAAATTGTTGCCGGGGTAAGGGGGCAATCAGCGGTTGCTCCACTTGCACCTGGTCATAGAAGTTGATGGGAATATACCAGAATCGCAACCAAACGGAAGTTTAGAAATCCACCGGTGGAAAAATTTCCGGTATCGGGACAAATAATGCAGATATTCCGGCAGGGGCTGACCCAGGTGTCCGCCCTGCCCGCCCCGGGCGCACACCTGGGTGCGCCCCTAAAATGGGCTCAATATCAATAAAATTTGTATTCTGCAGGAAGAAGACTGCGCCGCTTGCCTTGCAGTTTTCCTCGGACCAGCCTGAAGACCAGGGCCCGGTCGCCGCGGTCTTGCTTGAGCCGCCGCAGCAGCCGGTCGTCCTGCATAAGCCGGAGAAACTCCGCCTCTCTCCCCGGGTCCTGGAGATGATCGATCTTCTCCTCCACCCCGGAAAAAGGCGGAAGCCGGGCCAGATGCTCCAGAAAGAAGCGCTCCAGGACCGGGTGGGGGATGACGCTCCCCGGCTTCGGACTATCTTCTGAATCCCCGTTTTCCCTGCCCCCATGCTGTTGCCGGAGTTCCCGGGTCAGATTACTGAAGTCAAGATAGCAGGGGCCGTGACCAAAGAGATAGAAACTGGTAATCAGGGTCTCCCGGGCCCACATCCGTTTGAGCCGGGCCATGACCCCGGCCCGCTCCGGGGAGAGCAGCAGGGGGCCCTGAAAACAGAGATAATCCCGGAAATGCCCTTTCCGGGCCTGGACCTCGAACTTCCCCTCCGCCGCCAGATATTCGGGGAAAAGGATGCAGGGCAAGGGCCGCACCGGGTAGATGCCGCAGAGGTCGTTGGCCAGAAAGGGGCAGGGCTTCTTCAGCTTCAAGCCGGCCGTCCTGAGCCAATCTTCCCTCTCGTCTGAGAAGATAGCCGGGGAATAGTACTGCCGGTAAAGGGCCAATAATGGCTCTCCCAGGAGACTGGCGGCGCCCAAAAGATCCACCAGGCTCACCTGCACTTGCAAATCCGGATCCTTGCACCCCGGCCGGGTACAGGCCGGATGGCAATGAAATTCCGAGCCGAGGGAGGCCATCTGCGCCCGGGTGTGCAGATAGGCGGTAAGCCATTGGAAAGGATTTAGCACCGATACAAACAGGGATTTCATGAGTGCCAATCAGGTTAGCACAAATTTCCGGGTAAACGAGATTTTCATCTAAGAATCGATCAGAACTCCGGCAAAACGGGAATAAGTTGCTCTCTGGAGAATGGGGCGAATGAGGATTCATGGCAAAGGTCGCCATTTTTCCCAAGTGCCGTTGACAAACTGCTTGATAAAAATCAGCACTGTCCGGTTAGGAAATTGCATGACAACCGGTAAACATCATTTGAAAAAAATTCTCCCGGAGGCGTTTTTTTCCTTGACAAATTAGCTTGTGAACAAGTGCGGTTTTCGTAATATCCTAAA
>JBFLXM010000010.1:0-68361 GCA_040757175.1 Thermodesulfobacteriota bacterium
CGGCTTTGCTCCACGCTTCCTTCAGACCCCGCCTCACGATGATGCCCTTGCGCTTCGCTAACCCTTCACCTCCATCAGGTTGGGTAGAGGACTTCCACCTCCAAGCTGCGTTGCATGCTCGGCACACGAAAAAAGGCCGGCTCCCGGAAGGAGCCGGCCTTTTCTTTATTTACCAGTTACAGGTTTACTTAATGAGCAGAGGCACCAACAGCAGGGCCACGATGTTCACCACCTTGATCATGGGGTTGATGGCCGGGCCCGCGGTGTCTTTGTAGGGGTCGCCCACGGTGTCGCCGGTGACCGCAGCTTTATGGGCATCGGAGCCCTTGCCGCCGTAGAGGCCGTCTTCGATGGCCTTCTTGGCGTTATCCCAGGCGCCGCCGCCGGAGGTCATGGCAATGGCCAGGAACAGACCGGTGACAATGGAGCCGATGAGCATGCCGCCCAGGGCCACGGGGCCGAGACCCGGGCAGAAGCCCACGACGACCGGGGAGAGCACCGGGATCAGGGCCGGGACCATCATCTGGCGCAGAGCGCTCTTGGTGACGATGTCCACGCAGGTGCCGTATTCGGGCTTGGCGGTGCCTTCCATGATGCCCGGGATTTCCCGGAACTGGCGCCGCACTTCCTCCACCACGCCGCCCGCGGCCTTACCCACGGCCTCCATGCAGAGGGCGCCGAAGTAGTAGGGCAGCAGGCCGCCGATGAACAACCCGGCCAGCACGCGAGGATCGGAGAGATCAAAGGTCATGACGCCGGGGAAGGACCGGGAGTACTCGGCAAAGAGCACCAACGCGGCCAGACCCGCGGAACCGATGGCGTAACCCTTGGTCACCGCCTTGGTGGTGTTGCCCACCGCGTCCAGGGGATCGGTGATGTTACGGATATCGTCGGGCAGTTCAGCCATTTCGGCGATGCCGCCGGCGTTGTCGGTGATGGGGCCATAGGAGTCAATGGCCACGACGATACCGGTCATGGAGAGCATGGCCACCGCGGTCAGGGCGATGGCATAAAGACCGGTGCCGGCGTTGGCCAAACCGCCGCCCAGATGGAAGGCCGCCAGGATGGCCAAGACGATGACGATAACCGGAGCGCCGGTGGCCTTCATGGAGATGGCCAGACCCTGGATGACGTTGGTGCCATGGCCGGTGGTGGAGGCCAGGGCAATGGACTTCACCGGGGTGAAGCTCTTGGAGGTGAAGTACTCGGTGATGCCCACGATCAGGCCGGTGAGGAGCACGCCGATGACCGCCAGCAGGAAGACGTTAAAGGTCGGGATCACAAAACCCGCCCCACCTTTAGCAGCCGCTTTGGCGGCCACGCCGGTCATGAATTTGCCGGCCAGGGGATAAAAAGCGACGATGGCCAGGACCGCGGCCACAATGAGGCCCTTATAGAGGGCGCCCATGACGTAGGCGGATTTGCCCAGGCGGACAAAATAGGTGCCGATGACCGAAGCGATGATGGACACGCCGCCCACCACCAGAGGGAAGAGTATGGCCGCAGAGCCGGCGCCATACACGGTGTAGGCCAGCAACATGGCGGCCACCACGGTCACCACATAGGTCTCATAGAGGTCCGCGGCCATACCCGCGCAGTCACCCACGTTGTCGCCCACGTTGTCGGCGATAACCGCGGGGTTCCGGGGATCGTCTTCGGGGATGCCGGCTTCCACCTTACCCACCAGGTCGGCGCCCACGTCCGCAGCCTTGGTGTAGATGCCGCCGCCCAACCGGGCAAACACGGAGACCAGGGAGCAGCCGAAGCCCAGACCGATAAGGGCGTGCATGGCTTCCTTGGGATCAACGTTCATCAGGAACTTGTAGTAGCCGGCCACGGACAGCAGGGCCAAGCCCACCACCAGCAGACCGGTGACCGAACCACCCCGGAAGGCCACTTTCAGGGCGTGGGCCATGCTGGTGAAGGCTGCCTGCGCGGTGCGCACGTTGCTCCGCACCGATACGTACATACCCACGTACCCGGCAAAAGCCGAACCCACGGCGCCGATGGCGAAGCCCACTGCCACCCATTTGCCCAAACCTACGAAGAGCAGGACAAAGACCACCGCACCCACCATGGCTACGGTCTTATACTGCCGGTTCAAGAAGGCGTTGGCCCCTTCCCGCACCGCCGCGGAGATTTCCTGCATCCGGGCGCTGCCCGCATCCTGTTTCAGGACCCAGGTGGTGGTGAATAGGCCGTAGGCGACGCCCACCGCGCCGCAAAGCAATGCAAACGTCATAATATCCATCCGCTACCCTCCTATAAGTATTAATTCCCTAAGGTTTTAAGGTTCTTCAAGCCGAAAAAAATCCATCACCTCCCTGCCCTATTTTTCGCTACCTGGAAATCCTAGCTTTAGTTGAATGTCAATTCATACCTCAGTTCAACCCGGCTGTAAAGGAAAAATTTCACAAGTCTAGCAGCAATTTTTAAAACCCGCCAAGCCGGTCCTCCTAAAGGCCGTAACGTCTTCCAACCTATTGAAAATCGAGATTCTTTTCTTCATTCAGAAGGGCATTCCAAGGAGCATTGAGGGTCGGTATAATGTGGAGATTATTGGGATTCAGGTTCTTCCGGAAGTTTTTCCGGGGTCGGCAGGGATGCAGACTCCATGGCCATATCTTGTTTTCCCGGTCCTGCCGGTGTCAGCCCGGGTGGCAGTTTCTTGTCCACCAGGACCACCCCGTGCCGTTCCGCCAGAGTGAGTAAGTACTGGTATTCCATGGCCTTTTTCTGCAGCCGGTAGCGCAGCAGCAGACGGAGGGGAAGATAAAGGAGGGCCAGGGCCAGCAGGGCGATGAGCAGATACGTCCCCCCCAGGCCCAGGGCCTTGATGGGGGTGGAGACCAGGGAAAATCCGGACGTGACCCCAAGAAGGAGCAGAGCGGCCGCTACCGCCGACACTACCCAGAGATACCGGCGGCGTCCTCTCCGGTTCTTGACCGCCCCTTCCGGGTCCTGGCCCGCATTTGCCCCTTGCCGGGAAATCAGCTCAAAACCCCGGACAATCAACCCGAAAAGAAAGACCAAAACGATGGGCGCGATGAACGCGGCCGCCAGGTATTCTTTCCAGGGAAAGGGAATCACCTTCACCTCCCCGGTGAACATCCCCTCATCCATCTGCCAGATGAGGGTGAAGACCAGGATGAGGATCTCCACCAGGGCCGCGATCACCAGGAAATTATTGAAGATATAGCGCTTTTCCAGGGGATCGTAGAAATTAAAGTAGCGGGACATTTATTTGGTTTTCGGTTTTGGGTTTTGGGTTTTCGGTTTTCGGTTTTCGGTTTTATTACTGTTTCTGAAAGTGTAACTCGTAGGGCGCGTCTCACGCGCCATAATGGTGCGTAAGACGCACCCTACAACAATTTTCATGGTTTTAGGTGTTCCCTAGGAACATGAATGGCTCGTTCCCAAATTGTACTTGGGAACGAAAAAGGCTGCCAGGCTCAGCCTGTCCCGGCAAGGGCGTTCCCAAGCACAGCTTGGGAACGAGGTACATATCGCTGTTTTTACTGACCACTGACCACTGACCACTGATCACTAATCACTAACCCCTGACCCCTGCCCCCTGGCTACTGTTCACTGCTCACTGCTCACTGCTTACTGCTTACTGCTCACTGCCTTTAATTCCCACCAGTACAGCCCCCCGGCCCAGACCAAAAAAACCAGGTCTTCCAGGAGGGCCAGCACCCCCACCTGCCTCTGAAAAAAGAGGCCGCAGCCGCAGTCGATCTTCAGCCCCCGGGCCAGGGTCACCGTCAGGACCACCAGGAAGGACGCAGTCAGCAAGGCGAGGAGCAGGAGGCAGGAGCGACGTTTGAGCCCCGCCACCAGCATACCCCCGGCGATTAACTCCACCCAGGGGAGCACTGCGGCCACCACTCCCGCCAGCCATAGGGGCGCCAATTGGTATGCCAGCACCGCCTCGGCAAAGTCCCAATCGTGGAAATGCTTCTGCAACCCGGCATAGAAAAAGATCCCTCCCAGGACCACGCCCAGGACCCGGGGAAGGAGCCAGTTAAGTTTCCGGTTTTCGGTTTTCGGTTTTCGGTTTGCCAAATATCTTCCTCTTGGTGTCCCTTTGTGACCTTTGTGTCTTTGTGGTAAATCTTCTATGCTTTCCGTTACTTACTCGTGTCCACCGGGTAGCCCGCCTCGTCCCAGGCCTTGAAACCACCCAGGAAGGCCGCCACCTGGGTAAATCCCAGGGCCTGCATTTTCTCGGCCACCTTGAGGGCGATATCGCAATGGGCCTCGCCGCAGTAAACCACGATCTGCCGCTCCTTGGCGATGCCGGTGAGGGCCGGGTTATCCCCTCTTTGGACCTTCTCCGGCGACAGATTCACCGCGCCGGCGATATGCAGTTCCTGGTATTCCTCAGGCTTGCGGGCGTCGATGAACAGGCTTTGGCCCTTTTGAAAAAGTTCATAAGCCTGGGAGAGATTTAAGGTCCTGACGCCTTGGAACTGCACCTGGCGGCGCTGGGCCCGCATCTCTTCCAGATGCGCCGCCAGTTTCCCCTGGAAGGAGAGGTTCACCAGGGGCCAGTGTTTGACCAGGCCGAACGCGGCCGCCAGCACCAGCAAAAACGCGGCCCAAGCCAGGTCCTGTCTGCATAAGCCGCGCCTGCTCAAGGGCGCTTCTCCCCTCGCTCTCCGCTTTCCACTTCCCCGGCGCTGGGGTATTTCTTGCCGCCGAAGAAGAAAGGCAGGGGCAGGAAACCTTCCTCTTCCTTCACGTGGCCGTCATCCCGGGTGTAATGAAAGTAGCGCCACACCCGCCCCTCCTTGAGGTCCGCCAGAAATGTCTGCTTGCCGTCCGTCACCACCTGGTACCTGGCCCCCGGGGCTTGAGGGGTTAGGCCCTTCAGTTCCGGCTTGGCCTTGTCACTCTCCGCGGTCTTGGCGGTCTGGCCTTTAACGGCCTCCTCCACCTGGCGGCCCACCTCCTGCTGCAGGAAGCCCCCGTAGAGCCAAAAGGCCGTGGCCCCGGCAATGCCCAGTAGTAAAACGCCAATTGTCCGCCAACCTTGACTTTTAGCCACCTGCCACCCCCAATTTGATTTGGTTTTCCCGGGTGGGGAAGGAAGGGGGGCTGGAGCCGCGCCCCCTCCCCTCTCGCGATTGTTCCCCTCCCCGCCACCCCGGCCAGGAAAGGGGCCGGCTACAGACCTCAATAAAGAATATCGACTATAACGGCCCTAATTTTAAAAAACTCTGCTATTATTTGTATTATAGAGTGCAATTCCACTCCAGGGGGAGTTTGGAACTGCAAGACCGAGTCCATGCCTAAGACGCCTGACTTACCCCTCCAGGCCATCGCCTTCGACCTGGGCAACGTCCTGGTGGCCGCGGACCATTTCCGCTTCTGCCGCCCTTTTGCGGCCCTAACCGGCCTGACTGCGGACGAAGTCTATGCCGCGGTCTTCGCATCCGACCTGGAACCCGGCTATGACACCGGCCGCCTCTCCTCCGCAGATTTTTACCGGCGGCTCAGGGATCGCTTCCGCCTGGCCCTCCCCTACCCCCGGTTTTGCGAACTGTGGAACGATATCTTCTCGCCCCTGGAGGATATGGAGGAAACCGTGGCGCGCCTAGCCGGCCGTTATCCCCTCTATCTGCTCTCCAACACCAATCCCTTGCATTTCCAGTATATCAAGGAGCGCTATCCCCTGCTCGGCCATTTCCGGCGCTTCATCCTCTCCTATGAGGTGGGCAGCCGCAAACCCGAGCCCGGCATCTTCCAGGCCCTGATCCGGGAAATGGGCCTGGCGCCTTCGCACTGCCTCTTCCTGGACGACAAGCTCCCCTTCGTGGAGGCCGCCCGCACCCACGGCCTGGTGGCCTGGCATTTCACGACCCCCGGGGATTTCCACCGGAAGCTCAACGAATACGGTCTCTGGTAACGCAAAGGATCGTTTTGCGTTTTGCGTTTTGCGTTCCTTCGCTGATAGTCTAAGGCTGCCGATAAATCTTTATCGGTTAGTTCGCTGATAAAAATCCAAATCGCATTCCTATTAGTTTCTCCAGATACGAAAAACGTAAAACGCAAAACGGTCCTTAAAAAGGCTTGCCAATCGCCTTATCCAACTGGGCCTCCGCCACCCGGTAGTCGTACAGGGCCCGGACGAACTTCAGGTCCGCCTGAAAAAATTGCACCTGGGCGTCGGAGACCTCAATGATGGAGCCCACCCCCACCTGGTAGCGCCCCTGGGCCAGGCGGTAGTTCTCCCGGGCCGCCTCCAGGGCCTTCTTGGTGGCCCGGATCAACTCCCAGGCCGCGGTGACATCCAGATACCGCTGGTCCACTTCCTTGGAGATATCCTGGCTGAGAACCTCCGCATCGGCCAAAGTGGCCCGGGTGTTGGCGCTGGCCGTGCGCACGTTGTGGTAAGTGAGGAGGCCGTCAAACAAGGGGAGGGTCACCCCCGCGCCCACCCACCAGGACTTGTTGTCCATGGCATTGGAGGAGAACGGCGCGTCCGCGGCCGACCAGCCGTAAGCCGCCAGGGAGCTCACCGTGGGGAACCAGCCGGCCCGGGCCACCCGGTAGGCGGCCTGGTCGTATTCCTGCTGGTAGCGGTTCCGGAGGATTTCGGGCCGCCGGTTCAGGGCCTGGGCCTTTAATTCCGCCCGGGACAGGGGTTGGGGGACCACTTCCATGACGTCCTCCACCCCCTCAAAAGGAAAGGTCTTCAAGCCCAGGGCGGTCATCAGGGTGACCTTGGACAGGTCCACCGCGTTTTTGGCCCTGATGAGCTCGGCCTCGGCAGTATAGAGATTGGCTTCCGCCTTGGTGACGTCGATCTTGGCCTTCAGCCCCACTGTATAAAAACCCTGGGCCTGTTTCACCAGCTCCTGATTCTGGCGCACCGTCTCTTCGGTGACCTTCCGGGCCCGCAAGGCCGCCAGATAGCCGAAATAGGCGGTGCGCGCGTCCAGAACCACCTTCTGGCGGCTGCCCGCGTAATCCTCTTCGGTTTGATGGAAAGTAGCCCGGGACTGGTCGATCTGCCCCGGGGTCTTGCCGAAATCATAGATCAACTGGCTCAAAGAAAACCTGTTGACGTAATAGTCCGTAGTCGCGCCGCCGAGGCTGCTGCCTAAGCCGGGAGGCCCCCCGCTGACCGCGCCGGAGGTGGCGGGGAAGGCGTTCCCGTAATAGAGATTGTAAGTATAGGTGACTTGCGGCAGGTACGCGGCCCGGGCCGCGCCGATCTGGTATTTGGCCGCGGTCACCTTTTCCCGGGATTGCTTCAGGAGGGGATGCTCCTTGAGGGCAATATCGATGGCCTGCTTTAAGCCCAGGCGTTCCGCGGCCTCCGTGGCTCCGGTCCCAGCCGGCCCCAAGGCCAGAAGCGCGGCCAGGACTAGAAAAACGGCCCGCCCTTTCTTTAAAATACCCACCACCTAAAAACTCCTCTTTACTCCGACCCCCAAGCTGCCCTTGGGAACCCGAATATGATCCAAGCTTGGTTTTGAAGCTTTAATTATGCCGGCTAATGCCAAGCAGAGCTTGGCGGAACATGGCGTTCCCAAGCGCAGCTTGGAAACGCGTCGATGCCCTTTGACCTTTTTTCCTTATCCCCTATATTCCTCCCGATCTTATCCCTTAAACCGAAGACCGAAAACCGAAAACCGAAAACGGCATTAAAGCTGCGGTTTGCGCTGATGCCAATCCGTGGCCTGCTCAAAGGCATAAGCCGCCTGCAGCAGCGCGGCCTCCCCCAGGGGCGGCCCCATGAGCTGCAGGCCGATGGGCAATCCTGAGGCGCTGAAGCCGCAGGGCACCGAGATGCCGGGGATGCCCGCCAGGTTGGCGGAGATGGTGAAGATGTCCGACAGGTACATGGTCAGGGGGTCGGCCACCTTCTCCCCCAGGCGGAAGGCCGGGGTGGGGGACACCGGGGTGGCCAGCAGGTCGCATTGTTGGTAAGCAGCATCGAAATCCCCCTTAATCAAAGCCCGGACCTGGGAGCCCTTCCGGTAGTAGGCGTCGTAATAACCCGCGGACAGGGCGTAGGTGCCCAGCATGATGCGCCGCCGCGCTTCCGCGCCGAACCCCTGGGTGCGGGTGGCCCCATACATCTCCAGGAGGTTTTTGCCCTCCGCCCGCAAGCCGTATTTCACCCCGTCGTAGCGGGCCAGGTTGGAGGAGGCTTCGGCCACCGCCACCAGGTAATACACGGCCACCGCGTATTCGCTGTGGGGCAGGCTCACTGCCACCAGCTCCGCGCCCAGCCCCTCCAAGGTTTTAAGTGCTTTTTGTACTGCCGCCTCCACTTCCGGGTCCAGGCCGGGACCGAAATATTCCCGGGGTACGCCGATCTTTAGGCCCTTGATCTCCCGCCCCAGACCTGCCAGGTAATCGGGCACAGACGCGTCCAAAGAAGTGGAATCCCGGAGGTCGTGGCCGGCAATGCAGTTGAGCAGCAGGGCCGCGTCCCGCACCTCTTTGGTCAGGGGGCCGATCTGGTCCAGGGATGAGGCATAGGCCACCAGCCCGTAGCGGGAGACCCGCCCGTAGGTGGGTTTCAACCCCACCACCCCGCAGTGGCAGGCGGGCTGGCGGATGGAGCCGCCGGTGTCCGACCCCAGGGAGGCAATACACAAATCCGCGGCCACCGCGGCCGCGGAGCCGCCGCTGGAGCCCCCGGGAATGCATTCTCTATTCCAGGGGTTGTGGGTGGGGCCGAACGCCGAGTTCTCGGTGGAGGAGCCCATGGCGAACTCGTCCATGTTCACCTTGCCCAAAAAGACCGCGCCCGCCTGGCGCAGTTTGGTACAGACCGTGGCGTCGAAGGGGGGGACAAAATTCTCCAGGATGCGGGAGGCGCAGGTGGTCCGCAAACCCCGGGAGATGAGCACGTCTTTCAGGGCCAGGGGAATGCCGGTCAAGGGCGTGGCCTCGCCCTGGGCCAGACGGGCTTCCGCGTCCCGGGCTTGGGCCCGGGCCCCTTCCCGGTCCACGGTGAGATAGGCGTGCAGTTCCCCGTCCAGGCGCTCGATGCGGTCCAGGAGTTGCTCCGTGACCTCCACCGGGGAGACCTCCCGCCGGGCCAGGAGCGGGGCCAACTGAGAGATGCTCAGGCTGTACAATGCTTCCGTCATCAACTTTACCTAATCTTGCGTCCCAAAATTAAATGGCAGCCTTGAATACGCAGCACTTCCCCCCCTCTTCTAAAGGGGGGCAGGGGGAATTATTTAAGCCCTCGAAATCCCCCTAAATCCAATGCTGTTCACTTAAGCGGTTTTAAGGAATTGGTGGGCAGTGCCCACCCTACATTTTTCCTCTTCTTGTCATGCTGAGCGAAGCGAAGCATCTCGTCTTAAGAGATTCTTCGGTCGCCTGCGGCTTCCTCAGAATGACAAGGGAAATGGTCTTGGATCACCTCAAAATGCTTAAGTGAACAGCATTACCCCTAAATCCCCCTTTAGAAAAGGGGGACTTAAAAACCTGCTGTTCCAAGACTAAAAACTGAAAACCGGAAACCAAAAACTGTTCTTAAATAATCCGGGGCACCACAAAGCTCCCCTCTTCCCGGCCCGGCGCGTTGTCCAGGGCCTCTTCCCGGGGCAGGCCGGTCTGCACCTCATCTTCCCGGAAGGCGTTAAAAACCGGGATGACATGGGCCATGGGCGTTACCCCTGTGGTGTCCAACTCCTGCAATTTTTCCACGTAAGCCAAGATATCGTTGAGCTGCCGGGTGAACAATTCCACCTCCGCGGGCTCCAACGCCAGCCGCGCCAGTTGGGCCACGTGCAGCACTTCTTCCCGGGTCAAGGCCATGCCTT
Organism: Thermodesulfobacteriota bacterium; assembly: GCA_040757175.1. GTDB lineage: Bacteria > Desulfobacterota > Desulfobaccia > Desulfobaccales > 0-14-0-80-60-11 > SURF-52. The sequence goes on from JBFLXM010000010.1 coordinate 9,801, forward strand.
CTTCTCCTCAGCGCGTCCCTGGGCTTCAGGGCCGAAGCTATTAACAGGTTATTATATAACCCCGGCGCGGTTAAGAATAAAGGTAATTTTCGGGCCAGGGAGGGGCCTGGGCTTTGCCGCCAGGTGATTTGCTTAAAATATCTTAACAAGTTGCCTGGCCTTTTCTCCCTCCCCCTTGAGGGGGGAGGAGGAGTTCAAGAGGTCGATATTTTGTAACTTATGCCCGGAAGACAACACTGGATCACGGCCCCGGGAGCCAGCCTCAGGGCCCTACGTGCCTCACCCGCGGAACCGGGCGGAGAAAATGCGGGTGGTGGGGAGAATGCTTATTGAAAACGGTAAATAATTGTGAAATTATGGCCTCGAAGTGGGGACCTTGCAGTTTTTTTCGGGTTATGGTGGCAAATCTCGCCATTATCTATTATATTAATTCTAGGGTTAGCAAATGGTGGAGAAATCACAAGATATTCCCGATAGTTCCCGCTTGCGGGAGACGGCCCGGCAGGTCCGTCTCGATATTGTGGAAATGCTGCACCGGGCCGGCTCCGGACACACGGGAGGATCGCTCTCGGCCACCGATATCTTGGTGGCCTTGTTTTTCGGGCAGATGCGCCATAACCCCCAGGATCCCTGCTGGTTCCAGCGGGACCGCTTCGTTCTCTCCAAGGGCCATGCCGCGCCGGCCCTGTACGCGGTGCTCTCCCGGCTGGGCTATTTCCCCCGGGAAGAACTGCTCACCCTGCGCCAGTTCGGCAGTTCCTTGCAGGGCCATCCGGATTCCGCCTGCACTCCGGGAGTGGAGGTCCCCACCGGCTCCCTGGGCCAGGGCCTGTCCATCGCCAACGGCATGGCCCTGGCGGCCCGCCTCAACGGCAACGGCGCCCGGGTCTACGTCTTGTTGGGGGACGGCGAAGTCCAGGAGGGGCAAATTTGGGAAGCGGCCATGTCCGCGGCCCATTTCCACCTGGACAATCTCACGGCCATCCTGGACCGGAACCGCCTGCAGATTGACGGCCGTACCGCAGAGGTAATGAGCCTCGAACCCCTGGCCCCCAAGTGGGAGGCCTTCGGCTGGCATACCGTGGAGGTGGATGGGCATAGTTTCCCGGAGCTCCTGGGCGCCTTGCAAGAGGCGGAGCAGGTCAAAGACCGCCCCACCATGATCATCGCCCATACGGTCAAGGGCAAGGGGGTGTCCATTTTTGAAAATCAGGTAAAATACCACGGGGTGGCCCCCAATAAAGAAGAGTATGCGCAGGCATTGAAGGAGTTGCAAGCTTAGATACAGTTTTTAGTTTTTAGTTTTTAGTTAAAAGGTTTTTGAGGAGTAACGTGTCCGCCAAAGAAAGCACCCGGGTCGAATACGGCAAGGCCCTGTTAAAACTGGGAGAAGAAAACCCGGATATTGTGGCCCTGGACGCGGACCTGTCCGGGTCCACGCAGACGAAGCATTTTGCCAAGGCCTTCCCCCAGCGCTTTTTTAACATGGGCGTGGCCGAGCAGGATCTGCTGGGTACGGCCGCGGGGCTGGCCCTGGGGGGGAAAATCCCCTTTGCCAGCACCTTTGCCATGTTTGCCACCGGCCGGGCCTGGGAGCAAATCCGCCAGTCCATTGCCTACGCCAAGCTCAACGTCAAGATCGTGGCCAGCCACGGGGGCATCAGCGTGGGGGAAGACGGCGGTTCCCACCAGGCGGTGGAGGACCTGGCCCTGATGCGCGTCCTCCCCAATATGGTGGTCCTGGTGCCCGCGGATGGTCCGGAAACCCGGGCCATGGCCCGCTGGGCCGCGAATTATCAGGGACCGGTATACATGCGCACCGGGCGCATGCCCTTCCCGGTGATTTTTGCAGACGACCACCGCTTTGAGCTGGGGCGGGGCCAAATCTTACGGGAAGGAGAGGACGTCACCCTGGCGGGTATCGGCCTGTTAACCCACCATTGCCTGGAGGCCGCGGACCTCCTGGCCCGGGAAGGGGTCTCGGCCCGGGTCCTCAACCTCTCCTGCCTGAAACCCCTGGATTGGCAACTGGTGGTGGACTCCGCCCGGCGCACCGGGGCTTTGGTCACCGCCGAAGAGCATCTGGCCACCGGAGGTTTGGGCAGCGCGGTGAGCGAAGTGCTGGCCGAGCACTATCCGGTGCCCCTCCAACGCATCGGCCTCCGGGACACCTTCGGCACTTCCGGCAAGGCGGAGATTCTCCTGAAGCATTACGGGCTAATGCCCGATGATATTAGAAAGGCAGCTTTAAAGGTATTGCCGCGCAAGAACAGCCGCTGAACAATCTTAGGCGGGCGGGTGGATGCCGGTCATTCACCAGAACCGTGTTTCCCCGGCCTGCATTTCTAGAAGGGGCAGTAGAGTGAAATCTTTTGGCGCCAAAACCTTCCAAACCAGCCCCGGTTGGTTCTCTTACCAGATTTTTTCCGTCTTTTTGGCCCTTTTCCTGGTTGCTTCCTGGACCGGACTGGTGGCTGCCGCGCCTGCCCAGGACTATGAATCCCTGCGGCTGATCACGGAAGCCATGCATGAAATCTCCCAAAAATACGTCTGGAAAAAGGGGGAAGAAGAGATCATCTATGGGTCCCTCCGGGGTTTGATGAATTCCCTGGACCCCGATTCTTCTTTTCTCACCCCCAAGGAATATCAACAGGTTTTAAGCGGACATAAGGACCAGTTAGCGGAAGCCGGGGTGGATTTGGTCTACAAAGACACCCTCCTCACCATTGTCGCGGCCCTGGAGGGGGGGCCGGCCTGGCGGGCCGGGTTACGGCCGGGAGATCATATTCTCAAGATCAATGGGCATCTGGTGCGCAATCTCACCACCCAGGAAGCCAATCGCCGCTTCCAGGGAAAGGCGGGGACCACCCTCGACCTCCAGGTTTTGCGCAACGGCCTGATCAAACCCCTGGAGCTAAAGGTGACCCTGGAGCCCCTGGCCCCAGGCGGGGTGACCCATAAAATCCTGAAGGACTCCTACGCTTATATCCGTATGCCTGCTTTCACCCCGGAGACCCTGGCGGAGTTGGCCGCGACCTTAAAGCAACTGCAGCGGCAGCAGCCGCCCCTGAGAGGCTATATTCTCGATCTGCGCAATAATGCCCGGGGCAGTATAGACCTGGCAGTGCGCGGGGCTTCCCTGTTCATCGGGGATAAAGAGGTCCTCACCGCCCGGGGACGCCCACCGGAGCCGAGCCAGGTTTTTCAAGGCCGGGCCAAATCTGAAATCTTTAAACCCGGCCAGCCTCTAGTGGTGCTGGTGGACGGGGGCACGGCCCGGGCCTCGGAAGCTCTGGCCGGGGCCCTCCGGGACCAGTATCGCGCAGTGCTTCTGGGAAGCAAAACCGTGGGTCTGTGCGGACTCACCAAGACCCTGCCCCTCAAGGACGGCTCGGCCTTGGTGATGACCGTGGCCCAATGTTATACTCCTAACGGCCAGAAGATCCACGGCAAAGGCCTGGAGCCGGAGGTCGCCGGTAAGACCCCGGCGGTTACCACCCCCGGGGTCACCACTCCGCCGAAGCTTTCTCCGGAGCAAGACCCCTGGGTGACCCAGGCCTTGGAGATCTTGAAGACCGGCAAGCCACGGAAGGTGGCGGAAAAGGCGGAAAAACCATGATTTTTTCCCATAGCCGGTGGAGAAAGCCAATGACCCTAAGAAAAATAATGGGGGCCGCCCTCAACCTGTTACTGACTCTGGTCCTTTGCTGGGGCCTGTCCCTGGCGGTTTCGGCCCCGGCAAACGCCCGCAGCCGGAACGCGTCCTTACAAATGGCGTCTTTGCCGGAGGTGATCTCCCCGGCCACGGATGCCAAACTCAAGGTCCTGGCCCAGGCCCTGGCCCTGGTGGAAGAGCAATATGTGGAGCCCAAGACCCCCAAGGATTTAATCTATGGGGCTATCCAGGGCGCGGTGAGCACTCTGGATTCCCATTCCTCCTTTATGACCCCCGAAGAATACCGGGAATTGCAGATCGAGACCAAGGGTAAGTTTAGCGGCATCGGTATCGAAATCACCCTGAAGGACCGGACCCTGACGGTGGTCTCTCCCATTGAAGGCACTCCTGCCTACCGGGCGGGCCTCCAGGCGGGGGATCAGATCGTCAAGATCAACGGCGCGGCCACCAAAAACATGTCCCTCACCGAAGCGGTGAAATCGATCCGGGGCCCCAAGGGCAGCAAAGTGACCCTGACCATTAACCGGCAAGGTTTCCCCCAGCCCAAGGATTTTGCCATCGTCCGGGAAATCATTCCCATCCGCAGCGTCAAGGCCCGGGTGGTGGATGGAGGCATCGGTTATATCCGTTTGGCCAATTTCCAGGACCAGACCGACACCGACTTGCAGGTCTACCTCAAGAAGATGCAACAGCGCCTCACTCCCTTTAAAGGCCTGGTCCTGGACCTGCGCAATGACCCGGGGGGCCTGCTGGAACAGGCAGTGCGGGTGGCGGATGAATTCCTCAACTCCGGGTTGATCGTCTATACGGAAGGCCGCACCCCCAACCAGAGTATGCGTTTTTACGCCCACCCCGGGGAAAAACTGGGGGTTCCCATTCCCATGGTGGTCCTGATCAACGAGGGCAGCGCCTCTGCCTCGGAAATCGTGGCCGGCGCGCTCAAGGACCAAAAGCGGGCGATGATCGTCGGCACCAAAAGCTTCGGCAAGGGTTCGGTGCAGACCATCATCCCCCTGGAAGACGGCTCAGCCCTGCGCCTGACCACTGCCCTCTATTACACTCCCAACGGCATCACCATCCAGGACAAGGGCATTATCCCGGATGAGGTGGTCAAGGAGAAGGAAATCCCTGCGGGCAAGAGCCTCCAGAAAGTGCGGGAGGAATCTCTTAGCAAACACATGCGCAAAGAGGGACTCACGGATAAACCCTGGACCCAGCCCATCACCGGCGAGGAACTGGATCAGGACCCTCAGCTAAAGCGGGCCGTGGAGATGATCCGCAATTGGCCTCCTAAAAAGTTGGCGCAGCAGACGAAGTAAAGACGGTTTTCGGTTTTCTGTTTTCTGTTTTCTGCAAAACCGAATCAGAGCTTTTCGACAATTTAAGGGGGAATGATTATATCATTCCCCCTCCTCATAAGGGGGGATCAGGGCGATATTTCTTTAATTTTTCACCCTCTCCGCCCCCTTCCCTAGTAAGTCTTTTTAAATCATTAAATTGAAAAGTCTTTAAGCCTTTATTCAACCTCCGGAATTATAGTGCCCATGTCTCTTAACAGAAAACAGAAAACAGAAAACAGAAAACCGTCAGTACCGCAGGGCTTGGTGGCCATTATCGGCCGGGCCAACGTAGGGAAATCCACCCTCTTTAACCGCCTGACCCGCTCCTCCCGGGCCCTGGTGGCGGATTTTCCCGGGGTCACCCGGGACCGCCTTTATGGACAGGTGGATGGGGATGACCATTCCTTCCTGCTGGTGGACACCGGCGGCCTGGTGGGGGGCGAGGAGGAGTTGGGGGAACTGGTGCGCCGCCAGGCCGCGGCCGCGGTGGCCGAAGCCGACGTCCTCCTCCTGGTGATGGACGGCAAAGAGGGCCCCCAGCCGGGGGACGGCGAGGTCATCGACTATCTGCGGCGCACCGGCAAGCCCTTTCTGCTGGTGATCAACAAGATGGACCATCCGGGCCGGGAGGAGCGGCTGCCGGAATTCTACCGCTTCGGAGTCGAGCCCCTTTTCCCCGTGGCAGCCGTCCACGGCCTGGGCCTGAACGCCCTGCTGGCGGCCCTGGTCCAAGAACTGCCCCGGCCCGAGGAAGCCGCGGCCCTGGCCGCGCCGGGCATCCGGGTGGCCATCCTGGGCCGGCCCAACGTGGGCAAATCCTCCCTGGTCAACCGCTTCCTGGGAGAAGAGCGCCTCCTGGTGAGCCCCCGGCCGGGCACCACCCGGGACGTGGTGGACACGCCCTTAACCTGGCAGGATCAAGATTATGTCCTGGTGGATACCGCGGGGCTGCGCCGTCCCAGTCAGGTGGCGGCCGGCCTGGAAAGGCAAATGGTGCTCAAGGCCATCAAGTCCCTGGCCCGGGCGGAAGTGGCGCTGCTGCTCCTGGACGCCCAGGAAGGTCTGACCGCCCAGGACCTGCGCATCGCCGGGCTCATCCAAGACCAGGGCAAGGGTTGCCTCATCCTGGTGAATAAGTGGGACCTGGTAAAACAAGACCCCCAACAGGCCCAAAAGCTCCTGGACCAAGTGGCCGCGGGATTGGAGGTCATGGCTTATGTGCCGGTGCTGCCGGTCTCCGTCAAGACCGGCTATCATGTCAACAAAATTTTTCCTTTGCTAAACGACATCTACGCCCAAAGCCGGCGCCGGGTGGCCACTCGGGAACTCAACCTGATCCTCAAAGAGATCACCGACCGGGTGCCCCCGTCCCGCTACCGGAACCGGCCGGTGAAATTCCTTTATCTGACCCAGGCGGAAATCCAGCCTCCCACCTTTATCGCCTTTGTCAATCAACCCGCAGGGGTCAAGGACTCCTACCGCCGCTACTTGGTGAAGCAATTGCGGGAGAGGCTGAACCTCCCCCACGCGCCGGTGCGGCTCTACCTGAAAGGCAGAAAACGCCGGGATTAATACCGTTTTCGGTTTTCAGTTTTCGGTTTTCGGCAAAAAGGAAGCGGAGCAATTGTGGCGATGCAAGTGGGGAATTTTAGAGAATAGAAGTCCCTTCCCCCGCCTTTGCCAGGTCCGGGGATTCGGGGGAAATAACCGCAGTTTTGCCGGGGAGTTTTAAGCTTTTACCAGTCGCAGTGTGGGGCGCCCGCCCTGTTGGCGCTCCGTCTTGAGGGTATTCCCTTTTTTCAGGGCGTTTTTGACCCGGACCCCGTTGATCAGGAAGTAGGCGATCACCGCCCGTTCCCAGGCGGGAGAGACTTCCAATTGCTCCATGCGGGTTTTGAAATAATTGAGAAGTTCGTTCAGGTCCGGTTCGTCGTAGGCCAGCACCCGGTCAGCTAAGCGTTCAATGGCTTCAGCGATCATGAATGAGGTCTTTTTTCCTCCAACTGTTTTCTGTCCCATCGCGCACACTATTCCACATGCAATAAAAAGTCAAGAAAAAGTGTTCAGGTTTATTCTTCCTTTTCCAGGGCAGCGATCACCTGGGTCAGGCGCCGCACCTCGGCCTGCAAAATCTCTTCCCCCTGGGCCGCGGTGGCCGGAGCCGGGTCGCCCCACACCCCCCCGGGCCAAAAACGCCGTTTATCCCGCACCAGGATATATTTAGGAAAGGAGGGCCACTCCGCCGGAGCCGTGCCCTTCACCAGGTGGGAGTACGCGGCCAGCATGAGCGCGGTCTCCACTTCCCCGGCGTGCGCGTCGCCCTTGGTGCGCACCAGGTGCGGATTCTCCCCCAGGACCTCCCGGAGCAGGTCCAGGACATTGACCACCGCCACCCGGATCTCCGGAAACTCAGCCAGCAACCTCTCCCCGGCCTCCAGCAGCGCGGCCATATGGGTGCCCCCGGCATGGCCGCTGAGGATGACCAGGTTATAAAAACCCTGGCGGTAAAATTCCCGGCCCAGGTCCAGGACCAGGGCCCGGAGGGTGTCGCCGGAGAGGCTCACCGTGCCCGGATGCTCCCGGGTGGAGCGGCAGACCCCGTAAAACAGGGGCGGCGCCGCCAGCGCCACGCCCTCTTGCGCCACCCGCCGGGCCAGCTCCAGGGCGTGGAAGGCATCGGTGCCCAGGGGCAGGTGCGGCCCATGCTCTTCCAGAGAGCCCACCGGGAGGATCACCGTCCGGGTCTTCTCCCGGGCCGCCTCGAACTCCGGCATGGTTAAATCTTGCCATTGGCTCATGATGCCACTTCCCTTAACCTGCAGAAGTTACCGGGGATTTTAACCGGATATCAGTCACCCAGTAACAGCAATTCCATGGGAGCAAGATTTGCCACCCCTGTATAGAGTTCGGCGCTGTCCAGATAGGATGGATAATTGTAGCCTCCGACCATCAGCACCTGGCCGTTAGCCAGCCGGGTGGCCGTATGTTCTTCCCGGGCTATGCCAAGCTCCCCTGTCTGGCTCCAGGTCCCTGTGGCTGGGTTGAAAAGCTCGGAGCTCTTTAGTGAGCCGCCAGCTACAAAGTTATAACCCCCGGCCAACAGGATATGACCGTTGGTGAGTAAGGTAGCCGTATGATAATCTCTGCCGGTAATAAGAGAACCGGTGCTGCTCCAAGTCCCCGAGGTCTGATCGTAGAGCTCGGCGCTGTTCGAGCTGCCCGCGGAGTTATACCCCCCGGCCGCCAGGACCTGGCCGGAGGTAAGCCGGAGGGCCGTATGGCCCATTCGGGCGGTGGCGAGTTCCCCTGTCGCGCTCCAAACCCCCGTGACCGGATTGAAAAGCTCGGCGCTCTTCAGGTAGCCGCTGGCCCCAAAGCCCCCGGCCACCAATACCTGGAGGCCCATCCAGGTGGCCGTATGCAAAGTACGGGATATAGTGAGCTCGCCGGTCCCGCTCCAGGTCCCGGTGGCTGGATTGTAGATCTCCGCGCTTTTCAGAGTGGCGCTGCCCGCTCCTGTCCCTCCAACCACCAACACCATGCCGTTCCGCATCAAGGTGGCGGTGTGATCCATGCGGGCCGCGATGAGGTCCCCGGTGGCCGACCAGTTTCCCGTGGCCGGATTGTAAAGCTCGGCGCCGGCCTGTTCCCCTCCCCCGGTAGGCCAATTGGAACCCCCGGCCACCAGCACCTGGCCGTTGGGCAGCAAGGTGGCGGTATGCCCTCTGCGGATCGTGCCCATGGGGTCGGTATTGCTCCAGGTCCCCGTGGCCGGATCGTAGAGCTCGGCGCTTTTCAGGACCCCGCCCGTCCCGATGCCCCCGGTCACCAGCACCTGGCCGTTCAGCAGCCGGGCGGCCGTGTGATAGTAGCGGGCCGCGGCCAGGGAGCCGGTGGCGCGCCAACTAGCGCTTTCCCCCGGGGTGGGGCGGATTATAAGAAGCGACAGGAGAAGGAATAGCAGAATGATTGCGGCCCGGTAAAGAATCCGGGGGGCGGGTGAGAGGCTGCAAATCATGGGCATGGTCATTTCTCCTTCGTCTTATCGGACATCAACTTAGTTTTAAGAATATCTTTAACACCATACCCCCCGTCATTTTCTGAATCAGTGTATAGCACAATTTCACTCCCAGCAGATATAATTTTACAAGCATTATTTGGTGAAAAGCCCTATGTGAGCCGACAATCGTTACTTGAAGTCCACCTGGACTGAAAATGGGACCGGAACAGGGGCAAGGGACATCTCTGGACATCCGTAATGCGGCGGCCAGGGAGCCCCCCCCATCCCGGGATTTTCAGATAAAGACGAGCCGCTATCGGTACGTGAGACACACTTAAGCTGCCCCGGCTCACCTGCCAGGAGATTTTTCCCAGTGTATAGAAAAAAACCCTTGACTAAGTTTTTTCCAACAAGGTATAAAATCGGGAGTTTTGTTAAAAAAAGCACAAGGAGAGACGGGCTTTGGAAATCCCTGAGGCCTTGAGCGATTTTTCCTTCGTTTTGGTCTACCTGGTGGCCGCGGGCCTGTTTGCCATGGGCCCCATCATTATCGCCTTCCTGATCGCGCCCAAGAGTTTCGGCGCCACCCGGGACGCGGTTTATGAATGCGGCATGCCCGCCATCGGCAGCGCCTGGATTCAAGTAGCCGTCATTTACTACCTCTTTGCCTTACTCTTCCTGGCTTTCGATGTGGACGTGCTCTTTCTCTTACCGGTGTTGCTGGCCTACGGCAAAGGCTACGCTTGGCGGGATTTTGTGGAAATTACCATCTTCATAGGCATTCTCTCCCTGGTGATCGTCTATGCCTGGTGCAGGGGGGTTTTCAGTTGGAAGCGAAAACAGGTGCACCCTTAATCCATTTGGGCCTCCTGGAAGAGGCCCTGAATCTGGCCCGGGCCAACTCTTTGTGGCCCATGACCTTTGGGCTGGCCTGCTGTGCCATCGAAATGATGGCCGCGGGCGCGGCCCGGTTCGATCTGGACCGCTTCGGAGCCGGAGTCTTCCGGCCCTCGCCCCGGCAGTCGGACCTGATGATCGTGGCCGGCACCATCTCCAAAAAGATGGCCCCCGCGGTGGTCCGCCTCTGGGAGCAGATGCCCGCGCCCAAGTGGGTGATCGCCATGGGCAACTGCGCCATCTCCGGCGGTCCTTTTTATTACGAAAACCAGTATGCCATCGTGCCCGGAGCCGACCTGATCATCCCCGTGGACGTCTATGTGCCCGGCTGCCCGCCCCGGCCCGAGGGGTTGATCGAAGGCATCCTGATGTTGGAAGAAAAGATCACCAAACAGGGCCGGTTAAGGAAGTTCCGCGATGCTAGTAGATAGTATCCCCAAGGCCCTGGCGCCTCTGAACCTGGAAAAGGTGGCCCCCGGGGATTACGCCAAGACGGGCTATCATCTGGAAGTGGCCGCCGCGCCGGCGCAGATGCCGGCCGTGGCCCAGGCCCTGCTCAAGGAAGGCTGCTTCCTGGAGTCCCTCACTGCGGTGGACACGTCCCGGGAGGCCTTCACCCTGGTCTACCATTTCGCCAACTTCTACGAACTCTGCCGCACCGTGGTCCACGCCTCCCTGGCTAAGGACACTGAGGCCCCCACCATCAGCCAGGTCTATCCCGGGGCCGATTGGTACGAGCGGGAGGTTTACGACCTCTTCGGCATCAAGTTCGCAGGGCATCCCAACCTGAAGCGCCTGCTGCTCCCCGAGGATGCCACCATCCACCCCTTGCGGAAGGAATTCCCGCCGGAGGCGGAAACCAAAGCGGAAGCGCCCAAATGATCACCTCAGGAATCGAAGAAAAGACCTTTATTCTCAACCTGGGCCCCCAGCATCCCAGCACCCACGGCGTCCTGCGGGTCCTGTTGGAGATGGACGGGGAATACATCGCCGCCGCGGAGCCGGTCATCGGCTACGGCCACCGGGCCCACGAACACATGGCCGAAAACCGCAACTACCATCAGTTTCTCCCCAACATGGGCCGGGTGGATTACCTCCACGCCCTGGCCTATAACCATGGCTACTGCATGGCCGTGGAGAAGCTCATCGGCGTCGTGGTGCCGGAGCGGGCCGAGTACATCCGGGTCATCACCAACGAACTCAACCGCATCACCTCCCATCTGTTATGGTTCGGGGCCTATCTCATGGACCTGGGGGCCTTCACCCCCTTCCTGTACTGCTTCGATGACCGGGAACATATCCTGGACTTGCTCGACCGCATCACCGGCTCCCGCCTCACCTATTGTTTTTTCCGCTTCGGCGGCGTGCCCGTGGACCTGGACGACGATTTCATCTTCGGCTGCCGGGCCTTCATCAAACGCCTCCGCAGCCGCTGGGTGGACTACCACAACCTGGTGACCAAAAACGTCATCTTCATCCACCGGGCCAAAGGGGTGGGGGTCTTCACCAAGGAGCAGTGCCTGCTTTACGGCATCACCGGCCCCAGCCTCAGGGGCAGCGGCATCGCTTATGACATCCGCAAGAGCGAGCCTTACTCCGCCTATCCCCTGTTTAATTTCGACATTCCCACCGGGGAGAACGGCGACATCTTCGACCGGTATATCGTGCGCCTGGAAGAGATGGAGCAGAGCTGCCGCATTATAGAACAAGCCCTGGACAAACTCCCCAACGGCCCCATCATGGCGGAGAAGGTGCCCAAGCGGATCAAGCCCGCGGCCGGGGAAGTCTATCAGGCGGTGGAGACCGCCCGGGGCTCCTTCGGCACCTACATCGTCAGCCAGGGAGATATCAAACCCTACCGCATCAAACTGCGGGTCCCGTCCTTCGCCAATCTGAGCCTCATGGTGGAGAGTTTTAAGGACAACCTGGTGGCCGACGTGGTGGCCATCCTCGGTTCCATCGACGTGGTGATCCCGGAGATCGACCGCTAAGAACGATTACGAGCGCAACTTATGGACATGCTGGCGTCAACTTTAGGAACGGAAGGGGCCCGGATGATCGTGGGCCTCATCGGGGTCATCGCCCTGGTCTCGGTGAACGCCTTATTCCTCATCTGGATGGAACGCAAGGTGTCGGCCCACATGCAGCTCCGGCCCGGACCCATGGAAGTGGGCTGGCACGGGGCCATCCAGACCATCGCCGATGCCCTGAAACTCATGGGCAAGGAACTGATCACCCCCGAGGAAGTGGACCGGCCCGTTTATTATCTGGCCCCGGTGGTGGTCTTTTTGCCGGTGCTCCTCACCTTCCTGGTGATTCCCTTCTCCCAGAAGATGATCATCAAGGACATGAACGTGGGGATCGTCCTGATTTTGGCCTTCTCCACCCTCTCGGTCCTGGCCATCCTCATGGCCGGGTGGTCTTCCAACAACAAGTACTCGGTCTTTGGAGCCATCCGCTCCGTGGCCCAGAACATCGCCTATGAGATCCCCCTGCTGGTGACGGTGATGAGCATCATCCTCATGGTGGGCTCTTTTAAGCTCACGGACATCGTCGCCGCCCAGGGCCGGTACTGGTTCATCCTGGTGCAGCCCCTGGCCTTTATTCTTTATATTATTTGCGCCACCGCGGAGACCAATCGGACCCCCTTTGATCTTCCTGAAGCTGAATCCGAGTTGGTAGCCGGTTTTCATACCGAATATAGCGGCATGCGCTTCGCCCTCTTCTTTCTCGCGGAATATACCAACATGTTCATTGTCTCCGCGGTGGCCACTGTTCTCTTCCTGGGCGGCTGGCATGGGCCCATCCTCCCCGGATTTATCTGGTTCCTGATCAAGGTCTACGCCTTGATTTTTTTAATCATGTGGTTCCGCTGGACCTTCCCCCGGGTGCGTTTCGACCAGTTGGTCACCTTTGCCTGGAAGATCCTGATTCCCTTATCTTTTGCCAACTTGCTGATTACCGCCCTGTTTCTGAAACTCTTTTGAGGGACCGTGCCTTAGATGAAGGTTGAACAGCAATGATTAATTACTTCAAAGAGATTCTGGTGGGTTTCTGGAGCCTGTTGGCGGGCATGGCGGTTACCATCCGCTATTTCACCAAACCCATCGTCACCGTCCAATATCCTCGGGAAAAAATTCCCATGAGCCCCCACTACCGGGGCTATCCCCAACTGATTATCGATCCCGAGACCCAAACTCACCGCTGCATTGCCTGCGAGATGTGCTCTCGCATGTGCCCCTCCCAGCTCATCGCCGTGGAAGGGGCCAAGTTCCCGGGCGAAAAACAAAAAAGGGCCACCAAATACATCCACGAGCATTATTACTGTAGCCTTTGCGGCCTGTGCACCGAGGTCTGCCCCACCTCCGCCCTGGAATACTCGGCGGTCTACCGCCTGGCTGGTTATCGCCGGGAGGATGCGGTCATTGACCACTTGCTTCTCTTGCAGCAAAGGCAGCAGGCTGCCGGCCTGCCCGTGACGCCGGTGCCCACGGAAGCGGACATTGCCGCAGCCGCGGCTGCCGAAGCCGCGGCCAAAGAGGCCAAAGAAAAAGAAGCCAAAGCCAAGGCTGCGGCTGCGAAAAAGCCGGGGCCCGGTGAAGAGGTGAAAGAATGAACCTCCTTTCTCTTTCCCCCCAGGCAGTGGCCACCCTCGCTTTCTACCTGGTGGTGGCGGTGACCCTCATCGGCGCGCTCATCGCCGTGGCCGCCCGCAACATCTTCCACAATGTGCTGGGATTGGCCCTGAGCTTGATCGGCGTGGCCGGGCTGTTTCTCTATCTCAACAGCCCCTTTGTGGCCCTGATGGAAATCCTCATTTACGTGGGGGCCATCTGTATCGCCATTTGTTTTGCCATCATGCTCTCCGAGCCCATGTATCTGCCGCGGCCCCCCCGGAAGCTCACCAAGATCCTGGGCGGCGTAGCCGGCGCGGGCCTGGTCTTCGCCTTTTTAGCCCTTTTAACCAGAAAAACCACTTGGGTCCCTGCGGCCCAGCGGAGCACGGACTGGTCCGTCACCACCCTGGGCCATTACCTGCTCACCAATTACGCCCTGATCTTTGAATTGGTCTCTTTACTCTTATTAGTGGCTATGCTGGGCGCCATCGTCATCGCCCGGGGCGGCCGCGGCAGTTCTTAATTTCGAGGTCCATGATGCTGGTCTTTAACCAACTGGAAACCTACCTGTACCTGGCCCTGCTGCTGTTCGCCATCGGCCTGTACGGCGTCTTGGCCCGGCGCTCCCTGATCGCCATCCTGATCTCCGTGGAGCTGATCCTCAACGCCGCGAGCCTCAATTTTATGGCCTTTAACCGCTTCCTGGCCCCCCATCCGGCGGTGGGCCAGGTCATTACCCTGTTCATCATGGCCGTGGCCGCCGCCGAGGCCGCCATCGCCTTGAGCATCATCGTGGCCGTGTACCGGAAGCTCAAGTCCATCAACATCGAACACGCCACTGAGCTTAGGGGTTAATCATGGGCGCGTGTGATCCCAATTTCCTGTCCTGTTTCCTTATCGTCGCCTTGCCGCTCCTGTCCTTCGCGGTGATCATGATCTTTACCTGGAGAAGGCACAAACTCTCCCTGGCCATTTCCCTGACCTGCTCCACCATCCCCCTGATTCTGGCCTGGTCCTTGTTCTTTAGGCTCAAGGACGCGGTCACCATGGCCAAGCCCATCGTCACCCAGGTCAACTGGCTGGTGTCCGATGCGGTCATTGTCCCCTTCGGCTTCCTCCTCGATCCGGTGAGCCTCTTAATGCTGGCCATTGTCGCCACCATCTCCTGGCTCATCCAGGTTTACTCCATCGGCTACATGGAGGGGGACCCGGGGTTTGCCCGTTTTTATGCGGACCTGTCGCTGTTCGGCATGTCCATGTTGAGCCTGGTCTCCGCCAGCGGCATGCTCCAATTGTTCATCTCCTGGGAATTGGTAGGGTTGGCTTCATATCTCTTGATCGGTTTCTGGTACGAAAAATTCTCCGCGTCCGAAGCCGGCAAGAAGGCATTTGTGGTCACCCGCTTCGGGGACATCGGCTTCTTCATGGGCCTGGTCTTTCTCACCTTCTTTTTGAAGGATATCAATATCTTCGGTCTCGGCATCTTTGATATCAATAACGCCGCGCTCACCAAAAAGCTGACCGAAGCCCAGGTAACCCTCTGCGCCCTGTTGATCTTTTGCGGGGTAGCCGGCAAAAGCGCCCAATTCCCCATCCATGTCTGGCTGCCGGACGCCATGGAAGGTCCCACGCCCGTTTCCGCGTTGCTGCACTCCGCCACCATGGTGGCCGCGGGTATCTATTTGATAACCCGGCTGTTCCCTTTATTTGCCGCGTCCGCCACCGCCATGTCGGTGGTCCTGGCCATCTCCACCATCACCCTGCTGCTCTCTTCCACCATCGGCATGGTGGCCAAGGACATCAAGCAGGTCTGGGCCTATTCCACGGTAAGCCAACTGGGGTTTATGGCCATGGGCTTGTCAGCCGCGGCCCTGGGGGGGAGCACCCTGTTCGCCGGCTACTATCATCTCACCACCCATGCCGCGTTTAAGGCCCTGCTCTTTCTCTGCGCCGGCGTCTTTATCCACCACTTCGGCACCAACGACTTTTTCGTCATGAGCAAAGACGGGGGCCGCAAACTGGCCATCCCCATGATCACGGTCACCATCGGCGCCCTGGCCCTGGCCGGGATTTTTCCGTTCTCCGGCTTCTTCAGCAAGGAAGCCATCCTGGGCCAGTTGTGGCACCTGCCCAACAAGATGTGGGTGGGCCTGGCGCTTTTCGGGGCCTTCTTGACGGCCTACTACACCTTCCGGGTGATCTTCGTCATGCTCTTGCCCCGCAAGGATGATGATCCTATCTGGAAAGAGTATTACGTGCGGGAAGAGGGGGGACATGGGCATGGCGCCCATGATGATGCCCACGGCGGCGGCCATGACGAACATCACGGCGTTCCCTGGGTCATGTCCTTTCCCCTGATCGTGCTGGCCGGTTTCACCCTGGTCCTGGGGTTCATGCAGGCTCCCCTGGAGAAGTTCCTCCTGGGGGAATCCCATCCCCATGACCTGAATTATTTGCTTCTCTTCCTGGCGGTGGGTTGCGCCCTGGGGGGCATCGGCGTGGCCTGGCTCGACTGGGGCCGCTCCGGGGCCAAATGGCAGGGTTTCATCAGGAAGTTCCCGGCCCTGGAGACCTTTTTCATCCAGAAATGGTATATGGACCATTTCTGGCGCTGGTTCCTGAACACCTTCATCTACGGCACCTTCTCCCGGATCTTCACTTATAACGACCGGCGGGTGGTGGACGGCGGCGTGGACGCGGTGGCCTTCTCCACCATCGGCAGCGGCCGCCTCCTGTCTTTCATCCAGACCGCGTTTGTGCAACTCAACCTGCTTTTCATGGTCCTGGTCCTGGCTGGGGTCGGGCTATATCTCTTGATGGGTCGCTGATATGACCGAACATGCTGCCACTTTTCCGGTATTGTCGTGCATGCTCATCGCGCCGCTGGCGGGCCTGATCATCCTCCTGCTGCTCAAGGAAGAGCAGAAGTTCCTGATCCGGGCCGTCTCCCTGGTGTCCGGGGGCATCTCCCTGGCTCTCGCCATCTATACCTTCGTAGCCTATGACAAGGGTCTGGGGGGCCTGCAGTTCGTTGAAAAGTACGAAATGGTGAAGACCTTCGGGATCACCTACTTTGTGGGCGTGGAGGGTTTGAACGCGCCGCTGCTGCTGCTCACCGGCATCGTCATCTTCACCGGCGTCCTCACCATGTGGGAGTTGGAAGAACGGACCAAGGAATTCTTCATCTGGATTCTCGCCCTGGTCACCGGGGTCTTCGGCGTGTTCATGTCCTATGACATGTTCATGTTCTTCCTCTTCTATGAGATCGCCGTGGTCCCCATGTACATCCTGATTCTGGTCTGGGGCTCCACCCGCAAAGAATACGCGGCCATGAAGCTGACCCTCTACCTGATGGCGGGCAGCGGCCTCATCATCCCCGGCATCTTGATGCTTTATTCCGCGTCCGGTCTCAACACCTTCAACATGTTGCTGCTCCATAAGGCCCATTTCTCCCCCTGGGTGCAGAAGGTGGCCTTTGTGTTGCTTTTCTTCGGCTTTGGGGTGCTGGCCGCGGTCTGGCCGCTCCACACGTGGTCTCCCGTGGGCCACGTGGCCGCGCCCACCGCGGTGAGCATGCTCCACGCGGGCGTGCTCATGAAGCTGGGTTCCTTTGCGGTCCTCAGGGTGGCCATGTACCTTTGCCCGGACGGCTTCCATTACTGGGCCCAACTCATGGCCCTGTTGGCCACCGTGGGCATTGTTTACGGGGTCTTCGTGGGCCTGGCCCAAACCGACCTGAAATACGTCATCGGTTACTCTTCCGTGTCCCACATGGGCATCGTCTGCCTGGGACTGGCCACGGGCACGGTGGACGGGGTCAACGGCTCGGTCTTCCAGATGTTCGCCCACGGCATTATGACCGCCCTCTTCTTCTCTTCGGTGGGCTATATTTATGACCGCACCCATACCCGGGATATCCACGAGTTGGGAGGCTTCTCCAGGATCATGCCCGTGGCTTCGGCCTTCTTCATCATCGCCGCGCTCTGCGGCGCGGGGGTGCCGGGCATGGCCTCCTTCTGGGCGGAACTGCTGGTCTTCATCGCCACCGTCAAGGTCTTCCCGGTGCAGGGCCTGTTGGCCATCGCCGCCCTGGTGGTGGGCGCTCTCTTCGCCCTGCGGGTCGTGCAAACCACCTTTTTTAACGAACCTAATCCCAAGTTTACGCACTTTGAGGACGTCAGCCCCTTTCTGGGCCTGCCCCGGATGATGCTCATCGCCACCCTGATCTTTTTCGGGATTTTTCCCCAGACCATGGTGGGCATGATCAAGTCCGCGGTGATCCCCTTCCTCCAGGGAATGTAAAAGATGAACGTGATGCTCTTCGGACCGGAACTTTACTACTTGGGCGCGGCCCTGGTGTTCTTCCTCCTCAGCCTGAAACGCCGGCCGGAGCCCAAGGCGGATTTCCAAATCGCCCTGGCCCTGGCCATCGGCGGCCTGGTGGTCACCGGCTTATGTCTCTGTCAGCAGGGGGAGTTGTTTTTCAAGGCCTACCGGGTGGATCTCTTCAGCCAAATCTTTAAGTTCGCCCTGGCCCTGGCCTTCTTTTTCGTGTTGACCATCTCCCATAACCTGGCCCACATCGAGGAACGCTACCACGCGGAATTCTTTCTCTTCCTGACCACCACCACCATCGGCATGATGATGCTGGTCAGCTCCGTGGAACTCTTGACCATCTATGTCTCCCTGGAGCTCTCCTCCTATTCCCTGTACATCCTGGTGCCCTTGCGCCGGGGCGACGGCATCGACGTGGAGGCGGGCATCAAATATCTCCTCATCGGCGCGGTCTCCTCCGGGGTGATGCTCTTCGGGCTGAGCTATCTCTTCGGAGCCACGGGCAGCACCTATATCGCCGATATTCTCCCGAAGATGCCCCAACTGGTGTCCAGCCCCATCGGCATCCTGGGCCTGCTCCTGGCCCTGGCGGGCTTCTTCTTTAAGCTCTCGGTCTTCCCCTTCCACTTCTGGGCCCCGGACGTCTACCAGGGTGCGGCCAACCAGGTGACCACCTTCATCGCCACCGCGTCCAAGGCCGCAGCCGTGGCCCTGCTGCTCCGCCTGGCGGTCCTGGGCACCAGCTATGGTTACAGTTTCACCCAGGCCCTGGTCTTTCTCTCCATCGTCTCCATGACCCTGGGGAACCTGGTGGCCATCATCCAAAAAGACTTCAAACGCCTGCTGGCCTACTCTTCCATTGCCCATGCCGGCTACTTCCTCATGGGCGTCCTCACCATGAAAGAGGCGGGCTACACAGCCGCGGTCTATTACGCCCTGGCCTACCTGGTGATGAACTTCACCGTCTTCATGGTCATCTCCGAAGTGGCCAAGGACGGCCGGGACCTGAAGATTCAGGAGTTGGCCGGATTGTGGCGCCGCAGCCCCCTGCTCAGCCTCAGCCTCATCGTCGGCCTCTTTGCCCTGGCGGGGGTGCCGCCGTCCATCGGCTTCACCGGCAAACTCCTCCTCTTCACTTCCGCCATGAACCAGGGATACTTCTGGCTGGTCTTGATCGGCGCGGTGAACGGCACCATCTCCCTTTACTACTATCTCCGGGTCATCTATTGCTCCTATTTCACCGATGATCCCAACCTGCCGCCGGTGACTGTATCCACGCCTATCCGCATCCTCAATTACGCCTTGATCGCCATCGTCCTGGGCTTCGGGGTCTTCCCGGACCGCATCGTCGAACTGGCCAAGGCCGCAGTGCATACGGTGCTTTAAAAGGATTCACCACAGAGACACAGAGAGCACAGAGTTACACGGAGAAAAATAATAAAAGAGGGTGGGCCTTTGGCCCACCCTCTTTCTTTATTCCTCTGTGAATCTCTGTGTCCTCTGTGCCCCTGTGGTAAAGTCTTTCTACTTCCTGAACAGGGACTCCATCTGCATCAGCAGCCCCAGGTCTCCCTCCACCTGGAATTTCCCGGTCATAAAAGCCGCGGCCCCGTCCATTTCGCCCCTGGCAATGGCCAGCCAGACGTCCGCGGGGGTCTTGATGATCACGTCGGGTTGGGAGGCCGGACCCTCCTGGAAGGTGGCGGCGCCATTGTCGATGCGCAGGTGGGCCGTAAAATTTTCCCCGCCGCTCACCTCAAACTGGAAGGTGGCCGTCAGGCCCGCGGCCGCCTCCGCATTCAAGGCCCCGGGCATGGCCTCCAGCAGTTCCCGGGCCGTTTGGGGGGAGCCGGGATTGCCTGGGTTGGCAGCCGCGGCCAGGGGGGCTTCCCCGGGGGCTCCTTGCTGGCGGGCCATCAGACTTTTTAGCCAGGCTGCCCGCATTTCCGGGCTGCCGCTGGCCGGAGAGCGGCTCTGGCCGATGTAGGCCTCCAAACTGTCCAGAATCCCCAGTTTCTGCCAGTGCTCAAAGTCCGCCTTCATAAAATCCCGGTTCTCTTTGATCAGTCCGCCCATGAAATGCCAGTAATCCAAATCCCGGTCGGTGGGCGGGTAGCGCCGTCCCTCTTTCACCGCCCGGGCCAGGTCCCGGGCCAGGTCTCCGGCCCGGGCCTCCACCGCCTCCTTCCCCCAAAAGGCCCCGGGGCCGACGGCGATGGCGGTGAGCTGCCCCACCGCAAAGGCCCCGTAGACCCCCAATAACCCTGCCAGGTATTGGGCCACCTGGGTCTCCCCCCAACCCGCGGACACGCTCACCGCCAGGCCCGGCTTCCAGGTGCCCCGGGGGCGATGGCCGTAACCCAGGGAACGGTCCAGAAAGGTCTTCATCTGCCCGGTGACCTGGTGGAAGTAAACCGGCGAAGCCAAAATCACCGCGTCCGCGTCCAGGAGCCTTTTGACCACTCCTTTGTGGTCGTCCCGGATCCAGCACGCGCCTTTCTCCAGGCACACCGCGCAGCCGGTACAGTATTCGATCTGCTGCTGGCTCAAGAAGATTTCTTCCAGAGCGAATCCCTCTTCCGCCAGATGCTCTTTGAGCATGGCGAGCATCTGGGAGGTGTTGCCAAAACCCTCGTGGGGAGAGCCGTTGAGGGCCGCCACCTGGTATTTAAAAGACATCCTGTCTTCCTCCTTTCTATCTTTCATGGATATTTCCATGCCAATTGGAACGTCTTTCTGCGTGATTGCCCCCGGGCCAGCCGGCTTAGTTGGCTGCGCGGCTTCTCCCGCCGGCAGGCCCAATTGCCGCCGCCGGTAACCAGGATACCACTTAGTAACCGGAAACCCCACCCCTAAAATCAGGGCCAGAGGCAAGACCGAGGTGAAAAGCCAAGGCCGGCCCATCCCGGGCCATAAGTGGGGAACCAAAGTCACCAGGGCGTTCAGGGCGAATAGAGAAGCCCAAAAATAGGTGAGCCGCCGGTTGATTTCCTGAAAAAGGGGCGTTTCCCAGACCGCTGCCGGGGTGGTTTTGCGGGCAAAATAGGTGGTGAACGGGGCCGCGCCCACTAGAGGCTGGGCTGCGGCGGTAAGAAAGAGACCAGCATAAAGGACGGTGAGGGGATACCCCGCCATGATCCGGCCCAGCCCTTGGGGGAAGAGCCAAAACCCCAAAGCCGCCAGAAAAAAATAGCCGATGAGAGCCAGATCCAGGTCCGAGGCCTGCCCCCGGACGCGCCTATACCCTAGAAATGGAGCCAGGACCAGTAACATTACCAGGACCACGGGCCTCATGATCTCCCCCCGGAAATGGCAGCTCGCTCCCCAGGCGCTATAGAGGGAAAATCCCACCCAACCGGCGTATTCAAGGAAACGGTTCATTTTCAGCTAATATATACCGAGACTCACAGGTTGGAAAAAAAAATCTGCCCCGGCAAGCCGGGGCGGAACCTTTTTTCTTTCTCTCCGCTCTCGGTGCCTCCCTGGTGAATCCGTTTCAACCCCCTGGTGCGGCCCGGATCTGCATCAGGTCGATGTGATGGGAGTGGAGCCAGCGGTAGATGGTCTTGCTGCAGACCCGCAGCCGCCGGGACAGGGCGGAAATATTGCCCCCTTCCGCCAACAACAGTTCCTCCAATTGGGTCCGGCCCGGGCGGGCCGGGAGGTCCTGGACCCGGGGGATGAAAGCCGGCCCGCCTAAGCGCGGCCACTGGGAGGTAAAAGACAGGTCCCGCTCCCGAATCACTGACCCGGCGCTGAAAAGAACGGCCCGGGTGATGACGTTCTTCAGTTCCCGGACGTTTCCCGGCCAGTGGTATTGTTGCAGGCGCCGGGCCGCAGCCGGGGTTAAACCCACCGGCCCCTCCCGGCCCAGGAGACGGGCCGCGTCCTGGCCGAAATGGCCGGCCAGGAGCAGGATGTCCTCTCCCCGCTCCCTCAGGGGTGGCAGGTGCAGGAGCAACACTGCCAGGCGGTCGTATAAATCATGGCGGAACCGGCCCTGGGCCATGAGAGTGGGAAGGTCCTGATTGCTGGCGGCCACCAGGCGCACATCCACCCGGATGGGAGCATCAGCCCCCAGGGGCTCTATCTCTCCTTGCTCCACGGCCCGCAACAGCCGGGGCTGGATGGCTAAAGGCAGATCCCCCACTTCGTCCAGGAAAAGGGTGCCCCCATGAGCCAACTTGAACTTGCCGCAGCGGCTGCGGCGAGCGTCAGTGAAAGAGCCCTGAAGATGGCCGAAGAGCTCGCTGCAAGCCAGGGACTCGAGCAAAGTGGCGCAATTGATCCGCAAAAAGGGGTGACCGCGGCGGGGGCTCAACTGCCAGAGGGCTTCGGCCACCAATTCCTTGCCCGTGCCCGGCTCTCCGGCCAGGAGAACCGGCAGCTCGGACCGGGCATAAAGAGGCAGGCCGGCCAAAATCTGCTGCAAAGGAGGATAAACGGTGATAATGCGGCTCACCGGCGGAGTCCCACCGGGTTTTAGAAAGTTTGCCTCCCCGGAGGCCAGATGGCAATTATTCCCCACCATAAACTTAGCCTCTCCTTGCGCTTACGCGGCTTCCCTAGTTGGACCGGGAGATTTCAGGAGGGTGCGAATTAGGATTTTGTAAACTTTTTCATATAATAAAAAATAAATTATTAAATTATATTATTAGATAAAATTAATTGTCAAGATATTTTTGAAATTAATTTGTAGAACCGAATTTTTTTACAAATCCGGACCCAGCTAGAGCCCGGCCAATATTTCTTCAGCCTGGCGCCTCACTTCCAGGTGGGGGCTGGTTAAGGCCAGAATCTGCACCCGCCCCCTAAAACCCTGCTGTTCCACCCGGCTGCGTGATCCTAACTGCCCGGCCATGGCCCGCAATACCTCCGCCACTAGCAGTGGCTCATTATAATCCAGCAGCCGGTTCAAGGCTCCCCACTCCTCCGGCAACCCATATTCGTTGACAAAAAACTTTACAAAATAATGGAACTTCTTGGTCCCATGATGGGTCTCCAACTCCCTCAGGGCCGTCTGGTACTCCGGGCGGCCCCGCTTGCCTTTGAACAGGGCCTCAGCCTGGCGCAAAGCCTGCTGCCGCTCCCGCTCCGCCTCTTTTTTGGGGAGCCGGGTCTTTTTCGGAGCCTGGTGCTGCTGCCGGTCCCGGCGCTGGTCGATCTCCTTCCAGGTGAGGCGTTCCCGGTCGTCATCGTCTTTCGGTGTCATTTGTCTTACCTTTGCAAGCAGTTTTTCCGTTTTTCGTTTTGCGTTTTTCGTTTTTCGTTTTTCGTTTTGCGTTTTTCGTTTTTCGTTTTGCGTAAAAGACAGAGTTTCGGAGTGATGAAATTCGTTTGGCTGCTTTCGCCCTCCAAGACCATCTGGGAATTAATTGGGAACCGTGGTCTAAGCCTTGAACCTTGAAATTTTCGCAGCAAGCATTTTTTTCACGAAAAACGTAAAACGCAAAACGTAAAACGATCTTTAAAATATCCAATTCGGGTGCCTTGCCATCAACCCTTCCAGATACTCCCAAATCCACCCTCTGATGGCCGGGGCCAGGAAAAACCGGGGCCGGAGCAGGTTATCCCCGGGGGCCAGCAGCCCTTCCGCCAGAGCCAGCCGGTGCAAGGCCAGCCCCGGGTAGATGCGGAGGCCCACCGTCAGATTGACCATCTGCGGCCGGTACTGGGAAAGCAAGGCCACGCTCTCCTCCACCGTCTCCCGGGTTTCCCCGGGCCCTCCCAGCAGCAGGAAACAGGAGTAGGCAATCCCTTCTTCTTCCAGCAAGCGGAAGGTAAGTTCCACCTGCCGCCGCCCGTAGCCCTTGCCCAACTTCGTCAAGACCAATTCCGAGCCGCTTTCGTTGCCCACCTGCATGAAACCGCCGCCAGCCCGGCGCATCAGGCGGAAAAGTTCCCGGTCCGGGGCCCCGGGGTTGAGGAGCGCGCCCCACTCCAGGGGCAGGTTCAGGTCGATGATGGCCCGGCAGAGACTCTTGGCATAACCTGGCGGGCAGTTGAAGAGGTTATCCACAAAATAGAAGCGCGTGATGCCCCATTTTTCATGCCAGGCGGCCAGCCAGGACGCGACTTGGGCGGGTTCCCAGGCCCGGAACCTTCTCCCTTCCAGCAAAGGGGTGGTGCAATAGATGCACTTCATGGGGCAGCCCCGGCGGGTTTGCACCGGCACCATACCGGGAAGTTTGGCGCTCCCTACGGCCTCCTGGTAAAGTTCCGGGGTGAAATATTCCAGAGCCGGAGGAGGCAGGTTGTTAAGGCTGGCCACCCTTTGCACCGGATTCAGCCGCCACGCGTCACCTTGCCGCCACACCAGCCCCGAGACCTTTTCCCAATCTCGAGAGCCCGCAGAGGCTGACAAAAAATCCCGGAAGGCCGCCTCTCCTTCCCCGGCCACGCCGAAGTCGGCCCCCAGGTATTCCATGAATTCCCGGGGCATGATGCTGAAGCCGGCCCCTCCCACCAGGATGGGCGCGTTGCTGTGTTGCCGGAGCTGTTCCACCAGGTCCTTCACCTCGGAGATGAAGGATTCGGGGTGGCGGCAGTCCTGGTTATCGATATTCCTGACGGCTAAGGCGATGATCTCCGGAGAAAACCCGGCCACCACCCGGCGGGTCTCCCCCAGGGGGTCGGCCGCAAACATGAAATCCAGGACCCGGACTTCATGCCCATCTTGCACCGCGGCCACCACCGCGGCCAGCCCCAGGGGCAGGGGCGGCACCACCAGACGCAAGCGGTTGGGGGAGATGAAAAGAATGCGCATTATTTTATTGCCTGTTTAGAGAAGTTCCAAGTTCCAAGTTCAAGGTTCCAAGTTAGGAGCGCCCATCGGTTAGTGTAGGGTGGGCACTGCCCACCAATTCCTTAGCTGGTAGAGGCCGATTTTTCAGAATTTATGGGTGGGCCAAAGGCTCATGAGCAACTGCTTTGAGTTTCGCGCTATGTTCAATAATTCAAATGAGTCCATTTAAGGCAAAAAGCCTGGGAAGGAAGAGGTATTTCCCCCCTTTTCTAAAGGGGGGTCAGGGGGGATTATATAAGCGCTTGATAAGTCCCCTAAATCCCCCTTTAGAAAAGGGGGACTTAAAAGCCGTTATTCGGAAGGAATTCCATGGAATCTATTCCGGGCCTCTTGCAACCCCTCCCGGATCAGGCAGTCCACCGCCTGGGCCCCCCGCTCCACCAGCCCGGCCGCGGTCTCCTCCTCCTCCCGGGTGAAGGGGGAGAGCACAAAATTCTCCCCGGGGATTTGCGGCGGCGGGCGGCCGATGCCCAGCTTCACCCTTAAGAATTCCTCGGTGTCCAGGGCGTTGATAATGGAAAGCACGCCCCGATGCCCCCCGGGGCCGCCCCGCTCCACGATCTTCAGTCGTCCTAGGGGCACGTCCAGATCGTCGTGGATCACCACCAGGCTGCCGGGAGTAAGACGGAAATAGGTCAGCAGCCGGGAGACCGCGCGGCCGCTCAGGTTCATGAAAGTGGCGGGCTGGGCCAGGACTGCGGTCTCCCCCCCTACCCTGCCCTGACCCCAGGTGGCGTCCAGGGTGCTTCGGGTCAAAGGAATCCGCCACTCTTCAGCCAGCGCGGCCACCACCATAAACCCCAGGTTATGCCGGGTCCAGGCGTACTGCGGGCCCGGATTCCCCAATCCAACAATAAGACGCATATTAGCTTTCAGCTTTCAGCTATCAGCGGTCAGCTTTTAACTTTAATTGTTGAAATAGCCCTACACGTTCGGTGGGTAGTATGCCTAAGATGGGCAACCGTTTTGGAGTTCTTTTAACTTTATAAAACGGTCTATTTCAATACAATTCCCCTATAAGGCCCAAGATTGAGCGACACACCTCCGCGTGCATAAGTGAGCCTATTAGTTCCGGCATCTAAGGTGACAACCCGGATTTCAGGGTGTCGGGTGTCGATATACGCGTCTGGATGGGAATAAATATCATTCATTATGGATATCGGAATCAAATAGTAGGAATCGGGTCGACCACAAATCCAAATTTCGTAATCAGCACTCAGGGTGTTTGGATTTATGTTGAATTTATATTTTGATGAACCCCTCAAGTCCGTGTTGCAAAATCTCACATGAACAACTGTATTGCCTATTTGGTACTTGGCCTTCCCAATATAATTAAAGACCTTATCATTAGCGATATGCTCAATAGTTTTCCTCTTAATAGCTTCACTCATTGGATGTCCTTACTTTTCATAACTAAGGGAGACTAATAGGCATGAAGCTAAATGAAAAATGAAGACACCGATAGCTATTGATAGCTGAAAGCTGACCGCTGAAAGCTGAAAGCTTTCCTAAACGAACAAAGAGCTCACCGAATCCTGGTTATGAATCCTCTTAATGGCCTCCCCCAGCAGCGGCGCCACTGATAGCACTTGAATCTTTTCCAGGGCCGCGGCCTCCGGTTCCAGGGGAATACTGTCGGACACCGCCAGGCTCTGGAGCAGGGACCCCTGGAGATTACTCACCGCATTCCGGGCCATCACCGGGTGGGTGATACAGGCATGCACCCCCCGGGCCCCGTGGCGGATCAGCAGTTCCGCGGCCATGGTCACTGTGGCCCCGGTATTGATCATGTCGTCCAGGATGATGGCCTCTTTGCCCCAGACGTTGCCGATGAGGGTCATGGCTTTAATGGCCGGCCCCTCCCGGCGTTTGTCAATGATAGCCAGGGAGGTGTGCAGCCTCTTGGCGAAGGCCCGGGCCCGCTCCACGCCGCCCGCGTCCGGGGATACCACCACCACGTCGGCGCCGAAGCGCTCCCGGATATAGTCCAGGATCACCGGAGCCGCAAAGAGGTGATCCACGGGGATATTAAAAAACCCCTGGATCTGGCCGGCGTGCAGGTCCATGGTGAGCAGCCGGTTGGCCCCCGCGGCGGTGATCAAATCCGCCACCAGCTTGGCGGAAATGGGCACCCGGGGCGCGGTCTTCCGGTCTTGCCGGGCGTAGGCGTAATAGGGCACCACCGCGGTGATGCAGCCCGCGGAGGCCCTTTTCAGGGCGTCCACCATCAAGAGGAGTTCCATCAGATGCTCATTGCAGGGCACGGAAAAGGGTTGGACGGCAAAGACATCCTTACCCCGCACGTTCTCCCGGAACTCCACCATCAGCTCTCCATCGGAGAATTTTCCTACTACCGCCTCCCCCAGGGGCATTCCCAGGTGCTGGCAGATTTTCTCGGCCAGGGGCCGGTTGGCATTGCCGCTGAAGATCTTCAAATCATCCATGTCTGATCACCCCAGGCCGTATCCTTCTCCCGGCCGGTAAGGCCCCGGGCCAGGGCCATCCATCCCGGGAAAGCCCCCCGCAATTCCCGCCCCGCCTGACGGGCTGCCTCCAGGGTGGGGAAGAGTCCGAAGAGAGTGGGGCCGCTGCCGGACATGCCCCGGGCCAGTGCTCCCAAACGCCCCAAGGTTTCCAGCATCTCCCCCAGTTGGGGATATTTCTTCAAGGTAACGCTCTCCAGATCGTTGTGAATCCAGGCGGCCGGTTGTTCCGGATCCCAGCCGCCTTCTTCCAGAACTTTATACCTCTTTAACGAGTCCAGGTCCAGACTTTCATAGACCCAACGGGTGGAAACCCGCACCCCTGGATTGATCAGCAGATACCAGTAAGCCGGCAACTGCACCGGCGAGAGCCGGTCGCCGATACCCCGGGCCACTGCCGGGGAGAGCCCCAGGAAAAAGGGGACGTCCGCGCCCAAGCCCGCGGCCAGGGTATGCAGGGCCTCGGCCTTTAAAGGCTCACCCGCCAGAGTGTTCAAGGCCAGCAAGGTGGCGGCCGCGTCGCTGCTGCCGCCTCCCAGGCCCGCGGCCGTGGGAATCCGTTTTTTGAGGGCAAAATGCGCCCCCACCTTGCGGTCCGTAGCTCTCTGGAAGGCCAGGGCCGCCTGCCATACCAGGTTCCCCGGCCCCAGGGGAATCTCCGGCTGGTCGCAGTCCAGAAAGATGCCGGGGGGAGCAGGGCTGATGAGCAATTCATCAGCCAGACTCAGGGGCTGCATAATGGAGAGCAGATCATGGTAACCGTCGGCGCGACGGCCCAAAACCCGCAGATAGAGATTAACTTTGGCGGGACACAGGACTTGCAGTCCAGCGGCACCGGGGCTGGGATACAGTTTGCGCAGAGGCCGGGGCATACTTTGGAAGATCAGAAGTTATCCGTAGGCGCGGACCCAGGTGCAGCCCTGGTGAGGGCGCACGTGCGGGTACGCCCCGACAAGGAATGAGTGCCCCGGATTATTACCGGGGGAGGAATCTGCGGTCATCCTCCCCCGGAAAAATTGGCCGATATCCCTCGCGCACCAACACGGCCCCCGGGGTGACTATTGCGCCTCCTTGATGTAGCGCATCCGCAAATCATAAAGGAGGTGGTCGAACAGGTCTTCTTCCTCTTTGGTCAGGTTGTTCCGGGTCTTCTCCCGCAGCAGCCCCAACAGATCGATGGTCTGTTTGGCCAGAGGCAGATTCCGGTCCACCTCCCCGGTGGCCGGGTCGGCCACTGCACCCAGGTGCACGAAAGCCGAGGTGCTGAGAGAGAAAAGAAAAGAAGAGAAGGTGATTTCCGGCAACGGGATCTCGGAGCCGGCGCCACCGCGTCCGGTCTCTTCCCGGGGCGCTTTTTCCTCCGCGCCCGCGGCCTTACGGGCCTCCTCCTCTTTCTGGAGCGCGGCCTTCTCTTCTTCGCTCATCTGGAGGAAACGCCGATCTTTGACCGTATAGCCCTTGTCTTCTTCTGCGGTCATGTTTGCCCTCTCACCAGGCAGAATCTCTATATTATAGGGAAACGGCCAGAAACCGTAGGGGCGGGTTTAAAACCCGCCCCTACCCCCGCAGAACTTACAATTCCAAGGGGATGGCCATGGCCACGTGTTCCAGGGCCCGCACGTCTTTGAGGCATTCCGGGGTCAGGGGGGTATCCGTGGTGAGCAGGATGATGTTCTGCCCCCGTTCCTTTTCCTGACCCACGGTCATCCGGGCGATATTGATATGGTGCTTGCCGATGGTGGTGCCGATGGCCCCGATCACTCCCGGGCGGTCGGTGTTGTAGATGAACAGCATGTGCCCCTCGGGCACCGCCTCCAGGCGGAACTTGTTGATCCGCACCAGCCGCGGCTCATATTTGCCAAAGATGGTGCCCGCCACGGTGTTCTCTTCGTTGTTGACCCGCACCGTCAGCCGGATCAGGTTGGCGAAATCCTCCGCGGATTCCACCTTCTCTTCGCTCACGTGGATGCCCCGGGTGGTGGCCATGGATGGCGCATTCACGTAATTCACTTCATCGTGCATCACCGGATAGAGCAGGCCCTTGAGAATGGAGTGGGTCAGGGGCTTGGTGTCCAGCTTGGAGACTTCGCCGATATAGGCGATGGACACCGCGGAGATGGCCCCTTCGTTCATCTGCGCCTGGAAGGCCCCCAGGGCCTCGGCCAGGGTGAGGTAGGGCTTCAGCTTGGCCATGGTCTCCTGGCTCACCGAGGGCGCGTTCACCGCGTTCTTGATGGTGCCGTAGAGCAGCAGTTCCACGATCTGCTCGCACACCGCCACCGCCACGTTGGCCTGGGCCTCTTCCGTGGACGCGCCCAGGTGGGGGGTGCAGATGACGTTGGGCATCTCCCGGAGGGGAAAATCCGCGGCCGGCGGCTCCGTCTCATAGACGTCCAATGCCGCGCCCGCCACCTTGCCCTCTTTCAGGGCCTCCAGCAGGGCCGCTTCATCAATGAGGCCCCCCCGGGCGCAGTTGATGATGCGTACCCCGGGCTTCATCTTTTTGAAGGCCTTTTTGTTCAGGAACTTGGCCGTATCCTTGGTCTTGGGGGTGTGCAGGGTAATAAAGTCGGACCGGGCCAGGAGATCATCCAGGGAGACCAGCTCCACTCCCATATTGGCGGCCACTTCCTTGGTGATGAACGGGTCGTAGCCCAGAACCCGCATCTTCAGGCCCAGGGCCCGTTCGGCCACCACCGTGCCGATGCGCCCCAGGCCGATGATCCCCAGGGTCTTGTTGAAAAGCTCCGTGCCCTGGAACTTCTTCTTCTCCCACTTGCCTTCCCGCATGGACTGCGCGGCCTGGGGCACGTTCCGGGCCAGGGCCATCATCAGGGACAGGGCGTGCTCCCCGGTGGTGATGGTGTTGCCTCCGGGGGTGTTCATCACCACGATGCCGGCCTTGCTGGCCGCGGGGATGTCCACGTTGTCCAGGCCCGTGCCCGCCCGGCCCACCACCTTGAGCCGCGGCGCGGCCGCGATCAGGTCCGGGGTCACCTTGGTGGCGCTGCGGATCACCAGGGCGTCCACATCCTTGATGACCTCTTTTAACTCCTCCGGTTTCATGCCCGGCTTGTTCACCACTTCGATATTGGGCTGGGACTCCAGGACCGCCACCCCGGCTTCATGCAAATTATCGCTGATCAGGACCTTCATACCGCCGCCTCCTTGGCCAGTACCTCTTGCGCGGCCTTGAGGCCGACGCCCGGCTGTACCTTGTAACCCAGGGTATTGAGCACTTCCTCCAGGCCGCCGATGGTGCCCAGGAGGTCCACTGTATCAATAAAGCCCATGTGGGCTATACGAAAAATCTTGCCTTTGGCCTCCGCCTGGCCGCCCGCGATCCAGATGCCTTTTTTGCGCAGCTCCGCCACCACCTTCTGGCCGTCCACCCCCGGGGGGGCCATGACCGCGGTCAGGACCACCGACGGATTATCCTTGGAGTAGAGCTCCAGGCCCATGGCCTTCATGGCCGCCTTGCAGGCCTTGGACAGCCTCTGGTTATGGGCGTATATCTTCTCCAGACCCACTTTCTTGATCTTCCCCAGCACTTCCCTGAGCCCCAGGATCAGAGACACCGGGGAAGTATAGGGCGTCTGGTTCTTCTCCGCGGACTTCAGGGCCTTGGAGAAATTGAAGTAATACTTGGGCAGTTTCGATTCCTTCACGAATCCCCAGGCCTTGGGGGAGAGAGCCGCAAAGGCCAGCCCCGGGGGCAGCATCATGGCCTTTTGGGAACCCGCCACCAGCACGTCGATGCCCCAGGCGTCCATGGGAATGGAATATCCCCCCAGCGCGCTGATGGCGTCCACCACCAGGATGGTGCCGGGCCGTTTTTTGGTCACTTCCGCCAGTTCCTGCACCGGGTGCTGCACGCCCGTGGAGGTCTCATTGGCCTGGACGAAGACCGCCTTGATGGCCGGGTTGGCGTCCAGCATCTTGGCCACGTCCTTGGGGTCCACGGCCTGGCCCCAGGTCACCGCCAGGCGCTCCGCCTTGACCCCGTAGACGTTGCACAGTTCCGTCCAGCGCTCGCCGAACTTGCCGCCGTCCACCACTAAGGCCGTATCCCCGGCGCTCAGGGTGTTGGCCACCGCCCCTTCCATGGCCCCGGTGCCCGTGGCTGCGAAGATCAGCACTTCTTGCTGCGTCTCAAAGAGATATTTCAGGTCCGCCCGCACCTCCCCCAGGATCTCCATGAACAGGGGGGAACGGTGGTGAATGATGGGCTGCGCCATGGCCAGATTGGTTTCCGGGGCCACCGGCGTGGGACCCGGAGTCATCAGATACATTTTCATCGCTTTTCCCTTACCTTCAAACCTCGCGGCCCGCGCGAGGGGATTTTACAAAACTATAAGAATTAATAATTTTATGCCCATCCCCGCCCCCTGTCAAGATTTCTGTCTAGGGCTAGTGAAAATTGGCACGAACTATTGCCCATTTCACCATTTCTTGTAATGCCGAAATAATAGAAGGAGAAAAATTGTGGAAAGAATAAAAAAACAGGACTGTTATGACCTATGGGGAAAATGGGGCGAATGCTGCCAAACTGGGCAGAGGCCCTCGCCCTCGTTCCCAAGCTCTGCTTGGGAACGCAATTGCCGCAAAGCTCCTGCTTTGCCTTACACCTCCAGCACATCAATCTCCAACATCCCCGCCTGACCCAAATAATTCTTTGCACTGGAATACAGCCAATCCTCCGCCCTCTCCACCAACCCCGCCTTCACCGGGTTGTCATGAATATACTCCACCTTCTGGCTCAACATCTCCTCCGAAATCACCAACTGCGGATGAAACCCCTCCTGCCAGACCTGGTGACGGCTCTCCTGCTTATGCCTGGCCTTGAAAAACTTGAACTGATTTAGCAGCCAGTCTTTCCCCTCCTCGGTAGCCAACTTAATTATCCCCTGGGCGGTAAAGCTCTTGAACTCCTTGATCGTTTCTGGCAACCGCTCCCCATGGGCCACCAAATGCAGATGGTTGTCCAGTACCACATAAGCAAAAATCTTTAACCCCTTCCGTTCCCGGCAATATTTCAAGGAATCGATGATTATCTCGAAGTAAGGCTTCCGGGTAAAAACCGGCAGCCATTCAATAATGGTGCAGGTCAGGAAATAAGGATGGGAATCTTCAATTATCCGGTAGCGCGTTCTCATGGCCGGCTAAGGCAAAGCAGAGCTTTGCCCCCAAGTGCGTTCCCAAGCAGAGCTTGGGAACGAGAGGAGAACTCTTATGATTTGCTCTGCGCCCCTTCGTTTTGAAATGTCCAATGCGTTTATTGAACTCCTAAATTCTAATATTAGCGTCAACTTGTCTACCAAAGAGTGAACTGCCCCTCATTAAGTGGGAGGGCCCCACGGATTTTCCTTCTCCTATCTCCTTTTATTTTTGACATTTATAGTTTATAGAGATAATCTATTTGGAATTTTTAATGTGCATGATGACAAAGACTATTTCGATGTTTAATTTAAACCCATATCAGAGGGTTAAAACCATCGAGTATGGCGACTGCGCGTAGTCTTTTAGGGAAGGGGGATAATTATTGTCAATCATCCCTAAAGGCGAACCCTAAGCAGTCCAGGCAAATAAAAAAAAAGTATTCCCCCAAATATGAAAGGGTCGAAAGCATCAAAACATATTGGCATCGTTGCTTGTAGCGCCGAGGGAGCAGCACTGTGCTATAGAACCATATGCATGGAAGCCCCTGCACTGTTGGGGGAACATTTGCATCCGGAGATTTCTATGCACACGTATCCACTGGGCAATTACATGGTTCACATTCGCTCGGGGAATTGGGAAGAAGTTTCGTCTCTCATGCTATCATCTGCAAGAAAACTTGCCCAAATCGGAGCTGATTTCGCAATCTGCCCAGACAACACAATTCACCAAGCCTTTGATTTCGTTGTCACTGAGTCCCCCATACCGTGGCTGCATATAGCTGAAACCGTTGCCCAACATGCTGCTAAACAAGGATTCAAGCGCCTTGCTCTGATCGGCACCAGCTACCTGATGATAAGTCCTGTATATCCCAAAATCCTTGATAAGTTAGGAATTTATATGGAAATACCTAACGAATCAGAAAGAGAAAAGATTAATGCGATCATTTTTAACGAACTAGTTAATGGTATTTTTTTGGAAACGTCCCGGCTTTATCTAAATGAAGTAATCAAGGAATTAAAAAAAAGAGGATGTGATGCAGTTGTACTCGGCTGCACTGAGATTCCGTTACTTGTAGTTCCCAACGATTGTCCATTACCCACCCTTGACTCAACACGATTGCTAGCGAGAGCGGCATTAAAAGAAGCCATAAAGATTACAGGATAGTTAACCTTCATTTTGCCATCTTTTCCCAAGATCTGCATCAATCATCCCATCCTTTCTGGAATTCTCCCTCTTTTCCTCTAAATTCCCTTGGGAACCAAAATTTACTTGAATAAGGTGTGACCATGCGCTTTTTGCCTTCTTTGCCCCGGCGGCCAGGTGGAATTAAGGGGTACAGAAGCGGCGCAGTTCCGCCACTTGAGTCTGGCTTATCCGGAAAATACCTTGAAAATAGCGGAGTTATCCTGCTCCCCCGCCCCGGTTCCGGCGCCACCTTCAACCCAATACCAAGTCGCCGTCAAACGAGTAGAGTTGTATTACTCGGAGCAAGAAGTCATTTGTATTTCTTGTCATTCTGAGGCCCCGGAGGGGCCGAAGAATCTAGACCCTTCGCTGCGCTCAGGGTGACAAAAAAGCAATCTATTTTGTGCTCCTCGTAATAAGTGGTGAACCTTCTAACGAATTTGGTTTCCTGCACAATTGAGTCCTCACCCAGGACGATACGCCGGTTTTATACCAATTTCACTTTCAAATGAAACAAATTTGCGATCTAACCTATTGATAATCTTCTTTCATTTAACCGAAAACCGAAAACTGAAAACCGAAAACGGTATTATACAGTATGATGCCATACCGGGAGCTTCCTTGTGGCCATCCGCTCTCCGGCCGCCTGGGTGGACCGGGGATAACTGCGATCAGCGTAACGGTTGCCGAGAAAGACTTCCGGGAAATTGTTGCTGAAGATTTAATTGCGGATCAGAGGGCCTACTAGCTCCTCAGCCGTCTATTTGATATTGAATACCGGGGGCTGGGGCGCAAGGTTCAGAAGCTCTTTCTGCAAGTCCAGATTATCTTCCAGGGGGCCTCTGCCGGTTTTGGCTTCCTTGGGGCCGGGAGGCGGGGCATTGGCCGCCGCGGTCTTATTATCCACCTGGGCCGCGGGCGCGGCTGCGGTCCGGGCTTGCACCGGGCCCGGCGGCGCCACCGGCCCGGCGGCCGGAGCCGCGGTCGAAGGCTTGGGTCCAGGGGCAGGCGGGGGCAGCTTCACCGCGGCCGCGGCCGGAGGGGCCGGAGGCGGCGGGGGCCCGGCTTTCGAGAGTTCGCTGCCGTTCTTCCCTGCCTTGCTTTTAACCGGGAGGTCGATGGGTAGGGGCTTGTCCGGATCTTTACTCAGCGGCTTGACAATGATGCTCACCCGCCGGTTCTTGTAATCATTGGGGTCCTTGCTGTTATAGAGGCGGCGGTCGGCATAACCCCGCACCTCCGCAATCTGGCCGGTTTTTAGGCCCGAATCGTCCATCAACCGCCGGGCCGCGTTGGCCCGGTCAGAGGATAATTCCCAGTTGGAATAACTCTTCTTGCCGCCGTAAGGACGGCTGTCCGTATGCCCTTCAAGGGCCAAATGGTTGGGCAGTTGGCCCAGTTCCTTGGAGATAATGTCAAAGATTTTGTGAGTCTTGGGATTGATGTTGGCACTGCCCACCTCAAAAAACCGGGCGTCCTCCTTTTCCATGAGTTCGATCCGGAGACCCTCATCAGTAATCTCCAGGCGTATCATATCCTTCAGCCCTTCCAGGTCCGGCAGTTGGGCGATCATTTCCTCGATTTTCTTCTTGGTTTCTTCCATGCGTTTGGCGTCATTGACCACATCCGCAGGCGCGGGCGAGGGTCTCTGCAGGTCCTGGCTGTGCCCGGGGGTGGGCATCTCTCCGCCCATATCGCTCGTCTCCAAGAGCCCCTGGGAATGGGGCAATAACCCGGGATTCTTGAAATATTGGGCCACATTTTGCCGGATGGACTGGCTCTGGGCCATGATCCAAAGAACGATGAACAGGGCCATCATGGCGGTGACGAAATCCGCGTAGGCCACCTTCCAGGCCCCGCCGTGATGGCCGCCGTGGCCCCCCTTCTTCTTGATGATCCTTTGGATCGGCGCTTCGCCGTTCAATTCGGACATGATGTGCCGTTAACTTACCTGAGCTTACTCTGGTTCTCTGGGCGTAGACCCCGCCAGGAACCGTAAGGCTCTGATATTAAGTAGATTTTTCTAATAGAAAACGGAAACCTGAAAACCAAAAACCGTATTAATTACCTTTTACCTTGATGGCCCGGCAGGCTTCTTCCACTTCCCCAAAGCTGGGGCGGGTATCAGTGGCAATCACCCGCCGGGCGAATTCCACGGCCACGATGGGGGCCATGCCTTTGGCGTAAGCCACCACTCCGGCTTTGATGCATTTCAAGACCACCTCTTCCGAGGCCGCCTGGTTCTCGATGGTGGAGGCTAAAGGCGAGACAAACCCGTAACACATGAGCACTCCCAGGAAAGTGCCTACCAGGGCCGCGGCCACATGGTGGCCCACTTCCGAGGCCGGCCCGCCCACGGACTGCATGGTGATAACAATACCCAGAACCGCGGCCACGATACCCAGGCCCGGGAGGGAATCGCCGATTTTCGCCAGAGTCAGCCCGGGCTTGCGCCCTTCTTCTTCCTGGGTCTCCAGGTCCGCGTCCAGTATCAACTCCAGTTCCAGGGCCGGCACCCCCCCCACCACCAGCAATTTCAGGGAATCGGTAATATACTCCAAGGCATGATGATTGTTGCTGACAATAGGGTATTTGGCAAACAGCTCGCTTTCTTCCGGCTTCTCCACGTGGGATTCCAAGTGCAGGAGGCCCTTGACCCGGGCGGTTTGAAAGAGTTCATAAAGAAGTTGCAGCACCTCCACGAAATTGGCTTGGCTGTGACCCGGGGATTTGAGGGAACTCAAAATATAGGTGATAATCTTCTTCAAGACCGGCATGGGCGTGGAGATCAGCAGCGCGCCCAGGGCC
This sequence comes from Thermodesulfobacteriota bacterium, assembly GCA_040757175.1. Taxonomy (GTDB): domain Bacteria; phylum Desulfobacterota; class Desulfobaccia; order Desulfobaccales; family 0-14-0-80-60-11; genus SURF-52. The sequence continues at coordinate 46,107 of JBFLXM010000010.1, forward strand.
GAGCCCCCGATGATCACAAATTCGGCCCATTGCAGCAGGAGGAGAAGGTTCCCCCCTGCCAGGAGAAAACCTCCAATAACCGAGACTATCACCACTCCTAAGCCGATGATTACTAGCACTTTTTAACCGGAATAACCTCGAGGGCGGGAATTTGGCGGAGCCACCCCTCCAATTTTGTTATCGGTTAAAGGCGTACCCTTCTTTAACAATTCCTTAGGGGTCAGGAAAACGGGGGCATGGTCTTATGCCTTGTAATTATTGAGAATTCTGACTAAAGTGACCTGGAAGGGAAAGAATTTTTCGAAAGCTTCTGGTGGGGGGCAAAATAGAATTCCAGGACCAATAGGGAGAAAAGGCGCCGGATGAAAAAGGAATTAATGGGATAAGCAATTAATATTTAAAAAATATTGCCATTAATAAATTTCCTTGCCCCTCTGTTCCGGTGGGCATTTTTCGGTGCATTTATTACAAAATCAGGCCGGATATTAAAGCCCGCCCGGAAACATAACGGGACTCTTTCTGGGGCCTTGCGGAAAAATGGGACAGGGATTATATTTATGCCGACAGCGTTTCATTCTTCTCCAAGGAGGAGACGATGCCGACCTACGATTACCTTTGCAGCCAATGTGGCCATGAATTCACCCGGATCATGAGTATTAGTGAATACGAAGCTGTCAAGGTCACCTGTCCCAAGTGCAACTCCCCGGAAGTAAAGCAACAAATGACCGCCTTCATCTCCAAGACTTCCCGGAAGAGTTGAACCCCGTTCTCAGGGGCGCCACTGGCGCACCCCCACGCCCTTGCCGGAGAGGTGCAGGCTGACCGCGCCTTCCCGGGTTAAATAGCCCCGGACCCCGCCAGGGAGGCCCGAGGCCGCGACGTCCTGCTGGGGAGAGCCGTAAATCACCATGATTTCCGGACGCAGTTTCTCCAGGCAGGCGTCCAGGGTCGGGGCCATGGTTCCGGGGATAACCAGCGCCGCCACCCGGGCCCCGGGGGGAAGAGCCAACGCGGCCGCGTCCAACTTGCGCACCGGAGGAATGACGAAGACCAGCCGGCCTTGATGGGAGAGTTTTAAGGCCATGTCTCCCGCCTCCCCCAGACGCGGAAATTCCAGCCCCACGCTCCCCAGGACCCCAGGGGGACGGCCCCGCTCCAGGGACCGGGGCGACCGGTTCTGGTCTCCCAGCAGATTCACCAACTCATAATAAGCCGGTCCCTCCGGCCCCCGCCGGCCATACCAGAACTGGCCCACCTGGAACTGCCGGGCCAGGGTCAACAGCTCCGGGGCATTGCCCTGGGCCAGCCCCAAAGCCATCACCTGCTCCAGGCGCTGCCACTGGCGCCAATGGAGATAACCGGGCAAGGGACTCAAACCGCCGCCGCTCTGCCCCGGCCAGGAGGCCCCGGCCGCGGAAAAAACCAGGCGCCGGCCCTCGGGGGTAACCGCGACTCCTGCCAGGCCGCGGTTGGTGTCCAGGCAGGTGATTTCCAGATCGTGGTGAGCGAACAGCGGGGGGAGGGCCACCGTGCCTGCCAGGATCAAGGCGGCCCCCCCCGCCCCCGCCCAGGTCCGCCAATCCCGCCGGCGGGGGAAAAGCAGAAGCAACAGCATAAAATAGGCGGCAATCTGCAGCCAGGTGGGAGTGGACACGGTAAGGGCGCTCCCCGGCAGCCGCGCGGCCCAGGCAATTACCGCGTATCCCAACTCCAGGGGGATGCGCCCCAGGGCCAAAAGCACCTGGGCCACGGATGTCAGATGGAGGCTTTGGGCCAGAACCGCGGCCTCCCCCAGGGGCAGGGCCAGGAGCAGGACCAGGGGAATGGCCGCCAAATTGACCGCGGCCCCCAGGAGGGAAACCACCTGAAAATGCATGGCCACCAAAGGCGCAGTGGCTAACGTCGCCACCAGGGACGCGGCCGCGGCTTCCTTCCCCCGGAGCCAGACGAGGTTTCTCCACCTGACCAGCCATCCTCCGGTAGACAACCCTTCCCGGGCTCCCCTGAACCAGCGGGGCAGAACATAGAGGAGCGCGGCCACGGCCACAAAAGATAGCTGAAAGGACGCAAAATAGAGCCGCAAGGGAGAGAGGCATAAGATGATCAAAGCCGCCAAAGCCAGGGCGCTCCAGACCTCCCGGGGGCGGCCCAGAAAGAGGAGCAGCAGGTAGGCCAGGACCATGATCTCCGCCCTTTGGGTGGAGGGCGACCCGCCCGCGACCCAGGCATAGGCCACCACCGGCGCCGCGGCCACCAGGGTGGAAATCTGCACCGCATTGAGGCGCAGCAGCAGCCGGGGAAAACGCCGGAGCCCCCAGAAACACAGGAAATAGGCCACCGCGGCCACTGCCCCCAGGTGCATGCCGTTGATCACCATCAGATGGCTGGTGCCCGTGCGGCTGAAGGCCTGGCGCATTTCCGGGGAGATCTCCCCCTGGTCCCCCAAGAGCATAGCCAGATACATGGCCCGGGGCGCGGCCGGCAACTCTTGCAGCAACCTGCGGATGCTCCCCCGGAGGCGTTCCCCCAGGGGCGGAGCCCCGGCATTGGCCAAAATTATCAGATCGTCCGGCTGCCGCAGGGCCGCCATCCGGAAGATGCCGTCTGCGGCCAGATAACGGCCCCGGTCGAAGCCCCCCGGATTTTGCAGCACCCGAGGCGGCCGGAGCCGCACCTTGAGGACCACCGCGGTCCCCAGCGGCGGCGAGGCCAGCGGCGGCGCGCTCACCAGCAGCTTGCCGCAGACCGGACGCCAACCTGCCGGGCTGCGCCAGGCTTCCGCGTCCAGAAAGAGCTGCACCCTCTCCGCCCTGATCCTGCTGGGCCGGTCCAGGCGCGCCCTCAGGATCACCTCCTGGTCCTGGGGCAGAAAGGTGAGATGATGGGGAGGAAAAACGGGTTGCTGGGCCTGTTGGTAAAAGGCCACGCCCAACAACCAGAAAAAGGCCAGGGGCAGCCAGACTGCACCCCGGCGGGTCCACCAGGACAGGGCCAGCAGCAGCCAGAGGGCCAGCAGCCCCGCGGCCGGCCAAACGCCGGGAATCGCCAAACCCCAGGCAGGCGCGGCCACCCCCAGCATCAAAGCCAGCGTCAGCCAGACCAGGGGCCGGGCCACCTGGCGGCCCGGGGATTCGGAAATAAACGGCGGCTGAGCAGGACCGGAGATACCGTTTTCCGTATTCTGTTTGCCGTTTTCCGGGAATAGAGGCAATGGAGTAGATGGGCTTGGGTCTGCTCCTTTTACCGAAAACCGAAAACCGAAAACCGAAAACCTTAACCAACAGCCCTTGCCCGCCCGCGGTTTAGGCCATATTTTGCTAAAGTACGCCATCTTTAAGCCGATAAAAGAATTGAAGATGATTAAATACGGCTTTAATCAAGCTCAACCAGGTCTAAATAAAACTTCCGTATTGACAACTAGTTATCAATTGGTTTACAAGTTTGTTATGGGAATGAAAATTTTCCTCCTGGCCATTATCTTTTCCATCCTGGCGCTGCCGACGGTGGCCGCGGCCGCGCCCCGGACCGCGGCTGACGGCTCCCTGGTCCTGGAGGTCAAAGAGTCCGCCGGCAAGCCCAATTCCGGGGACACCCTCTATGACCTGCAGACCCTGGGCACGGAGGTGCAGGCCTATATCTTCCATAACCGCACCCGGGTCTGGTCCCCCAACTTTATTCTGCAGAACCGCAGGTCCGCGTGGAAGCCTTTGTCCAACCCCCAATTGGAATCCCTGATCCACAAATATTCCCGGCATTACGGGGTGGACCCGGCCCTGATCCGGGCGGTGATGCGCCATGAGTCGGGCTTCAATACCCAGGCGGTCTCCCCCAAGGGAGCGCAGGGGCTGATGCAGTTGATGCCCGGCACCGCCGCGCTCATGGGCGTACGGGACCCCTTCGATCCGGAGCAGAATATCGCCGGCGGCGTCGGCTATCTCCGGCGCTGCCTGGACCGTTTCGGGAACAACGTGCCCCTGGCGGTGGCCGCGTATAACGCCGGGCCGGAGGCCGTGGCCCGGCACTGCAGTGTCCCCCCCTACAGCGAAACCCAAACCTTTGTGCAAAACGTCCTGGGAAGCTATGGCTCCTCCGGCTTACCCCGGGCCAACTATCCCGGGCTGGCCGCCGCCAAGGCCGCAGCCTCGCAGCAGGTGGCCAAACCCCCCCGCCGGACCAAAGGACCGAAGGTCATCGAGCTCACGCCCCGGAAAAAAAGCCGGCCCCGGGTTGCTCAAAATACCGGGGAATAAGCCGGTCCCGCCGCCAACCTGCGGGCAAACCCGGACTTCAGGCCGCGGCGCCCTCCACCCCTACTCATACCAAGTTGCAATCAAACGACAATTTTCTTGTAGGGGCGAATCTTGTATTCGCCCGGCCTCCAGGGCGAACACAAGGTTCGCCCCTACAGTTTAACGTCTTTTGATTGCGAATCGGTATCAAGCCCCTGCTGAGCCCAGACTTCCAGGCCAATTCTTGATGTAAAGGTCCCGCTGGGGAAAAGGAATTTCAATCCTCTCCCTTTGGAATGCCTCGAAGATGGCGCTGTTTAACTCATGGGTGGCGGCGTTCCTTTCTTTGGGTTCGGGAGATCCCAAAAACACCCGGATGGTGAAATTTAAGGCGCTATCGCCGTAAGCTTTAAAAAAAATAGCGGGAGCCGGCTCCCCCAGCACCCGGGGGTTGGCCCGGCACACTTCGGTAAGCACCCGGGTCACCTGGCGCACGTCCGCGCCGTAGGACACCCCCACCTCCAGGGTCAAACGCGTGGGCACCCGCCCGAAATGCGTCCAGTTGACAATCTTGCCGGAGAGCAACTCCGAGTTGGGGATGATAAGCACGTAGCGGTCATAGGTCTGAAACACGGTGCTCCTGACCCGGATCTCCTTCACTTTCCCCCATTGGCCGTCAATGACCAGGATGTCCCCCACTTTGATGGGCCGCTCAAAGAGAAGGATCAGGCCGGAGATGAAATTATTGACGATGTTTTGCAGGCCGAAGCCGATGCCCACCCCCAAAGCCCCGGCGACCAGGGCCAGGTTGGTCAGGGGAAAACCCACCAGGTTCAGGGCCACCAGAACTGCCAGGACGATGATGGCGTAGTGCAGGCTGGTGGAGATGGTGTATTGGATGCCGCTGTCCCAGCCGGTGCGGGGATAGACCCGGAATTCCATCAAGCCCCGGGCCAGGCGGGAGAGCCAGACCCCCAGATAGAGGGCCAGGGCCGCAGCCCCGAGGCTCAAAGGGGTCAATCTCACCGGACCCAGTTCCGGCCCCCGGTTAAGCCACTGGAAGGCCCAAGCCATCCGGGTGAACTCCAGGCCCCAGACCTTCAGGATCAGCAGCAGGGCGGCCGCGGCCAGGAGCGCGGTGGTGCCGCTCCGGGTCAGGCCATGCAGCCGCTGGAGCATCTCCTCCCGTTGGGGATAACGCCGTCTGACCCACCCGGTCTCCGGGTGCAGCAGACAGTGCAAGAGCGCGTCCAGCCCCAGCCACAGCAGCCCCAGAATTAAAAGGCCCACGCCGCTGAAGGCCCCGGCTTGGGCCAGATAATCCGCCAGATTTTGGAACCCCAGCAGGTCGGAGAAGATGATGAGGGCCAATAACAGCAGCACCAGCCCCCGCAGGCCCCGGATTACCCCCGGACGCTTGAACCAGTCGGGCCCCGGCAGCTCCGGCAACAGCCTCTCCAGGTAATGGCGCCGCAGCAGCCACATGGCCCCTCCCAGCAGACCGAGGCGGAAGAGATGGCCCAAAAATTGGCGGCTGGCCGGGGGAAACCCCAAGAACTGGGCGCTGGTCAGCCCCCACACTCCTAAAAGCAGATAGAGCCAAAAAAGCTGCAAATAGCGTCGATAAAAGCGGGCGATGCCGTCCTCTAGAGGGAGAAGCCCCCCGGCCGTTTTCCCGGCAAAAGCCAGGCGCAGCCAGTGGCAGCCTAGTTGCAGAAGCCCCAGGGCCACCAACAGGTTCAGGAAGACGCGGCCGGCCGGATACCTTAATAACCCCAGGCTCCAGGCCGAAAGCCCCACCCACAGGATCGCCGCCAGCAGCAACAGATGGGCCCGGATTACCTGCCCCAGACTCAGGAGCGTCTGCAAAACCGGGGTCTGGGCCCGGCTCTGCCAGGCCGCCACCCTGGCGGCAGCCAGGCCGCCCACCCGGTGTAGGCCCCAGACCAGCAGGATCAGCAGGGCCAGCAGGGCGATGAGGGGGGCCAGATGCTCCCGGACAAAGACGCCCAGGGCTCCGGAGGCCTGCAGTTGCTGGAGGCGGCTCCAAAGCCGGGGTGGCAGATCCCAGACGGTTTGCCACATCCGCTCCACCTGTTCCTTTAAAGGAGCCCCCTTCTGGCGCTTTAACAACTCGGCCTTCCAGGCCGCGTCCACATAGGGCTGCAGCTCAGCCTTCACTTCCGCAAGCAGCTTTTTTCCCGTTTCCAGGAGTTGTGATTCTTTCCCCAGGCTTTCCAGCAATTGTCCGGTTGCCTGCCGCTCCCCGTCGGCCGCGCGTTGGTAACGCTGGTAAGCCTGCCGCATCTCCCGGGAACGGGCCACCGCAGGCCCGGTGGTCTGCAGCCGGGTCACTTCTGCCTGCAAGGCGGCCTGGGCCTCCTTCCGGGCCGCCTGGGCCTTTTCTAAGGCCTCGATTTCCTGGGCCACCGCCTGGAGACGGCTTCCCAGGCGCTCCTCTTGGAGGGTATAGTTCTTCAAGGTCTCTTCCGCCTCGCCCAGAGGGAGGCTCTTCATCGCTAAAGAAGCCTTGAGCGCGGCCAGGGCGGCTTGCCGTTCCTGGGCATCCTTCTCCGCCTGGGACCAGGTCTTGCTCGCCGCGGCCCCCCGGGATTTTAAGGCCACGACTTTCTTTTCCAGGGCCTCCGCGCCCTCGGCCAGCACCCGGGGCAAAACCTCCGGCGAAGCCGCAGGCGCGGTTATCTTTTCAGTAGCCTGGGGCTTCTCTTGGGCTGGAGCTGTTAACGGGCATCCCAGCAGCAGCCAGATGGTTAGAGCTGCTGTTAGCCCCAATCTAAAGCATAAGACAGGCATATAGCCTCCTGTTAAGTTCCAAGTTCCAGGTTCCAAGTTAAAGACAAGACTTCGGCGGCGACTTTAGTAATTAGGGATTCTCTCTGCGTCTCAGCGGCGAAAAGATAATGCACCGCAGAGACGCTGAGGACGCAGAGATAGCATTGCGCCGGGTTGGCAACCGTGGTTTAGATACTATGGGGATCTAAATAGATTGTCAATCAGGAGGCCTCGGTCCGATAACTTGGAACGTGAGACCTCTGGGAAAGTCTTATGTGGAACAGCCGCCCTCGGCTGTTCACCCTTCATTTAGTAGCAGGCGGGGGCGCCTGCTCCACATTTTGAATAAAAAAAGAGTAATCGAGACTTTCGCAGAGGTCTCAACTTGGAACTTTATTCTTAAGCCGCGCCTGGCTCCAGAAAGAGGATCTGGCTGCTGTCATCGTAGGCCAGCAGTTCCGCGTACCGGCCCCAGTCGATGGCGGTGTCCAACTGGCGCTCCGCCTCTTCTTCGTGGAACTCCAGCTCCAGGGCCTTTTGCACCACGTCCCATTCCATCTGTTTCTTATCGCCGGCCCTAAGCATTCCCAGCAGCCATTTGAACAGCGGCAGGCGCCGGATGCGGGTGGCGAAGATCTCTTTGCGGGAACGGATGGAGGCTTCCGCGAAGGTCTCTCCCAGGGTGTTCAGGGTGATGTCGCCGTAGGCCACATTGGCAAAACCCAGAAGCTCCGCGGCCTCAATGAGGCGCAACAACTCATCCGAATTTATCTGGAGCTCCTGGGCCAGGGCGTAAATGTCGGCCCGGTTATTGGGCATATTGTCCAGATGTTCCAGCAGCCCGGAGAGGTCGTCGATATTGATGTGGGGCAGGGCCCGGGTGCGGCCCGGCTCGCCGGGCGCGGTGCCCAACTCCAGGTGCTCCGGCAGGGTATGGCCGGCCAGAATGGCGTAGACCCTATCCACCACCTCCAGGAACTGGGAATTCTTGCGCTGGCGGGGGTGGGGCAGGTCCACCTTGAGGTCCAGCATCACCCGGCCCGGGTCTTTTTCCATGACCACGATGCGGTCCGCCATGAACACCGCTTCCTCAATGTTGTGGGTGACCATGAGGATGGCCCGGGTAGGTATCTTGCCGCTGGTCCACAACTCCAAAAGGTCACCTCGCAGGGCCTCGGCGCTGAGAACGTCCAGGGCGGAAAAGGGCTCATCCAGGCAGAGGAGCTCCGGCTCCACGGCCATGGCCCGGGCAAAGCCCACTTTTTGGAGCATCCCCCCGGACAGTTCCCGGGGATAAGCGTTTTCAAAACCGTCCAGACCCACCCGATCCAACAGGTCCAGGGCCCGGGAGGTCCGGAGTTTGACCGGCGTCCCCCGGGCCTTGAGGGCCACTTCCACGTTTTCTTGCACCGTCAGCCAGGGAAACAGGGCAAAAGTCTGAAAGACAATGGTGGCGTAGGGATTGACTCCCGCCAGAGGACGCCCCCGGTACATCACTTGCCCTGTGGTGGGCACCTGCAAGCCGGCAATGAGGCGCAGCAAGGTGCTCTTGCCGCAGCCGGTGGGCCCCAAAAGCGCCAGAAATTCCCCTTCGCTCATGGTCAGGCGGAAGTCTTTGATGGCGGTGAAGCTTTGTTCCCCGCTTTTGTAAACCTGGCTGATATTGCGCAGCTCCAGCAAATAACCGTTGTCAGACATGGCTCATTCCATCCGGTAACGTTCCTCCGCCAACCGGTACAAACGGCGCCACAACAGCCGGTTGGTGGTGGACACGGCGAGGATCAAGGCCAGGGTCGCGGCCAGCAGCAAGGGATAATCCCCCGCCGCGGTAGCCTGGGAGATGATGGCGCCCACGCCGGTGGTATGCATGATTTTGCCGCCGAATTGGGTATATTCCGCGACGATGCTGGCGTTCCAGGCCCCCCCGCTGGCAGTGATGGACCCGGTGATCACAAAAGGAAAGATGGCCGGCAGGATCAGGGTGCGCCAGCGTTCCCACCGGCCCAATTGTAACAGATTGGTAGTATATTTTAAATCCTGGGGGATGGCGCTGGCCCCGGCAATGATATTGAACAGCAGGTACCATTGGGTGCCCAGGAGCATCAGGAGGACCGCAGCCAGGTTGAGACCCCCGGGAAGCCCCAGCACTATCAGCACCAAGGCCGGGAAGAGGGCGGTGGCCGGCACCGACGCGGTGATCTGCACCAGGGGTTGGAGCCACTTGGCCAGGCGGGGGTTGGTGCCGATGGCCACCCCCACGGGAATGGTCCAGGCCAGGGCGATGAGCAGGGCAATGAAGACCCGGATGAAGGTGGCCGCCAGACCGATAACAACGGTGCGCCATTGCCCCATAGACAGCCCCAATAGCATCTGTCCGGCTCGATACCCCTCGTACAGCAAAACCAGGACAACTATACTGCCCAAGACGTACCAGAGCCAATGGGGGCGGCTTTTTCCGGGGTGATCCGGACCTGGCGCGGCAAAGAGACGGGTCAGCCGTTCATCCAGGCGCTGCCCGGGAAGAAAGATGATGTGTCTGGTGAACCACGCAAAGACCCGGGAACTGCGCAAGGCGTTATAGAACCAGGAGGTGGGAGGATTCTCGCTTTCCACCAACTGGACCTTAAAGCGGTCGGACCAGGCCAGTAAAGGGCGCCATACTAATTGGTCCAGCGCCACGATGGTCAGGATCAGAGCCCCCAGGCCCCAGGCCAGGGCCGTTAAATTCCCCCGGCTCGCGGCTTCCTGGAGATAGGCGCCTAAGCCCGGCAGCCGGAAATTTCGTTCTCCCGCGGCGAAAATCTCCGCGGCCATCAGGAAGAACCAGCCCCCGGCCCAACTGGCCACGCTGTTCCAGATGAGGGTGATGGCGGCAAAGGGGAGTTCCAGGGTCTTGAAGCGCAGCCAGGAGTTAAAGCCCAGAACAATGCTGGTCCGCTGCAGGTCCCGGGGAATGGTGGTGAGGGATTGATACCAGGCAAAAGTCAGGTTCCATACCTGGCTGGTAAAAATGAGAATAATGGAAGACAATTCCAGGGCCAGGCGCAGGGGCAGGATGGCCACCAGGCTCAGCAAAACCACCGGCAGAAAGGACAGGATGGGCACGCTTTGGAGAATGTCCAGTAACGGTAACAGAATCTTTTCAGCAAGGCGGTGGTTGGCGGCCAGGGAACCGTAAACCAAAGAAAAGAGAAGGGACAAGACATAGGCCGCGGCCATACGGCGCAGAGAGAGGGTGACATAATAAGGCAAGACGCCGGGGGACAGGTCGATCTCCGGCCCCTGGATGACCGCGGGCGCGCCCAGGCCCAGGCGGATTCCCAGATAGAGGAGCACCCCCAAGCCGAAGAGCACCACCGCGTCGCCCCAGGCGGAGCGGCGCCAGCCCGGCAATTCGATCTTAAAGACCCGGAGCAAAGGGTTCATGACTTGAATATCGTAGCATATATTTCCCGGAATAATTAATTTTGGGAGATTTATGATATATTTTAACCATACATCCAGGCGAGGTAAGTTTTGCGCGCTTTATTGGCTTTAGAAGACGGTTTGGTGCTCCGGGCGCGGTCCTTCACCGGCCCCGGGGAGTGCGCCGGGGAGGTGGTCTTCAACACCGCCATGACCGGCTACCAGGAGATTCTCACCGATCCCTCCTACAAGGGGCAGATCGTCACCATGACCTATCCCCTGATGGGGAACTACGGGGTCAACCTTGAGGACCTGGAGTCCCGGGGCGTCCAGGTGGAAGGCTTCATCGTCAAGGAATACCACCCCTACCCCTCCAACTGGCGGGCTAAAGGAAACCTATCCGACTACCTGAAGGCCAGCGGCCGCCTGGGGGTGGAGGGCCTGGACACCCGGGCCCTCACCAAGCGCCTCCGGGAAGTGGGGGCCATGCGGGGCATCGTCTCCACCGAAGACCTGGACCCCCAGCGCCTGGTGCGCCGGGTTAAGGAAGAAGTCCCGGACATGAACGGCCAGGACCTGGTGCCCCTGGTCACCTGTAAGGCCCCCTATTGGTGGGACGAAGGCGTTTTGCCGGAGGCCCCGGATTATTGCCTGACCCCGCCCACCAAGAAAGACCTGGCTGGCGCCGGAGAGAATGTGGAACAGCCGCGCCCGGCTGTTCCCTTGGGGAATTTGGAAGCCCTGTGGAAGCAGCGCGCCGGCAGGAAAGTGGTGCTCTACGATTACGGAGTGAAGTTCAATATCATCCGCAGCCTCAAGGCCCGGGGCCTGGAGGTGCTGGTGGTGCCCGCGGCCACCCCGGCCGCGGAGATTTTAAAACTCAACCCCGATGGCATCGTGCTTTCCAACGGCCCCGGCGACCCCGCCGCGGTCACCTATGCCATCGACAACGTGCGCCAATGCCTGGGCGCGGCGCCCCTCTTCGGCATCTGCCTGGGCCACCAGCTCCTGGGCCTGGCCCTGGGGGGCCGCACCTTTAAATTAAAATTCGGCCACCGGGGTGCCAACCAGCCGGTGAAGAACCTCCTCTCCGGCCGGGTGGAGATCACCTCCCAGAACCACGGCTTTGCCGTGGACCTGGAATCCATCCCCGACCCGGAGGTGGAACTCACCCACTTCAACCTCAACGACAATACCCTGGAGGGCCTGCGCCACACGAAACTTAAGGCCTCCTCCGTCCAATACCACCCCGAGGCCTCCCCGGGCCCCCACGACGCGGATTATCTGTTTGATGAATTTTTGCAGGCGGTTGAGGGAGATTGAGCTTATGGCTACCAAAGCCCCCCTGGAAATACTACGCCACCACCAAAAAGAATTACAAGAGGCAGGGGTTAAGTCCCTCAAACTCTTTGGCTCCGTGGTGCGGAGCGAGGCCCGCGCGGATAGCGACATCGACATATTGGTGGAGTTTTCCCGGCCTGTGGGCCTGCTGGCCTTTGTCCGCCTTAGAAATCGTTTGGCCGAATTGCTGGGACGGCATGTGGACTTAGTTACTGCCGAAGCCTTAAAACCGCAGCTACGTGATGGTATCCTGCATGAGGCCCAAAATGCCGGTCAGGGACTGGAAATTTAGAATTACCGACATCCTTGAGGCAGCAGAAGATTCTCTAGAAATCACCCAGGGAATGGATTACGAAACTTTCTGCCAGGACAAAAAAACCCTGAAGGCCGTACTCTATAACTTGGCAGTTATTGGTGAAGCCGCGCGCAAATTGCCGGCAGAGGTCACGGCCAGGTATCCGGCGATCCCTTGGCGGGAAATGGGCGATATGCGCAATATCGTCATTCATGAATATTTGGGCATTGACACGAAAATCCTCTGGGAGACCATCACGAACGAGATTCCGGCTATTGTTTCTGGGCTCAAAGATATCCTGGTTGATTAGGCCAAAAACTATAAGCTTGTCCGCGCACTCCGTGCCCCTGGGCCTGGCCCTCTTCACGGAAGAAGGCTGGCCGCAGGAATATTGCCATAATCTCCTGGTGGCCTATCACGGCTCCTGGAACCGTAGCGTGCCCACGGGCTACAAGGTGGTGCGTATAAAACTGGATGAGAGGGGCAATTACCTGGGCATGGAAGACTTCATCCCCGGCTGGATCATACCTTCCGAGGCCCTGGGCCAGCCGGTGGATATCTTGATAAAAAATGATGGAGTGATGTATATTTCAGATGATAAGACGGGAGTTGTTTCTCGGGTTACTTATAATCAAGGTGGTAGCTAATGGATAACGATATTCCTAAGTATTTTGACTCGTTAATGAAATTATACATCCACCAGAACGATCTGATGTGGAGTAGAACAAAGACACTGTTAGCCATCGAATCAGCCGCTTTATATGTTGGCTATGGACTGAAGACGGTTTTGGCGGGTCCTTTATTTATTTTGTTTGGTAGCATATTTTTGGCGAGTATTCTGGTAATCTACCATCGAGATAAAAAATATCGGGATGTCATATGTGACTTATTAATTGAGACCGGTGGTCCTTTTTTTACCGAAGCTAGACCAAAACTCCATAAAACTTTTGGATTTTTAACAGGAGTAAGAATATTTTATGGGATATCTTGTTTTATGATTATGGTCAATTTGGCCTTATTATTTTATTTCCTAATTAATATACTACAAAGTGGTAATATTAATTTTTTATAGCATCCAGAAGGTCATAATGAAAACTACATACTCTTATGAGCTCGAGATAGCACTAAAAGCTATTAATCGCGCATCTGAAAAAACCAAGGAATTATTCCGAAGAGGTCTCGCTGTAAGTCAAAAACCGGGATTCGAATCTCAGCAAGTGGTATCCGAAGCCGATTTTGCCTCAGAGACAATATTGCGGGAGATATTGGCAACCAGCTTTCCTGGCTATGGAATTCTCAGCGAAGAGATGGAAATTGAAAACATCGGGGCTGAAAAAATTTGGATTTTGGACCCCCTATGCGGCAGTTTATTTTATGGAAGAGGCTTGAGCCAATGGTCTATTTCTATTGCTTTATTATGTAACGACGACATAACATTATCTATTATCAGCAATCCTTTTTATGGGGAAATATTTTGGGCGCAGAAAAATAAGGGCGCGTACCTGAACAACGAAATGATCAAAGTTTCGAGAACAGCATCAATTGAAGAAAGTATAATCTCCGTAGGCCACAGGGATCTCAGGTTAGATGCCTATAGAGAGAAAACCGAGGTTCTTGTCAAAAAAACTAAAAGGCTGATAACCATGGATAACCATTGGGCTTTAACCCAATTGGCCGCAGGACGAATTGATGCAGTTATTCGGGCAGAACAACCTTCTTACGAAATCGCCGCGGGTGCTTTATTAATCTCGGAAGCTGGGGGGGCTTTCACATATTTTAATGGTAGAGAGATTTCCTTGGAACGTAGCAAAAAAAGAAGCATCAATTATCTGGCGTCTAACGGCTTACTCCATTCCGCCTTGCTGGCTATTCTTGAATAAGTTTCTGTAGGGTGGGCACGGCCCACCATTTATCACCTTCGCATCCCGGCAAGCTTGATGGTGGGCCATGCCCACCTTACATAAAACGTCAAAATAGCCCCGTCTCCCCAAATTGAGGAGGGCAGCAAAATGACCCGGAAATATTCATTAACCATCTTCGCTATGTTGTCCCTCCTCCTCGCTCTCTCCCTCACCGCCCAGGCCGCGGCCGTGGGCCGCTTCCTGATGATGGAAGGCCAGGTGGACCTCCTTAAGGGCGGAAAACTCCCGGCCCAGGCCGCCACTCTCACGGACCCCGTGGAAGTAGGGGACGTGATCCGCACCAAGTCCAAATCCCGGGCCCAGGTGCTCTTTGTGGACGACACCGTCCTCACCCTGGCCCCGGAGACCCGGGTGGCGGTGGCGGATTATTTCTATGACGGCTCTAAAGGCGTGCGCCGGGCCCTCCTCCAGGTCTTCCGGGGCCTGGCCCACACCCTGGTGAAACGGGTCCTGGAACTGCAGCAGCCGGATTTTCTCATGCAAACCCACACCGTGGGCCTGGGCGTGCGGGGCACCGAGTGGTACACCCTGATCCTTCCCCACGGCACCAATGTCTATAATATGGACGGCCTCCTGGAGCTGACTCCCAGCAACCGCCGCATCCCCGGCAGCCTGCTTCTCCCGGCCCTGAAATACAGCGAGGTCCGCCGGGACCAGGCCCCGGGCCCGGCCCAAGACCTCACCCCCGAGATCCTCACCATGCTCCGGAAAATGATGCTAACCGGCCCCCGGGAAATGCTCCCGGACCTCTTCGGCAGGACCTTGCTTCCCCCCGGGATGGAGCCGCCCAAATTGCCGGAAGCCCTCACCTCCCCTTACGCGCCGGCCTTGACTCCCACCCATCCGGGCCGCCAGGGGCCCTCTACCCCGGGTACCATTCCTTAATCAGCCCCCAGGAGAGCGCGGCTCCCGGGGGCGCGGGGAGAGAGGCCAGGGACTAAAGGCGGGCGGGACGCCCGCCCTACGGGCCCCTGCTTCTCCCCCCGCAAGCTCTTTTTAATACCCCCATATTTAGGCTGAAAACTCCTCCCTAAGCGTTGAAACTATTTCGCAAAAACGGTAAATATAACCATGCCCAAACGCACCGACCTCAAAAAGATTCTTATCATCGGCTCCGGGCCCATCATCATCTCCCAGGCCTGCGAATTCGACTATTCCGGCACCCAGGCCTGCAAGGCCCTCCGGGAAGAGGGGTATGAGGTGGTCCTCATCAACTCCAACCCCGCCACCATCATGACCGACCCGGAGATGGCCGACCGCACCTATATCGAGCCCATCACCCCGGAGATGGTCTGCCAGATCATCGAACGGGAGCGCCCCGACGCCATTCTGCCCACCCTGGGCGGCCAGACCGGTCTCAACTGCGCCATCGCCGTGGCCGACACCGGTATCCTGGAGAGGCTGGGGGTGGAGATGATCGGCGCCAACCCCCAGGTCATCAAAAAGGCGGAAGACCGGGAACTCTTCCGGGACGCCATGACCAAGATCGGCCTCAGAGTGCCCCGGAGCGCCATTGTCCGCACCCTGGAGGAAGCCATCGTCGCGGCCCCGGAGATCGGCTACCCCATCATTGTCCGCCCCAGCTTCACCTTAGGCGGCACCGGCGGCGGCATCGCCTACAACCTGGAGGATTTGAAGGACTTGGCCTCCCAGGGCCTGGAAGCCAGCATGATCACCGAAGTCATGTTGGAAGAATCAGTGGTGGGCTGGAAGGAATTCGAGCTGGAGGTGATGCGGGACTTTGCGGACAACGTGGTCATCATCTGCTCCATTGAAAACGTGGACCCCATGGGGGTGCACACCGGGGACTCCATCACCGTGGCCCCGGCTCAGACCCTCACCGACCGGGAATACCAGGAGATGCGGGACGCGGCCCTGGCCATTATGCGGGAGATCGGCGTGGAGACCGGGGGGTCCAATATCCAATTCGCCATTCATCCCGGCACCGGGGAGATGGTGATCATCGAGATGAACCCCCGGGTGTCCCGCTCCTCGGCCCTGGCCTCCAAGGCCACGGGCTTCCCCATCGCCAAGATCGCGGCCAAACTGGCAGTGGGCTTCCTCCTGGATGAGATCAAAAACGATATCACCCGGGAGACCTACGCCTCCTTCGAGCCCACCATCGACTACTGCGTGGTTAAAATCCCCCGCTGGGCCTTTGAGAAATTCCCCGGGGCCCAGGATTTTCTCACCACGGCCATGAAGTCGGTGGGGGAAGTGATGGCCATCGGCCGCACCTTCAAGGAGGCCTTGCAGAAGGGCATCCGCTCCCTGGAGATCTCCCGCTTCGGCCTGGGTGCGGATGGCCGGGACCTGCCGGACTTATCCCCCGAGGAACTCTCCTGCAAGCTCCGCATCCCCAATTCCCAGCGCCTCTTCTACCTGCGCCAGGCCTTCCGCAGCGGCATGTCCGTGGACCAGGTCTATGAGCTCACCGCCATCGACCCCTGGTTTCTCCACCAGATTCAGGACCTGGTGGCCTTCACCGCGGAGTTGGCCGCGTTCGGCGAATTGCTCCGCCAGGGCCGGGCCCAGGACCAACTGGAGGACATGCTCCGCCGGGCCAAGGAATACGGCTTCTCCGACGTGCAGTTGGGCCAGCTCTGGGGCGGCGGCGAGGAGCATATCGCCGGGATGCGCCGGGAGCACGGGGTGACCCCGGTCTATAAGCTGGTGGACACCTGCGCCGCGGAGTTCGAGGCCTATACCCCCTACTTCTACTCCACCTACGAATGGGAGGACGAAGCCCGCAAGACCGCCCGGGACAAGGTGATGATCCTGGGGGGCGGCCCCAACCGCATCGGCCAGGGCATCGAGTTCGACTACTGCTGCTGCCAGGCCTCCTTTGCCCTGAAAGAAATGGGCGTCGAGTCCATCATGGTCAACTCCAATCCGGAGACCGTGTCCACGGACTACGACACCTCGGACAAGCTCTATTTCGAACCCCTGACCCGGGAGGACGTGCTGCACATCGCGGCCACGGAAAACCCCAAGGGCCTGATCCTCCAGTTCGGGGGCCAGACCCCCCTGAATCTGGCCGTGCCCCTGGGCCGGGCCGGGGTGAACATCCTGGGCACTTCCGCCGCGGCCATCGACCGGGCCGAGGACCGCAAGCTCTTCCAACAACTTTTACAGAAACTGGGCCTCAGGCAGCCCCCCAACGACACCGTGCGCACCGTGGAGCAGGCCCTGGAGGTGGCGCACCGCATCACCTACCCGGTGCTGGTCAGGCCCTCTTATGTCCTGGGGGGCCGGGCCATGCAGATCGTGGCCGACGACGGGGCCCTGGTGAATTTCATGAACTGGGCCCTGGAGGCCTCCCCCGAGCACCCCATCCTCATCGATAAATTCCTGGAGGACGCGGTGGAGGTGGACGTGGACGCCATCTGCGACGGGCAGCGCACGGTCATCGGCGGCATCATGGAGCACATCGAGGAGGCGGGCATCCACTCCGGGGATTCGGCCTGCGTCCTGCCCCCCTATTCCCTGTCTAAGGCCATCCAGGAGGAAATCAAGCGCCAGACCCGGGCCCTGGCCGCGGAACTGGGGGTGGTGGGGTTGATGAACATCCAGTTCGCGGTGAAAGACGGCCAGGTCTTCGTCCTGGAGGTCAACCCCCGGGCCTCCCGCACCGTGCCCTTTGTCTCCAAGGCCACCGGCGTCTCCCTGGCGAAATTAGCCACCAAGGTGATGCTGGGCCACACCCTGGAAGAGTTGGGATTTACTAAGGAAATCGAGCCCCCCTATTTCGCGGTGAAGGAATCCGTCTTTCCCTTCCGGCGCTTCCCCGGGGTGGACCCCATGCTGGGCCCGGAGATGCGCTCCACCGGCGAAGTCATGGGCCTGGACGCAGACTTCGGGATGGCCTTTGCCAAGTCCCAATTGGCCGCGGGCCAGGTCCTGCCCCTTGCCGGCGGGGTGCTCTTCAGCGTCAAGGACCCGGACAAGGCCGCGGCCTTGCCCGTAGCCCAGGGCTTCGCCGAGAAAGGTTTCAAAATCTACGCCACCGGCGGCACCGCCGCCTATCTGCGTAGGCATGGCTTGAAGGCCACCAAGGTCCACAAAATCCGGGAGGGCCGCCCCCATATCATCGACTGCGTCAAGAACCAGGAAATCCACCTGCTGATCAACACCCCGGAGGGGCGCTTCACTCCGGCGGACTCTTACTCCATCCGCCGCGCGGCCCTGGAATACAACATCCCCTACACCACCACCGTGGCCGCGGCCCGGGCCACCCTGGACGCCATCAAGGCCATGAAACGGGGCAAACTGGAAGTAAAGAGCTTGCAGGAGTATCATGAGGCGGTGGGGAAATGATGGTTGAGGGGAGGGCCGGGGGACCTGAGGTCCCCCACCCTCTCCTCAAACTCCCCTCCCAACCCCCGCATATATTTGGTGAAAAGTTAGCAGGCTGAAAGCATGTAGGGTGGGCATCGCCCACCATTTTTCCTATGGCCATCCCTATTTGTAGTATAATGGGACAGGATGCCAACGATATTCAGAACCGGACCGTATCGTTTCTTTTTCTATGCTACTGATCGGGATGAGCCACTGCACGTTCACGTTGAGCGGGATGATAAGATAGTCAAGTTCTGGATCGACCCCATTCGCTTACAATATAGTGTCGGTTTTAGTCGCGTGGAGATTCGTCATATTGAAAGAATTGTCCAGGAACAACGCGTGAAACTAATGGAGGCGTGGCATGCCTACTTCAGCAGTTGAATTACAAATCCCCAATGTGGAGAACCTGACCGTAACTGAGGACACTCTAACGGTGGAACTCAGTGATGGCCGGACGCTTTCCGTGCCTCTGGCCTGGTTTCCCAGACTATTCCATGCCAGTCCGAAAGAGCGGGACAACTGGCGCCTCATCGGCAAGGGACAGGGGATACACTGGGAAGACCTGGATGAAGATATAAGTGTTGAGGGATTATTGGCCGGTAAACCTTCCGGAGAGAGCCAAAAGTCGTTTAAGAAGTGGTTGGAAGGGCGGGCATTACTGTAGGGGCGAACCTTGTGTTCGCCCAGTCGCAACCAGGGCGGACACAAGGTTCGCCCCTACGTCTAAAACCTTTTTAACTGTTGACTATTAGCCGAGGCTTGAGGTACTGATGGTAGCAGAAGAAAGCATCCGCGAACTTTGCCAACTCATCGTCCAGGAATTTCAACCTGAGCGCATCATCCTCTTCGGCTCCTATGCCTCCGGCAAGCCCACACCCGATTCGGACGTGGACCTCCTGGTGCTGCTGCCTTTCGAGGGAAAAAGCTTCCGGATGTCCCTGGAGATTTTGAACCGCACCAATCCTCCTTTTCCCATCGATCTGCTGGCCCGGACCCCGGAGGACACGGCCCGGCGCTACCGGGAGGGCGATCCTCTAATCCGGGAAGCCCTGGACCGCGGCAAGGTTCTCTATGAACGCGACAGTTAAGGAATGGCTGGAAAAAGCGGAGAAAGATTACGCCACGGCCCGCCGGGAACTGGCCGCCCAGGAAGACCCCAATTACGACGCGGTCTGTTTCCATGCCCAGCAATGCATCGAAAAATTTCTGAAGGCGCTATTGATTCAGCGGAACGTCTTGCCTGGCAAGACCCATGATCTTGCCTATTTGGTCCAACTCCTCGCCCCTGTTTGCCCGGAATGGTCCTGGCCGATGGAGGACTTACGCTTTTTGACCCGGGCCGCGGTGGCCTTCCGGTATCCCGGTGAAGCCGCGGACCGGGAGGATGCCGCCCAAGCCTTTGACCTCGCCACCCGTTTGCGAGAAAAATTGCGTTCTTTATTGAAAGGTTAAAGCGAAGATAAAGCACAAACCGGAAGCCTGTGCCACCATTTCTTGGCCGATTAAAATCGCAGGCTGAAGCCTGCGGCTACCAAAAATATGAAAATCATGTTAAAGTTTCCACATGGTTGGATTTAAATCTGCCGAACCTGCCATTAGGCCGATGAACATAACCGAAAACCGAAAACCGAAAACCGAAAACCCGGCAGGCCACCCAGACTCCTCCGACCGCCCCCGGGAGCACTGCGGCATCTTCGGCATCTACGGGCATCCGGACGCGGCCCGGCTCACCTATTTCGGCCTTTACGCCCTGCAGCACCGGGGCCAGGAGTCCTGCGGCCTCGTCAGCGCGGATGGCTGCCGCATGCGCCAGCACCGGGGCCTGGGCCTGGTGTCCGAGGTCTTCAACCCCCAGGTCCTGGAGCAACTCCCGGGACACCTGGCCATCGGCCATGTACGCTACTCCACCACCGGCTCCACCCTGCTCATCAATGCCCAGCCCTTCGTAGTGCAGCACGGCGGCCAGAGCCTGGCCATCGGCCACAACGGCACCCTCACCAACGCCCGGGAGATCCGCAGCAGCCTGGAAGAAGGGGGCTCCATCTTCCAGTCCACCATGGACACGGAGGTTATCGTCCACCTCATGGCCCGGCACCGGGGCGCGGACACGGTGGAATCCCTGATCAACGCCCTGGAGCACGTCCGGGGCTCCTATTCCCTGGTCCTGGCCACCGCGGATAAGGTCATCGCCGCCCGGGACCCCATGGGCTTCCGCCCCTTGAGCCTGGGGCAGTTGAACGGCGCCTGGGTGGCGGCCTCCGAGACCTGCGCCCTGGACCTGGTGCAGGCGGACTATTGGCGGGAGGTGGAACCCGGGGAAATCGTGGTCCTGGACGCGGACGGCCTCCATTCCCACCGGCCTTTCCCGGCCTTGCCCCACCGCTTCTGCATCTTTGAGTACATCTATTTCGCCCGGCCCGACAGCCAGATCTTCGGTAAAAGCGTCTACCTGGTGCGCAAACGCCTGGGCGCAGCCCTGGCCCGGGAGCATCCTTTGGCCGCCGACCTGGTCATGCCCTTCCCCGACTCCGGCATTTACGCGGCCCTGGGCTACGCGGAGGCCAGCGGCCTGCCCTTCGAACTGGGGGTGATCCGCAACCATTACGTGGGCCGCACCTTTATCCAGCCCTCCCAGACCATGCGGGATTTCTCCGTGAAGGTGAAACTCAATCCGGTCCGGGAGATTCTCAAAGGCAAGCGCGTAATAGTGGTGGAAGACTCCATTATCCGGGGCACTACCACCCGCTCCCGGGTCAAATCCCTGCGGGACGCCGGGGCCAAAGAAGTGAGCCTCCTGGTGAGCTGCCCCCCCACCCGCTTTCCCTGCTATTACGGCATCGATTTCTCCCATAAAGGGGAACTCATCGCTTCCCAGCAAGAAATTGAACAGATCCGGGACTTCCTGGGCCTGGATTATTTGGGTTATCTGAGCCTGGACGGCATGGTGGCCGCCACCCAGATGGACCACGATTCCTTTTGCCTCTCCTGCTTCTCCGGGGACTACCCCATAACCCTCGGTAAAGACTTCTCCAAAACCTGCTTCGAAGAGGACATCTGCTCCCCCGGCCCCCCGGCCGCGGCCGCAGTTTGTGAGGGGAGGTAGGAATTAGGCAAGGGGCTTGGGGCCTGAGGCCCTCTTGCCCCAGCCATAGCACCATCCTGGAAACACCTGCAGTTTTTTTCGGGGAATCTTTTCTGCCGGCCGATAACCCGGTGGAAGGGGTTTTGGGGGAAAGTATCTGCGTGCCAACCAATCCTTAGGCCCCCAATCCTCCGCCCCCCCCCGGCACTTCGGGGAGTTCTCCGCCAAGTTCAAGTTTCCCGGCAGGGAGCCGATTAACAAGAAAGAGGAACGGAGTGGCCGCAGGTTCTAGCCGGCTCCCCTCTCCGCCTCTGCCGCCATTTTTTTGGAAAGGTTGCTCATGGGACAGGATCGCCGCAAACGTACCAGGGTTAAATTCAACTTTGAGACGATAATCACCGTGGATAACCGGGACGTCAGGGTGCAGAGCCACAATATCAGTCTCAAAGGCATGCTCTGCAGCACGGACAGCAGTTTCCGGGATGACCAGGTCTGCCGGGTGACCCTGAACCTTACTCCCCAGAGCGAGGGAGAGCCCATCCAAGCCACCATCCATGGCCGCATCATCCGCACCAATCCCATTGAAACGGCCATTGACTTTACCCTCATGGACGCGGAAAGTTTCTTCCATCTGCGCAACATCGTGGAAAGCCATGCCCGGGAGCCGGAAAGGATCGCCCGGGAACTGCTCACCGCCGCGTTTTCACCGCCGGTTAAGAGATAATCGACATAGGTATGCCCTCGCGGGCTTTCCCTGTCACACCACCGGGCGTACGGGTCCGTACCCGGCGGTTCGGATGGTTAAGCTATTTCCCAGGTGCTAAAGTCGGAAGGCCCAGCGAAATAA
>JBFLXM010000011.1:0-50461 GCA_040757175.1 Thermodesulfobacteriota bacterium
GCCCCGGGGCGCGGGGCCCCCCCCCCCCCCCCCGCGACTTTGGGCAAGCAACTGTAATCAGCCTAAAAGACGCCACCCCCACCCCGACCCTCCCCCCTCGAAGGGGGAGGGAGTTTAGGCAGCCTTTGTAGGGTGGGCACTGCCCACCACGACTAGGTACGGAAATCAAATAATGGTGGGCGATGCCCACCCTACATTTTTCTGCTCACTGCTTACTGTTCACTGCTCACTGCTTACAGTTCTTCGGGTTTCCCCTTCTTGGGCCCCATGTCCTTGGAGAATTTCAGCCGGTTCAGGCCGTTGATATAGGCCCGGGCGCTGGCGGTGACGATGTCCGGGTCCACGCCCTGGCCGGTGACGATCTGGCCTTCCTCCTCCAGGCGCACGGACACCTCCCCCAGGGCCTCGGTGCCGCCGGTGATGGAACTCACCGCGAATTTCAAAAGCTTGCACTTGGACTGGGCCAGATGGGTGATGGCCCGGTACGCCGCGTCAATGGGCCCGTCCCCGAAGGTGGAGTAGGACTTGACCTCGCCCCCCACCTCCATCTTGATGTTGGCGTTGGGTTTGACCGTGGTGCCGGTGAGGACCACCAGTTCCAGCAATTTGAAATGCTCGGGCACCGACTTGTAGATCACCTCGGTCTCCACCAGGCTCACCAGGTCTTCGTCGAAGACCGTCTTTTTCCGGTCCGCCAGGTCCTTGAAGCGGAAAAAGACCCGGTTCAATTCCTCGTCGCCCAGGTAATAGCCCATGTCCTGGAGCTTCTTCTTGAACGCGTGCCTCCCGGAAAGCTTCCCCAGGGGCAGGGTGCTCTTCTTGATGCCCACCGCGGTGGGGGTCATGATCTCGAAGGTGCTGGCCTCCTTGAGCACCGCGTCCTGATGGATGCCGGACTCGTGGGCAAAGGCGTTGGCCCCGACGATGGCCTTATTCGGCTGCACCACCACCCCCGTGAGTTTGCTCACCAGGCGGCTGGTGGGGAAGATGTACTGGGTGACGATGTCCGTGTAGTAATCGAACAGGTCTTTGCGGGTGGCCAGGGCCATGACCACCTCTTCCATGGAGGCGTTGCCGGCCCGCTCGCCGATGCCGTTGACGGTCACCTCCACCTGCCGGGCGCCGTTGGCGATGGCGGCCAGGGTGTTGGCCACCGCCAGCCCCAGGTCGTTGTGGCAGTGGACGGAGATAATCGCCTTGTGGATGTTGGGGATGTGCTCCATCAGGTACTTGATCTTGGCCCCGAACTCCTCCGGGATGCCGTAGCCCACGGTGTCCGGGAAGTTCAGGGTCCTGGCCCCCGCGTCGATGACCGCGGTGAAGACCTGGGCCACATAGGCCAGGTCGCTCCGGGACGCGTCCATGGCCGAGAACTCCACGTTGGACGTGTAGCGGGACGCGTGCTGCACCGCGGCCACCGCCATTTCCAAAACCTCTTCCCGGGACTTTTTCATCTGATACTGCAGATGAATGTCGGAAGTGGAGATAAAAGTGTGGATGCGGGGCCGGGTGGCCTCCTTGACGGCCTCCCAGGCCGCGTCGATGTCTTTTTCGTAGGCCCGGCACAGGCCCGCGACCTGGGGGGTGCGGATTTCCCGGGCCACCGCGCGCACGGCTTCGAAATCGCCCCGGGAAGCAAAAGGAAAACCCGCCTCGATGACGTCCACGTTGAGGAGCTCCAGGCTCCGGGCGATCTGGAGCTTTTCGTCCACATTGAGGCTGGCCCCGGGAGTCTGCTCCCCGTCCCGGAGCGTGGTGTCGAAGATGATGACTTTATCTGGCATCTGGCACTCCTTGTCCCCTTAGGGGCTTATACCATTTTCCTTTTAAAACACATGGTCTTGTAGGGGCGGACCCACGTGTCCGCCCCTGGCGCTCAGTGTATCAAGGCGCTTGGGGGGGGCATACACGGGTGCCCCCTACTGGAAAATGGCACTCAGGAAAGAGAGTCTGGCAAAACTGTCATTCTGAGGGAGCGAAGCGACCGAAGAATCTAGATCCTTCGCTTCGCTCAGGATGACAAAATAATTATTTTGCAAGAGCCTCGTAAACCAACGGCATTATATCACCGTCCGCTTCAAAAAGAAGCAGTTAAAACAATATCTTTGCCTGATTGTGTGAGGTAATAGAGTATGCCTGCCTAGGCAGGCAGCAGCAGAACCAGGGCCAGACCCTGGGGGGCGGAAACTAAAAAGCGGTAAGTAGACGAAGAAGTCATAGGGTTACACATACTTTCAGGATACTTGATTGTATATTAACTTTTATCGGAATGAAAGGGGAAAATTATTAGACTCCAGTAAGGGGCTATGAGGTTCGAATTATCATCCAGGCAAGCCACCAGGAGTGATGAGTACGGCTAATCGGGCCAGGATGTCAGTGATGACCGCAGCGGGGAGGCGGCAGATAAATTCGGCTCGGCGAGCGCGCCAGTCCAGGTTTTTCACATGGTCGGCCAGGATTACTCCTGTAACCCCGCAATTGTCAGGCACCGCTACCTCAAAAGGATAACCTTTGACCCGGGTAGTGATGGGGCAAAATAGGGCCAAACCGACCTTGCCGTTATAAGCATATGGTGATAGGACTGCGGCTGGGCGGCGGCCGGTTTGTTCATGGCCGGTCTGGGGGTGAAAATCCAGCCAGACGACATCTCCCCGTTCCGGAATGTACGGGGAGGTCACCAGATTTCCCGGCCGACAGCAGGACCTGTTTCGGCCTCGCCGTGCATATTCTCTTTATTAACCCGGTTCAGCAGTTGATCCAAAGAATATGACCCCTTTTGCGCAACCCGCCTGATTACCAGGCTGCCGTCCACCACGGCATAGTCCACGGGGGTATTTTCCGTGAGATTTAACTGTTGGGCGAGTTGGGCGGGAATACGGACGGCCAGACTATTACCCCATTTTTTAATGGCAGTCAAGTCAGGGCTCCTTGAAGATAATAAAGAATATACGAAGTATATACATTGTCTCAAAAGCAAAGTCAAGCATGTCACCCCTTTTGGCAACCAGGTTCCCAAGTGCAACTTGGGAACCAGAAAGAAAAAGCGGCAAACCCCTCCACCGGGAGCACACCGCTTGAATCAATAATAGAGTTTCTTTTAACGAAGACCGAAAACTAAAAACTGAAAACTGTCTTTAAGGCCCCGCGGGCTTGGGGGCCGGCTCCTCTTCCGGTTTCTCCGGCAGGCTGGGGCGCCGGTAGTAGAGGTAGGAGCTGAGGGCGCCCGAGGTCGCATACAGGCACATGAGGGGGAAGCCCATGATCTCCGGGGCCGTGGCCACCGCCACAAACAGGAGCACCGCGGCCACCAGGGTCTGGAAGGGATGGCGCTTGAAGAGTTCCACCTTCTTGAAGCTGAAGTATTTGATATTGCTGACCATCAGGAATGAGAGGACATAGATCATCACCAGGATGTACCTGTGCTTCTCCGGGGCCCATTCGCCTATCTGGTAGTAGAAGGCAATGGAGGTGGCAATGACCATGGCGGCCGCGGGAATGGGGAAGCCGTTGAAATAGCGGGGGTCCATGGAGCCGGTCTGGACGTTGAACCGGGCCAGCCGCAGGGCCCCGCAGACCACAAAGAGGAAGGCCGCTACCCAGCCGAACTGTTTGAAGGGTTTCAGGGCCCAGAGATAGACCAGGAGCGCGGGGGCCACTCCGAAGGAGACCAGGTCGGCCAGGGAATCGTATTGCACCCCGAAGCTCGAGGTGCTGTGGGTCATGCGGGCGATGCGGCCGTCCAGGCCGTCCAGGATCAGGGCCACAAAGATGGCCCAGGCCGCGGCCAGAAAGCGACCGTCGATGGCCGCCACCATGGCGTAAAAACCCGCGAACAGACTGGCGGTGGTGATTAGGTTGGGAAGGAGATACACTCCCCGGAAACGGCGCCGGTCCTTTTTTTTGCGTCTTCTGCGAAAAGCCATAGCTTTTCCCCGTGCTGCTACGGCAGGGGGCCCTGGCCGTCCCTACCGCTCAGGCGGCATCCAGCCACCAGCGGGCCAGGATGCTGCTGCCGGCCTGGACCCGGTCTCCCACCTTCACCTGCACTTCCGCGCCCAGGGGGAGGTAGACGTCCACCCGGGAACCGAAGCAGATCAATCCCAGGCGTTCCCCCCGGGCCAGCTTCTGTCCGGGTTCAACATAGGAGATGATGCGCCGGGCCAGGAGGCCGGCGATTTGCACCACCAGCAGCCGCTGGCCGTCTTCCCCATCCAGCAGGGTGGCCTGCTGTTCGTTGCCTTCGGACGCCTCCGGGCGCTGCGCAGCCTTAAACCCTCCCGGCTGGTGGGTGGTGGAAACCACGGTCCCCGCCACCGGAGCGCGGTTCACGTGGACGTCGCACACGTTCATGAAGATGCCCACCCGGCGCATCGGCCGGTAGAGGAATTTGTCTTCCTGGACTTCGTCCAGAGCGACCACCTTACCGTCCGCGGGGGAGACGATCAGGCCCGGGTCCTGGGGCACGGTCCGTTCCGGGTCCCGGAAGAAGTAAGCGAAAAACGCGGCCCCCAATAACCCCAGGAGGGCCAGCCAGGCGGAGTTTAAGACCAGACCCAGGAGAAACAGACCGGCCATGGGCAAGACGAAGCGCGGGCCGGGAGCAGCGATCAGCTTTTGAATATTCGGCATTGGTCTCTCAACTTTCGTTCGGTTGTCAGCGTTTCGTTATAGGGGAAAAAGGGGAAGAGGGGAAAAGGTAAATAACAAAAAAAGGAATTAGCTTAGTTTAAGCGTCTTTTTCCCTTTTAACCTTTTTCCCTTTTAACCTTTTCCCCTTTTAACCTTTTAACCTTTTTCGTTATTTTTTCAGCCAACCCATCATGGCCCGGAGTTTCTTGCCCACCTCCTCAATGGGATGGGCCGCTTCCTGCCGCCGCAGGGCATTGAAGACCGGCCGCCGGGCCTGGTTTTCCAGAATCCACTCCCGGGCGAACTCACCGCTCTGCACCTCGTAGAGGATCTGGCGCATCTCCTCCCGGGTCTCTTCGGTGATGATGCGCGGGCCCCGGGTGTAGTCGCCGAATTCCGCGGTGTCGGACACGGAGTAGCGCATGTAATTCAAGCCCCCCTGGTAAAAGAGATCGACGATGAGCTTTAACTCATGCATGCACTCAAAATAGGCGATCTCCGGGGCGTAGCCCGCCTCCACCAGGGTGTCGAACCCGGCCTTGACCAGTTCCGAGACGCCGCCGCAGAGCACGCACTGTTCCCCGAAGAGGTCCGTTTCCGTCTCTTCCCGGAAGGTGGTCTCCAGGACCCCGGCCCGGGTGGCGCCGATGCCCTTGGCATAGGCCAACGCGGTCTTCAGGGCCTTACCCGAGGCGTCCTGGTGGATGGCCACCAGGGAGGGCACGCCCGCGCCTTTTTCATACTCGCTGCGGACCAGATGCCCCGGGCCCTTGGGGGCCACCATGACCACGTCCACGTCCGGCCCGGGCATAATCTGGCCGAAATGGATGTTGAAACCGTGGGAGAACAGGAGCGTCTTGCCGCTCATATGGGGCTTCAGGTCGTTCTCATAGAGCTGGGCCTGTACGTGGTCCTGGGTGAGAATCTGCACCACCTGGGCCTTCTTGGCCGCGTCCGCGGCGGACACCGGTTTGAACTTGTACTTCAGGGCCGCCTCGTAGTTCGGCGTCCCCGGCATCTCGGCCACCAGTACGTCCACCCCGGAGTCCCGCAGGTTCAACGCCTGGGCGTGCCCCTGGGAGCCGAAGCCGATGATGGCCACCTTCTTGCCTTTAAGGACTTTTAAATCCGCATCCTTGTCGTAGTAGATCTTGATCGCCATGCACTTTCCTTTCCCGTGAGCATGTAGGGCGGGCACTGCCCGCCAGATTCCGTTAATAAATGTTTATTGTTTATTGGATGGCGGGCAGTACCTCTCCTACACCATCATAGGTACGCTGTCATTTGAACAAATCCGTCAGTCAATTAATCAATTTGAGTGATTGCAAATATTAATAAAAAAACCCATAATAAAATAATAATTTTCGGCAACGCACTAACCCAATAAGACACCGATGTCGATAGTTTCAATTTATCTATCAATTTACTCATATAATTTAAGTAACAATCTAATATATTATTCTTTTTTATAACTTCTTTTTGACTATCACCACCCAATGATCTCTTTCCACCATAATAGCTTTTGCCACCTTTTTCTGAAAATATTCTCTCATAATAAATATAATAATGTAAATTTAATTCATTTTCATCTATCTTTTTAAAAAAATCTTCTATTTCTATTTCTACATGCCTTAAATAGTCCTCATTAAAACCTATAACTTCAACCTGTTTCTGAAGCAGCCTTATCCATGATAGACATATTATTAATCCAAAGAGTGACAGCAATAAAGATATTGATGCATATTTTTCTAAGAAAAATCTATAACTTGCTAGCAGGGCACCTTGAATTACCCATATTGAAGTTATTAGCGATTTGAACCAATTGTGCTGTAATTTGTTTTCTTCAGATACCAATTTCCATTTATGAGTTAAAAATTTTAGAATATCATAATCTTTCATCTTAGCCTCTAATTATCTATTTTTAAAAGAGGCACATTTCCCACTGCAACCGACAATAAAAACAAGCATGCAGGGCAGGCACTGCCCTTCATAATATTACAAACCAAAAGAGATGGCGGGCAATGCCCGCCCTACATAATCTAATCCTTCTTCGGCCTCTGGATGGCCAAAGTGCCGGTGCGCACTTCGTCCTGGATGCCGTGGTTTTTCAGCAAGCTGAGCACGGCCCCGATCTTTTCGTGGTTGCCGGTGATCTCCAGGGTGTAGGTATGGGGGCTGACGTCCACCACCCGGCAGCGGAAGATGTCGGCGATGCGCAGGACTTCGGCCCGGGACTTGTCTTCCGCCTTCACCGTCACCAACACCATCTCCCGCTCCACGTGTTCCTTTTCGCTCAGGTCCACCACGGTGATGACGTTGATGAGCTTGTGAAGTTGCTTGATGATTTGCTCGGTGATCTGCTCATCCCCGGTGGAGACGATGGTGATGCGGGAGACCGCGGGGTCTATGGTTTCCGCCACGCACAGACTCTCAATATTAAAGCCCCGGCCGGAAAAGAGGCCGGTGACCCGGGAGAGGACTCCGGGAATATTATCCACCCAAACAGAAATCGTGTGACGCGGTTCCATCTCTCCCCTCCTAGGCCAACAACATCTCGTGCATGGCTTTGCCTGCGGGCACCATGGGCATGACGCATTCTTCCGGCTCCACCCGGAAGTCCATAATCACCGGCTTGGGGGTGTCCAGGGCCTGCTGAATCACCGGCACCACTTCCTGGGGCTTGGTGGCCCTTAAGCCCACCGCGCCGTAAGCCTCGGCCAGCTTGACGAAATCCGGGGCCGTCATGGGGGTGGCGCTGTAACGCTTGTCGTAAAACAACTGCTGCCACTGGCGCACCATGCCCAAAAACGAGTTGTTGAGAATGGCGATCTTCACCGGCAGGTCGTTTTCCACCACGGTGATCAACTCCTGGATGTTCATCTGGATGCTGCCGTCCCCGGCGATGTCGATGACCGTGGCCCCGGGTTTGGCCATCTGCACCCCCATGGCCGCGGGGAAGCCGTAGCCCATGACCCCCAGGCCGCCGGAGGTCATCAGTTGCCGGGGGCGCTTGAATTTATAGAACTGCGCGGCCCACATCTGGTTCTGGCCCACTTCGGTGGTGATGTAGGCATCCCCCTTGGTCAACTCCCACAGCTTCTCCACCACGTACTGGGGTTTGATGACGGTGTCGCTCCAGGTGTAAGTGAGGGGGTGCTTCTTCTCCCAATCCTGGACGGTGTCCAGCCACTGGGCCCGGACCGCGGCCCAATCCTGGGGGGTCTTTTCCCGGAGCAAGGCATTGAGTTGCTGCAAGGCGTCCTTGCAGTCGCCGACGATGGGAATATCCACCACCACGTTTTTACTGATGGAGCTGGGGTCGATATCGATGTGGATGATCTTGGCGTGGGGCGCGAATTCCGACAGCTTGCCGGTGATCCGGTCGTCGAAGCGGGCCCCCACGGCGATGAGGACATCCGCCTCCGACACGGCCATGTTGGCGCAATAAGTGCCGTGCATGCCCAGCATCCCCATCCACAGGGGGTTATCCCCGGGGAAGCCTCCCAGGCCCATGAGGGTGCTGGTCACCGGGATGTGCAGAAATTCCGCGAACTGCTGCAGTTCCTCAGAAGCACTGGACATGATGATCCCGCCCCCGGTATAGAGCACCGGCTTCTTGGCGCTCAAGATCAGGTCCAGGGCCCGTTTCACTTGCCTGGGGTTGGCGTGGTAGGTGGGCTGGTAACTCCTGATCTTGATCTCCCGGGGGAACTCGGGAACCGTCCGGGCCTGGATGACGTCCTTGGGCAAATCCACCAGCACCGGCCCGGGGCGGCCGGAGCGGGCGATATGGAAGGCCTCGTGGATGGTATAGGCCAGTTTATCGACGTCTTTCACCAGGTAGTTATGCTTGGTGCAGGGCCGGGTGATGCCCACAATGTCCACTTCCTGGAACGCGTCATTGCCGATGAGCGCGGTGGGCACCTGGCCGGTGAACACGACGATGGGGATGGAGTCCATGTAGGCGGAGGCGATCCCGGTGACGGTATTGGTGGCGCCGGGACCGGAGGTCACCAGGGCCACCCCCACCTTGGCGGAGGCCCGGGCATAGCCGTCCGCGGCGTGGGCTGCGGCCTGCTCATGGCGCACCAGGATGTGCCTGATTTCCGGATGCCGGGTGAGTTCGTCGTAAATATCCAGAACCACCCCGCCGGGATAGCCGAAGACATGTTTGACTTCTTCCCTTTTCAAACATTCCAGGAAGATCTGGGCGCCGGTCATCTTCTTCATCACGCGCTTTCCTTCTGACGATATTTGGCCAGGATCTGCTCTATCCGATCGCGGCCGGCCAGTTTCAGCTTCTGCAGACGCTTCCGCTCCACACTTTCCGCGGTGGTGAGGTAAGGACGGCGATTGAATTCTTCCAGGCGCCGTTCAAATTCCTGGTGTTCCTCCAGGTAGCGTTTTAATTCGGGATCCTGCTCCCGCCATTGGGCAATGATTTCCAAATCCTGTCTTTCCATGCCTGGCCCCTTGCCCTAAAGTTTCTCAAAGTTACAACCGAATCTTAAAGAAAGAAAGGGTATTTGTCAACCGCAAGAAAAACCGGAAATTAAGTGACGGCATACCTTTAGATAACTTCGGGGCAAATAAAAAAAGCCATGCTCATTAGGCATGGCTAGATATAGAAAAAACAGCCTGGCGGGACTGCACCCCCGCATCCTTTTCCCCTTCTAGGCGCAATGCTTTAGGGGGGCCGGTAGCAGACTTTCCGGTCCTCAGGCTGTTCTAATTATTTAGTAATCATCATTATCCCGAAAGTCAAGGGAAGGGGGGTTGATGGCGGCAAGGCGCTATATCCGGGCGGAAGGCAAGGAATTTTTGCCCCCGGTCTGCCGCGCTTGTCCCTGGCAGGAACTGCCGCCGGGAGAAACCGGGGATTGCCTGAATTTCAAGAAACTTCTCTGCCGTCTGGAACCGGCTGCCATCCTGGAACGGTTTTTCCACTGCCAGGGCCTCTAAGCGGTGGAAAATAGTAACAAATACCAGGGCCCCGGGCCCCTATCTCCCGAACCTTCTTGAAGCTTGCTCAAATCACTTCTGAAACGCGATTTTCCCTTCCCCAGCGGAGAGCATTTCCTTCAGGGGGCGGTTCAAAGTCTTGCTCTCCGGCAGGATGATCCCCTCCACCTTACCGACCCGCAGCACCCTGGTCCAGGCCTGGGTGGGAGACCATTTCTCATCAAAGTAGACGAATATCACCCCTTGCTCATTATCAAAGACCCGGTTGATGATGGACACCATGACCTTGCGGCCCTCCTGGCCCTGGGGGCCGATGCGCACCGTGATCTCTTCCGGCTGGGGGTAGGGAATGCCCGAGACCTTCAAAGTCTCCCCTTCCTGCGGTGGTCCCATGGCGCCCAGGCGGAAATTGTAAAACGCGCTCAAGGGATCGTAGATGGGCTCCTTCTTCAAGGCCGTATGCCACTTGTGCCGCATGCCTTTGCCTTCGTGGTAGGTCCATAACTCCAGCCGGCCCTGCTCATAATCGAAGCGGTATTCCTTGAGGCCCCGCCTCCCCCGCTTCCTGGTTTCTTCCCGGTAGATTAAGGGGACCAGGCGGCCGTCCCGGAAGGCCATCTCCGTGTGAAAGCGGTCCCGGCGCTGGCCGCTGATGATCTTCAGCAGCCCCTGAGGCTCCACCGACAGATCCGCCCGGTAACGTCCCCCACCCAGGCTCTTAAGGGTGATCCCGGCCCTGGCCGCGCCTCCCAAGACCCAGGCGTTCACCCGGTATTGCAAATCCTCCAGCAACTGCTCCGGGGGCGCGGCGGCCGCAGCCGGGAACAGGAGCCCCGCTTGCAGGGCCAAGGCCCCCGCCAGCACGAAGAAGGCCAGCCGTGCCCATCCGCAGCCCCTGGCCCCCTCTGCCCCAGTCTTTTGCCGGTCCATCATTAAGTTCGCATGCACCTTCAAGAGATTATGATAATAAATTCTTAAGGCCGCTCCCCTTGGCTAGGGGAGAGTAATTTATCAAGATCGTATCCTGGGGGTTGCCTGGGCGCCTATTTGCCGCTGGCCCCCTGCTGGCGCGACAGTTGCGGGGCGCCCGGGAGCCCGTCTTTCCTTATCTCCCCGGGGTTCAGCAATTCCCCGGACAGCTTGGCGAAGCCCAACACCCGCATCCAGGCCGTCTGCGGCACCTTTTGGGGGGTGAGGAGAAGAAAATACGGACCGTATTTATCAGCGCCGGCCTTTGTCTTTACGGAGAGCATTACCTTCCAGCCTTGAGGGGTCTGGGGACCCAGGTTAATGACCATCTCCCGGGGCTCCGGGTTGGGGATGGTGGCTACTTTTAGAATCTGGCCCGGCGCCAAGGGACCCATGGCACCCAGGCGGGAGTTGTAAAACAAGGTAAAGGGATCGTAGACCTGTTCCTTAAGAGGTCTTTGCCAATCTTTCACCGGCTCCCGGCCGTCCTTGGCCAGCCACATTTCCAGGACCCCCCGGGTGTAGTCGAAGCGGTATTCCTTGAAGATACGCCGGCCCTTAACCTCGAACACCTCCCGAAAAACCAGGGGCTT
This sequence comes from Thermodesulfobacteriota bacterium, assembly GCA_040757175.1. Classification (GTDB taxonomy): domain Bacteria; phylum Desulfobacterota; class Desulfobaccia; order Desulfobaccales; family 0-14-0-80-60-11; genus SURF-52. Next base: position 11,154 of record JBFLXM010000011.1, read on the forward strand.
AAGACGTCCGGACTCCAGGACCATTTCCGCCTCATAGCGCTCCGGCAGCCAGCGGTTCAGGAGCTTCCAGGCCCCCTGGGCCGCGCCGGTTACCTCCGCCCGGTAGCGGCCCGCTTCCACCTGGAAAAGCCGCAGATGCACCCGGGCCATATCCTGCCAAACCCCCAGGCTTACCCGGTATTCCAAATCTTCCAACAGCCTCGGGGCTTCAGGCGCGGCCCCACCCTTCCCGGCTGGTCCCAGGCCCAAGGCCAGACACAGGAAAATAATCCAGATAGCCCGCATCATTCCTGGTCTTCCTCCGGATCAGGAGGGGGCGGAGGGGTCCAGACTCCGGAGGCGAAGCGGTTGTGCCACCACTGCTGGAGATCCTCCGGAGCCGGCTTCTCCACCAGTTCAAAGCGATATGCGTCGATAAATTGGACGATCCGCTGGTAGGCAAGGTTAATCTGCTGCATCTTTTCCCGGCATTCTTCTTCCCTGCCCGCCGGCGCCCGGTCGGGGTGCCAGCGCCGGGCGGCGCGGCGGTACGCGGCCCGGATCTCCTTGCGGGTGGCTTTGAGATCCAGACTCAGTAATTCCCGGGCTTCCTCCAGAGTCATGGGTATTTATTATAAAGGAAAGTGCGCCAATTCGCCAACTTTGGCATCCTCTCGCCGGTCCGGAGAGTTCAAGGTTCAAGGTTCAAAGTTCAAGGTTATGGGGCGGCCCGTGGCCGCCGCCCCGGGAGATCGATTTCTCAAGACTCGCGCCATAACCCCACACCCTGCTTGCCGCAACAGTTATTCATGAGCCTTCGAGCTATTCATTAATCAAGAAATGTTCCAGGTTGAAGCAATCTTAACTTTGAACCTTGAACCTTGAACTTTGACCTTTTCTAACCGGCATCCCCGTGCATGATCCCTTGTCAACTACGCAGGCGCATGTTAATTTATTAGTCTCATATCAAACTTAAAGGGGAACCCGGTTTCATGACCCCCAAGAAAAACCTAGCCATGCCCGGGAAGGAAGTCGATCGCACCCTGGAGCGCCTCACCGAAGAGATCCTGAGCCGCCATCAGAACCTGGATGATCTGGTGCTGGTGGGTATCCGCACCGGCGGGGCCTTTCTCGCCCAGCGCCTGGCGGAGAAGATCAGCCGCCAAACCTCCCAGCCGGTGCGGGTGGGAGTGTTGGATATCACCCTCTACCGGGATGACTGGACCCAACTCAGCCACAAGCCCCTGGTGGGCAAAACGGAACTCCCCGGCTCCATCGACGACCGGGAGGTGGTGCTGGTGGATGACGTCTTGTTCACCGGCCGCACGGTCAGGGCCGCGCTGGACGCCCTCATCGACTATGGACGGCCCCGGCGCATTGAGCTGGCGGTGCTGGTGGACCGGGGCGGCCGGGAACTCCCCATCCACGCGGATTATACCGGCCGGACGGTGAAATTGTCCCCGGCCCAAAGGGTGAACGTCTATCTCCAGGAAATGGGGCGGGCCGATGAAGTGGCCATCGAGTCCGGGCCCCCGGCCAGGTAGTGTGACTCGATAATGGCCCACAAAAAGACCCCCGCAGCAGCCTCGGCTTTGCCGCCCTTACAGGCGGACCGGGCCGAGGCGCTTAAAGACTTGACGACGCAGTTGGCCGGGGCCCTGGACGCGGGCCGGGACCTGGAAACTATGAAGGAAATGGCTGCCGGCCAGACCGGGGACCAAAACTGGGACCTGCACCTCATCGCCGCCCTGGGCAGCCTGGCCCATCCCGGGGTTCCCGGTCTCCTGGCCGCTCTTTTCGGGGGCAGTCCGGATAAACCCCGGCGCAAGGCCCTGAAAAAGGCCCTCCATCTCCTGAAAACCCGGGGAGTGCCGGTGGCGCCGGACCTCCTGCCCCGGGAGGAGGCCGCGCCCCGCAGGGCCTCAGGTAGGGCTCCGGCCCTGGCTTATGTCTCCCAGGTCTTGGGGAACGGCGAACGCTACCTCATCCTGGAAGGCCCCAAAGAGACCCTGGGCGCCAACTTCCTGATGGCCCGGGTCAGCGACCAGGAAGGCATCCAGGAATGCCATCTGTTGTCCCTCAAGAGCCGACAACGCCAGGAATTCTGGGACCACTTCCGGCAGCAGGGGCTGGCGGAATGGGCCACCCCCCCTCCGGCCTACGTGGTGCGCCTCCTGGAGGAGGCCGACGGCCTGAAACCCGGAGCAGAGGGGGGGAGCCGCTACCGCTCCCTGAAGTCCAGAATCTGGCAGGAATGGGGCCGCCCGGAGGAAGCCCCGGATCTGGAAGCCCTCCTCCCCTCCTTGAGTCCTCCGGACCAGAGCCGCCTCCTGGACCAATCCCGGAACCTGGCCCAGCACCCCTGGTTCCTCTCCTGGCTGCCGGGCCTGGATGAGCTCACCCCCTGGCTGAACAAAATCAGAGAAATCCAGGAAAGCCCCCTGGTCCTTTCCGAGCCCCAACGCCAGGCCCGGGTGGGAGACGTGGTGGAAGAAGCCGTCCGGGCCCTTTACCCCCCGGAGAGCCGGGAGCGGTGGCGCGGCCGCCTCCTGGAGATGGCTTATTTCCTGGACCTCCGGGGACGGCAGCCGGAGGCCCGGCTGGCCCAGGCCGCGGCCCAGGATCTGGCTGCGCCTCCCCGGGGCCCCCTGGCCGGGGAAAACCCCTTTCTCCAAGCCCTGGTCTGGCAGAGTCTCAGGATGGCCTGGGAGTTTCTGGAAAAAACCCAGAAGGAAGCCTCCTCCTCTCCTCTGCTGACCCCGCCCGGGGAATCCTTGCTCATCCGGAGGTGATCATGCTCCAGACTTTGTCCGTGAAGACCAACACCCGCATCGAACTGTTGGACCTGACCTCCCAGGTGCAGGAGGTGGTCTCCCAGAGCGGCATCAGCGAAGGCCTGTGCCACCTTTTCGTGCCCCACACCACCGCCGCGGTGACCATCAATGAAAACGCGGACCCCGCGGTGAAGGCCGACATCCTCATGGTCTTGAACAAACTCATCAGCGACCGGGAGCCCTACCGCCACCAGGAGGGAAACTCACCGGCCCATGTGAAGACTTCCCTCATGGGCCCCCACCTCACCGTGTTCGTGAGCAAAGGACGCCTGGTTCTGGGGACCTGGCAGGGCCTCTTCTTCTGTGAATTTGACGGACCCCGCTCCCGCCGCTTGCACGTGAAAGTGGTGGAGGGGTAAAGGATAGTTTTTAGTTTTTAGTTTTAGAATCATCCTTGATTTATGGAAGCCGCAGGCTTTCGCCTGCGCCCCATGAACCACGCCCACGGCCATATTCTTTGGAAAGACCGGCAGGGCGATATTTTCACCCTGGCCTCGGCAGGATCTTTGCACAATGAACCCGGCTCCGGACCTCCAAAAACCAAACTGGTTCCTCCGCAACCCCAAGAAAACCCTAGTGTTGTTTACCGGCTTGGCCATCCTCCTCATCGTCTTCGCCGGGGAAAAGATCCTGCAATTTTATAACCACCGGCACGGCGTCTTCCTGGAAACCGACCCCAGGTATATCCGGCTGAAAGAATACCGGCCCCTAACCCGGCTTTTGCTCCCCTGCCCCCAAAAGGGCCTCTTCGGCAACGACCAGGTTTCTCCCCAAACCTACCAGATAAACGTAGACAGTGACGGCTTCATCATGCCCTCCCGGAGATATGCCCAACCGGACCTGAGTCTCGTTTTTTTGGGAGGCTCCACCACCGAGTGCATGTTCATCGACGAAGGAAACCGCTTTCCTTACCTGGTGGGTGTTATTCTAGAGCGGGAGACCGGCAAGAAGATCAATTCTTATAACGGCGCCATGGCCGGCAGTAATTCCCTGAATGCCATCGATATCCTGGTGAACAAGGTGATCCCCTTGAATCCCCGGATAGTGGTGTTCATGGAAAATATCAACGACCTGAGCACCTTGCTCTACGAGGGCACCTATTGGAATAAAAACTCCAGCCGCTGCCCCATCGAGACTTTGAATCAAAAGAAGTGGCTGGGCAAAATTCTCAAAGAGATTTGTATTCCCAATCTCAGTTATTCTTATAGAAACCTGAAAGATGCGCTGTCCCCTGGCGGGGAAGATGAGTTCGCCGCGGCCCGGGGGAAGAAATTGCAGGTGGATCAGGCCAAGCTCAACCGCGAATTTGCCATGAATCTGCAAACCATCATCAGCATCTGCCAGGCCCGGGGGATAACCCCAGTTCTCTTGACCCAAGCCAGCCGGATTACGGCCCAGCCGGATCGGGCCGTGAAGGACTACTTCGACCGCCTCCTGGAGAATGGCGGCATCAGTTACTGGGATTTTAAAGAGGTTTATGACTCCTTCAACGAGACCATCCGGCGGGTGGGACGGCAAAATCAGGTCCTGGTCATCGATCTGGCCGGGAGTGTTCCCGCGGATAAGACTCATATCTACGACATGGTGCATTTAAATACCACGGGCTCGAGATACGCCGCGGGCCTCATCGCTGACAGACTGAAGAGCCTTCTTTAGCCTTGAGGCCAAAGGATGCTTCAGAATGAACCCGGCCCCGGAAATCCAAAAACCAAACTGGTTCCAACGCCACCCCAAGAAAACCCTGGTGTTGTTTACCGGGTTGGCCATCCTCCTCATCGTCTTCGCCGGGGAAAAGATCCTGCAATTTTATAACCACCGGCACGGCGTCTTCCTGGAAACCGACCCCAGGTATATCCGGCTGAAAGAATACCGGCCCCTAACCCGGATGATGCTCCCCTTCCCCCGGGGCCACCTGCCCTTCACCGATAACCTCTTCACCAAAAAATACCCGTTAGAGGTGGATAATGACGGGTTCATCAAACCTTCCAGGAAATATGCCCACCCGGACCGGAGCCTGGTTTTTCTGGGGGGGTCCACCACCGAGTGCATGTATGTGGACGCCGAAAACCGCTTCCCTTACCTGGTGGGCGCCATCCTGGAGCAGGAAACCGGCAAGAAGATCAATTCCTATAACGGCGCCATGGCCGGCACCAACTCCCTGAATGCCCTGGATGTCCTGGTGAACAAGGTCATTCCCTTGCAACCCCGGGTGGTGGTGTTCATGGAAAATATCAATGACCTGAGCACGCTGCTCTACGAGGGCACTTACTGGAATCGCAACACCTCCCGCTCCCCCATCGAAACCTTGAAGAAAAGCAAGCTGGTGGGCAAGCTCCTCAAGGAGATTTGCATTCCCAATCTCAATTATGCCTATAGAAATCTGAAGAGCATGTTCATATCCGCGCCTGGAGACGAATTTGCGGGCGTCCGGGGGAAGAAACTACAGGTGGATAAAGACATGTTGACCCGGGAATTTGCCATGAACCTGCAAACCGTCGTGGATGTCTGCCAGATCCGGGGGATAGTTCCGGTGCTCATGACCCAGGGCAACCGCATCACGGACCATCCGGACCCGGTGGTGGCGGCCTACGTCAATCGCTTCCGCCAAGACACGGGCCTCAGTTACCGGGACTTCAAAGAAATCTATGACGCGTTCAACGAGACCATCCGGCGGGTGGGGCGGCGGAATCAGGTGACGGTCATCGATCTGGCCGCGGCCGTGCCCCCGGACAAGAACCATTTTTATGACATGGTGCATTTTAACGACCAGGGCTCCCGCTACGCCGCGGGCATCATCGCCGCCAGGCTGAAAACCATGCTGACGCCTTAGCCGCCGGAATTCACGTAACTCTGGTTATTAACCGAAAACAAACAATAAAAACCTAAGCCTTTTACTATGGAATATTTTTCCGAAGTCCGTCTGGGCGGGTTCTCTCTGGCGGCCATCAAGCAGGGCGCGGCTATCCGGGATCGCCAGGTCCTGAAGGATTTTCTGGAATACGTCCATATCCAGCAAGGCCTGCTGGCCCCTTACGGCCCCCGCTATCCCCTCATCGAATTCCGGGAGCTGCTCCCTTCCTTTGAAAAGAATTTCGCGGAATACCGGTATCTGCCCAGCTTCAGCATGGTGGCCTTCAACCGCGCCTTGGCCTACCAGGAAGAAATCTTTCAGTTCGACCTTCTCCATACCTCGGAAGAGGGGGGAAAAAGGGCCGTCCGGGAAAATCTTGACCGGATCACCCCCCATCTGGACCGGGACCTGCGCCCCGCGTTCAGACAGCTCTTTGCCGGGAAAGACCTCACCGACCTGGCCCATTACCAGGAGCTGACGGAGTTTCTCTTTCACATGGACCGGGCCCAGGTGATCGCCCGGGACGCGTCCGGTGATTTCCGCCTTCTGGGGGTGTACGGCTCCTTTCCTTCTGACCTGGATGCCGAACTTAAGGCCTTCGGGCACCGTCTGGGCAAGTTTAAAAAGCTGGACAGCGCCATCTATGAGAAGGAACGGGAATTCGTCTACCAGTTCCTGATGGAGCTTTACGGCTTTCCCATCGCCGCGGAGCGGCGCACCTCCGCGGCCCTTTTCGCCCGGAAGTTGAGCCGTCTCAAAGAACAATACCTCATCAAGGTTCTGGGCTGCTCGGACCGCACCATTACCAGCTTATCTGGGTTTGAGCAGAAGAGGTACCCTTTGGTGGAAAAAGTGGCCTTGATTTCTCTCCCCCGGAGCCTCAGTGAGGCCGCGCCCCATCTTCGGGAGCAGGGTTTTTATCTCGACCCCCGGCGCCGCGTGGTCATCCTCAAGGTGACCTACCAGCAGCACAAATACAACCGGTTCAATGTGCTGGAGGACCGGGCCCTGGGATTGGTTAAACAGGAACTCATCCACCCCGTGCACGGGGGCCGGGACACCAGCCTGAACATCTTGAAGGACACCAAGCGCTTCCTGAAGGAACTCACCGACATCGTCCGGGGGGAACACATCGGCACCATCTCCTACCAGCGCGCCGAACTCCTCGCCTCCACCAAGACCCATGAAGAGCGTCTCAAGTTTCTTTCCGCCTGGCTCGCCAAAAACCAGCGGCGCCTGGGGACTTACAGCCAGGAATCCTTTCACGCGGCCAAGAAGTTGTTGAATAGTTATCTGCTCAACCGGGAAAACCGGGAGGCCTTTGCCAAACACCCGGAGTTGCACCGGGAGGTGGTGCAACGCCTGTCTTACGTCTCCCAGGCCCATCAACTGCAACCCCTGGAGAAGCTGGCCCAAAAGAATGGGCCTCACCTGGGCCCCACCCGGCGGCTGGAAGAAGCTCTGGCCTTCCTGGAGGCCAAAAAAGAAGAGTTGCCCTATTTCTATCCCGACCTCTTTGATAAATGCGCCAAATTATGGGAGCAGATTCTGGCCTACCCCTATTTCAAGGAGCTGGCGGCCCGGCCGCAGCCGCCGGAGACCCCCTTCCGGCGGCGGGTGTGGGAGATGCTGGGGCGGGGCCGGGAACTGACCGGGGAATTGAGCGAGCAGCATCGCCAGGTGCATGCCGAAGCTGACCGGGGCACGCCGTTTCCGGTGCTGCCCCCGAAAAAATAAAGAAGCTGTCATAACGGTTCGCAATCAAACGTATATTTTTTCCTAGGGGCGAATCTTGTATTCGCCCAGCGTTCAGGGGGAACACAAGGTTCGCCGATTTGTTGTCTTTTGATTGCGAATTGGTATCAACCGCCCGCGGTCAGTCCAAGGGGATTTGCAGGTGTTGGATAAACCATGGCGGCTTCAAGATGCGGGAGTTTCACCTGCCGATTCTTTATCTTTTGCAGGCTGTTCCTTGCTCAATTCCTTGAATACCGTGGCAATGTCCGGATAAAGGTTAAAGCCCGTCCGGCTGGTCAGATGGGTACTTGTCAGCACTTTCCGGAAATGGCCTTTGACTCCGCAAATGCCCAGGATAATACCCCGGCTTTTAAGGTCGCTGTGAAGCTCTTCCAGCATCTCCACGGCATTCACGTCCATATCCACGATCGCCTCGGCATTAATGAGGAAGAAATTGACCTGGGGCCTGGCGGAATTGATCAGTTCCTGAACCCGATTGGCGAAAAAGGTGGCATTAAAAAAGAAGAGGGGCCCGCCAAACCGGTAGATCAATAAACCCGGTGTGGTAGCGGGCCTGGTGATGATCTCATGAGGCCGGGCCAGGCGGTGCAGCACCAGGATGATGGCCAGGGCCACCGCCACCAGTATGCCGATCATGAGGCCGGTGAAGAGAACTGCAACCGTGGTGAAAACGCTGATATAAGCCGAAGCCGGCCGCGTTCGCCAGGCCTTAAGGACTTCTTTGATGTTAAAAAGTCTGATTGCCGCCATAAAGATGATCGCGGTAAGGGCCACAACCGGCATATCTTTCAGGATTTCCGCGGAGTAGAGCAAAAAAAGGGCGACAAAGCCGCAAGCGAATAACCCGGCCAGTTGGGTTCTCCCGCCGTACATAATATTAACCACCGTGCGCGACTGGCTGCACCCGATGGCAAATCCCTGGCACAAACCGGCCCCCAGGTTGCACAAACCCAGGGCAACCATTTCTTGATCAGGATCTATCTGGTTACCGCCCTTTATCGCAAAAGCCCGCCCGGTGGTAATGGTATCCACATAGGAAACGAGGGCTATGGCCGCGGAGAAGGGTAACAGGTCCAGAAGCTCGTAAAACCCGACATTCGGTATCGCCGGCCGCGGCAGTCCCATGGGGAGCAAGCCCACCAGCTCGATTCCACGCTCTCCCAGGTTCCACCAGAACACCGCCACTGTGGCCAGCACCGCCACCACGAGAGCCCCGGGAATCTTGGGAAATATGCGAAACAGGAACAACCCCAGGAGGCATGATAAACCGATGTACAGGGTGAGGTAATGCGTCATCTGGATCCGAGTATAGAATTCCCACAAACGGGGAAAGAACTCGTTCTCTGTCAGTTGGACGCCGGTAATTTTCCCCAGTTGGGCCACGAGGATGATCAGGGCCATGCCGTTAAGAAAGCCGATGACCACGGATTTGGGGATGAAGTCGGAAATGAATCCGACCCGAAACACCCCGGCGATCAACAGGATAGCTCCGGCCATGATGGCTTGCATCATAGCCAGGGCCAGGTAGCGGGCCGGGTCGCCTTGCGCGGCAAACAAGGCCAGGGAGGAGGTCACCATAATCGCCATCGTGGCCTCCGAGTCGGGAATCATATGCCGGGAGGTGCCGAAGAGGGCATAGATCCCCATGGACAACAGGGATGAATAAAAGCCGTGAATAGGCTGGAGACCGGCCAATAGGGCATAGGCTACCGACGCGGGAATGGAAACCGCGAAAACCAACAGACCGGCCATCATATCATTCAGCAACCAGGCCGGCTGATAACCTTTAAGCAGATCGAGTCTAATTATCGCTTGGGGGCTCTCCGCCGAACCGAGAGCGGTTTCTAACTTTTCCTCCCTGTTTTTCTTTCCCCTTCTTTTCCCTGCCATCGCCTCCGCTGCCTCCGCTTAGGTCTTTAACCCTCCTCTATATCAATGAGCACTCTGCAGAGGAAAATCCAGGGCAGTTTGTCCTCCTGCAATAAATAACTAGCCGAAACTGCCGCAGTTATTATCCGCTCAGGATGACAGTCCCATATTAATTCTTTAACGGCCACTTGGTATCAACGAGCCTGGGAAAGGATCAGCTTTTTAGACTTGGTTTTGGCTTCTTTGGACTTCCCGTGGCTGGAGGTTTTCTTCTTATGGCCTTTGGCCTTGCTGTATGTGGCTCCGTCCTTCTTGGCCACTCTGGCGGCAGAGTGTTTCTTGCCTTTGCCGTTTTTTGCCGCCAGATGGGGTTTTCTTTTCAGGGTTTTTGCGGCTGCCGACTTGATGGATTTAGGTTTTCCCGGCGCGGTGGGAGCCCCGAATATCGAACCCTGATAAATTTCCGCATTCCCCTTTTTCCGGGCCTGGGCCACCTGGGTGCTCCCCTTCCTCTGGGCTAACCGGGTCTTTTTCGGGGAAGGGGATTTGAGTTTTCTCCCGGAGTTCTCACCCTCTTTGGAGGCCATGGGGGGCGGTTGCCTCCTTTCTGGAGTAACAGACAGTCCGCCTCTTTTCGGAGCGGGCACACTTGCCGCCCCCGCCAAAACTCCCGCCCGGGCCGCGGTTGTTTCTTTTCCTGATCCCGACTCCGCCATCTCCCACTGGTCCCTGGCCAGGGGTTGTTGATAGGGCACATGGTTAAAACCAAATTTCTGGGGGTTCTTGGCAATGATGATAGCGGCAATCATCTGGGGCACGTAGTTCTTGGTCTCATTGGGCAGACACTTATTGGCGGACAGTTCCCAAAAGTTCTTGTTCCTGCTGTTGTTCAATTTCTGCTGGACCCGGTTCTCGCCGCAATTATAGCTGGCTGCGGCCAAATACCAGGACCCGAACTGCTTGTACAGGTCCCGGAGATATCTGGCGGCTGCCCGGGTGGATTTCTCGGGGTCCAGGCGTTCGTCCACCTGGTTGTTGATAACCAGGCCGTAGCGCTGGCCGGTGGGTTTGATGAACTGCCACAGGCCCCGGGCGCCGGCGGAAGAAAGGGCCCTGGGGTTGAAGCCGCTTTCGATCATGGCCAGATAAGCCAGGTCTTCGGGGAGTCCATACTCTTGAAAGATCCCCTTGATCATGGGCAGGTAGCGGGTGGAGCGGGCGAGTTGGCAACTGATAATCTTTTTGCGTTCCGTGGAGAAATAGGTCAGGTAAGCCCGCACCTGTTTGTTCATCTGGATGGGCATATTAAATTTAGATTGATGCTCCCATTTCTTCAGTTCTTCTTCCAGGCTTGGATCTCTGCCGGAAATGCCGCTTTTGGCGTAAAGCTCTTCCAGATGTTGGGCGCTCAACTCATCGGGCATGGAGGCATCATCATTCACCAGGCACACGGAAGGACCCTGGCCAAAGGAGCCGCGGTACCCCTTAGCCCCCCCACAACCCGCCAAGAGCAGCAGGCAGGCGACTATTACCCACATCCAGATCTTCATGAGACTTGCCACCAGGGAGTGCCCCGGCCCGCCATTTGACTGGTTCTCCATCGATTCCCGAAACCCCTGGGCCGCTTAAGAAGCCCGCCATTGTCCATAGTTTAATCGAACGGAACTTTTGCCGTTGTGCCCAACATATGGCAGAATATCTTCATAAACAATCGGGAACTTGCCGGTTTTTCCCTCAGGGAAAACCTGATTTTTTCCAGGAATCAGGAGGAAAATATGGCCACGCGGGACTGGCGGGGGGGAAGATGCACCCTGGAAGAGGTGTGAAAACGACCGGTTAATGTCGAATTTGCTTATCAGACGAGGGTGCCAAAAAATCTTTCGGAAAAACAATTATTGGGCCGAAATTAATTTTGAGAAAAAACCTCCGGAGATTAAACTGAAAGAAGTTGACTAGAAAACCATTTTTTGCAGCAGTAACCCCGGCTGCTGCAAGATCTCGGCGGAAATCACATGTCCACTTTTTTTAATAAAGATATGCAGTCTTGTGAAGTCATCGCCTCCGTGCTCTCCCAGGAGGCGCAGCAATATGCCCCTTTGCCTTTAAGAAGTGTCATGGTGGGAAAACCGGTGTCCTTTGATCTCTTTCTGAAAACGATAGCCAAAGGGAGCTCCGAGCCCAAGATTATCCGCTGCTGCGCTCCTGGAGACAAATTTCAAGAAGATTGGCGCCGGAAACTGGAGAAATTGCAGATCCAGTGGCTCTATTTCTCTTTGGAGGATGTGGACCGGGTCTTTGCCTACCTGCAGGGCCATCTGGAAAGCTTCTTGAAGGATGAAAGCCATAGCGAACTGGAGAAGGCCCAGCATGTCTGCGACTCCACCCAGGTTTGGATCCTGCATTTCTTTACGGCCGAAAAGAACCGCACCGGCAAGCAGATCGCCCTGGCTCTATCCCTGGTGGATGATTTACTGGGGGCCGTGAAAAACACCAGCTACAATTCCCTGCTGTTACTGGAGCTCAGGAAGCATGACTTTTTCATCTACACCCATTCCGTCAATTGCTGCATCCTGGGGCTGGCCTTTGCCAATTACTTGGGCTGGCCCCCGGATAAGGCCCGGAACTTCGGCCTGGGGGCCCTGATCCATGATATCGGCTATGCCCGCCTCCCCCGGGAATTGTTCGCCAAAGAGGAAGGGCCTGATGAAGACGATCTGGTCAAGATTCAGCGGCATACCATCGAGGGGTTCCGCATGCTGCAAAGTTTTGCCCACATTCCCTGGGAAGCGCTGCAGATGGTGCTCCGGCACCATGAGAACGGAGATGGCTCCGGCTATCCGGAGGGCTTGAAACTAAGCGCCATTCCCACCTGGGCCCGTATCATGCGCATCATTGACAGTTACGAAGAATTGACCGCCGAGCGCCCCTGGCACCGTCCCCTCCCTCCCAAAGAGGCGTTGTGGACCATGCGCCAGCATTGGGAGAAAAGCAAGGTGTACGACTACCATTACTTGAAGGCGTTCATCAGTTTCCTGGCAGGCTACTCCCCAGGAGCCGCCAAGGGCGCTTAGCCTGGATTGAAGGGGGATCTTCCCCGGCCGGGCCTTGGCTCAGGGAAAAGGGCTGCTTCTACCATCTTCCTTTGCAGCCCTCACTTCCCTGATAAAAATTTAATAAAATCTATCAGATAGTCGGTATCGAAAACACCTTTATTCGACCAATCTTTGCTCATTTCCTGCAACGCGTCTAAGGAGTCAAACCTTTCCCGCCAACTACGATTGGAAATCATTGCTTCATAACTATCGATTATTCGCAAAATCCGCGCCCAAGGACTGATCAATGGCAGCTTCAGACCCTGGGTATATCCGGAACCATCTCCCAATTCATGATGCTGAAAAATCATCACCATTGAATTTAAACTTAAAGGCGATATTTCCTTGATAATAAGGCAACTATTCTGCGGATGTTTTTTGATTAATTGCATTTCTACGTCCGAGAGCCGGCCCGGCTTATTTAACAGGGTATGGGGAATTTCAATCATCCCTAAATCATGGAGTAAAGCTCCTTGGGCGAATTCCGCTATCTCCTCCTCCGGCCAGCCAAGATACTTGGTGAAGGCCAGTCCCAATATGCAGGTATTTAAACTGTGGGCATGCAATTTGTCCCCCTGCCGGCGGACCTCTGTAAGCCACTGGCGATGCTGCTCATCCTGATTAAGGATCTCCAATAAATAACCAATCAGCTTAAAACCTTCTGCCATTTCTTCCGGGGTTCTAATATGTTTCCCGTAATAAAAACGCCGCGTCCACAGGAGGGCCATATTATAGATCAGTTCCGCCTTTTTAACCGGCGTCAATCTCTGGCTTTTCAATATCAGATCTATATTATAATAAAGATAATTAAGTACCTTAGTCTCATCTCGCTCACGAAAATAGACATAATTAATATTTTTCTCCTTAAGGTCTTCAATCAGTGCGAGTTCCCAGATCTCTCCCGCCGGGATAAGGATATTGTAACTGTAATCCATCTTTCCAATATTTTTATATTTCTTAAAGACATCAAAACCTACCATCATACCCAGTGTCAAGTTTTTCACAGGTATTGGAATATAGACATCTTCTTTTTTTACCAGAGTCGCACCCAGCCTTTTTTTCTGCTTGAGAAATTGCAGGTCTCCGACAAGCGTGAGATCCGGATCAAGGTAATACTCCACATGATCTTTATCCCGGCGGTGATAGTAGACAGAATCAATGTGATTAAGTTTAATCCTGGTCAAATGCCCCGGGTTAAACACTTCTCCCCGCCGGCAAAAGAGCGAATACTCCGGTTTCTCTGGCCCCGGACTATCTTCTTTGACGTAGACGTTAAAATTAACTACGTCACCGGATCTTAATTTATTGGGATTTAACGGCAGGTATATTTTTCCCCGATGCAACGTTCAACTCTCCTGGGAAGCTTGTCCCCGATTCATTGGTCAGGGGAGGCGGTTATAAAATTTATCAATGTATGCTGTCACTTATAATTTTCATTAAATTGTGTTACCGTCCTTTTACCAATGCCTTAACCCTGACCGATGCCTCCACGCCCGGCAATTTCGCCAAATTGACGTAACGTTCTAATCCTGCGGCCAAATACATAAATTCCCGAGCAGATTAACTGCGGGCAAACTTAAACCCGCAAGATAAAAATATCTCTATCAGAATATCGGTGTATACGTAATTTATAATAAGAAATTTATGCTATATCAACCCAGGTGAAAACCTGGTAGAATCCTTGTATAATTTTCCCATGATCCTCAACCCCGATCCCGGATATGCCCCAGACAGTTGACCCCAGGACTTGGCATTGTGAAAAACAGGGGGACGGCCCTCCCCTTCTCCTCATCCACGGGCTGGGAGCTTCCAGTTTTTCCTTCCGGAAGAACCTGCCGCTCCTGGGGAAGCATTTCCGGGTGCTGGCCCCGGACCTGCCGGCCCACGGCTCCTCTCCCGCGCCCGGAGACGGGGATTACCGGCTGGAGGCCCTGGTCCGGGGCCTGAACGATTTTTTGGAATTGCACGGCATCCGGCAGGCCGCGGTGGCCGGCAATTGCCTGGGGGGCAGCCTGGCCCTGATGCTGGCCCGGGATTACCCGGAAAGGGTGGCGGCCCTCATCCTCCTGGACCCGGCCGTAGCCCTGACCCGGGTGCCCTGGATCTTCTACCCCCTGCGCCTGCCGGTACTGGGGGGCCTGACCGCGGCCTTGACGGGTCCCTGGATCATCCCCTTGGCCGTGCGCCTGGCCTACCATCGCCGGGAGCTCATCACCCCGGAGGTGGTGGCCGGATACGCCCGCCCCTTTCGAGAGTTGTCCCGGCGCCTGGCCTTCAGAAGCTTCTGCCAACAGCTAAAGATTCCCCCGCTTCCGGAAATCGAGGCCCTGCTCCAACAAATTCACCAACCCGCGGTCCTCATCTGGGGGCAGGAGGATCGCATCCTGCCGGTGCGCCAGGCCGGCTGGGTGGAGGCCCGCCTGCCCCATCTGGCCCGGCCGCCGCTGATTCTCCCCCAAGTGGGCCATGCGCCCCAGGAAGAGGCCGCGGACCTAGTGAACGAAATAATCATTGATTTTTTGACCCATTCCAGAAAAAATTAAACCAGCAACTTCTATCCCTGCACTCTGAGGGAAATTTCCACACTGGAGGGTGACGGGCGCCAGATAAACCCGCCACAACGAGAATGACCAAAAACATCATCCCCTTTGCCAGAGCCCAACGTTCCGTTAAGGAGGTAATCGAGAAATTTTATACAGACCTGGATGACATCGAAGAGATCGTGGTCATCGCCAAGGACCGGGAAGGCGAATGGATCTTCGCCAACTCGGAACTGGAAAACGAATTGGAATGGATCGGCAGCCTCTATAAATTCATCAACAAGGCCATCATGGAGGACGGCGAGGATTTTTAAAGATCGTTTTGCGTTTTGCGTCAAATTTAAAAAAGGGGCCGGGGCGTTAGGCCCAGGTCCCTTTTTTCCAGCCGTGCCGGCGCAGGCCAAAGCCTGCGGCTACCGAATATTGCCAAATTCCCCGAAACTGCTACCGTTTACTGATCACTGGCCACTGATCACTTTCTTTTCCGGCCCTCTTCTTATACCATGTTCGCTTTGAAATGAAACAAAATAACATGCTAACATATTGATATCACTTGTAGGGGCGGGTTTAAAACCCGCCCCTACAATGCGAACATGGTATTAAAAGTCAATTCCCACCTCCCCTGCCACCGGGCCCAGCATGGCCAGGCCCCAGTTTTGGGGGTCAAAGAGCTCCCGGGCCAGATCCTGAATTTCTTCCTGGGTTACCGCCAAGAGGCCGGCGATGATTTCTTCCAAGGAGATATAGTGGCCAAAGTATATTTCGTTTTTGGCCAGTCGCATCATGCGGTGGTCGCAGTCCTCCGCGTGCAGGTAGATGGAGCCCTGGAGGTATTCTTTGGCCGCGCGCAACTCCACTGCCGGCACCGCTGCGGCTTTCAGTTTCTTTAGTTCCTGGCAGGTCACCGCCAGCAGTTTTTCCAGGTTTTTGGGGTTCACCCCCGCGCACACCCCCAGCAGGCCGGTGTCGCTGAAAAAGCTCATAAAGGAGTAGATGTTGTAGGCCAGCCCCAGTTCCTCCCGCACTACCTGGAAGAGGCGGGAACTCATGTTCCCCCCCAGAATCAGTTGCAGGAGGGTGGCCGGGTAGCGCTTTAGATCCCCGGCCGCGGGGCCCTTGGTCCCCAAACAGACGTAGACCTGCTCCAGGTCCCGGGTCTGCCGGTAAACCCCCGGATGGGTGCCCACCGGCCCCCGGGGGCGAAGAGGGGAGCCGTTGTGGAAGTCCTGGAACCGGGGGGTAAGCAGCTCCAGCAACTCTTGATGGTTGACCCGGCCCCCGGCCGCGACGATGGTGCCTTCGGGCCGGTAGGCCATCTCCCGGTAAGCCAGGAGTTGGGTTCTGGTGACCTGGGAAATGCGGTCTTCTTCTCCCAGAATGGGACGGCCGAAGGGATGGTCCCCCCAGAATCCCCGGGCAAAATGGACCTGCACCTGATCCTCGGGGTTGTCGTCCTGGGCGGCGATCTCCTCCAGGATCACTTGCCGTTCCCGTTCCAGGTCCGGGGGGTGGTAACTGGGATGCAGCACCAGGTCGCTCAGGAGGTCCACGGCCCGGGGCAAGTGTTCGGCCAGGACCTTGCCGTGGAAGCAGGTGTTTTCCTTGCTGGTGAAGGCGTTGCAGGAGCCGCCCAATTGGTCGATCTCCCGGGCGATGTCCAGGGCGCTGCGCTTCGGAGTGCCTTTAAAGGCCAGGTGTTCCAGGAAGTGGCTGAAACCGTTTTCCTCCCGGGCCTCATCCCTGGAGCCCACGTTCAGCCACACCCCCACTGCCGCGGAATGGAAGTGGGGGTTTGCTTCGGTGACGACCCGCAGGCCGTTATTCAGGACGCTTTTTTGGAACACGGCCTGGTCTTCTCTCTCTATCCGACTCCCGAAGTTGCATCCCCTCCGGCACCGGCAGCAGCGCCTTGCGGGACAGGCGGATCTTCCCCTGCCGGTCCACGTCTAGGACCTTGACATCCAGTTCGTCCCCTTCCTTCAGGACATCAGTGACGTTCTGCACCCGGTGGTGTTCCAGTTCGGAGATATGAATCAGGCCGTCGGTGCCCGGCAGAATCTCCACGAACGCACCGAAGTCCATGATCTTCTTCACTTTGCCCGAATAAACCTTGCCGATTTCCGCCTCCGCGGTGATCTCGTTGATCAGGCGGATGGCTTCGTTGGCGGCAGTCTGGTCCGCGGAGGAGATATGGATGCGGCCGTCGTCTTCGATATCGATCTTCACCCCGGTGGCCGCGACGATACTCTTCACCATCTTGCCGCCGGGGCCGATGACTTCCCGGATCTTGTCGGGATTGATGGTGAGGACGATGATCTTGGGGGCATGCTCCTTAAGCTCCGGAGACGGCTCGGCAATGACTTTGTCCATCTCCCCCAGGATGTGCAGACGGGCTTCCTGGGCCTGCTGCAGGGCCTGGTGCATGATCTCCTTGGTCAACCCGGTCATCTTGATGTCCATCTGCAGGGCGGTGATGCCCTGGGCGGTGCCGGCCACCTTGAAGTCCATGTCTCCTATCTGG
Source organism: Thermodesulfobacteriota bacterium (assembly GCA_040757175.1). Taxonomy (GTDB): domain Bacteria; phylum Desulfobacterota; class Desulfobaccia; order Desulfobaccales; family 0-14-0-80-60-11; genus SURF-52. The sequence goes on from JBFLXM010000011.1 coordinate 28,598, forward strand.
TCTTCATCTCCCAGGATGTCCGAGAGCACGGCCACCTGGTCCCCTTCCTTGATGAGACCCATGGCCACCCCGGCCACCGCGGCCTTGATGGGTACGCCCGCGTCCATCAGGGCCATGGAGCCGCCGCAGATCGTGGCCATGGAGGAGGAGCCGTTGGAAGACAGGATTTCCGAGACGATGCGGATGGTATAGGGGAACTCTTCCGCGGAGGGCAGCACCTGGGAGATGGCCCGTTCCGCCAGGGCGCCGTGGCCGATTTCCCGGCGTCCCGGACCCCGGAGCATGCGGGCTTCCCCCACCGAATAGGGTGGGAAGTTATAATGCAGCATGAAGGATTTGAAGGTCTCCCCCACCAGGGTTTCGATCTTCTGCTCATCAGACGGCGTGCCCAGGGTGGCCACGGCCAGGGCCTGGGTTTCCCCCCGGGTGAAGATGGCGGAGCCGTGCGTCCGGCTCAACATGCCGATCTCCCCGGAGATAGCCCGGACCTGGTTGAAGCTGCGGCCGTCGATGCGCCGCTGCTCGGCCAGCACCATCTGGCGCACCAGCCGCTTCTGGGTCTCTTTGAAGAGGTTGGCCACCACCTTTTCCTGGCCCACGGCTTCTTCTCCCAGCCCGGCCAATACCTCCTGGTAGACCTGGGCCACGTTCTTATTACGGGCCTTCTTCTCCGGCGTTTTCACCGCCGCCAGGAGGCGATCTTTGGCCAGGGCCTCGATTTTTTGCGGCAGCTCCCCATAATCAGGCGCCTCCGGAGCCGGCCGCTTGGGCACCCCGATCTCGGCCCGCATTTGCATGATCAGGTCCAGGATGGGCTTAAGCTCCTCCTGGGCGAAGAACAGGGCTTCCAGCACCTCATCTTCCTGGATCATGCGGGCCCCGGCTTCCACCATCACCAAACCCTGGGGCGCGCCGGCGACGATGAGGTTGAGGCTGCTCTCCTTCTGCTGGGAGTTGGTGGGGTTGACCACCAACTGGCCGCCGATCTTACCCACCCGGACCGCGGCCACCGGGCCTTGGAAGGGAATGTCGGAGATCTCCAGCGCGGCCGCGGCGCCGTTGAGGGCGACAATATCCGGGTCGGTCTCCACATCGCCGGACAACACCGTGGCGATGATCTGGATTTCGTTTTTCAGCCCCTTGGCAAACAACGGCCTGAGGGGCCGGTCGATGAACCGGGAGGTGAGGGTCTCCTTTTCGCTGGGACGGCCGATTTCCCGGCGGAAGAAACTCCCCGGGACCCGGCCCGCGGCATAGGCCTTTTCCAGGTAATCGCAAGTTAAGGGCAAAAAGTCGATGCCCTCCCGCATATCGTCGGCGATGACCGCGGTGACCAGCACCGCGTTCTCTCCATATCTTACCAGGACCGCGCCACTGGCTTGCTGGGCCAGGCGGCCTGTTTCGAAGCTGAGGTCCCTGCCTCCCACTTCTACTTTATATAATTTTGACATGTTATTTAAACTGCCTCCTATTTTCTCAGACCGAGTTGTTCGATCAAGGTCCGGTAGCGTTCGATATCCTTACTCTTCAAAAAGTTCAGGAGCCTGCGGCGCTGGCCCACCAGCTTGATCAGCCCCCGACGGGAGTGGTGATCTTTGGCGTGTGACTTGAAATGATCCGTCAAATAATTGATCCTCTCACTTAAGATGGCCACTTGCACTTCCGGCGAACCGGTATCCGCCTCATGGAGCCGGAAGCGATCAATGATCTCCCGTTTCTGTTCAGTATCTAAGCCCACGACTTCCTCCTTTTTTTAGCTATCAGCTCTCAGCTTGCAGCTTTTAGCTGGAAAAACTGAGTAACTGATTTGATAGCCTAATTTTTAAAACCGCCTGCCACGAGCAGCATCCCAACCCGCGTCAGCGATATTGTTTTCCTTCTTTAAAGATGCTCGATGACACCTTTAGGTGTTGGGCTAACCCAAGGTTCGCCCCTACCCTGCTCACTGCTCACTGCTCACTGCTCACTGTCCCAAACACCCGCTCCGGGGCTAACACCAGCCGGCCCGTCTCGGCCCGGACCGCGGCCACCGCCAGCAGGTCCCCCCCGGCCAAGACCCGCACCCGCTCTCCTTGCCCCAGGTGGTTCCCGGGCCAGGGCAGGGTGCGGCCGTGGCGCAGGTGCGCCGCGTCCTCCGGCCCCACGGCCAGGGCCCGGAACCCCGGCAGGCATTCTGCCAGGGGGATGATCCGGGAAGCCAGTTCTTCTCCGGCCATCTCCTCCATAGCTTCCAGAGTCAGGGCTTGCTCCACCCGGAAAGGCCCCACCTGGAGGCGGCGCAAGGCCGCCAGGTGCCCGCCGCAGCCCAGGGTCCGGCCCAGGTCCGCGGCCAGGGTGCGGATGTAGGTGCCCTGGGAGCAGGTCACTTCCAGGGTGACCAGGGGCAGGGCCAATTCCTGCACCGTCAGCTCGTAAATCGTCACCTTCCGGGGTTTGACCGCCACCGTCTCCCCCCGGCGGGCTTTTTTATACAGGCGCTCCCCCTGATGATGCAGGGCCGAATACATGGGGGGAATCTGCTCGATCTCCCCCAGGAACCGGGCCGCGGCCTCATAAATCTGTTGGGGCTCAGGCAGCTTTTCACTCCGGGCGATCACCCGGCCGGTGGGGTCCTGGGTGTCGGTCTCCTCCCCCAATTTCACCGAAGCCCGGTAGGTCTTCGGCTCCGGCATCAGGAAAGGCACCAGCTTGGTGGCCTCCCCCAGGCACAGGAGCAGCAGCCCGGTGGCAAAGGGGTCCAGGGTGCCGGCGTGCCCGGCTTTCCGCACCTTTACCGCCCGCTTGACCCGGCGCACCGCCTCGAAGGAGGATGGGCCTGCGGGTTTATCGATGAGCAGGATGCCGGATTTCATATTTTTTTAGGGTGGGCATGGCCCGCCTGCCGAGTGGGCCGCGCTTTCCCTATGGCTAAACCTCGTGAATAATTTTTCTGATTTGTTGGTCCAAAATTGGCAAATTATTTTTAGCGATACTCCAAATTATCCTTAAATTGATTGAAGGGTAATCATGAACTATAATGTTTCTTAAACCAATGATTCTGGCCCATTCTATATCTGGAAACTATTTTCTTAATTCTTCCGGTAATTATCTTGCTGCTTCGCCGATAATTACTAAATTCATTATGACAGCATCAACAGTCTTTCTATCATTTGAGAAAGTATCTAATTCCATTCCGAAAATATAACAGTTAATCTTCTCAATTGATTAAATAATATCATCACAATAGATTTTATAATCCCTGGACATAGACTGTCTCGCTCAATATTATCGGTCGCATTCTGGGCTTTATAGCATCTTTCATAACTAAATCAACCTTACATCCGAACAACCTTTCAAGAAATTCCTTCAAGTCCATATAAGAGTCAAAAGTCACGTCTTCCATTTCCACGACAAAATCCAAGTCGCTGCTTTCCGTAGCCTCACCCCGTACCGCAGAGCCGAACAGACCCAGGCTGGTAACCCCAAAACCTCTGATGGTCTCCCGGTTATCTTCTATGATCTTTAATATTTCTTCGGAATGTCTAATCATAGTAGCCCCTAGGCCAAGGAATTGGTGGGCAGTGCCCACCCTACATTAACTTTGAACCTTGAACTTTGAACTCCCCAGCCATGACGGCGGGCCATGCCCGCCCTACAATTACTTCTCTGATTCCGAAGTCTCCAATTTGTGCAACAACTCATCTATCCGCGCCGCCCGGTCCAGCCCCGTATCCGGCAGGAAGAAGAACTCCGGCATTACTCTCAGGAGATGCTCCCGGGCCAGTTCCTGTTTGATAAAGCCCAGGCCCTTGCGCAAAGCGGCCTGCACCTGAGCCGGGTCCGCGCCTTCCCGGAGCAGATAGAAGACCCGGGCCTGCTTCAAATCCGGGCTCATCTCCACCCCGGTGATGGTCAGGTCCTGGAGCCGGGGGTCGTGGCTCTTGTGCAGGAGGATCAGGGCGATCTGCTCCTTAAGCAGTTCCGCCACCCGGGTCACCCTTTTGCCGCCCCCTGCCCGCACCATATGACGTTTTCCGTTTTTCGTTTTTCGTTAAAAGAATAAGTATTCTCAGTTAGTTACATGGAAAGTTTGTTTAATTTGCCAGCAACTTGGCGTTATTTCTCCAGGTGCACCAACTCCAATTGGGAGTCGATGATCTCCGCCAGGTGCTGGTTCTCCATGAAATGCATCACCCGGTCCACGGTTTTGGTCAGGAGCTTTTCGTCATTGCCCACTACCGCCAAACCTATTTCCGCGCGCTGCCACAGGTCTTGGCTGTCCACTTCGGCGATGGCGATGCCGAAGCGGTGGCGCACCTTTTCAATGAGGCTCCGCACCACCTGGCGCTTCCCCTTTAAGGAGTTGTTATCAGGGATGAGCAAGGTAATGCGGGCCGCGGCCACTATCATCTCTTTCTCTCTTAAAACGGTTTACTCTTCCGCCTTCTCTTCCCGGGTTGGCAAAGCCTCCAGCACGGCCTTCACTTTTTCCTGGGTATAGGTCTCAATAATGTCCCCGGGTTGGAACTCATTGAACCGGTCCAGGCCGATGCCGCACTCATAGCCGGTCAGAACCTCTTTGGCGTCCTCTTTGAAGCGTTTCAGGGAATTGACCTTGGCGGCCTCGATGAGGACCTTGTCGCCGCGCAGCACCCGGGCCAGGGAGTTCCGCTCCACCTTGCCGTCCAGGATCATGCAGCCGGCGATGGTGCCCACCTTGGTGATGGAGAAGACCTGGCGCACCTCGGCCCGGCCTTGGACTTTCTCTTCCACCACCGGTTCCAGCAACCCTTCCAGGGCCGCGTGGATGTCCTCCAGGAGCTTGTAGATGATGTCGTAGTAACGCACGTCCACCTGCTCCTGGTCCGCCAGGGCCGTGGCCTTGGGGTTGGCCCGGACATTGAACCCCACCACGATGGCGTCGGAAGCCGAGGCCAGCATGATGTCGCTCTCGGTGATTTCCCCCATGCCGGTATGGATCAGGGAGACCTTGATCTCCTTGGTCCCCAGTTCGGAGAGGGCCTTGGCCAAAGCTTCGATGGAGCCCGCCACGTCGGCCTTGAGCACCATCTTCAGCTCCTTGACGGCCCCTTCCTGGATGCGCTGGTAGAGCTTTTCCAGGCTGACCCGGCTGATGCGGGCCAGGGCGGCTTCCCGCTGCTTCTGCTGCCGCATCATGGCGATCTGCTTGGCCTTGCGCTCATCTTCCAGCACCTGGAACTCGTCCCCGGCCTCCGGCACGCCGCTGAAACCCTGTACCTCCACGGGTATGCCCGGATAGACCTTCTCCTCCTTCTGGCCCTGGTCATTGAGCAAGCCCCGCACTTTGCCGAATTGGGGGCCGCACACGAAATAATCCCCGGCCTTCAAGACGCCTGACTGCACCAGCACGGTGCCCACCGGACCCCGCCCTTTATCCAGGCGGGATTCGATGATCCGGCCCTGGGCCGGACCTTCCCGGGGAGACTTGAGGTCCAGGACTTCCGCCTGCAGCAGGATCTTTTCCAACAGATCGGAGATGCCGGTGCCTTTCTTGGCCGACACCTCGGCAAACAGGACGTCTCCGCCCCATTCTTCCGAGACCACCCCTTCGTTGGCCAGTTCCCGTTTGACCCGTTCCGGGTTGGCATTGGGTTTGTCGATCTTATTGACGGCCACCACCAGGGGCACTCCTGCGGCCCTGGCGTGGTTGATGGCCTCCCGGGTCTGTTCCATGACCCCGTCGTCCGCGGCCACTACCAACACCACCAGGTCGGTGACCTGCGCGCCCCGGGCCCGCATAGAGGTGAAGGCCTCGTGGCCCGGCGTGTCCAGGAAGACCACCTCCCCATGGCCGTCAGGGAGTTCCACATGGTAAGCGCCGATATGCTGGGTGATGCCGCCGGCTTCCGCGGCGGTGATGCGGCTCTGGCGGATGGCGTCCAAGAGGGAAGTCTTGCCGTGATCCACGTGGCCCATGATGGTGACCACCGGGGCCCGGGGTTTGGCCTCCCCGGCTTCCCGGGGCTCAATGGCCAGCAGGTCTTCTTCCTGCATGGTGGCCCGCTCCACCTCAAACCCGAACTCCACGGCCACGAGCACCGCGGAGTCATAATCAATGGGGTAGTTGATGGTGGCCATCACCCCCATCTGCAGGAGCTGCTTGATGATCTCCCCGGACTTGATACCCATGCGCTTGGCCAGTTCGCCCACGGTGATGGATTCCCCCACCTTGATGCGGCGTTTGATGGCCTTGGGGACGGTGAGTTCGCCCTTGCTGATCTTCTTGATGGCTTTGCGCATGCCTTTGCGGCGGCCCGGGAGGCGGGCCTCCCCTTCGGCCAGGCCATAAAGATCGGCCCGCTCCCGCACCTCCCGCTTCTTCACGGGTTTGGCCCGGGCGGCTTCCGTAGTTTCCGGGCGTTTGGTTTTCTTTTTGGCTTTGCCCTTTTTCTCTTCTTCCGCGGCCGGCTTGGCTGCCGGCGTCAATTTGGCTGCCGGCCGCACTCCGGGAGCCGACGCTGCTTCCGCCGGGGCCGCGGCCGACGGGGGGGGGGCTGCCAGCGGTTCCGGCACCGGTTCCGTAGGCAGGCTGATAATCCGGGCCGGGATCTCCTTCTTTCTAACTTTGCCCTTTTGCCTCTTTAAGGCCGCGCCGGAGTCAGTGGGGGCCGCGGCCTTACCGGGGGCAGCCGCCTTGGCCTGGCCCTTGGGAACCGCAGTCTCTTTGGCCTCCACCGCCGCCGGGGCCTCAGGCTCCATTGCCGGGGCTGGCGGGGCCCCCTCCGGGGGCGGCGCTTCCTTGGGGGGCAGAGATACCACCCGGGCCACCGCCTCCTTGGGCTTGCGCGCCTTGGGGGGCGCCTCCGGCGGCAGTGGCGGCGCCTCTTCCGGCATTTCCACAGGCACGGCCGCCACCGGCGCCACCCGGCGGCGGCGCTTGATATTGTCCCCGAGGCGCTTTTCTTCCATCTGCGCCTCCGCCTGGGTCATAACCTGACGGACTCTGACCACCGTGGGTTCATCCAGGGAACTGAGGTAGTTGTCCACCTGCAGTCCCATCTCTTCTTTGAGACGGTGCATGAGCACCTTGACATCCACTTTGAGTTCTTTTGCCAGATTTAAGATCCTGGTTCTCGCCATATAATTAACCTTATCCCCCGCAGCTTATTTCGCAAATGTTCAGAAAAATTCCATCGTTCATTATACTTTGGTTGCCGGCTCTAGGTCCGCTTTGGCTCCCTCTTCCCCGCCCTGGATCATCTCCTGGGCCGCGGCAATGAGGCTGGCCGCCTTCTTCTCAGTAATCCCGGTGGACTGGAGCAATTCCTCCAGGCTGGTTTCCGCCACCTCCCGGGCCGAAGTATAGCCGGCCTCATGGAGGAGGTTGGCGGTGATCTCCCCTACGCCCGGGATGCTGAGCAAGGAGAGGTAGCCTTCCTTCAAGGACTTGGAATACTTGGATTCGCTCTTGACATCGATCTTCCAACCCACCAGGCGGGAGGCCAGGCGCACATTCTGCCCCCGTTTGCCGATGGCCAGGGACAACTGGTCGTCCGGCACGATGACTTCCATGCTCTGGCCGCCCTTGTTGAGGATGATGCGGCTCACCTGGGCCGGGGCCAGGGCGTTGGTGGCAAACTTGGCCGGGTCCGGGTTCCAGGGGATAATGTCGATCTTCTCTCCCCGGAGTTCCTGGACGATGTTCTGCACCCGGGAGCCCTTCAGGCCCACGCAGGCCCCCACCGGGTCCACGTCCGAATCCCGGGAGGTCACCGCGATCTTGGAGCGGCTGCCGGGTTCCCGGGCGCACCCCAGGACCTGGACCACCGATTCGGAAATCTCCGGCACCTCGGTCTCAAACAAGGCCACTAGAAACTGGGGGTGGGTGCGGGAGAGAATGATCTGCGGACCCCGGGTCTGCCGCTTCACGTCCAGTACATAAGCCCGGATGCGCTCGCCTTTGTGGTACATTTCCCGGGGGGCCTGTTCCGAGGGGGGCAGCAGGGCCTCGGTGCGGCCCAGATTAACGATGATCCCCTCCGGGTCCAGGCGCTGCACGATACCGTTGATGATCTCCCCTTTGCGATCCTTGTAATCATCAAAGACCAGGTCCCGTTCCGCGTCCTTCATGCGCTGCATGATCACCTGCTTGGCGCTCTGCGCGGCAATGCGGCCGAACGCGGCCGCGTCCATCTTGAAGCCCAGGCTGTCCCCCAACTCGCATTCCGGGTCCTCTTTCCGGGCTTCCTCCAAAGTGATTTCCCGGTGGGGATCGGTCACTTCGGGGACCACTTCCTTGAATTGGAAGACCTCGATTTCCCCGGTCTCATCCTTATAACTCACTTCGATATCCAGGCGGGGCCCGTATTTCTTTTTGGCCGCAGAGCGTATCGCGTCTTTGATGGCGCCGATGAGCAGCTCTTTATCAATACCCTTATCCCGGCTAACCTGATCGATAATCCGCCTTAGTTCCAAATTCATGAGAGATCCTTGTCCCCCTTGAGATTATTTTTCATGTCCAGATCCAGCCGCGCCCGGGCGATCTCCGGCAGCGGCAGGCGATATACGGCCCCTTCCTCTTGCAGGCAGACCTCATCGTTCTCCAGCCCCTTAAGGATGCCCCGGAAGACCTGCTTCCCATCCCGGGCCTGGCGGGTGGTGATGCGCACCAGCCTGCCCACATACCGCTGATAATCCTCGGGCTTTTTCAACTTCCGGGTCAATCCCGGAGAGGACACCTCCAGGTGGTAGGACTCGGGGATAACGTCATGCACGTCCAGCAAATCTCCCACCACCCGGCTGATCCGGGTGATTTCGGCGATAGTGATGCCGCCCCCGGGCCGGTCCAAAAACAGGCGCAGGATGGTGCGGCCCCGGCGGGGCCGCATTAATTCCAGGTCCACCAGCTCCAATCCCTGGCTCACGGCCAGGGGCTGGACCAGTTCCTCCACCTTGCGTTTGATCTCCTCAGTGGTTGCCATTAAAAACCGTTTTCTGTTTTCCGTTTTCGGCTTTCCGTTTTCGGTTTTCCGTTTTCGGTTTTCGGTTAAAAAAATGCTAATTATCAATCCGCCATATCTAAATATTATTGCCAATATTGCGTCTCAGGAATACCTCAATAAGGTTCAAAGCTTTCCCCCTCACCCTGGAAAGCTTTTCCCCCTCCCCCTTGAGGGGGGAGGGTCGGGGTGGGGGTGGCGTATTTAGGCCCGATTACAGTAATGTAGGGTGGGCACTGCCCACCAATTCCTTAAGTTATTAAATGCTGTCAGCCCTTCCCCTATTTGGCGAAGATCATCTTCAGGGAAATCAGCAGCATGGCCGTGCCGAAGACCCTTTCCAGGGCCGCGTTGCTCAGATGGTTCGCCACTTTGGCCCCCACCAGGCCGCCGAAGAAGAAGCCCAGACAGATCAACCCGGCAATATGCAGGTCCACGTAGCCTTCTTGATAATAGGTCCACGCGGCCAGCAGGCCGATGGGGGGGATCAACAACGCCAGCGTGGTCCCTTCGGCCAGATGCTGGGAGAGGCCGAAGATAAAAACCAGGGCCGGGACGATGATCACCCCGCCGCCCACGCCGATGAGCCCGCTGAAGGCTCCGGCCACCAAACCCAACACAATAAACCCCAGGGTATGCGTCAGTGGCAGTGTCATGTTCCCTCACCTAAACCCGGCAGCCGCAGCCCTTGGCCTTAAGAATCCGGACCTGCTCTGCGGGGGTGTCTTTATATTCCCTCTGCTCCGCCAGGCCCACGGCCTCCGCCTCCGGCAGCGGCGTCTGATGCCGGTAGCCCCGGCGGGCCATCTCCGCCACCAACAATTCGTGGCGCTGATATAAAGCCGATAGCTTCCCCCGCCACCGGGCCGTCTCCGGATGCCGGGCAAAGCCTTTTTTATCTTTAGTCAAGATCACCCACAGGCCGTGAAGTTCCCGGTGCTCCCCCAACAGATGCTGGCGGCAGAGTAGCTCCGGGGCCAGGTCCCAGATGCGCATATCAAAGGTTACTATTAATTTTTTGGAGAATAATTTCTTTTTCCTCTTTTGATAAATCTTGAGAGTATATTCTTGCCGATTCTGTAATTAATACTTCTTCAAAAACTGCTATTTTCATTGCAATTTTTTCAAAATACTCATGATGATTTAAATCAGGATTTTCAGATAAATAATTTTCCACATTAAATTTATAAACTTTATTTAGATATTCTTTCACTGCGTTAGAATTTAATATTTCTCTTTCTGGTGCTTGACTACCTGGCAACGAATATAATTTTTCTTTCTGATTTTCTCCAATATCTGCATCTCGAAATCCAATAACGTTTTTTCCAAAACTCTTAAGAATGCGTACTACATTACCTAATTCCTTTTTATCTCCGCCTATTTCTATATTAATTTGTGGTATTAAATTTGGTTCTATGCATCTTATAATTTCTGTTGTCAGAATTCTACTAACTTTATCTTCAACTATAATTAATAATGCTGGAAAATTATACCCAGATAAAAAACATTTAGCTTGATTAATAGAAATACCATTAACAATATAAATTTTTGTGCCTTCTCTAATCAAAAATTTTCTTGATTCCACCGGCAATCCATCAAGTAAATTTTCTGAATGAGTAGATAAAAAAATTTGATGTTTTTTCCTTAGAACAACGTTTAGCAAATATTCTGCAAATTTATATTGCGCAACAGGATGCAAAGATGTCTCTGGTTCCTCAAATACAAAAAGGCTATTATCTGGAGAGTTTTCTAATAAATCTACAAAATATAAAATCCGTGCTTCTCCAAACCCCATGTTATTTTCAGAATATCTAGCGCCATTGCGCTTTAATCTACCTACTTCTGCTTCTTTATTTGCATGCCTCACAGTGGCAAAATCAATTTGTTCATAAACATTTCCTAATATTCTTTTTGTCCATAACATCGCCTCTTCACTGGGCAATCTTCCTTCCTCAACTGTAATGTGCTGTGAGTGGTAAACGCTAAAATCTCTTCTCTCAACCTTTGGTATATAAAATGTAAAACCAACATAAGAAGTAATTCGTTCAGGCTGTCTTTTATATCCGCTCCATTCATGAGTAGCTCTTGTTACTGTAACAGTTTGTTCATAATCTTGCTTACTAGTTGTATATTTATACATAACTTTTGCATCTGTAGTAAACGGAGATGGATCGAGAAGGCCCATATTAAAAAAATCTTTAATATAATACCTGCGTTTTTTACTTACCTCTGTTACTGGTTTCCTATAAGCACAAGATAATAACTGAATTATTGTGCTTTTTCCACTTCCATTAATACCACTAAAAGCAATAATAGGACTTTCGAAATTTATATCTAAATCATTAATACCTCGAAAACCATTAATATTAACCCCATTTAATACAGGACCAAAATTGGCCCATCTATTATTTCTTTTAAAGAGGTTTGATAACTTTTCAAGGTCTGCTTGTTTTGTCATTTTGATATAATATCAATCTTTTTCATCATCTGTTTTCTCACATCATCAAAACACAAAAAAAAGCGGGCCACAGCCCACTTCCGGGAAAATCCAAGACAAATGTATAATCTCGGGGCACCCCAGAGCAACTACTTACTCCGCCCGTCAAAGCAAGCCGGATTCTCGCCCCTAACTCAAGTCCGGCCCCCTCGATGGGGGAAGCGGGTCGCGGGCGGGCTCAACTATTCTCGGGAGCGCCTTTTCCATGGCACGCCCCCTCGCCCCCCGGGCTGGAGCGGGCAACGGGATTCGAACCCGCGACACCAAGCTTGGGAAGCTTGTACTCTACCAGCTGAGCTATGCCCGCTCAACAAATATTTATACAAAAATGTCCGCGTGCTGTCAAGGCGTTTTTCCAGGTAAGAACCGGACTTGGGCGCGGCGGCCCAGGCTCTATAGCCTAGGCCAGCTTTTGTAGGGCGGGCACTGCCCGCCATTTAGCGCATGATGATACTGGGGGGCGGGGACGCCCGCCCTACGCCTATTCTTGATTCAGAGACAGTCGTTCATGAGCCGTTGGCTCACCCGTAAATCATGAAAAATCGTAGGGGCGGGCGTCTCGCCCGCCCGGGAATCCGCACAGGTGGAAAGCCTGTGCCATCGCCATGACTTCTCGAAGCAGTTCCGGATGGAACATTGGTCCACGCACAAATCATGAAAATTCTGGTGGGGCGGGCCTCCGTGCCCGTCATGCGTCCGGCGGCCAGGGACGGTCGCACCACCAACTTGGAACTTTTCGTAACAGGTTAAAGGCTCACCCGGCAGGTTAGTCCAAGCCTTTAAATGCACCCCCCGCAGAGCCCGTCGATATCCCCGGCGTGGAGATGGCAAAAATCCCGGCTGCACTTGGTGCAACTGTCCAGATATGCCTCCAGGCAATAGTCACACTGATGCTGTTCTCTGCTCTCATAATCGTCTCTATCCCGCCCAGAGGCCAGATTATGCTCCTGCTTCAGGTGCAAAAGCATACTCTCCCGGCACTTCTCCGCATCACCCTGCCAGGGGGACATAAAACCGCATTGGCGGCAGACCGCCTGATAACGCCACATCTTGGAGATACCTCGAAAAACAGCGATCAGTGGAGGCTCTTGCAAAATAATTATTTTGTCATCCTGAGCGAAGCGAAGGATCTAGATTCTTCGGTCGCTTCGCTCCCGCAGAATGACAATTTTGCAAGCGGTTCAGTGGTCAGTCTTTTTTACTGATTACTGATTACTGATCACTCCGCGGTCAAGACCTGGCGCGCGGTCTTGATATCCGCGTGGATCTGGGCGGCCAGGGCCTCGATGGAGGGAAAGCGCCGTTCTTCCCGGAGGCGGGCTACGAATTCCACCCCCAGGGTCTCATCATAGAGGTCCCCGGAGAAGTCCAGGAGGTGGACTTCCAGGGAAAATTCCCCGTTTTCGAAGGTGGGGCAGGTGCCGATATTGGCCGCGCCCAAAAGTATTTGGTCACCCCGCCGCACCCGCACCGCGTAGATGCCGGTGGCGGGCAGGAGTTCGTTGGCCGGGCGGATATTGGCGGTGGGCACGCCCAGGAGTTTGCCGCCCCGTCCCTTGCCCTGCACCACCCGCCCCGCCACCCCGTAGGGTCGGCCCAGGAGGAGCGCGGCCTCTTCCACTTTGCCCAGGCGCAGGAGGGCCCGGATCAAGGAGCTGGAAACCACCGCGCCGTCGGCCTCCACCGCCCAGACCACCTGGACGGTGAAGCCGTGCTGTTGGCCCATCTCTTTCAGGAGATCGATGTTGCCTTCCCGCGCCCGGCCGAAGCAATAGTCGTGGCCCACCACCACCTCCCGGACCCGGAGGCGCTCCAAAAAATAGCGCTGCACGAATTCCCGGGCCGGCAACGCGGCAAATTCCCGGTTAAAGGGGAGGACCACCACTGCTTCCAGGCCGGCTGCGGCCAGCAGGCCGATCTTCTGCTCCGGGGTGGTGAGGAGGGGCATATGCATTTCCGGACGGAGGACTTTCAAGGGATGGGGTTCGAAGGTGACGGCCACGGCCTGGGCCTCCAGTTCCCGGGCCCGGTGGAGGACCCGGGCCAAGATAGCCCGGTGCCCCAGGTGGACGCCGTCGAAGTTGCCGATGGTGACCACGGTCCGGGAGAAAGAAGCCGCGCCCGGGGGGAGATCGTGAAAGACCATCACCCCTGGCCGCCCTTCCCAGTTAAGCCTTGACAAGCCATAAGGGCACATTATATATTATTAAGTTGAAAATTGCCAGGCAGGTTTGCTTGTCCGGCGTTTTGCCGAAGTGGCGGAATCGGGAGACGCGCTAGGTTCAGGGTCTAGTGGGGGTATCCCCGTCGGGGTTCAAGTCCCCGCTTCGGCACCAGTGATATCAAGGGGTTACGGACTTAGTCCGTGACCCTTTTTCTTTGGCGGAATTTCCCGGGTCATTTAAGGATCTCATTTCCTCCCAATTTTCCTAATCCGGCAATGTCCTTCCCCAAGCCGGGAAATGACTCAATCTGGGCCTCCGGGGTGTGGCAGAAAAAATTATAAATTGAAAAGGGACTCTAAAATGCTTAGTATGAAAAATTGAACACGTCTATTCGGCTTTCAAATCGGCTTTCAAAAATAATTTCTTTCTCAAAATCGATCTCTGCCGCGGCCTGGCACCCAAGGGCTTACATATCTTGGCAGGAATGACTTTTCTTGATCCCGCCATCTGCAATCACCGCCTGTTTTTCCGCAAAGGTTGGCATCCTAAGGAGAGAGGGTCGTATCCATGAATATTCAAAAGATCGATAGTGAGGTGGCGCAGAACCAAAGCGTGGAGGAACTCTGGGCCGCCCTCGCTACTTCCTCCCAGGGACTCTCCAATGATGAGGCCCAGAGCCGTCTGGCCCAATTTGGCCCCAATACCCTGGAAGAAAAGAAGGTCAACCCCCTCGTAAAATTCCTGGGGTATTTTTGGGGGCCCATCCCCTGGATGATCGAGATCGCGGCCGTCCTCTCCGCCATTGTCAAGCATTGGGACGATCTCATCATTATTTCGATCCTGCTGGTTTTTAACGCGGTGGTGGGTTTCTGGCAGGAGTATAAGGCCGCCAATGCCCTGGAGGCCCTGAAAAGGCAATTGGCTCTCAAGGCCCGAGTGCTGCGGGACGGCAAGTGGCAGGAGATGCCAGCAGAGCAATTGGTGCCCGGGGATATTATCCGCCTCCGCCTGGGGGATATCATTCCCGGAGACGTTAAGCTCTTTGAGGGAGCCTTTCTCAGCGTGGACCAGTCCGCCTTGACCGGCGAATCTTTGCCGGCGAGTAAAAGGACGGGGGATATCGCCTATTCCGGATCGGTGGCCAAACAGGGGGAGATGGTGGCCCTGGTCACCGGCACCGGTGCCGACACCTTCTTCGGCCGCACCGCCAAGCTGGTCCAGGCCGCGGGGGCCGTGTCCCATTTCCAGAAAGCGGTTTTGCACATCGGGGATTATCTGATTTATCTAAGCCTGGGTTTGGTGACGGTGCTCATCCTGGTGCAATTGGAACGAGGCGCCCATCTCCTGACCCTGGTCCAGTTTGCCCTGATCCTGACGGTGGCTTCCATTCCCGTAGCCCTGCCCGCGGTGTTGTCGGTGACCATGGCCGTGGGGGCCCAGGCCCTTTCCAAAATGAAGGCCATTGTCACCCGTCTGGAGTCCATCGAGGAGATGGCCGGCATTGATATCTTGTGTTCCGATAAGACCGGGACCCTGACCCTCAACCAATTGACCCTGGGAGAGCCCGTGACTTTTGGAGCCAAAGACCCCCAAGAATTAATCCTCTGGGGGTCCCTGGCTTCCAAATCGGAAAATCAGGACCCCATCGATTTGGCCGTTCTGGCAGGGCTGGAAGACAAGCAAGCCTTGGCGGCATACCACCAGACCCAATTTATGCCCTTCGATCCGGTGGGCAAAAGGACGGAAAGCACCGTTCAGGATGCGGAAAATCATACCTTCAAGGTCACCAAGGGTGCGCCCCAGGTCATTATGGATATGTGCCGCCTGGAACCTGTGATTTCCGCCAAAGCCCGGGAGACGGTGGACGCATTAGCCGCCAAGGGATATCGCACCCTGGGGGTAGCCCAGGCTGCGGATACCGGTCCCTGGCAGTTTTTGGGAATCTTGCCCCTGTTCGACCCACCCCGGGAAGATTCTGCCGAGACTATTGCCGACGCCAAACAGCATGGCGTGCAGATCAAGATGGTGACCGGGGATAATGTGGCCATCGCCCGGGAGATCTCCCAGCGTCTGGGCTTGGGTGCCAATATTAAGCCGGCCTCTCAACTGCTTAAAGATGGTACGGATATGTCCAACCTGGACCAGAATCAGGCGATGACCATCGAGGCTGCGGACGGGTATGCGGAAGTCTTCCCGGAACACAAATATGGCATTGTCCGGGCCCTGCAATCCCTGGGGCATATCACCGGGATGACCGGGGACGGGGTCAACGACGCCCCGGCCATCAAACAGGCCGATGTGGGCATTGCCGTAAGCGGGGCCACAGATGCGGCCCGGGCCGCGGCCGACCTGGTGCTCACCGCTCCCGGCCTGTCAGTGATAGTCAGGGCGGTGGAAGAGGCGCGCCGCATCTTCGAGCGCATGAACAGTTATGCCATCTACCGCATCGTTGAGACCATCCGCATCATGTTTTTTGTGGTCTTGGCCATGGTCTTTTTTAATTTTTATCCCATCACGGCCATCATGATCATCTTGCTGGCCCTCTTCAATGACGTTCCCATTATGGCCATTGCCTTCGACCGCACCCTGGTGGATCCCAACCCGGTGAGGTGGAACATGCACCGGGTTCTCACCCTCTCCACCGTATTGGGACTCACGGGAGTAGCCGGAAGCTTCGTGATGTTGATCCTCGCCAAGAATTGGCTCAAGCTGGATATCCCCCAAATCCAGACTTATATCTTCCTGAAAATGGCCGTGGCCGGACACCTTACCCTCTTTGTAACCCGGACGCCCCGCATGTTTCTGAGAAAGCCCTATCCCGCGCCCATTCTCTTCTGGTCCACGGTGGTCACCAAGCTCCTGGCCACCTTGTTCGTGGTTTATCCCTTTGGCCTTATTACTCCCATTTCTTGGAAAGACGTGGGGATCATCTGGGCTTACTGCCTCGTCTGGCTTTTCATGGGCGACCAGGCCAAATTGATGGTCCTGAGGCACCTGGAGATGAAGGGCAAGCGGCATCAAGCCTTCCTGCAGGTGGTAAAACATTGGCTAAGCCCTTATAGATAGGATAAGGTCATATCCAACCCGCGGCTTGGTCCGGGGAACCGGGAGGGGACTCCGCCGCCGGGGAACCCGGAGAAAGGGTTATGGGCAAAAAACCTCGCACCAGCCCCAGTAATTGCCCAGGAGGTAGCTGATGAGCATTTCCGCATATGCCGGGAAACCCGCGGAGCCCTGGATGTTGACCAACATCCCCCGCCTGGTCACCGCCTACTATGTCAATTCCCCCGATCCCGCGGTGCCCGGGCAGCGGGTGGCCTTCGGCACCTCCGGCCATCGGGGGTCGTCCCTGGACCATGACTTCAACGAGGCGCATATTCTGGCCATCACCCAGGCCATCTGTCTTTACCGCCGGCAGGAAGGCATCGACGGGCCGCTGTTCCTGGGCATCGATACCCACGGGCTGTCGGAGCCGGCCTTTGCCAGCGCTTTGGAAGTCCTGGCGGCCAACGCGGTTAATGTCATGGTGGATGCAGACGATGGCTACACGCCCACCCCGGTGGTCTCCCACGCCATTCTCACTTATAACCGGGGGCGCAGCCGGGGCCTGGCCGACGGCATCGTTATTACTCCCTCCCACAACCCGCCGCACTCCGGCGGCTTTAAATACAACCCGCCCCACGGGGGCCCCGCGGACACCCAGGTGACCAAATGGATCGAAGAGCGGGCCAACGCCTTCCTGGCCGACGGACTTAAGGGGGTGGCGAGGGTCCCTTTTGAGCGGGCCCGCAAAGCCCCCACCACCCATAAGCATGGCTTCCTGGAGGCCTATGTGCAGGATCTCCCGGCAGTGGTGGATATGCAGGCCATTCAAGACAGCCAGGTGCACCTGGGGGTGGACCCCTTGGGCGGCGCCAGCCTGGCCTATTATGAGGCCCTAGCCGCCCGCTACCGCCTGAATCTGGAGGTGGTGAATCATCGGCTCGACCCCACCTTCCAGTTCATGAGCGTGGATTGGGACGGGCAGATCCGCATGGACCCCTCTTCGGTTTACGCCATGGCCCGCATGATCGACCTCAAGGAGCGCTTCGCGGTGGCCTTTGCCAACGATCCCGATGCCGACCGCCATGGGATCGTCAGCCGCAGCCAGGGACTGCTGCCCCCCAACAACTACCTGGCCGTGGCCATCGCCTACTTATTCGCCAACCGCCCGGAGTGGCCCCGGACGGTGGCGGTGGGCAAGACCCTGGTGAGCAGCAGCATGATCGACCGGGTGGCCGCCAAGATGAACCGCAGGCTGGTGGAAGTGCCGGTGGGGTTCAAGTGGTTCGTGGCCGGACTCATGGACGGGTCCCTGGGTTTCGGCGGCGAGGAGAGCGCGGGCGCGACTTTTTTGCGGCGCGACGGCAGTGTCTGGACCACGGATAAAGACGGGATAATTCCCAATCTCCTGGCCGCGGAGATCACCGCCCGCACGGGCAAGGACCCGGGCGAGCACTACCGGGACCTGACCGCGGAGTTCGGCGCGCCCTGCTACGTCCGGATCGACGCGCCCGCGACCCCCGAGCAAAAGGCGAGGTTGGCAAAGTTGTCCCCCGCCGCGGTCAAAGAGTCGAGACTGGCCGGCGAGCCCATAACCGCCAAGCTGACCAACGCCCCGGGGAATGATGCCCCCATCGGCGGCCTCAAGGTGGTGGCCGCCAACGGCTGGTTTGCGGCCCGGCCCTCCGGCACGGAGAACATCTATAAAATCTACGGGGAAAGCTTCAAAGACCAGGCCCATCTGGAGGCCATCGTGGAAGAGGCGCAACATATAGTGCACAACGCCCTGGCCGGTGCCTAGGCGACCACGGGGAGACGAAAGGAGCAGGCCCATGACCGCAATCATCGCCCCACTCACCGCCCGCCCGGCCTGGAAGGCCCTGCAAGGGCACTATCAGCAGATCCGGGAGGTCCATCTCCGGGAGCTCTTCGCGGCCGATCCCCAGCGGGGGGAGCGCTTAACCGCGGAGGCCGCGGGCCTCTATCTGGATTACTCGAAGAACCGGATCACCGGCGAGACTCTCCAGTTGCTCCGGCAACTGGCCCGGGAATCCGGCCTCAGAGAACGCATCGACGCCATGTTTCGGGGGGAGAAGGTCAATGTTACCGAGAAGCGCGCCGTTCTGCACGTGGCCCTGCGGGCCCCCCAAGGCGCGTCCATCGCCGTTGACGGGGAAAACGTGGTGCCCCAGGTCCACGCCGTGTTGGCCAAGATGGCGGAGTTCGCCCACCGCGTCCGCCAGGGCGATTGGCTGGGTTATACCGGCAAACCCATTAAAAATGTTATCAATATTGGCATCGGCGGCTCCGACCTGGGGCCGGTGATGGCCTATGAAGCCTTAAAGCACTACAGCGAACGGGCCCTGACCTTCCGGTTCGTCTCCAATATCGATGGCACCGACTTCGCGGAGGCAGTGCGCGATCTTGACCCCGGGGAGACCCTCTGCATCATTTCTTCCAAGACCTTCACCACCCTGGAGACCATGACCAACGCCCACACGGCCCGGGACTGGTCCCTGGCCGCTTTCGGGGGTGAGGTGAAATCGGTGGCCCGGCATTTTGTGGCGGTCTCCACGAACACGGAGAAAGTGAGGGAGTTCGGAATCGATACCGCCAACATGTTCGAGTTCTGGGATTGGGTCGGCGGGCGCTATTCCCTGGATTCGGCCATCGGCCTGTCCACCATGCTGGCCATCGGCCCGGATAACTTCCAGTCCCTGCTGGCCGGGTTCCGGCAGATGGACGAGCACTTCCGCACCGCGGCCTTCGAAGACAACCTGCCGGTGCTCCTGGGCCTTTTGACCGTTTGGTACAACAACTTCTTCGGAGCCCAGACCGTGGCGGTCTTGCCTTACGATCAATACCTGCGGCGTTTTCCCGCGTATCTGCAGCAGTTGGCCATGGAGAGCAACGGCAAACGGGTGACCCTGGAGGGGACCGAAGCCGCCTACCAGACCGGCCCCGTCTACTGGGGGGAGCCGGGGACCAACGGCCAGCACTCCTTCTACCAGTTGATCCATCAAGGCACCAAGCTGATTCCCTGCGACTTCATCGCCTTTGCCCAACCCCTCAACCCCCGGGGCCGGCACCACGATCTGCTCCTGGCCAACGTCTTGGCCCAGAGCCAAGCCCTGGCCTTCGGCAAGACGCGGGAGCAGGTGAAGGCCGAGGGCGTCCCGGACTGGCTCGCGCCCCACCGGGTCTTCCCGGGCAACCGCCCCTCCAACACCATCCTCGCCCCGCGCCTTACCCCGGAAACCTTGGGCCAACTCCTGGCCCTCTACGAGCACAGCGTCTTTACCCAGGGGACCATCTGGGGCATTAACTCCTTCGACCAGTGGGGGGTCGAACTGGGCAAGGCCCTGGCCCAGCGCATTATCCCGGAGCTGGAGAGCCGGGAGGAGCCCCGGCTCGGCCATGACAGTTCCACGAACGCCCTGATCCGGCGCTGCCGGCGCCTCAAGGGGGCTTCCTGAGGATCCGCGGCTACTCGCGGTTAACCCTGCTGCTCCAGGGGTACGAAGAACTTGCCGTTATCCCTTTGCACCAGGAGCAATAGCCGGTCCTTATCCTGGGACCGGTTAATCTTCTCCAGGACCTCCTTAACGGAGCCCACCGCCTGGCGGTTGACCTCCAAAATGAGGTCACCCCGCTGGATACCGGCTGCATCCGCCCGGCTTCCCGGCTCGATGCCGGCCACCACCACCCCTTTTTCCTCCTGGAGGTGGAACCGCTGGGCGATTTGGGGAGTTACGTCCCGGAGTTTTAGGCCCCACTTGCCCGCGGCCGGATGCACCGGCTTCTCTGATTCCGCCGTATTTCCGGGGAGCTGCCCCACTTTCAGGGAAAGCTTCCTTTCCTGGCCCTGGCGGAGAATGGTCACCGCGGCCTCCTGATGCACCGGTGCGGCCGCCACCAGCCCGGGCAAATGATGGCTATCCTCCACCACCTTGCCGTTAAAGGCGATGATGACGTCACCCCGTTTGATTCCTCCCTTATCCCCGGGGCCGCCGGGCACCACATCGGCCACCAGCGCGCCTTTGCGGTCCCGAAGGTCCAAGGCCTTGGCCAGCTCCGGGGTGATGGACTGGATGTTGACGCCCAGGTAACCCCGGGTCACTTCACCTTTGGCAATCAGTTGGGGGACCAGCGGCTTGGCCGTATTCACCGGAATGGCAAAGCCGATGCCCTGGCCCTGGGCGATAATGGCGGTGTTGATGCCCACCAACTCCCCTTGCATATTCAGGAGCGCCCCGCCGGAGTTCCCGGGGTTGATGGAGGCGTCCGTCTGGATAAAGTCATCGTAAGGTCCGGCGCCGATGACCCGGCCTTTGGCGCTGACGATGCCGCAGGTCACCGTGTTGTTCAAGCCGAAGGGATTGCCGATGGCTGCCACCCAATCGCCCACTTGCAGTTGATCGGAATCCCCCAGGGTGGCCGCAGGGAAAGACTTATCGGCCTTAACCTTGAGAACCGCCAGATCGGTTTTGGGATCCCGGCCCACCACTTTGGCCTGATACTCCTTTTTATCGGCCAGGGTGACGGTGACCTCTTTGGCGTCTTCCACCACATGATTGTTGGTCAGGACATAGCCGTCCTGGCTGATGATCACCCCCGAGCCCGCGCCCTGGGACCGGTAGTTTTTGGGAACCCGGGGCATTTCTTGAAAAAACTTCTTGAACATGTCGCCAAAAGGACCCTCGGGAATCTCCATCTGCGGCTGCTCCAAACCCACCTTTTCCACCTTTACCACCTTGATGTTGACCACTGCGGGGCTCAGTTTTTGGGCCAGTTCGGCCAGGGAACCGGGCCTGGCCCCGGGGGCGGCCAGGGCCCCCGGAGTTGTGGCCGTCAGGGTTTGAGCCATCGAGGGCCGGGTCCAGTTTATCCCTGACGCTACTACCAGGCCGATGGCCAGGCAGGCGATGGCCAGGGTAGTGAGAGAAAATACCTGGAAATATCCGGTCTCCAGAAGTTGTTTCCATCTGCTGCTGCGCATCTTTATCCTCCTTTGGGGCTTCACCGCGTTTTAATACCAAGTCGCCAACAAAAAGCAGCAAACCGTAGGGGCGCACCCAGCACTGTCCGGTTAGGAAATTGCATGACAACCGGTAAACATCATTTGAAAAAAATTCTCCCGGAGGCGTTTTTTTCCTTGACAAATTAGCTTGTGAACAAGTGCGGTTTTCGTAATATCCTA